>NZ_LOIC01000085.1:15778-41064 GCF_001684335.1 Photorhabdus namnaonensis
TCAACATTAATAATTTCAAATTAATTTTATTGTTTTATTTTAATAATGTGATACGAATCACATTTATGATTGTTTGTTTCTGTAACAGAAAAAATAAATTGTGATAATTGTCATAAATTGGTGATGAGACATTGTCTTTTATGATTATGTGAGGGGTTAGGGTTATCCATGCCAATCTTGCTTCTTATCTGCTGCTCGCTCTGCCAGAAGCTTATTTAACCTAAATCCTTCATAATCATATGGGATAAATAGCATGATTTGTTGGTGTCATTGCTCTTCTTGGGAAAGGAGGAGCAATAAAAATATCAATGGGTTAATCAAGCAATGCTTTCCAAAAGGAACCGATTTTAATGAAATCTCTAAGCAGGAAATAAAGTTTGTGGTAAACCGATTAAGTAATTGCCCCTGAAAAACTTGGGGTGGTAAAACATCCAATGAATTATTTATAAGGAATACGGATATGTTTACTTCCAGAGTAACGATGTTGCACTTATTATGTGAATCTATTCCACAATATTAATGATGTTATTCAAACCTACCCACCTTAATAAAAGTCTACTTTTTATTTTAAGAAAAATAACTTCCTTACCAAAGCGATTGTAAATTAATTCTAAAATCACATTCAGCAATAAACAGTATAGATAACCCAGTTACTCTCTAACAGAACAATGGACTAAGAAATAATAATAATATGAAATACCCAGTTATAGTTATACTGAGGAGGAAATTAACCAAAGAGGAGAATGATAATGAACATATCCCTTGAGTACTTTCAATCTGCAAAATTTGACGGTAATTTATATCTCAAATGTCACGGTGAAATTAGTAACAATACAGAAATAAAATACACCGTAACCAATTCAAATACAAAAGAGATATATGAATGCTATAGTGAAGATAATCAAATCGCCTGTTTGACTTCACTAAAACCCGCAAATTATACCATAGAAACCATTCTTGTTCAGGATGGTAAAACAATTGCCGAGCTTACACCAGAAAATATAGAAATAAAAGAATCAGATTTCTTGTTTGATATCAATAAGAAAATCGATGAGATAGATAAAAACGAAACTGATAATATCGACATTAACCATATACCCCCAAAACAAACACCCTCTAAAAGTAACACTGTCTCTTTAAAAGGAAATAATGACATCCCAAATAAAAATTTAAAGTATAATCTTGAGATTATGTTTTCCTTTGATGGATTAAGAAAATTTGAAATAGAAAAAGATAATTTATTACCTATTTTTAATTCATATAAAAACGCAATAGAGATAAAACCTGTTTTTAATCAAGAAGATTTAAATAGGAAAACCTGGAAAACACCAGAATTCAGTAAATTAACTCATCTTTACAGGATAGATGCTGATATTAATCACGCTGATTTGGTCAAGTTAGCCAATGAACTAGAGGAGCTGGATTATGTCGAATTTTGCTCTCTTACGCCGATTTTGAAAGAGCTGCCGCCGCCACCTTTACTTCTGTCCGAAGAGGAAACCATAATTCCTAAATTTGATACTACTCATATCGTTACACCTGATTTTTCACATCTACAAGGATATTTAGACGAACATAACGGTATGAATATTAGAAAAGCCTGGGATGAAGGTTATAAAGGTAAAGGCGTCACTGTACACCATCTTGATTTTGGCGTTTATAGAAACCATGAGGATTTAGTTGGTAATATTACGGTTATCAACAGCCGCCCAGAAACACAAGATTGTAATCATGGCACAGCAGCCACCGGCTGTATTTCTGCAAAAGATAATGAATTCGGAGTGACGGGTATTGCTCACGAATGTCAGTTCCGTTTTTATGACGTCGATGATTTTGATAGAATCATATATAGCTTTTTACCAGGTGATATTATTAGTTTGAATATCCAAACTGTAGCTAATAATAGATATTACCCTTTTACCTATCTCAAATCTAATTGGCAAAGAATAAAAAGTTGTGCTGATGCAGGAGCAATCATTATTTTCGCTTCTGGTAATAGTGGTATTAATTTAGCCTATGACTTCACTTTCCCTAATTATGGCGATCCTGGTGGTATTATGATCGGTGCCTGTGCGTCAATTAATGGACACCGATTAGTCTTTTCCAATCATAATCTTCACACCAGTTTAAATTCCTGGGGTGAGAATGTCACAACTACTGGATATACAAACTTACAGTACCTACCAGGAAATAATAGAAATTATACTCGCGGTTATAATGGCACATCCAGTGCTACACCTTTAGTCGCAGGTGCATTAGCACTTATTCAGTCCTATGCTAAATCAAAATATCATAAATATCTTAATTGCACTCAAATAGCAACACTGGTTAGAAGTAGCGGTTTTACAATAGGAGAACTACAAGGAATCGGCTCGCGACCAAATGTCGCCAATGCTTTCAAATTAGTTGATCGTCTGTTTTCTTAATTAAGATAAGTGATTTCAGATCAAAGTAGTGATGTATTATCAGGGCCACCCGTTATTCTACGGGGGGCCTTATATAAATTAAATAATTAATGCAGTTTCAATCGAGGACGAATGACACGGTTAATGCCGCCAACAAGCATCATCAAGCCAGTTTTGATATATCCATGTAAGGCTACCTGATGCATACGATACAAAGAGATATAGACAGCACGAGCTACACGCCCTTCTATCATCATTGAACCACGCATCAGATTGCCCATCAAACTACCCACCGTACTGAATTTAGACAATGATACTAATGAGCCATGATCTTTGTAGGTATACTCTTTTAATGGTTTATCATGCAACAAGGCAATAATATTACTGTAACAGCAGCTAGCCATTTGATGTGCTGCTTGCGCCCTTGGTGGCACAAAACCCCCTTCCTTCTTCGAGCATGATGCACAATCACCAATGGCAAAAATATGATCATCAAATGTCGTTTGCAGCGTTGGCTTCACCACTAGCTGATTAATCCGGTTAGTTTCAAGACCGGCAATATCTTTCATAAAATCAGGTGCTTTGATACCGGCAGCCCATACCATGAGATCAGCTTTAATCAGCTCGCCCTCTTTAGTATTCAACCCGTCTTCATCAGCGCTGGTCACCATAGTTTTGGTTAACACATGAACACCAAGCTTTGTCAGTTCCTGATGTGCCGCAGCAGAAATACGCGCCGGCAATGCAGGCAAAATCCGCTCTCCCGCTTCGACTAACGTAACGTTCAACGCTTCTGAATTCAGCCCTTCAAAACCATAACTGTTAAGCTGTTTTACCGCATTGTGCAATTCCGCTGATAATTCAACACCTGTCGCACCACCGCCAACGATAGCAATATTAACCTTATCTTGCTGACCACAACTTGCAGAATACTTAAGAAACAGATTCAACATTTCATTATGGAAACGGTGAGCCTGTTGCGGGTTATCCAAGAAGATACAGTGCTCTTTCACACCCTGTGTATTAAAATCATTAGATGTACTGCCCAAAGCCATGACCAAAATGTCATAGCTCAATTCACGTTCAGGCACCAGTACTTCGTTATATTCATCCCTGATCTCAGACAAAGTAATTTTTTTGTTGTCACGGTGAATATCAGTCAACGTCCCTAATTGGAAACTGAAATAGTGGTTACGGGCATGAGCCAGATAACTCAACGCATCAACCCCATCGTCAAGGGAACCCGTTGCCACTTCATGTAATAACGGCTTCCATAAATGACTTTGGTTACGATCCACCAGCACAATTTCTGCTTTCTTTTTGCGACCCAACTTATGCCCCAGACTGGTTGCCAGTTCCAAACCACCGGCACCTCCACCAATGATAACAATTCTCTTCTTTGGTGTTGTCATGACTACTCCACTAAAATGTAAACCAAATGTTATTTAAGGGCAGCAAAATAATACCTTTAAATAACATTTAGCTTTATACAAATAACTAATGTGATAATTACAGAATATCATGACTGGTTAGTAGGGCATACCAAAATTGAATAACATCAAATTCTTTTGAATAAATAAACATCAATCACAAAATTTGTCAATTTATTTTCAGTTGGTTGGATTCATCTCTTATTTTTATCATGTTTTTATTGACGTAGGAAAGAAAATATGAATTTAGAAAGAGATCTTAAAAAAACCTGATATCAAAGAAATTTCAGGAATACGACAATGTTATTTATACAAAAAAGCGGGATATTTTCCCGCACAATTAACGCTAAAGGTCATCTATTTGGCAATAAAACAAACATAAAAGATGACTTTACAAATTACCGCACACAACCCTGCCATTGCTCATGTAAAGCCGTTAGTGCTTTATTAGCCTGCTGCCAACGTTTTGAATTCTTTAACTCATTCAAACTGTATTGACCGCCTCGATGATACAATTCTGATAATTTCTCCACGTTGGTCAAAGGCAGATTATCAAGTACGCTAACTGCTCCATCACGGTTATTACATATCAAAATCATGTCACAACCTGCATTGAGTGCAGTTTGTCCGCGTTCAACGTAACTTCCCATCATCGCCGCCCCCTCCATAGAGAGATCATCGGAAAATATCACGCCATCAAAGCCCAATTGCTGACGCAGCACTGATTTTAACCAGTATGACGACCCGCTGGCTGGATGCTCATCTACCTGAGAATAGATCACATGAGCCGGCATAATCGCATCCAACAAATTGCGCTGAATAAAATCACGAAAAATAGACATATCATGATGACAAATAACTTCCAACGGGCGATCATCACAGGGAGTTTCTTTATGAGAATCAGCATTAACAGCACCATGCCCCGGAAAATGTTTACCCGTCGATTTCATACCAGCAGAATGCATGCCTTTAATAAAGTGCTCCGCCATCATCTTGGCCTGTTCGGGATCTTCATGGAATGAACGTTCACCAATAGCCACACATCGGTGACCTAAATCCAAAACCGGAGCAAAGCTGATATCGATATCCATAGCAATCATTTCAGACGCCATCAACCAACCCGTCTCTTCCGCCAATTGAGCGCCCTTGAGATTGTCACTCAACCCAGCAAAAGATTGAGCCGCCGGTAAACAAGTGAAACCTTCACGGAAACGCTGAACTCTGCCGCCTTCTTGATCAACAGCAATCACAAGACGATGACGGGAAGCCTTACGAATCTGACGTACTAATTCTCGTAATTGCTCAGGATCATGAAAATTACGGGTAAACAGAATTAATCCGCCCACTAATGGATGTTGCAAAATTTCCTTCTCTTCATTATCCAATTCATAACCAACAACATCTAACATGACCGGACCCATAACATTCCTCACTTTATATTCTGTATTGCAATCAATGCAGTGCGATATATTTAAAACGTTAGACCAAAAGAGAGGCGTAACGGTTGCGCTAATTCTAAAAATTGTGGATCACCACTCTGTTTCCAACGCACTTCAAACCACATCAAAAACATATAATCAACCCAAGGTCGCCAACGTTTAATCTGGCGCTCTAATAGTGTGCGATTCAAGTATCCTGATGGCTGACAACAATAATAGTTCAAAAAATCCTGCTGTTGCGATTCATTCCAGTGATTAGTGCGAAACAGCGTCGCTAGCGCAAATCCAATATCGGTATCAGTCGCATATTCCCAATCAATGAGTTTCAGCCCCTGAAAAGTATTAAGCAAATTACCGTAATGCACATCCATATGAGCGGGTGATAATTTTAGTATTGAAGGCATTGGAGATGACATAAAATGTTTATGCAACCGCAACCAGCGGGGAGTAAGACGCGCTTTATCAATTTGCAACCAATGGCTTTCTAACTGATGCCGTGGTTGAAGCCGGTAGCCAAACAGCGGTTGGTGATGCAAAATCGCCAATAATGCCGCCAATTTTTGCAAAAAATCAGGCTGAGAAAACTCATTTTGCCCAATCACGTAGCCGGGTAACCATTCCAATAACAGCCAGTGAGGGGCCATCGCTATGACTTGCGGAGCAATTTTTACCTGGCTGAGATGGCGCAAAATGGCGCTTTCACGCTGACGATCGATGCCAAGTTGTTTCCCCTGCCGCCACCGCCTGCGGCCGACAACATGATATTCACCATTGGTGGCATAATAGCTCTCATTTGTCAGACCACCTAGCGGTCTTATCTTCCAATCGTTTACCGCAGTATGCGGCCATTGCCTGCACAATGCCCGCAACAAACAATCATGATTATTTAACGTCACCGTGCCCCGACCAGAGAATCTCACCCGTCTGTACCAACATCAGTTGCATGACGATATCACGCTTATCGCTGTTACCTGAAACTATAGAATAGAGGACATAATCCGCATTCAAATAACGCGCCAGACCAACCGCTTTACTACGCAATCCCAAACTATCTTCTTCAGATAAGCCCAGAGATTGACGGGCACTTTGCACCTGATTTTGTGGTACTAACTCAAAAACATGCTTGCTACTGACAGCTTGACGCAGAGCGTCAGTTGCTTGCATGGTTTGTAATGCACCATTGGTATTGTTTTTCACTGTATCCACTAATAGTAATTTCCCGTTTTCCAACCCATGAGCCTTAACTAATTGCTCTACTAATGGCTGCACAGTACTTTCCCAGTCAATCGCGCGCATTTTCGGGAGTTCTGGCACTTTTTCCGATGGCGGCGTCGGTTTTTCCGATGGAGTCACAGGTACAACCGGAGTCGGAGGTTCAGGCTGTTCCGGCGGCAAGGATGGACATCCCGCCAAAAACATAACCGATAGTGCTACAAAAAGAATTCTTCTCATTAACCTATTCCAATTACAGAGTTTTAAAAAACAGATAAATTTCTGCTATAACAGCAGCAATATATTATCGGTTCAACTCCAATAATAAATTTGCAGCATTTATTAGAAAATCGAGATATTCGAGGTTATCTTGAAATAAACATCCCCGAATATCTGCTTATATCCATGAATTTCAATACTTCACATCATTCTCATCAGTAATGGCCCTAAATGACGACCACCAACCAAATGCATATGGATATGATAAACTTCCTGCCCGGCATGGCGGTTACAGTTCATAATCAAGCGATATCCATCTTCCGCAATGCCTTCTTGTTCAGCAATTTTTGCCGCAACCGTCATCATTCGCCCCAACGTGGCTTCATGCTCCGGTTTAACATCGTTCACTGTTGGGATCAGGACATTTGGAATAATCAGAATATGAGTCGGTGCCTGAGGGGAAATATCACGGAATGCAGTGACCAGATCGTCCTGATAAACAATATCAGAAGGTATTTCACGGCGAATAATTTTACTGAAAATAGTTTCTTCTGCCATCATATTTTCCTTTTATTCAAAAAAACAACCGATATATGAGCGCTTACAAGCCAAAGATTCAAGTCGATAAATCAAATTTTGTCTACATCGACATGAAATAAATCGCAAAAATTCTGGGTAGTCACCTCCGCTATTGCCTCAACACTCACACCTTTGAGTACAGCCATATATTCCGCAACATCACGTACATAGGCTGGCTGGTTCTCTTTGCCACGATGAGGGACGGGTGCAAGGTAAGGCGAGTCGGTCTCAATCAGAATACGATCCAATGGTACATATCTCGCCGCTTCACGGATCTGCTCTGCATTACGGAAAGTCACAATACCTGAGAATGAAATATAGAAACCTAAATCCAGTAATTCCCTAGCCGTATCTTTATCTTCGGTAAAACAGTGCAAAACACCACCACATTCTCGAGCCTGTTCTTCACGCAATACCTTTAAAGTATCATCACGAGCACTGCGGGTATGAACAATAACAGGCTTGTTGAGTTCGCGTCCGATACGAATATGTTCACGAAATGAGGTTCGCTGTAATTCAGCATTATCCTGTTGATAATAGTAATCCAACCCAGTTTCACCTAGTGCAACCACTTCATTCCCAGCCGCTAAACGCGCCAACTCATCAAAGTCATAACCTTCATCCAAGTTAAGTGGATGAATACCGCAGGAAAATACGATATTTTCCCGTTCACCAATTAGCGTTTTCATTTGCTGGAAACCAGGTAGCGTTGTCGCTACTGCCAGCATAAATTTAACCTCCCGATCTGCCGCTTTTGCAACAACATCATCTACATTTTTATGTAGGTTTTCATAATCGAGACAATCGAGATGACAATGCGAATCAACTAACAACATATTTAAACTCGTATACAAAAAGATTTCAGGGTTATGAAGTAAACTGTTTTTCCCAATTAAGCAACTGTTCTACCAACAACAATTCCCAATTTACGCCCACGACTGAAAGCAATTGATGACGACAAGACATCCAATCACCAACGCTTTGCAGCAAAACAGCCATAGTATGCATAGAACTCAATTGATAAATCAGCGTTTGTTGATCCTGATTGATGCAATAATGTTGTACCTGCTGTCGCCACTTCACCGCATCAAGTAACAAACTAATAAGCCAATGAAGGCGTTGTGGTGCATTTTCATGATTAAGTTGGGGTAAAAGTGACAACGCATCACGTTTATCCAAAGCCTGTTTGACAGCCTGACAAAACTGTTCCCGTATCTGCCATTGCTCCGGTTGCAATAATTGCTCTGCTGCCACAGGAGCCCCCTGAGACAGTTTCAATGCTGTTATTACATCGGCGGAAGAAATTAAAGGCAACTGTTTTTGCAACCAATAAAGACTACTTTCCGTTTCAGGCGTCGGCAAAAAATAGTAAAAACAGCGGCTACGTAAAGTTGCCAAAAGGCTGGCTGGTTGCCGACATTCCAGAAGAAAATAGGTATGTTCCGGCGGCTCCTCCAACGTTTTCAATAATGCATTAGCCGCAGCATCTGTCAAACACTCGGTCAAAGGTAACCAGACAATTTTTACCCCACCTTGCTGAGAACGGCTATAAAGCTTTTCCGTAATCTGCCGTACCGCTTCCACACCAACGCTAGTTTTACCCTTCTCCGGTGACATAATGTACCAATCAGGATGAGTCTCTGCCATCATCAGATGACAGCTATGACACTTCCCACAACTTTTCATCCCCTGTCTATCCTGACACATCAACCATCGGCTTAATCCATATATCAACACATCGGCCCCAGTACCTGCATTAGCATGAACCAATAAGGCGTGATGCCCTCGACCTCGCTGGTGAGATTCCACCAACTGACGATATGCCTGATTAAGCCACGGATACCAATTCATCAGCCATTTTCCTGCTGCTTTAGCCATTGCCCAAGTACCTGATAAATATCTGCTTGTACTTGCTCTATCGGTTGAGCCGCATCAACGGTCACAATACTCTTATCCTGTGCCGCCAACTCTAGGTAACGACTGCGCGTACGATCAAAAAAATCCATCGACTCTTTTTCAATTCTGTCTAACTCTCCGCGTTCACGGGCACGCAGTAAACCAATCTGAGGAGGAAGATCGAGATAAATAGTCAGGTCAGGACGAAAATCACCAAGCACAGTATCACGTAGCGAAGTCATTAAGTTTTTATCAATACCACGTCCTCCCCCTTGATATGCTTGGGAAGAGAGGTCATGACGATCACCCACAACCCATGTGCCGCAAGCCAAAGCAGGCTTAATCACATTTTCGACTAATTGAACTCTGGCTGCATATAGCATTAACACCTCTGCTTTATCCGTCAGAGATTCACCTTCAACACCTTGTTTAATTAACCCTCGTAATTTTTCCGCCAGTGGTGTTCCACCCGGCTCACGGGTAAAAATTAAATCCTGAATACCGTGCTGCTGCAATATGTCAACGACTGTTTTCATCGCTGACGTTTTTCCCGCACCTTCCAGCCCTTCAATAACAATAAATTTGCTGTTCATTTGTCTTGTTTTAACCTCTGACGGTAAACATTTACCGCCTTGTTATGCGCAGCCAGATTGGTCGTAAAAGTATGGCCGCCTTTACCATTCGCCACAAAATAGAGAAATTCGGTTTTTGCCGGGTGGGCAGCCGCTTTTATGGAAGCGAGGCCAGGCATCGCAATCGGTGTGGGTGGCAGGCCATCAATCATATAAGTATTGTAGGGCGTCAATGTTGTTAAATCTTTACGAAAAATAGTTCCTGTGTATTTTTCACCTAAACCATAAATCACGGTCGGATCAGTTTGAAGCCGCATGCTCAACCGTAAACGATTAATAAATACAGAAGCAACTTTTGTCCGCTCAGCCTCAACACCCGTCTCTTTTTCAATAATCGACGCCATAATCAACATTTCATAAGCATTCTTATAGGGCAGATTTTCGTCGCGCCCTTCCCATTCCTCTTCAAGCGTCATTTTCATCTGTCGATATGCTCGTTTCAGCAATGCCACATCGCTTGTACCTGCCGTATAGTGATAGGTATCAGGATAGAGCCACCCTTCCAGCGCATCGGTATCTTTGATATCGAGTATTTCCGCCAATTCCTGAGCATTCTTATCATCCAACTCATGTTTAAGATACTCAGATTGCTGTAGTATTTTCCACCAGTCAGATAAACGGCTACCTTCAACGAAACGAACCGTGAATTGCGCCTCTTTACCACTAGAGAATAACTGCAACATTTCCCGCAAAGTCATTTCACGTGCCAATTGGTAAGTTCCCGCTTTAAACTCGGCAAGTTTTGGCTCCAGCCTTAATAACCAAGGGAAAATATGGCTATCTTCAATCAGATTATCCTGAACTAGTAACGCCTCCAAACCATGACGACCAATACCGGCAGGTAAGGTAAATATTCGATCCTGTTTAATTGTGAGTGTTTGATCCGCAAATTTTTCAACTTTTTTATAGCCAGCATAGAGTAATATTGTTGCCGTAATGACAATCAAAACCAATAGAGCAAAAAGACGTTTTTTTCGTTTCATTAATTAATCTAATCACTTAAACACATTATGAATCACAACTTCAAACATTCAGGAAGCAAATAATCATACAGCTTCCTTGACTGATATTTCCATGTGGGCTGATTTTCATGAACTTGAATTTCTCTGACAGGTATCACTGGCATTAAAGAATTACAGACTATCACCTCATCTGCGTCAGCCAATGTTTCGGGATAACAATTTACACAGGAGAAGTCATAATCACTTTCCGATAATAACGCGATTATTCTTTCCCGCATCACCCCTTCGATACCACAACCTCGTAAATCAGGAGTATACACATCTTTTCCTTTACGCCAGAAAATGTTTGCAGTACCGCATTCAACCAACAAACCATCAGTATCAAGTACCAGAGCTTCATCAGCATTTAATTTTTCGATAAATGATTTAATCAATACCTGCTCTAATCGGTTAAGGTGTTTAATTCCAGCAAGATAAGGATTTATTCCCATCGGTATCGGACTGAGCACCAGAGAGAAACCTTTCTGACGCTGTTTCAAATATTTATCGGGATAAGGACTAAGAGACAAAATCTGATTGGATTGCGTAAAACCCTGAGCACTATAACCACGCCCTCCGGTTCCGCGGGAAATAATAACTTTAAGTACACCTTGTTCAGTTGCGGAAACAATCTGTTTTATATGGTGTTCAAGCTGTTGCCAATCGGGTTGTGGAAGATATAACCTTTCAACGCCTTTTTGTAATCTTTGGATATGCAGTGGCAATAAAGCGACCTGCCCCTGCTCTATTTTTGCTGTTGTGAAACAACCATCACCAAATTGAACTGAACGATCATTGACAGGTAAATAGTCACTCCGCTCACCATTAATCCAATACATATAGCTTCGTTCTTAATTACTCAAAAAAGGCATTTCAACCAATTTATCAACAAACGGTATGATAGTATATCGCTGACACGAGTGCAAAAATGTCCATAATTCTTGCCACAAAAAAGCTCCAATAATTATTTACTATTGGAGCTTTCTATACTATCGCCTTAAAGTATTTACAAAATCATGCTGAGCGGAACTCAACCCTATTTTTCTGTAATCTCAGGCTCTACCTGTTAATCAGGTTTAATCTTACGGAAAATCAGTGAGCCGTTAGTACCACCGAAACCGAAAGAGTTACACAATGCATATTCCATCCCCTCTACCTTACGGGACTCATTTGGCACGAAATCCAAACGGCAGTTCTCATCCTGGTTTTCCAGGTTAATAGTGGGTGGAACAACCTGATCACGCAATGCCAGGATAGTAAAAATAGATTCAACCGCTCCCGCAGCACCCAACAAATGACCCGTCATTGATTTGGTGGAACTTACTAAAACATCAGTACCTTCACCAAACACAGACTCAACCGCATGGGCTTCCGCTAAATCGCCAGCCGATGTTGAAGTACCGTGAGCATTAATATATCCCACTTGCTTGGTAGTGATACCGGCATCTTTCAGCGCATTTTCCATCGCCAACGCAGCACCTGCGCCGTTTTCTGGTGGTGACGTCATATGATAAGCATCACTGCTCATGCCAAAGCCAACGATTTCTGCGTAAATTTTCGCACCACGTCTCTTCGCATGCTCATACTCTTCCAGTACCAGAATACCTGCGCCATCCCCCAGAACAAAGCCATCGCGGTCTTTATCCCACGGACGGCTTGCGCTCTGTGGATTATCATTACGGGTAGATAACGCACGGGCAGCGCCAAAACCACCAACCCCTAGAGGAGTACTGGCTTTTTCCGCACCACCTGCCAGCATAATGTCAGCATCATTATAAGCAATAATACGGGCGGCATGACCAATATTATGTACACCTGATGTACATGCTGTGGCGATAGAAATGCTTGGACCACGCAAGCCGTAAATAATACTCAAATGACCTGCTACCATGTTTACAATCGTAGAAGGTACGAAGAATGGGCTGATCTTACGAGGACCGCTCGCCACCAATGCCCCGTGATTTTCTTCAATCAGACCCAAACCACCAATACCAGAACCAATAGCAGCACCAAAACGACTAGCATTGGCTTCTGTTACTTCAATTCCGGAATCTTCAATGGCTTGCACACCTGCTGCAATACCATATTGAATGAAGTCATCCATTTTTCGTGCATCTTTGCGCGAAATATTGAAATCTTCATGATTAAAATCTTTAACCAGACCTGCAAACTTAGTTGCATGGTGACTGGTGTCAAAATGGTCAATAAGGCTGATACCACTCTGTCCGGCACAAACAGCTTTCCAAGAAGATTCTGCTGTATTACCGACAGGAGATAACATGCCTAGTCCGGTCACAACTACTCGACGCTTAGACACGCTTATCCTCCAGGGAGGGAAATTATTTAGGGCAGAAACATAGGCGGTCGAATGACCGCCTAGGTGTGTTCACTTATTCGCTTTGGTTCTGGACGTAATCAATAGCTGCCTGAACTGTAGTGATCTTTTCTGCTTCTTCATCTGGAATTTCGATATCGAACTCTTCTTCCAGAGCCATTACCAGTTCAACTGTGTCAAGAGAATCAGCGCCCAAGTCATCTACAAAAGAAGCTGAATTAACGACTTCTTCCTCTTTAACACCAAGTTGTTCAACGATGATTTTTTTAACGCGTTCTTCAATAGTGCTCATGCTATTAAATTTCCTATCAAAATTCGCTTTCGCGATGGTTTTCGTAGTTTATAAAATACAGGAAAAGATGCAACCCAATCCCGGCTGGTCGAACCACAAACTTGCACTATTTTGCGTTATTTGACACAAAAAATGCAACTGGTTCGCTCATTTTTTAGTTCATATACATGCCGCCATTGACATGTAATGTTTCGCCTGTGATGTAAGCCGCTTCATCAGAAGCGAAGAAAGCCACAGCACTAGCAATTTCTTTTACATCCCCAAGCCGCTTAGCGGGGATATCGCTTGAAAAGTTCGCCAATTGCGCCTCTGGCAATGCTTTTAGCATATCAGTTTCAATAAGCCCTGGCGCAACAACGTTAACAGTAATACCACGGGAAATCACTTCGCGAGCCAATGTCTTACTAAAACCAACAAGCCCTGCTTTCGCCGCTGCATAGCTTGCTTGCCCAGCGTTCCCCATCGATCCAACAACAGAACCAATAGAGATGATACGACCATAACGTTTTTTTATCATGAAGCGCATTACCGCTTTTGTCATACGGAAAACGGATGAAAGATTAGTGTCAATAACATGCTGCCACTCATCATCCTTTATGCGCATCACTAGGTTATCACCTGTGATACCCGCATTATTCACTAAAATATCAAGCCCACCCCACTCTGTTCGAATGGTAGACATAAGCTGTTCAATCGATTCCGGATCAGTGACATCCAATACAAAACCTTTACCTTTTTCACCAAGGTAAGTACTGATGACTTCAGCACCTTTTTCGCTTGTCGCTGTACCAATGATATAGGCCCCACGCTCTGCTAATAGTTCAGCAGTTGCACGGCCGATACCACGGCTAGCACCTGTTACTAATGCAATCTTTCCGTCTAATCTCATATTGTTCCTCAATTATTTTCCAATGCAGTTACTAGTGAAGCTGTGTCATTAACTGCTGCTGCACTTAAGGTATTGACAATTCGTTTAGTTAAACCTGTCAAAACTCTACCTGGCCCTATTTCTAATAGCCGCCCGACACCCTGTCCAGCAATAAATTCAACTGTTTCTGTCCAACGAACAGGGTTATAGAGTTGTCGTACCAGTGCATCACGGATAGCTTCAGCAGATTGTTCTATTTTCACATCAACATTATTTACCACCGGGAACTGAGGATGGCTAAATTCAATTCCTTCCAAAACAACTGCCAGCTTATCTGCGGCGGGTTTCATCAGCGCACAATGCGACGGTACACTGACTGCCAAAGGCAGCGCACGTTTCGCTCCGGCGGCTTTACATGCATCACCAGCACGCTCTACCGCCTCTTTCTCACCGGCAATGACAACCTGGCCAGGTGAGTTAAAGTTAACAGGAGAAACAATTTGCCCCTGAGCTGCTTCTTTACAGGCGTGATCAATGGATTCATTATCTAAGCCAATAATAACATACATTGCGCCAACGCCTTCAGGTACAGCTTCTTGCATCAATTTGCCACGCAGTTCAACAAGTCTAATTGCTTGTTTGAAATCAATGACACCTGCACAAACCAGTGCAGAATATTCACCAAGGCTATGTCCAGCCATCAGTGATGGTGCTTTTCCACCTTTTTCCTGCCAGACCCGCCAAATAGCAACCGATGCTGCCAACAACGCGGGTTGAGTTTGCCATGTTTTATTCAGTTCTTCTTCTGGCCCCTGCTGAACTAGTGCCCAGAGATCATATCCCAGTACATCAGATGCTTCAGCAAAAGTTTGCTCGACAACCGGGAACGCTGTAGCCAAATCGGCCAACATGCCAAGGTCTTGAGAACCCTGACCAGGAAATACCATTGCAAATTCAAACATAGACATGTTCATCTTCCTGTCAAATTAAAAACGTATCAGTGCTGAACCCCAAGTAAGGCCACCACCAAAAGCCTCAATTAAGATTAACTGACCACGCTTAATCCGGCCATCACGCACTGCTTCGTCAAATGCTGTGGGTACCGATGCCGCAGAAGTATTACCGTAACGATCTAGTGTTACCACTACTTTATCCATTGTCATGTCTAATTTTTTAGCTGTCGCTGCGATAATACGCAAATTAGCCTGATGAGGTACCAGCCAATCCAACTCACTATACGGTAAGTTATTTGCTGCTAAAGTCTCATCAACTATATTAGCCAATTCACGAACTGCAATCTTAAATACTTCATTACCGATCATACTGGCATACGCTGGTTCTTTTAGATTCTGACGCTCCTGATAAGGCAATACCAACAATTCACCATAGCTACCGTTTGCATGAAGGTGAGTTGAAAGAATTCCTGGCTCATTAGAAGCCCCTACCACCATAGCACCTGCACCATCGCCAAACAGGACAAGTGTTCCGCGATCTTCTGGATCAAGTGTTCTGGTTATAGAATCAGAACCAATAACCAATGCATGTTTTGCCACACCGGTTCTAATAAACTTATCAGCAATACTCAGTGCATAAACAAAGCCAGAACAAGCGGCGGAAATATCAAAAGCCGCTGAATTTTGGGTACCCAACATGTGCTGAATTTGGCACGCAGAACTGGGGAAAGCATGGGTGGATGAAGCTGTCGCAACAATGATTAAATCAATCTGGTCTTTATCAATGCCCGACATTTCAATTGCTTTCTTGGCGGCCCGAAACCCCATAACCGCAACGGTTTCATCATCAGTGGCAATACGACGTTCGCGGACACCTGTACGGGTCACAATCCATTCATCAGACGTATCTACCATTTTTTCTAAATCAGCATTAGTACGCACTTGCGCAGGCAGATAACTACCTGTACCTAAAATTTTTGTATACATGTATGTTCAGTCACTCTTGGGTAATGCTGTTTCCAGGCGTGCAGCAATTCTATCAGGAACCTGCCTTTCAACGGCCTGAACAGCCTGTTCGATTGCGGCTTTAAACGCATGCTCATTAGCCGCCCCATGGCTTTTGATTACAATTCCATATAATCCTAACAGACATGCGCCATTATACTGGTCAGGGTTCAGGTGACCGAAGCGTTTTGTCATCCGTTTTTGCAACCACTTCTTGACTATTTTCAACAACCAGGAAAACTTTTTCTTTTGTCCATCCGATGATTTAAGCAGGGATAAGAAAACTCTGATCGCCCCTTCCATCGTTTTTAACGTCACGTTACCTGCGAAGCCGTCACATACCAGTACATCACTCTTACCTGTCAGTAATTCATCACCTTCCAGATAACCAATGTAATTTATTGTCGGAATGCTCTTTAAAACAGTGGCGGCTTCGCGGATATTATCCAGCCCTTTACTCTCTTCTGTACCAATGTTAAGCAATGCTACCGCGGGATTAACCACCCCTACGACTTCTTCGGCCATTACTGAACCCATAATGGCGAATTGTACCAACATGCGGCTATCGCAATTAACATTGGCGCCTAAATCCAATACGACCGTTTCCCGCTGTTTCAGGTTTGGCAACACGGTCATCAAAGCAGGTCTTTCAATGCCTTCTATAGATTTTAGCATTAATTTAGATAACCCCATCAATACTCCGGTATTTCCTGCACTGATACACGCCTGCGCTTCACCTGATTTCACTAAATCCAGGGCAATACGCATTGACGTTCCTCGGCTGTTACGAATCGCTTGCGATGGTTTCGCATCATTAGCCACAACCCGTTCAGCAGGAACTACTTGTAAACGACTGAGCAACTCAGCATCGCTATTTACAAGCATCGGAGAAATGATATCGGGAATCCCGACCAGCAATAATTTAAGTCTAGGGTTAGACGCCAGTGCCTGCAATGCAGCAGGCACCGTAACGCGAGGACCAAAGTCCCCGCTCATGGCATCTAACGCTAAAGTCAGATTAGTCAAGGTATTAACTTGCTAATGACTGGCGGAGATTATTTGTTGATGACTTTGCGGCCACGATAGTAGCCATCAGCAGTCACATGGTGACGCAGGTGAGTTTCACCAGAAGTTTTATCTACAGACAGTAATGGTGCAGTCAGTGCATCATGAGAACGACGCATACCACGTTTAGAACGAGTTGGTTTATTCTGTTGTACGGCCATTGACCTTACTCCTTAAGTACTTTTCTTTAAGCTGGCTAATACGGCAAATGGGTTTGGTTTTTCAGCCTCTAGAGGTAATTCGCCAAACACCATGTCCGCCTCGGACACTTCACAGTGTTCAGAATCATGTACCGGAACTACCGGCAGAGAAAGAATTATTTCATCTTCAATCATTGCCAGCAAATCTATTTCGCCAAATTCGTTAACGTCAATTGGCTCATACTCTTCCGGTAATGCTTCAGCCTGTTCATCATTGACGACCGGGCTAAAACAATATGTTATGTGAACGTGATGGCTGAAATTACCGCCACAACGCTGACATTCAAGCGTAACATCCACATCGGAATGCCCACGCACAACCGCCAGACGTTGGTTATCTATCTGAAACGATAAAACGCTGTCTACATCATTGTCCACGCTAACCACAGATTCCGCGATACGCAAAACTTGCTCAGGTGAATAACTACCTGCGTAGTCTAATCGTTTCTGAGCTGCGCGAAGCGCATCAATGGTTAGGGGTAATTTTACCTTTTGCATAAGGCGCGCATATTATCTTTGTAATGAGATATAGTCAAAGAAAAAGGCCACACATCTGCACCTTTCCGCCAAATATTCGCTTATTAAGCTGTGCCTAGTTTAAAATGCCTGCAATTATTTCGCCATGTCTTTTGGAAAAATTATGACACAAATCATTTTAGCTTCCACCTCAGTTTACCGCAGCATGTTACTGGAAAAACTTCGTTTACCCTTTATATGCGCGGCTCCTGATACTGATGAAACACCTCGAATGAATGAAAATGCAGAACAGCTCGTTATGCGTTTGGCACAAGCCAAGGCACAGGCATTACAAGCTAAATATTCTCAGCATTTGATTATTGGTTCCGATCAGGTTTGCGTTATTAATGGCGAAATTACCGGCAAACCTCACAGTTTTGAAAATGCATTTAAACAATTACGGCAAGCCAGTGGTCATTGCGTCACCTTTTATACCGGCATTTCTCTCTTTAACAGCAAAACAGGAATAGCAGATACCCGTTGCGAATTATTCAATGTCTATTTTAGGGAACTCACTGATGATGAAATCTGGGCTTATTTAACCGCGGAAAAACCCCTTAATTGTGCCGGAAGCTTTAAAAGCGAAGGGTTAGGAATTACTTTATTTGAACGACTTGAAGGGAAAGACCCGAATACGCTAATCGGTTTACCATTAATTACATTGACTGAATTATTAATCCGCCAGGGGGTAAACCCGCTGACGGCGATAGGTTAATTACTGTGATGCTGACGTAGCGTTTTTATACAATAGCGCAACTGCTCATCCATCGGCGCTTCAAGACGTAATGTCTCCCCCGTCGAAGGATGAGTAAATTTTAGCGCACTGGCATGCAAAAATAGGCGGTTAAGACCCGTATCTGACAGTTGCGAATCAAAAACTTTATCGCCATAACGATCATCAAAAGCGATCGGATGCCCGGCATATTGTGTATGAACACGGATTTGATGAGTCCGACCTGTCACAGGGCTGGCTTTCACTAATGTTGCATTGGTAAAACGCTCTTCTACTTTAAAACGTGTTTCAGAAGGCTTACCTTCATTGTTTACCTTAACAATCCGCTCACCACTTTGCAGGATGTTTTTCAGCAATGGAGCCTGAACAACTTTACAATGTGATTGCCATTGTCCTCGAACTAAAGCCAGATAATCTTTCTGCATCTGTTTAAGTCGTAATTGCTCGTGCAAAGCCCGTAAAGTTGAACGTTTTTTAGCAATTAACAGAATTCCAGAGGTATCACGATCCAAACGATGCACCAATTCGAGGAATTTGGCTTCCGGACGTAAAACCCGTAGCCCCTCAATAACGCCAAAACTTAAGCCACTGCCGCCATGAACCGCCGTACCTGAAGGTTTATTGAGCACCAGAATATGGTCATCTTCGTATAAGATACAATCGCCTAATGCAGCAACTTTATCCAGTTTAGCTGAAACCGGCGCCTCTTGCCGTTCTGCAACCCGAACCGGCGGAATTCTGACAACATCCCCCGCAGACAATTTATACTCAGGTTTTACCCTGCCTTTGTTTACCCGAACCTCGCCTTTACGCACAATTCGGTAAATCATGCTCTTAGGAACCCCTTTCAAACGCGCTAATAAAAAATTATCAACCCGCTGTCCGGCCTCATCGTCATCAATAGTGACAAATTGTACAATTTGATTATTCGTTTTCATGATAGCAATTTTAATTATCACTCAAGCAGAGTGCTACTCATTTTTAAATATGTGTAAAAATTACGCATACTTTCTGGCTGTTACCTTCCCTACTTTAAGATAAAGATTAAATATTAACTATTTCTTCCTATTTCATCAGAAAAACCGCTTAAAGACATAAAGTCACCTTGCTATCACCCCAACAGCAATGGAATAATACGTAGCCACCATCAGTTTTTTAATCCTGAATGGCGAAGTTAAACGTTTGTTCTTTATTTGATTGCACAAAAACGCAGCAATGGCGTAAGACGTACTGGGAAATCAAATAATTAGCGGGCTACGGGTAGCAGATTACTGGAATTGGATCAAATCCGCTTCATTTATATTTGCAGATTATTCCTAGAAAAAGGTACTGTTTTCTAAGTGAAAATTCAGACCTGCCGAAAATATGCGTCTCTATACAAACGACAACCGGGAGGTTGGCGGATTTGTAAAAGACACGAGACCATCGGTTACCAGTCGCTCATCTATATTTGCCCGTGGCTCTATAACTAATGTAAAAAATAATGAGTAAGTTACAATGAAAAGAATGCTAATCAACGCAACTCAGCAAGAAGAGTTGCGTGTTGCTCTGGTTGACGGGCAACGTCTTTATGATTTGGATATCGAAAGCCCAGGACACGAGCAAAAAAAAGCAAATATCTACAAAGGTAAAATCACCCGAATTGAACCTAGTTTGGAAGCCGCTTTTGTTGACTATGGTGCTGAACGGCATGGTTTCCTTCCTATTAAAGAAATAGCCCGCGAATACTTCCCCAATAACTACCATCCTCATGGTCGCCCTAATATCAAAGATGTTCTCAGGGAAGGCCAGGAAGTTATCGTTCAAGTCGATAAAGAAGAACGTGGTAATAAAGGGGCTGCTTTAACTACTTTTATCAGCCTGGCGGGCAGTTATCTGGTATTAATGCCTAATAATCCTCGCGCCGGCGGTATTTCCCGCCGTATCGAAGGAGATGACCGCACAGAACTGAAAGAGGCGTTGGCATCGCTAGAAGTGCCGGAAGGAATGGGACTGATCGTCCGCACCGCGGGCGTCGGTAAATCCGCAGAAGCATTACAGTGGGATTTATCATTCCGCCTTAAACACTGGGAGGCGATCAAAAAAGCCGCTGAAAACCGCTCTGCGCCATTCTTAATCCATCAAGAAAGCAATGTTATCGTCCGTGCTTTCCGCGACTATTTGCGCCCAGATATCGGTGAGATTTTAATCGACAATCCCAAGATTCTCGAGCTGGCGCGGCAGCATATCACTGCACTTGGCCGCCCGGATTTCACCAGTAAAATCAAGCTGTATAGTGGTGAAGTTCCCCTGTTCAGTCATTATCAGATTGAATCGCAGATTGAATCTGCATTTCAGCGTGAAGTTCGCCTGCCATCAGGCGGTGCTGTGGTTATCGATACCACAGAAGCATTAACCGCGATCGATATTAACTCCTCCCGTGCAACACGCGGAGGGGATATCGAAGAGACCGCTTTTAATACCAACCTTGAAGCAGCGGATGAAATTGCCCGTCAGTTACGCCTGCGTGACCTTGGTGGTTTGATTGTTATCGATTTTATCGATATGACACCCGTACGCCATCAACGTGAAGTGGAAAACCGCCTACGTGATGCCGTTCGTCAGGATCGTGCTCGTATTCAAATTGGTCGTATTTCCCGCTTTGGCCTACTAGAAATGTCCCGGCAGCGCCTGAGCCCATCGCTAGGTGAATCCAGCCACCACGTTTGCCCGCGCTGTAGCGGCACAGGGACTATTCGTGATAACGAATCCCTGTCGCTATCCATTTTACGTCTGATTGAAGAAGAGGCACTGAAAGAGAATACGCATCAAGTACATGCTATTGTTCCAGTACAAATCGCCTCATATCTACTAAATGAAAAACGCCAGGCAGTTAGTGCGATTGAGCGCCGTCAAGGAGACGTTGGCGTGGTGATCGTGCCTAACGATCAAATGCAGACTCCCCACTTCTCTGTCCTACGCGTGCGTAAGGGCGAGGAAATTTCTACACTGAGTTATCTGCTTCCTCAATTTCATGAAACTGGGACGACAAATCTCCAAGAAGATGTCCAACCTGAACGTAAGCGTCCTGAACAGCCCGCGATTTCTGCCTTTGCTTTACCAGCCGATACGCCAGCACAGCAACCATCACATAAAGAAAAAGAGAAAAAGCCTAATCGCCCTGCTCAGACTATAACGGAACCACCTGGTCTCTTTAGCCGCTTCTTGACTGCTTTGAAAAAAATATTCAGCACAGAAGAAGAAAAACCGGCCCAGAAAAAAGAGAATAAATTATCTAGTCATGATAGCCGCCGCTCTTCTGAACGACGTAACCAACGTCGTCAAAATTCACGTAAAGATCGTGATGATAATAATCTGCGTGATGAGCAACGTAATAATCGTGATCGTGACGAGCAACGAAAAAATCGTAATACTCAACAGAAAAATGGTACTCAAGATAACAACGTGACGATAGATACGGCTGCTCGTGAAGCTCAACAGCAGCAACGTCGCGAGCAACGCGCAGAACGTCAACGCCGTCGTCAAGAAGAAAAACGCCAGCAGCAGCCTGAAACCCAGAAGCCAGAAGTTGTTGAAAATGAGGTTGAAGAACGTCTGCCAGTCGCACCACGTCGCCAACGTCGTCAGCTTGAGCAAAAAGTTCGCATCATAGATGAAGTGAAAGAAGTTACAACTGTCGCTTCACTGCCGGTCCCTGTTGTTACAGAAGAGCAATTACCAGTACCAGTTGAAATACCTGTAGAAACAGTTCAGCCACAACAACTGGCTGAAAATAAAGAGCAACAAGATAATGTAAATAAAGAGCAACAAGATAATGTTATGCCACGCCGCTCTCGTCGCTCACCTCGCCATTTGCGCGTTAGTGGTCAGCGCCGCCGCCGTTACCGCGATGAAAGAAATCTACTTCAATCACCGGCGCCATTATCTATGGCTGTTGCATCACCAGAAATGGCTTCCGGTAAAGTTTGGGTTCGCTATCCGGTGGTTCCGATTTCCATAGAAATTCCTGAGGAAATTGCCATGATCGAACAGCAAGAACAGCAAAATGAGGTATTGTCAGCAATAGCAGTAGAAGCAGTATCTGCAATCACCGTTGTTGCAGAATCTGAACAAACCATCACTGAATCGCCTAAGGTAGCGGAGACGCTGGAAGTTCGCCAAGACGGAATCAAACCTGAAACAGGCATTACAGAACAAAATGACATTGTTCTACAGCAAACTGAATCAGTGCAGGAAGAGCCGTCAGTTATTGAACTTGTCGCAATAACGCCGATTGCCCTTGAATTTGAACAGCAACCTGAAACAGAAGAAAACATTATTGTTTCTAAAGAAATTGCAGCAGTGACGACTATCGAAGAGAGTAAGGATAAAATGGTTAAACAGCCTGTCGCCATTATAGCCAAAGTTCATCATGCTTATGCGCCAATGACCAAAGCGCCAGCCCCTGAGATGATTGAAAAATCCATTGTTATTAACGAATGGCAACGACCTTTTTCTCATTTTGAAGGGAAAGGAGGAGCTGGGGGCCATTCAGCCACTAATGCGGCCACTTCACCAATGGCTAAACCGCAGTCTTTCGAATAAATAACATTATTTAATGTTAGCAGAATGGCTCTTTTTGAGGAGCCATTTTTTTTGCCACTAACTCCACAAAAATAGTTACCATTAATTTTATTCTATCTACATAAGGGTTAGTTTAAACGGTTGTCACAGTTATTCTGTTCAATTAATTACCATTCAATTTCTTATTTAACCAGGAGAATAATCTATGAAACCGTGGCTTATTTTTGGTGCAGGTAGTGGCGTTGGACGTCATCTCGTGACTATCGCGCTGCAACAAAAACGTCCCGTAATTGCTCTTATCCGCAATTCTCAGCAGGCTACTGAGCTAAGTGCTTTAGGTGTCAAAGTGATACAGGGTGATGCCTGTAACGCGGAAGATGCTGAAAAAGCAGTACAACATGTAAGTTCAGAGGCAATCGTCTTTTCTACTATTGGTGGAATTGATTCAGATCTCTTTGGCAATATGACTATTATTGACACTATTGAGAAAACTGGAATAACACGTATGTTACTCGTTACCTCAATAGGCTGTGGCGAAGGCTGGAAAACCTTGTCACCTAGAGCTAAATCATTGTTTGGTCAATCTGTCAGGCGTAAATCAATGGCAGAAAGCTATCTCCAGACAAGTTCCTTGAATTACACAATTATTCGTCCAGGCGGATTAACAAATAAACCAGGAACAGGCCATTGCCAAAGATATCAGAGTGAAATTCATGGTGTAGTGAGTCGCCAAGATGTCGCACATCAACTTGCAATTATGGCAGAAGAAGAAACCTCATATCAGCAGATTTATACCTTAGTTGATCCAGAGCTTGAACCTGATTGGGCAGTTGCATAGTCGGTAAGAATAACCACGCATCAATGCGTGGTTATCTAACGATACTATTTGAGTTCACCCATTGCTTTAAGCTTCTTAGACAATTCACGACGCTCTTTAGAAAGATCCGCATTTTTAATTATGTGATCATCTATGCGGTCTTCATAATCACTTCTCATATTCATAATGATGCTCTGAATATCTTCAATTGACATACCGGGCTTGATGTATTCACTCAAGTTGTCAAGCAATAAAACTCGTTTCTGGTTATCACGTATTTTCTTTTCATTGTCTGCGATTTCACGCTGCAACTTATTCTTACGACGAAACATACGTACAAACTCCAGCACATTGTGGAATGATGGTTTATTTGCATTGTCCATTTTCATACCTTTCTTTTACTCAAACGTACAGATTATCCAATTTAACTACACAATAAGACCAAAATCATTAATAGACAAGTTAGTTTCCGTTATTTATTGATTCTCATTAATTACATAAACCTGTTAACTTCTTGCTAAAAGTTCAACATATTGACTCAATCGAAAACAATCGGCCATTGCGAATGAATAATAAATCGCCAATCCTCCACTGACAGAAGCACAATTTTTCCCTATCGCTCATCTTCCATCTCTTACTCTATAATTTTTTCAGGTTTCAAGTGTACTATTATTAATCATTATTATCTCATACAAAATCAATAAAAAACTATAAAGTTAATTCCATTTAGAAATTAAATCAGATATCAATAAACAAACCAAATAAAGACAATTAATTATATAAAATACGATAAAAAACTTGAATAATATACAGACTCAACATCAGTATTATCCCAATGTTCTATATATCTTAAACTGTCTTCACACTTTTATTTTTCAATTCCTTGTAAGATAGAGTTTTCAGATAGTTATTTTAAAGAAAATTTACATTAAATAAGAAAAGCCATTAGTTTATTAGTTTATTAGTTTATTAGTTTATTAGTTTATTAGTTTATTAGTTTATTAGTTTATTAGTTTATTAGTTTATTAGTTTATTATTTAAATAAATTTTCAAAATAATAGATCACTGGAAGGGAACTCAGTCCGATTTTTGCGATCTGATCAATTGCCAAAAATCCCAAACCTCA
>NZ_LOIC01000086.1:0-1734 GCF_001684335.1 Photorhabdus namnaonensis
ACTGTTTACCCGACAGGCCGGTAAAAAGGCCGTCAGCGGGGCGATTGCCGGTGCCCGGCATGCCGGAAAAGTGATATCGGGGAAAACCTTCTGCTGTGCCAAAACCGCCTTCAAAGAAACTCAGGGCGTGAAACGTTACCGGGAAGCGACGAAAAAATTCTTTACCGGCGACCCGATTGACGTCACTACCGGCCAGCTGTTTGACCAGCGGACCGATATCACCCTCGGCCAGACCCTGCCGCTGGTATTTCTGCGCAGCTGGGCGCCGGGGGAACAGGGCTTACTGGGACCGGGCTGGACGGACAGCTTCTCTGAATGCGCGCTTGCCACCGGCGACCGGGTAGAAATCCGCACCACCGAAGGGGCATCGCTTTACTTTGCCTTACCGGCCGCTTATACCCACAGCGTCAACCCGGACCACCCGGATTTCACCCTCAGCCGGGGAGAACAGGGCTATATCCTCCGGCACCGGGATTCACCAGTTTGTAAGTATTTTGCGCTGGCCTCCCCGGCCTCATCCGAAGGGACACAGCGCTGGCGGCTCACGGAACACCGGGACGTGTATGACAACCGGCTGCGGTTTGTCTATAACGAGCACGGTCAACTGACACAGGTTCTCCACAGTGACGGGCCGGAGTTGACGCTGCTTTATAATCGGCGCGGACAACTGACAGAGATTCTCCGTACCGATGAAGGGTTACAGGAAGTGATGGCCCGTTATCACTACCATGATAACGGCCGGCTGGCGGAAGCGGACAGCGCCCAGCATTTTCATCTGTACTATGAATATAATGCGCAGGGTCTGATAAGCCGCTGGTCCGATGGCGACCAGACCTGGGTGGATTACCGTTATGATAAACAGGGGCGCTGTACCGACAGCGTGGGGGCCGGCGGCTACTATCCGGTTCACCTGGATTATGCCCCCGGCATCACCCGCTCCACCACCCCACAGGGGCACACCACCACCTGGCATTACAACGACCAGCAATTAATAACTGAAATCCACACCCCGCGCGGCGGCGTGACCCGTTATGACTATGACCGCTGGGGCCATCTGGTCAGACAGATATCACCGGAAGGGGAAACCCTGACGCTGACTTATCTGGCCGATACCGGCCGGGTAACCTCGCTGACGGAGGCCACCGGCGCGGTATGGCAGTACAGCTATGAGGCTGACAGCCTGCAACTGACCGGCATGACCGACCCGCTGCAACGCACCTGGCTGCCCCGGTATGATGAACAGGGCCAGCCGGCCGGATTTATTGCGCCGGACGGCCGGAAAACCACGCTGACCCGCAATGCTTTCGGGCTGGTGACGGCCGAAACAGACCCGGACGGCAACTGCCGCACACAGGAATATGATAAGCATCAGCGGCTGGTGCGGGTGCTGGATGAAGAGAACCGGACCGTCAGTCTGGGTTATGACAGCCAGGACCGGCTGCGCAGCCTGACCGCGGCGGGGGCGCTGTGGCGCTGGCGTTACGACCGTCATCACCGGGTGGCGGTCAGTGACCGGCCGGACAACCAGCTGGAACACTTCACCCATGACCGCCACGGCAACTTAACCTGCTGGACCGATGCCCGCGGCGTAGAATGGCAGGTGGAATACGGCCCGTTTGACCTGCCGGTCGCCCGGCGTGACGGCGAGGGGCATCGCTGGCAGTATCGTTATGATGCCGACACGCTGCAACTGACGCAGGTGATTAACCCGCAGGGGGAAACTTACACCTACAC
>NZ_LOIC01000086.1:1744-2006 GCF_001684335.1 Photorhabdus namnaonensis
AAGGGGCATCGCTGGCAGTATCGTTATGATGCCGACACGCTGCAACTGACGCAGGTGATTAACCCGCAGGGGGAAACCTACAGCTACACACTGGATGCGGACGGGCGGGTTATCACCGAGCAGGATTACGCCGGCACGCAGTGGCATTATCGCTATGACCGGTCGGGGAACTGGATTGAAAAGCGGGACGGGGAAGAGAACGTGACCCGCTATGATTATGATGCCGCGCACCGGCTGACGACGCTGCGCGCCCCGGAAGGGA
>NZ_LOIC01000086.1:2016-3145 GCF_001684335.1 Photorhabdus namnaonensis
GGAAATTCAGCCGCACGGCGAGATTCTGCGTCACTACCCGGATAACCGCGCGGTAGAACGGCAGTTGCTGACCGGCGAAAAAACGCCGGTTGCCGGCCCTGCCCGGTTTAGCGGGCAGACCCACCTCTGCCGCTGGCAGAGTCGCCGGGAAGTCAACCGGGTGGGGGAACTGATTACACTGGCGCTGGAGGGACAGGCGCCCCTGACCCTGGAACGGGATGACGCAGGCCGGGATACGGGGCGTTACGTGGACGGGGGATTTATTTTGCGTCAGCAGTACAGCCTGATGGGCCAGTTAACCGCGCAACGGGCCGGCCGTAATCCCCATTTCTTCCGGCCGGCTGAACTGGAAGAGATTGCCGGACCCGCTTACGCGGGGGTGGCCCGCCGGTATGAATACGATGCCGCGCTGAACCTGACCGCTGTCAGTGATGACGGGCAGCCGTTAAATTATCTCCTCAACGGCAACGGCCAGGTGATGTCGGTGGGTGAGGGCCGGACACTGCGGGAGCATTATCAGTATGATGAGACCGGGTACCCGTCAAGACGGTTTGACGGGGTGCAGGAGATTATGGGGGAAACCCTCTATCAGGAGGGCCATCGCCTGAACTGGGTGGACTCGCACCGGTTTGTTTACGACCGGGCCGGCCGCATGCAGGAGAAACAGTTTTTAGCGGAAGGTTGCCGGCTGGCGCTGACAAAATACCGGTGGAACAGCCAGAATCAGCTGACCGGCCTTATCACCCCGGACGGGATACCGTGGGAATATCGCTATGACGCTTTCGGGCGACGGATAGAAAAACGGTGTATCCAGAGCGGTAAGCGGACCACCTACCTGTGGGACGGCGACGTGCCGGCGGAAATCCGAGAATACCAGCACGGCCGGCTAAAAATGATCCGCCATCTGGTGTTTGACGGCTGGGAGCTGATAGCGCAGCAGACGCAACAGTTTACGCTTAATCTGGATAACCGGGTGGAGCTGATGGCCGGGGAGGTGCAGACTCAATATGCGGTCAGCGCCCCGACAGGTGAACCACTGGCGCTGTTCGACCCGGCAGGCAAGCGGGTGTGGCGGCGACCGAAGCAGTCCCTGTACGGGCTGCGGCTGGGCGGGCACGGCGAGAACCCG
>NZ_LOIC01000086.1:3178-81499 GCF_001684335.1 Photorhabdus namnaonensis
GCTGTTGTTACCTGAGTGCCGATCCTACCGGCCTCTGGGGTGGCGAGAATCCGTATGCATACGTCAAAAATCCCACAGGATGGATTGATCCGCTGGGTCTGGCTGGCTGTCCGGGGACTAAGAACAAGAAAACGACGTATGAAGGGAAAAGTCGTCGTGACGCGTTACGGCAGGCCAAGAGAGATGCGGGGATACCAAATAATCAGCAACCTTTTGAGATATCAAGGGTAGATTTAGGGGATGGATACGGAGGTAATATTCGTAATGCTAAAGGCGTTCCAGTTCAAACCCGACAATATCACTATAGGGATAAGCAAGGTTCTGTCGTAGTTATTCAAGAACACAGTTTGGGGCATGCAAAGGCAACACCTTTACATGGAGCAGAACCCCATTTTAATGTTAGACCAGTTGATAAAGTAAATGGAAAAATATTAGATACGGGAAGTGTTCCAGACACTCATGGACATTATAATTTTCCTTTAGGGATGTGATTATGTGGTTTAGTAATGCGATAAGAAATGAGCAAATAAAATATATGTTTAATAATGAGTTTGATATAAGCAAAGCCGAATTCATTAGTTATACTTTTCATCATTATTCATCTTTACAGCTTTGTTTTATATGTAAAAAAATCCCTTCCGTATATCCTAAAAAGTGGGATGATAAAGGATTTAATGCGATGAGTTTAGTTTTAAGTATGTCTAATATAAATTCATTTGAAAGCAAAGGAAATAAAGTGGGTTTTATTTGCTCTCCACAAATTAGTAGCACCCATGATTCTACATCTATTGAAATAATCAACAAGAATTTCTATTTATTGTGTAATGCGGATTTTTTAACAATAGATGGTATTACTCCATATATAGATGAAAGATGGGATTAATATTTTAATTTATTGTTGATCATTCCAATAAATAATAAAAAGCCGGAAAGATCCCATGATCTTCCGGCTTTCTTCATTCTTACCGTGGTGAATACCCACAGTAAGCCAGAGCAGATTGAAGCTTAGATATCGCATCTTTGATCTGATACGCTTCCTCGTCATTCACGGCACAGGCGCGTATCTCCGCCCAGTTCAGCCGCTTCACCAGTTGGGCCAAGGCCAGCGCTTCAATGTGGGTTAACTGAATGTCCTGTAAATGTTCAATCGCTATCGTCATCTCATGCTCTCCCCTTAACCCGCAAAACCGGTTATCAGCGCCTGCATCTGCTGCTTAATCTCCCGCAGTTGGGCCTGTTGCCGCTGGTACGTAAACGTCCGGTCATCTCACCTTGTTCTTCCCCTTCGGTCCATGCACGCTACCGCTTCCTTATCTTCACTTGGAGACTGACACCATGAGCCGTAGTCGATATACCCCGGAGCCTTACGATTGAACCTCAATCCCCAAAGACTACTCGACGATCCCACGGAAAAATCTAGGGTCTCGGCTTGTAACTCCTATTTAATCTATTTGTCGCTTTGTATCAGAGTTGTCGTAGATAATCAGTTAATCCTTCCTGATGTTGAGAGAAAAGGAAAATATCATTAAGACATTAATTTTGTTGAAAACAAGCTGTCGCTGAGCGACAAAATCAGGATATCAATGGTCAAAGAAAATGGCTATTTTGATTAAACAAGCGACAAGGGTAGCTTGTTTTTTGTCGTTCATGAGACATACTTAAAAAGTATCTTTTGAAATCGAACAAGCGACAAAAATAGCTTATTTTTTGTCGCTCATAAGGCATATTTAAAAAGTATCTTTTGAAAAAGGTAAATAAGATGAAAAAAGCTATTCTGGCGACTTTGTTTTTCAGCTTCAGCACGATTGCAGTGGCAATGCCAAATCCGGCTTCGGTGTTCTGCGGTAAACTTGGCGGCGAAAGTCAGATTGTCACTCAAAAAGATGGCGGTGAGTTGGGTCTGTGCGTTTTCAAAAACGGAACGATCATTGAAGAATGGACTCTTTTCCGCATGTACAATGGTGACAAAAAATAACGAGAGTTACCCCAGCCACAGTTGTGGCTGGGGCCTTTAAGCGGTTACTTCTGTGGGTAATCTTGTATTCATATCCAGTTCAAATATCCCATAGGGATTTACATGGGCGTAGATCAGCGGTGTCAGTGCCCTGAAGTCTTCAGTTTTTATCCTTTGGTATGTAAAGTCTGGTGTCGTGTAATCCCCTGACTGACCAAAATACATCTCAAATTTAAATGCGCCAGACGTTTAAGTGTTGCGTCTTTTTATGATCCCATAAAAGAGAGCCATCCAATCAGACAGATGTTGCGCTTTAACAAACTGACATTTGGTGTGAACAGACGGTTCCAGTTTTCGAATGAATAAGGGCATGAAAGATCTGCGCTTAAAGGAGGAACTCAGATCTTAACGGATAACACGAATCTTTTGTGACACCCCCTTTTGAACGAGGTTTGCAGCGGTCTGAGAAGGGACATTTTGCCCCTTCTGCTGTTTCTGGTATTACCTTAGGACAGTGATGGTACCAGCGCCGCCTGTGAAGCCTGACGTATTTGCGGCAGGTATTCGCGGGCACCGCCGGCATCAGAGAACGAAGCCATAGCCCCGCTCAGCTTGGTTAGGTTCGGTCTCTCCGCACCCGGAACAGCGTCAACTGAATGAGTCACCGTGGCTGGGCTCTTACTAGCCCAAGATAGATCCACCAGTCCTCTTTTAGCGTGATCCTGCTGGGTAAAGTTCTTGACCAGGCGGTCCACGTTGATCTCCGATTTGTAATTTTCCAGTTCGACTTGCAGATGCCGATGGGTCATAGCTTGGCTGCCAAATACCTGACGCACCACCACGGTTGTTCCATTGTTGGCATCGGTGAACATCAAGTCGTCATCGCGGCGGTTCACTAGAACGCTCCTCGGATCAGTCGATGGTAGGACCAAGCGGTCTAGGGCTTGGCCTTGGTCGTCGTTGTCAATGATTATCGTACGGTAATGGGACCACATCGCCTGGCTGAAATGGTAGGTATCGCTATCGGCTCCGCCATGCAGCACTACGCTGTCGACACCGGCAATGAGCGGTGGTGTCAGTTCGTTTTTGCCGCCGCCTACCCCCCCGCCTTGAAGTAGAAGAGAAGAACCGAAGCGCTCTACGTTTGTGAACCTATTGAATATTTGTGCGTTGCCATCCTTGATTTGGTACAGCGCTTGGGTCGTTGGGCTGTACACATACGCTGCTTTTTCGCCTGCGGCGATCCCCACGAAGTGCAGATTATTCGAGACAGGGATGCCATTACCCGAGAATACCTGACCGCTGCCGATATCAAACCAGCTTGGCTCCTTGCTGTCCTGCAAGGTCAGTACCCCTTTGGCCTGCCACTGGTCGGCGAGTTTGGCGAGCGCTTGCGGCAGTTGGGCCAAGTTGTTTTGTTGCCAGCCTTTGTCAACGCCAACTAGCTGCAACTCGTTGTTGTTAATTCGCAGCAAGATCTCGCCTTTGGCCGTGATCAGGTGCGTGCCGGTATCGACCTGTTGCACTGCCTTGGTCGGTTGGATCAGCCGTGCGCCTAGGGTATACGTCGGAGTTTCACGCTGGGTGCTATGGCTTTCGTAGCCCTGGAGTATGTCTTTGAGCTCATCACCATGCCGACTGGTACGTACCGAAAACTGGAGTAGTGCATCATCACTCACCGAACTGACTAATTCCATTCGGTCATCAAAGAGCCGATAGTTCAGTTCAGCTTCTTTCTCTTTTAGCTGATAACGGCGCGTCAGGTAGACGGCATCCCCCTCTTGCCATAGCCGACTGATCTGGCCCGCATTCTGGTTGAACCAGGGCTCAAACTGCGCGTCGACCTGTCCGGTGGTGATGTCTACCCGCCATGCTGCCGCGTTGTCGGCGTCGTAGAAATAGGCATGGTCGCCCATCACCGCACCCAGTTGGGCATGTCTGGCCTGTTCGTGGGGGGTGTCGGTGAACAGCATCCGTTCGTTGGCTATGTCGTAGAATGCCCGACCAACATCGCGCCCATTGTGTTGGTAGTTCTCCACCACCACATACTGCCCGTGCAACTGATGCGCCTTGGCGAGATCACTCAGGTGCTGCTCAAGTTGCTGGCCGGGTACCTGCCATTTGCTCGCATCTTCGCTTATCACCTGAGTTGTCAGGCTGGCGAAGTCGACTTCGCGCACCTCGCCGTTGCGGTTGACCACCAGCACCGGCTCCTTCCGGGCAGGGTCGAGTTCGACTACCACCCCACCAACTACCAGTCGGTCCTTCGTGATGGTGATACTGTCACTGGCAAGCTGGCTGCTATCGATGATCCAGCGCGACGGCGCACTACCGGCCAAGTCGTGCGGGACGTCGCTCAAGAGCTTCACACTGGTGCCTTCTTTCAGCTCAATCAGGTACTTGCCACCTGCGCCCTTGATCTCGTAATGCAGGTAGCCATGCAGTTCTTTGGGTAGCTCGGGCACGATTATTTGCCGGTTGCGCTGGTCGAGCACCACTTCGATGGGGGTCGCCACATACTCCTGATGAATCCTACGGATCGTGACCTCCCCCGGAAAGATGTAGAAGTCGTAGTCGAATCGATAGTCCTCTTCGAGCCTGCGGATTACGTCAAAACCGGCATCATGACGCATAGTGACGCCAGGGAGCTGCATGTATTTGTAACTGATAAAGGACTTGGGGGTACCCGGCAGGATCAGCACGTTGCTGCCACTGTGGTTGAGTCTGTGGGAAACTTCCTTGTAACCGATTCCACTACGTACCTCGATCGCTTGGCTGCGGTCATGGACCATCCTTGGAAAGTCGCCGATCCAGAAGAAATAATTGCTTCTTCCCGAACCGGTAGAGCCTGAATGGGTGCGGTAAATATATTGACTGTCGAAGTCGATCTGATTCTTGCGTAGATCCAGAGTTTTGATCACAGCCCCGGGCAGAGGCACCAACATTTTCTTCTCGTTGTCATACCGATAGCCATTACCTTTGTACGCCTTGTCGATGGTATCAAAATAACGGCCTACCGCCTTGGCATCCTCGGCGACCGCACCAAAAGCTTGAGCCAGCCCCGTAAAGCCTACCGAGAGCCCGCCAAGGATCACCCCGGCCCCACCGAGTATCGCCGCGGCTTTTGAAGCACCGATAAACCCGGCTCCCATCCCAGCGGTACCGGTAACAAAATTGGCCGAGTCGAACGCTAGCTGGGTACCGAATACGGCCTTTTGTACATCATTCTCGGCGTGGGCCAGCTCATAGGCATCCAAACCAATCATGATGCCACCAAACAATACACTGGCACCTTCGTTGACGGTGTGGCCCAAGCTCGAAGCAAAGTTCTTTAACGAGGTTTCGGCTGCCGCCACTTCGCCGCGCAACGCTGTACGCACCAGTGAGGTGACTTTGGCTATATCTTGCACGTTACCATGAGCCATTTGAACAAAGTTGAGGTAGCTGTGGACCTTAAGTGCGGTGGACAGGTCGGGCGAAGCGATTCCATGTGCCGCATCATTGCGGTTTTTGTCGGCAAACCACTGGATCAATGTCTGTATCGCAAACCCGGCGTTCAGTCCATCAACCGAAGCTGCCTCGCCGCCCTTACCTTTGGGGCGTATCTGGCCGCGTTCGGGGATGAAATGTTGGCCCAAGGTGAGCAGATGTTCATTGATGAAGCGGCGGAATTCGATAAAGGTGGCATCACCGCTGCTTACCCAACGGGTCTTTTCCGGTTGGTCGCGATTAATGAACTGGACTCGGTAGCGGCCTTCGCCCTGATCCTCGGTATTGCTAATTATCGGTATCCAGCGCTGGTCAAGATTGTTTTCCTGAGTGAGCCGTGTATTGGCTTGGTTGAACCTTGCCCCCCATTGCTCGGCATCGAGGATCACCAACGCGGAGCGTAACCGGGTGTCCTCGGTAATCCGTATCTGGGCGTCAACCGTGTGCTTAACCTGCCGCTGTTGCTCTATGACCGCGGCCAGTTCACCGGGACGGGTCAGGTCAGCCACGTTCAGGCCGTTACCCACCGGCACCTCAGCCATCTTGCCTGCATCTATCTTCTCCAGATTGAAGACCGGGGACGACAAGCTGCCAAGTGAACTGTAGTGAGCGGCCAGTTTGCGTCCTACAAAGTGGTTCTTCATGGCTTTGAAGAAGCTGGTCGCGTCGTTGAAGGCAAAAATCCCGACATTCGGGTCATAGAAATAGTAACGGCGCCCTTCATATCCAACCGTACTTCCCACCATCATCGCGTGATTCTGGGTATTGAGCGCGAACATCGAGGTTTTGGTCGCCTTTTCCAGCAGGGAAACCACCTCGGGTAATGTCATCTGCCCTTGAGACGTTGATGCCTGTATGGCCTCAATATTGGAGTGCAATCTTGCCAGACTGTTTTTTAGCAGCGTGGAACTCCCTGCTTTAGGGGAGGCTGCGGCCAAGAAGAGTTTTTCTACCAGACTATTGATACCCGCCTCGCCACCGCTGGCTAGCGCCACTGCCATCGCCCTGACCAAGGGATAGCAACGGCCGCCAGATACGTCTCCGACCAACGACAGATAAAAATCTTGTGGCGCCAGACGATTGAAGCTGCTACCAGCCCGACGAAAATCTTCTCTAAACACCGCGGTCTGCTTCAGTATTTTGTTGATATACTCGGCCCGGCTAGCTTCAGTGATGCGGCTGCTCAAGGCACCCTGCTGTTTAGGGGTAAGTTGGCCGTCAAGAAACAGGCTTTTCATCTCTAGGGCCGACATCTTATGGTTAAAACCTGGGATACTGATATCTTGGAAGTTGCGTAAGCCATCAGTAAACTCGGCGCCTAGCCTGTTTCGTTGGTAAGCTTCGAGAGTAGCGTAACGCCCGGCCACGTTGCTGGTGTGCTCCTTACCGCCGCTCTGGATGGCCGTATCGTCAATCCGCACCGCTATACCGCTCTTGGACTTGATTTGCTGCCATAACCAGCTTTGTTCGACGGAGAACACTTCATGTAAGACTGAATCGTATCGCGCTTTGTAGTACTCCAGCGTAATATTGATCTGCTTTATCTGTTGGTCAATCAGGGCCAGCTGGAAATTTTCTCTGGTACCGCTTCGGGCCTGATAGAGTTCGTTTCGTTGGTCTACCAACTGCTGAGTGTCTGCCGTGATTTTGGCTTGAACCTTATCACGCAGCTCAATCCACGCGGCAATCGCCGGATGATGAGGAGAGAACTCTCCCTCTTTGTAGACACCATCAGAGACCCCTTTGACGGGCACGCCGAACTGAGTAGCGATCTTTTTCAGTTGCTGATGAATCCGCTCACGGTAAGTAGCGAACTGGGCTTGGTTACGCTCAGCCACTTGACTGTTAGCGACTTGGATTGATATGGGTTCTTCGCCGCTGCGCGACTTCGGCCAGAGCGTTTTACCATCTGTCTGATACTCCTGGCGCTGAAACACCAGTTGCCATTCACCATTAATGTATTGCATGTACGCCGCGGCGAAGCCTTTAGTGTTGCCAGCCGCCTGATAATCCTTATAGTCCACTGCCATGACTACGTTGTCATACAGCAGTGAACTGTTGACTCGACTATCGTGGTAGACTCGGTAAGTCTCAGCGTCAAGGGTGGTCACCACCAGCGAACATCCCGACAACGTTCCAGTGAACAGAAAACTCCCCGGCATCGCATGTTTAGGGATATCCACATAGGTTGGTATCGCGTTGGCTTGGTTTGAACTGTTGTAGTCGAGGAAATACGCGGGCACGCTGCCGATGTTGCCTTTGGAGGCATTATGTGTGCTTTGAGCAGAGTATTCGAGCTCGTATAATCCTGCTTTAACTTTCACCAGTTGGGCATGTCCCTCTGCCGGGAAGCTCTCCGCTCTAGCCAATGTCTCGGCGCTGATGGTGTTGGATCTGGCGAACGATACAGGATCGATGGCGAACTGCTGGATATCGGTGCTGCCTTGGCGGGGCAGGACTCCATCAATCATGGACGCCAGCTTCCCTTTGAGATTGCGAGCCCGTACTGCTTGCGCTAGCAGTGCTGGATTGCGTATATCGTACCCGTGCGTTTGCAAGGTTCTCGATAGGGTCTTTTCGATCGGAGTATTGGTGAGCAAGGATTCTGTGCCCGCAGCCGCGATCAATCGTGCTCGGGACTGACCATGACTGCTTGATTCACCTGCAACTGTTTCAGAGTAGGCAATGCCTTTGCCCACGCGATACATACCAGTCGGGGTGTGTTCGATAAAGGCCGTCGCCGGTAGCAGCTCACTGAGCTGATTGCCGATAGCATGAGCATGTTCGACTCCGGCGCTAGAAAGGTAAATCACTGCCTGGTCGGTACGGCGTCCCAGATTTTTCGGGCCCATGATTTTGGCCTGCTCCAACCAGCCACGATTGTCATCATTGAACAATTGGGTCAATGCATTGGCAAGCGAGTTGAAATGTGCCTTGTCAACGTTGATGGTTAGTCTCGCACCAATATTGGTTCGGATACTATGGCGTTGCTCGAAGTCCTTGGGAAGCATTCGGAAGGCATCGGCATTGCTGAGGATGGTATCGGTTTGAGAAGACAGCGCCGCCTTCTCGTTGTTTTGTACCAAGATATCGACCTTGGTGGCACGAGCAGACAGTGCCTTGATATAATTGATAAATGACCGTTGCTCACCTTCATTGAGGCCACTGACGCCAACCGGCTGGTCATTGCTGTAGCGTATATAAGCGTCTTTCTCCAGCATGTGTTCCAATATTTTCTGCTTGTTGATCAGCTTAGAGGTCCACTTATGATTATTTTCATTAAACCCTTGCTTGATCGTCTGGATCAACTCTTTGATATTCGGTTTGTGCCGCATCTCTTTAAGGGTCGTTTGCGCAGACGCGAGCAGCGATTGGTAGCTGTTATTGGGCATGATGGTTCTCCTTAGGAAAATCCTACTTTGGTATTTATGGGTTATAGCTCTTAAGAATGACTATAGCGGGCACGATTGGCCGTCTGCGATTTGGGACTCAATCCTTCATCTGTAAGGCCCACAGTCGGGCATAGAGCCCGTCCAAGGCGAGCAGTTGCTCGTGGCTGCCCTGTTCGACCACCTGACCCTGATCGATCACCAGAATCCGATGGGCATGGCGCAGGGTATTAAGGCGATGAGCGACGCTGATAACCGTACGGCCCTGAGTAATGCGTTGTAGGTTAGCCATCACCGCCGCTTCCGACTCGTAGTCCAGAGCGCTAGTGGCTTCATCCAGTAGTAATATCCCCGGATTGGTCAGCAACGCGCGGGCCAGAGCGATGCGTTGGCGTTGCCCACCGGAGAGCTGGCCGCCACGCTCGCCGACTTGGGTCTCATAGCCCCGGTCCAGCGCCTTGATAAAACCATCGGCGCCGGCCAGAGTCGCTGCTTCATACACCTCAGCATCGCTGGCTTGGGGCCGGCACAGACGGATGTTTTCGGCAATGGTGCCGGCAAACAGCACGCTTTCTTGCAGCACTACGCTCATGTTGCGGCGCAGCGCTGCCGGATCTGCGATCGCTAAATCAATCCCGTCCACTAACACTTGGCCGTGTTGGGGCACATAGAGGCGCTGCAACAGTCGGGCTAGGGTGGATTTGCCCGAGCCGGACGGACCTGTGACGCCGATGAATTCACCGGGATGAATTTCAACGTTGAGGTTGCGTAACACCTCCTGACCATCCTCGTTGTAGCGAAAGCGCACGCCCCTAAAGCTTACTCCGCCCTGTAGCTTGGGTACGGAGGCCAGGCCGCCATTGCCGCTTTCTCCCTCTTCATCAAGAATGTCGCCGATCCTACGCATCGAAATCAGAGTGTGCTGGAAATCCTGACAGATCTGGGCCAGACGCAGAATCGGTTGGGTCACGTGTTCCGAGAGCATGTTGAAAGCCACCAGCTCTCCAGGGCTGAGCTTGCCCTTCATGACCAGAGTAACGCCCCACCACAGCAGCAGGGCGGAGGTGAGTTTCTGGATTAGGTCGATCCCTTGACCCGCCAGAATCCCCACCACTTTGGCGCGGAATGAGGCGCGGACGAAAGCGGATAGTTGCCGCTCCCAGCGGTGTAGGAAGCCGGCTTCGGTGGCGCTGGTTTTGATGGTTTCGATGCCGGTGACCGACTCGGTAAGGAAGGCGGTGTTGTCGGCCCCTAACTCGTATTCCCGCAATACCCGGGCGCGCAGTATGGGCCCGATACACAGCCAGAATAGGAAGTAGAGCACTAGGGAACCGAGCACCAGCCAGGTTAGCTCGGTAGCGTAGAGAAACATCACGGCTACAAACAGGCCGACAAAGGCCAGATCCAGTATCATAGTCAGCGCCGAACCGGTTAGGAATTGACGGATCTGGTTCATCTCGCGCACCCGGGCGATGATCTCTCCGGTCTGACGTTGCTGGAAATAGCCCATAGGCAGGGATGTTAGGTGCTGATAAAGGCGGCTGGAGAGCTCAGAGTTGACCTTGCTGGCGAGGTTGGCGAATAGCCAAGAACGAAGGAAGCCATAGACGGGTTCGAACAAGGCCAGGGTCAACATGGCGATTCCTAGCACTTGCAGGCTAGATAGACTGCGGCTGACTAGCACCCGATCGATCACATTCTCGAACAGTATGGGAGTCACCAGGGCGATCACTTGTAGCATCAGAGACACTAAGATCACGTTCCTGAACTGGCTGACATGCTTACGGATGGAAGGCACGAACCAGCCGAAGCCAAACCGCTGCCGTTTCGACGGTTCGGTCGCCTCCGCCAGCAGCACGGCACTGCCTTGCCAATGGCTAGCGAGGGCGGTCCGGGGATAGCGGCATGTCTTGCCTGTGCCTGGCTGATACAAGGTAACTAACTCGCCTTCGATTTTTTCTAGCACCAGCCAGCTCTGTTCCGTATCCAGCAGGATAGGAAGAGGCAGAGTGTCGAGACGGCTCATATCTGTGGTGATATGGCGTGCTTTCAGGCCGATCCACTGGGCGCAGCGACACAGGTCTTGGCTGTTCGAAACCCCTTGGATGCGTCCGAGGCGGTGGCTTAGTTGTTCCGGTTCCACCGCCAAATTGAAATGGCGGGCAGCATGAGCCAGAGCCAGGAGGCCGCCATCCGTTACGGCCTTGGACTCGTCGACGGTGGTCGGTTCCGACAGAATAGATTCGATGGTTGACATTATCGTTCCCTCAATGCTTCGGACTGGTACTGTTGCAGTGGGCTGAGTAGATAGTCGATCACCCGCCGATCACCGGTGCGGATTTCTGCGGTGATACTCATGCCTGCCTGTAGAGGTACCTCATGTCCGTCCACTGCGATGGAGGAGTGTTCCATCCGGATCTGTGTGGGGAATACCAAGCCTAGCTGTTCATCCTTGACCGCATCTTTAGAGACGTTGGCGACTTTGCCCCGTATAGTGCCATAGCGGGTGTAGGGAAAGGAGTCGACCTTAATTTCCACTGGCTGACCAGTGTGCACGAATCCCACATCTTTGTTCAACACCATCACCTCGGCTTCCAAGGGGGTATCATCGGGCACGATCACCATTAGCTGTTGGGCCGATTGCACTACGCCTCCCAGAGTGTGGATCGCTAACTGTTGCACTACGCCGTCGACGGGTGCCCGTAGGCTCTGTAGCCGCTGTTTTTCGCCGGCCTTTATCAATTGCTGTGTCATGACCGCGACGGCGGTTTGAGCTTCGTTCAACTGGTCGTAGTATTCCCGGCGGGTCTTGGTCAGGTAGCGGTTCCGGCTCTCCTCTAGTACCTGATATTGTGCCTTGAGGACGGCCAGCTCGGCGTACTGTTGAGAAAGGATGCGTTCGATCTCTAGTTTCTCCTTCTCCTGTTCTAGTAGCTCGACTTTTGGCAGTAGCTTGCTGGCGGCCAGGGTACGACGGGCCTCAAGACGCACTTTGATATTGGTTAGTAGTTTCTCCAGCTCAGTGATATCGGCGTTACGCGCACTCTGGTTCGCTTGGTTGACGTTCATCTCTCCGTCCAGGCTTTCTAAATTGGCGACCATCTCTTTCCAGACGCTGACCAAGTGCTCTCTAGCTAGCTCGACCTGTGCCTGCGGTATACTTTCCTGTACGGCGAAATGCTCAGTGGGGGTTTCGGTTAGCAGGGCCTGTAGTCTGGCCAGTTCCAACCGCTTGAAGTTTAGTTGCTCCTGCCGCTCTTTCAGCTCGGCCTCGACTCCTATAGGGTTGAGTTTGATCAGCACATCCCCGGCCTTCACCCTTTGTCCGTCACGTACATGAATCGCCACAATCTCGCCGGGTTCAAGGGACTGGATCACCTTAGAGTGGCTGGATACCAACAGCCGGCCTGTGGCGTTGGCATGGATATCTAGGCGACCGATGATGGACCACAACAGAACCACCAGTAGAAACAGGGTCAGTGCCATTGCTGTACACCTTGCCCAAGGAGCGGGAGGACGTTCAACGATCTCCAGGTAACCGGGCTGAAATTCGTATTCGTCGCGGGTGCGTTTCGTCGCTTTAGGTGCGTTACGCTCCCGACGCCAGGCCAAGAGGACGGTTTTTAGGTGTTTCTTGAATGACATCACGCCGTCTCCTTTCGTAATTCCTGCTGCGTCTGCCACAACTTGGCATAGCAGCCTCCCTTAGCCAGTAACTGGTGATGGCTGCCTGATTCGGTGATATGGCCCTGCTCCAAAGTGATGATGCGGTCGCAGTGACGCACCGTGGACAGGCGGTGGGCAATGATGATGACGGTACGCCCTAGAGCGATCTCAGCCATGTTAGCTTGGATCAGCGCTTGTGATTCGTCATCAAGGGCACTAGTCGCCTCGTCGAAGATCAAGATCTTGGGGTTGGCCATCAGTGCTCGGGCGATGGCGATGCGCTGGCGCTGTCCTCCCGACAGGGAACTGCCGGCCTCGGCTAATACCGTGTCATAACCCAAAGGTAGTTGCAGGATAAAGTCATGCGCGCCCGCCAGCTTAGCGACGGCCATCACCTTCTCCAGCGAGGCGGAGGGGTCCTTGAGCGCTATGTTGTGGCGCACGCTACGGTTGAACAGATAGTTCTCTTGTAGTACCACCCCAATCTGGCCGCGCAGATAGCAGGGGTCCAGCCGGTCTAAGGGAATGCCGTCGATTAAGATCTCCCCCTCGTCCGGCGCGTAGAGCTTCTGTAATAGGCGTGTCAGAGTACTCTTACCCGAACCGGAAGGGCCGATTATGCCTAAGTTTTCGCCTGATCTGATATGCAGGGTAACTCCCTGCAACACGGGGGCTTGATGGGGCTGGTAGCGGAACACTAGGTTACGTATTTGCAGATCGCCGGAAAGTGGTTGCTGGGGACAGATGTTCCCCTGTTCCTGCTCGACGGGTAGGTTGAGTATGTCGCCGAGCTTGTCAACCGCGACCCGGGTTTGGACAAACTGTTGCCACAGGTCGATTAGCTTGGCGATGGGTTGGTTGACGTGGGACACCATCATGTTGAAAGCGATCAGTTGGCCTATGGTGAGTTCCAGAGAGAGAGCCATATTGGCGCCCAGACAGATGATCCCGACGCTGGTCGTCTTCTGTAGCAGCATAACCCCGTGGCTGATGAAGTTATTGAGGGTCTGAGTGCGGAAACCGGCTTCGACCATGTTCGCGGTCTGGGATTCCCAGCGCCGTTGCATTCTGGGTTCCACCGCCAGACTCTTGATGGTTTCAGCGCCGCTGACGGACTCGTTCAGGAATGAGGTATTGAGGGCCGCGGTCTGGAACTGTTGTTCGATGCGCTGTTGCAACGGTTTGGAACTCAGCCAGGCTAGCAGGAAATAGAGAGGCAACACCGCCAGTACCACACAGGTTAGGGACGGCGACAGCCAAGCCATTACCCCGAAGAAGACAAATGCGGACGCCAGGTCTACGCACAGGGTTAGCATAGAGCCGGTCAGGAAGTCACGAATGTTGTCGAGTTCTTGCACTCGGGTGATGATAGCGCCTACCTGACGGTGTTTGAAGTAGAGTAGCGGCAGACCGAGTAGGTGCCGGAACAGCTTGATCCCCAGTGTGATATCGATGCGGTTGGCGGTGTGGGCAAAAAGGTATTCGCGCAATCCCCGGAGCACCACCTCGAACAGCCCAACCACCACCAGCACTATCACCAGTACGTCTAGGGTGGATAACGCCTTGTGCACCAATACTTTGTCCATCACCACTTGGAAAAACAGGGGAGTAACTAGGGCGAGTAGCTGAAGCATCAGGGAAAAAAGCAGCACTTCGCCGAGTAGGCGGCGATGATGAATAAACGCGGGTATAAACCAAGAGACATCGAACCTGAGAGACGTTTCCCCTAACCGGATCACCTCCCCGCTCCATCTGGCTTCTAGCTCGTTGATGGGGAGTATTTCGGGTGAAACGGCATAAGGAGACTGGATCAGGGCCTGATCAGTGGAGAGGCGCGCTAATACAAAAAATCCTCCCTGTTTGTCGCGAAAGGCTAGGGGCAGTAGTTTGGGAGTTAACTTGGAGAATTTTAAACGGCACAATGCCAGATCAACATCATGCGCCTTGCCGTATTCTTTTATTGCAGATTTCAGTTTGCCGTGGGAGAACAAGTATTGTGGTTCCTGTGCCTCACCTTTAGCTAATTGCAACAATAATCGGCAACAGTTAAGAGCGGATGGCAATGCATCGGCAGATATATTTTCCCTATTCATTATAATTTTTCCTCACGTGATACCGTTCTCACGTTGTTGGCATAAAAAAAAATCTCTCCGCAAAATGATCTATTGCAGAGTCAATTAATAATAATCTGTATTGAGAGCGTAGGCTTTAATTTTAATATATGTCATTTTTATAGGTGGATGCAAGCTAAAATTAATAAGTTTCAGTTAATTAATCGATATTACCCTAAAAATTAGAATGAAAATATAATATATAATTTTGGATCATAAGATTAATTATTTATTCCATTGAGGGAAAATTAGTGTCAAAAAAATGTTAATTATTCGTTACTGATTTTTCGTTATTAAGCTGGACTATAGCATTCAGTATCTGAATATATTTATTTGATATCAGACATGTACGTTTTTATTTTTTAGGAAGGGTAATAAGTTAAGAGAGAAATATTGATGATGGCTATCAGTAATAATCGTTTTCAAATTTCTAACAAATTCGTTAAGGTCGTAGATGACCCTTCACCATTAACTGTTTCGTAACCTCCTTAGTTACCTTGTCGAAACAGCCAGAGGATGAACAGAACTCAGCAGGGTAATGAATCAGCAGATCTGCATGCTGATATGATCGCACGCAAAAGTTGGAAGCAGACGAGCATTATCCATAACGCTGTATCAGAATCTTCTCCCGCTGTTTTTTTGTAATGGATGAAAAGCCAGAGTCTGTGAGTATAGAACTGTCGTTGGGCTGGAAACGGTAATATCTGATACTTCACTTGAGCTGATTGCGATACCGAGTTGTTGGCTGCACTCACTCACCCCGATCACATAGTTACCTATGCTTCCGGGGATTCGCTCCCTTGCCGTCGCGATGCATCTTGAAATCCATAGGATATATATTAATAATTTAACCTTGGCGTGATAATCCAGTATATGTTGTTTGTACTGGATTTTTATTAAGATAGAGTAATAAAAGAGATTGTTTTAATAATCTTGTTTAGCTAGAGAGAATATCAAACCATATTTTCTCATTCCCCATAATAATTGTCTTTTGAAATCTATCTATTTTATTATTTTTCTGATTAGTCAGATTACTATTGAAAATAACGGCTTATAGGAAATAAGACAAGTCTGAAAATGAATTGTAATTGGAATATCCACTTTGTTACTTTATTGTTAAATACAAACACTTAAGTAACAAATCTGAAATATATAGTATTATGCTGTAAGTTGAGACTATTGCATTTGAAAGGCATCTATGAGAGTTTATTTTAATTGATGTAGAGGGAGTTTTGAATAATCATCTAAGTGCATAACAGTATATTAGTTACCTATTACATATTCATAATAATGGCCTAAAAATAATCCTTATTAGGATGGGTTAATTTAGTTTTAATTTATATTGATCTGTTTTTGGTATTTGCCTTAACAGTTACATCTTTGGTTATATAATTTGGTATTGTCCAGTAAAAATTTCAAAAATTAATTTAATTTATCTAAGGAAATAGTAAAGGTTAAATATCTTATTTTAGATAATAATATGAAATTATTATTTTGTTGTCAGAAAATTAGCATCGAAAAATTGTTAATAAATATTAATTAACCGGGCTATGACATCCAATGTCTGAATATTTTGAATTGATGTCAAGCTTGCCGGTTTTTATTTCTTGGGAGCAAGAAATAAAAGAAAAATCCTTGCGATAACTGTCATTCAAGACAGTTTCCAAATTCCGAACAAATTCGTTGAGGTAGTAGTAAATGAAAGATAGCGTTGTTAAACAAGAAAGAATTGTTAAAGCTGAATTCCCTTCTCAAACATTAGAGAACATAAACCGTGTGAATGATATTTCACAACAGATTCAGAACGTGAAGAATATCCCTCAGGCGTTGACACCCAGTGAATCATTTTGGTGTGAACGTCTTACTGCTTTGCAACCCCTTCAATTACCTTTTGAAAGCGCTGGGAAACAGGCAGAACCCAAATGGGCAATGAGTCCCTGGCAGCTTTCATTGGCCAAAAACGGTGAGGAGGAGGCATGGCGGACGCTGTTACAAGCATTTGTCATTTATCTTGCGCGTCTGACTCAGCAGGCTGAATTCCAAATTGGTTGGTGTGTGAATGAGACAAAAGATAAACCGGATATGTTGACCGGTTTTTCGCCGGTGGTGCCGATGGTTGTTGAGGTAGCGTTTGATAAGCCTTGGTGCGCGGTAGCTGACTGGGTTGGTGATGAACTTGCTCGGCTAACACAGCACCATACATTTAGTTATGATCTCCTTTCTCACTCTCCCGCACTACATGCTATCTCTGAATTAACAACGAGCCGACCGTGGCGGATCGCGGTCTCTGTGACACAGGATGACAGCCAGTATGATCAGGAGATGCGTGGTGAATTGCTGACCCTCCAGATAAACGCGCAGGGCGGTTTTCGCTGGATCTATGATGTAAATCGTCTGAGCGCCGAAGTCGTTCAGCGAATGAGCGAACACTTACAGGTGTTGATATCGTCGAAAATGAAGGGGGATGAAACGCCTATCAGGCAGCTTAATTTGTTGCCTGAGGCTGAACGTACGTTGTTACTGGAAACCTGGAACTCGACGGAAACCGCGTATCCTGACACGTTATGTATTCATCAGTTGTTTGAACAACAGGTAGAGAAAACCCCTGACGCGATAGCGTTAGTGCATGAAGAGCAAACCCTTAGCTATGCTGAGTTAAATGCCCGCGCCAACCGACTGGCTCATCAGTTGATTGCATTGGGTGTCGTACCGGATCAACGGGTGGCGATTTGTGTGTCACGTTCACCGGCAATGGTAGTGGCGTTATTGGCGGTGTTGAAAGCAGGCGGGGCTTATGTGCCGCTAGACCCGGTTTATACGGGTGAGCGTTTGGCGCATATTCTGACCGATGCTACTCCGGCTATTTTACTGGCGGATAACACCGGATGTGATGTACTGGGAGAGGCGGTGTTGGCAGGATTGACGGTGCTTGATCCGAATATCCTGCCTGATAGACCGGACAGTAACCCACAAGTACCGGCATTGACCGCACAGCATTTGGCCTATGTGATTTACACCTCCGGCTCAACCGGCACGCCGAAAGGGGTGATGGTGGAACATCGTAATATCCAGCGTTTATTTGACGCGACTGAATCCTGGTATCATTTTAACCAGCAAGATGTTTGGTGTTTGTTTCATTCTATCGCTTTCGATTTCTCGGTATGGGAATTATGGGGAGCTTTACGCTACGGCGCTAAACTGGTTTTAGTACCACACGCGATCGCCCGTTCACCTCAAGAACTGCATCAATTCGTGTGTCAGCACGGTATCACGGTGTTGAATCAGACCCCCAGTGCTTTTAAAGCGTTTATTGCCAGTTATGTCGCCAATCCATTACCGGACTGCTTGCGTTATATCATTTTTGGCGGGGAAGCCCTCGATCCCATTATTCTGAAACCGTGGTATGCCCTGCGTGAAGAGAGATCACCTCAGTTGGTGAATATGTACGGCATCACGGAGACCACGGTTCACGTCACTTACCGGGAACTGGATCACCATGATGTGGCGCGGGTAGTCAGTCCTATTGGCACCCGTATTCCCGATTTAACACTCTATTTGTTAGATAAATATGGTCAGCCGGTGCCGTTGGGGGCGGAGGGTGAGTTATATGTTGGTGGTGCTGGTGTGGCCCGTGGTTACCTTAATCGCCCTGAATTGACCGCTGAACGTTTCCTTATCGATCCGTTTAGTGATAAACCCGATACACGCATGTACCGCACTGGGGATTTGGCTCGTTATCTGCCGGGTGGCGATTTGGAATTTATTGGTCGTAATGACCAGCAGGTGAAAATTCGTGGCTTCCGTATTGAACCGGGGGAAATCGAAGCCCGATTGATAGAATATCCCGCGGTAAGTGAATCTGTAGTACTGGCGATGGGGGACGGGCAGGACAAGCGTTTGGTTGCCTATGTGGTCGCGCGGGCTGATGATGAGTTAGTTAATAGTTTGCGTGAACATTTGCGTGTTCGGTTGCCTGACTACATGGTACCGTCGGCCTTTGTGCGTCTGGATGCTTTTCCGTTGACCCCGAACGGTAAGTTGGATCGCCGGGCGTTACCGGTGCCGGGAGTGGAAGCTTTTGCTCGTCAGGTTTATGAGGCGCCACAAGGTGAGATGGAAATTACGCTGGCTGCTATCTGGCGTGAGTTGCTGGGGATCGAGCAAATAAGTCGCCATGACAGTTTCTTTGCGTTAGGTGGTCATTCACTACTTGGTGTGCAGATGATTGAACGTTTGCGTAGTTTGGGATTAACACTGGCCGCGCGTGACCTGTTCCAATTCCCTGTACTATCAGAATTGACCCAAACATTGGGGCAGCATCAGGCAGTGGTGGCGCCGTCGAACGTTATTACTACGGCGACGACGGAACTCACACCGGCGATGTTGCCGTTGATTGATCTGACTCAGACTGACATTGACCATATTGTTGAACAAGTACCGGGCGGGATCGCCAATATTCAGGATATCTATGCTCTGTCGCCCTTGCAGGACGGCATTTTGTTTCATCATCTGCTGGCAAAGGAAGGCGACCCCTATCAGTTGGCTTATCCGATGATTTTTGCTGACCGGGAATTGTTGGACCGCTATCTGGCCGCGGTACAACAAGTCATTAATCGCCATGATATCCTGCGAACCGCGTTTATCTGGCAGGGATTATCCGCACCGGCTCAGGTGGTTTGGCGTCAAGCGCCTTTATCAGTTACTGAACTGACATTGAACCCAGCTGATGGTCCAGCCGGTGAGCAATTGGCTCAACGTTTTGACCCGCGTCTGTATCGCTTTGAGCTAAGTCAGGCCCCGTTGTTGCGCTTTGCGGTGGCGCAGGAAACCGATGGTCGCTGGCATGTACTGCAATTGCAGCACCACTTGATTGGCGACCGTACAACAATGGAAGTGATGAGTCGGGAAGTGCTGGCGCACCTTGCTGGGCAGGAGGATAACTTGCCTGCGCCAGCATCTTTCCGCAATCTGGTGGCTCAAACTCAGCTAGGGGAAAGTCAACAAAAGCATACTCATTTCTTTACTGACATGTTGGCTAAGGTAGACGAACCGACGTTACCTTTCGGGCTGACGGAGGTATATCGTGATGGTTCGTTAGTGACGGGGGCGCACTGGATATTGCCCCCTGAGCTGAATGACCGTTTGCGTCGTCAGGCGAGACGTTTGGAGGTGAGTCTGGCGGCGTTGTGTCATTTGGCTTGGGCGCAAGTGTTATCACGTACCAGTGGTCAGGAGAAAGTCGTGTTCGGCACCGTACTATTTGGACGGATGCAGGCGGGAGAAGGGGCTGATAGCGGCATGGGGCCGTTTATCAATACTTTGCCATTGCGATTGGATATGGATGATACCTCAGTACGGGACAGTGTACGGACAGCACATAACCGGTTAGCTGAGTTGCTGGATCATGAACATGCTTCACTGGTGCTGGCTCAGCGTTGCAGTGGTGTGCAGCGGGGAGTGCCACTTTTTAGTTCTCTGTTCAATTACCGGCATAACACATTACCTGTGGCTTCAAGTGAAATCATCAATGGCATCGAATTCCTTGAGGAACAGGGGCAGACCAACTATCCGTTAGTGCTATCAATGGAGGATTTTGGTGATGCACTGGAGCTGATTGCTCAAATTGTTGAGCCGTTTGATTCAGAACGGGTGTGTGGCTATATGCAACGGGCGTTGGAAAGTCTGGTGGAGGCACTTGAGCAGGCCCCGGAGACACCTGTACGGGCACTGAACATCCTGCCGGAGACAGAACGCACGCTGTTGCTAGAAACTTGGAATGCCACGGAAATTGCCTATCCTGATGCGTTATGTATTCATCAGTTGTTTGAACAACAGGTGGAGAAAACCCCGGACGCGACAGCGTTAGTGTATGAAAACCAGACTCTCAGTTATGCGGAACTGAATGCTTGTGCCAACCGGCTGGCTCATCAGTTAATTACTCTGGGTGTAGAGCCGGACCAGCGGGTGGCGATTTGTGTGTCGCGTTGTCCGGCAATGGTAGTGGGATTGCTGGCGGTGTTAAAAGCTGGTGGGGCTTATGTGCCGCTGGACCCGGTTTATTCTGGCGAGCGCCTGACGCATATTCTAATGGATGCCGCCCCGACTATTTTGTTGGCAGATAATATCGGACGTATAGCGTTGGGTGAGAAGGTACTGGCAGAACAGATTGTGCTTGACCCGAATACCTTATTCGACCAGCCAGACAGTAACCCGCAGATACCGGCATTAACTTCACAGCATTTGGCGTATGTGATTTACACTTCCGGTTCGACTGGTGTGCCGAAAGGAGTAATGGTTGAACATCAAGGATTAGTCAATCTTATCCGGGATAAAATCACCCAATTCGCTATTCACGCTAGTAGCCGGATGTTGCAGTTTGCTTCATTTGGTTTTGATGCCAGTGTCTGGGAAATCATGATGGCGTTGTGCGGAGGTGCTTCTTTGGATATTCCTGTTGATATCGTTCGTCAGGACCCGCACCGCCTTTGGCGTTATCTGGAGGAACAGGGGATAACGCACGCTTGTTTAACACCAGCCCTGCTTCGGGATGGTGCTGATTTACCGATGATAACGATAAAACCGACCTTGATACTGGGAGGTGAAGCCCCCAGTGTGGCGCTGCTCCAGGCATTGTGTGGTCGGGCAACGCTATTCAACGCGTATGGACCAACAGAGATAACGGTTTGTGCCACGACCTGGCATTGTCCGTCAGACTACGCAGATTCAGAGGTGCCTATCGGGTGTCCAACGGCTAATACTCGGGTTTATCTGTTGGATGCTGATGGTCAGCCGGTGCCGTTAGGGGGCGTGGGTGAGCTGTATATTGGCGGTGCGGGTGTTGCCCGTGGCTACCTGAATCGTTCTGAGCTGACCGTTGAACGTTTTCTGGCGGATCCGTTTAGTGATACGCCGGATGCTCGGATGTACCGCACTGGCGATTTGGCGCGTTATTTGCCGGATGGCAATTTGTTGTTTGTCGGTCGTAATGATCAGCAGATTAAGATCCGGGGCTTCCGGATTGAGCCGGGGGAAATTGAAGCGCGGTTGATAGAATATCCGACGGTGCGAGAAGCCACAGTATTAGCGCTAGGTGATGGTCATGACAAGCGCCTGGTTGCCTATGTGGTGGCGCCAGAGGGTGACGGATTGGCGAACAGTTTGCGTGCTCACCTGCAAACTATTTTACCTGATTATATGGTGCCGACGGCCTTTGTGCAGTTGGATGCTTTTCCGTTAACTCCTAATGGTAAGTTGGATCGCCAGGCACTGCCAGCCCCGGGCAATGCAGCCTTTGCCCGTCAGGTTTATGCAGCACCCCAAGGAGAAATGGAGATGTTGCTGGCGGCAATTTGGCGTGAATTACTGGGGATTGAACAGGTCAGCCGGTATGACAGCTTTTTTGCCTTGGGTGGTCATTCATTGCTTGCGATACGAATGGTTGAACGCCTGCGTCATCTTAGGTTGACGTTGACGGTGCGTGACCTGTTTCAATCGCCGGTGCTAGCTGAACTGGCGCAAACACTGGGACAGCATCAGATTGTAGTCGTGCCGCCGAATGTGATTACGTCAGCGACGACGACACTCACTCCGGCGATGTTGCCGCTGATTAACCTGACCCAGCCTGAAATTGATCTTATCGTCGAACAAGTACCGGGCGGTATCGCCAATATTCAGGATATCTATGCATTGTCACCGTTGCAGGATGGTATTTTATTTCATCATTTGTTGGCAAACGAAGGTGATCCGTATTTATTGACGAGTCAAATGGCCTTTGCTGACCGGGTATTGTTAGACCGTTATTTGGCGGCGGTGCAACAGGTAGTTGATCGGCACGATATCTTACGTACCGCTTTTATCTGGCAAGGATTGTCAGTTCCGGCTCAGGTGGTTTTGCGTCAGGCCACCTTGTCGGTGACTGAACTGACATTAAACCCGGTTGATGGTCTGGTCAGTGGCCAGTTAGCTCAGCGCTTTGATCCGCGTCATTATCGTCTCGATCTGAACGAAGCGCCGTTATTGCGCTTTGTAGTGGCGCGAGAAACTGATGGCCGTTGGCTCCTGTTGCAACTGATGCATCACCTGATTGGCGACCATACCACGCTGGATGTGATGAATCGTGAAGTACAGGCGTACCTTGCAGGACAGGGGAACAGCCTGCCGGCGCCAGTCCCTTTCCGCAATCTGGTGGCTCAGGTTCGGCTAGGTATCAGTCAGGAAGAACACGCCCGTTTCTTTACCGATATGTTGGCTGGTGTGGATGAACCAACTCTGCCGTTTGGTTTGACGGAAGTGCATCGTGATGGCTCGCAGGTGACAGAATCGCACTGGATGCTGACGGCTGCTTTGAATGACCGTTTGCGCAGCCAGGCTCGACGTTTGGGTGTCAGTCTGGCCTCCCTGTGTCATTTGGCTTGGGCACAGGTATTGTCGCGTACCAGCGGACAGGAAAAAGTGGTGTTCGGCACTGTGCTGTTTGGGCGGATGCAGGCGGGAGACGGGGCTGACAGCGGCATGGGATTGTTTATCAATACGTTACCGTTGCGACTGGATATGGATGAGACCCCGGTGCGGGATAGTGTGCAGGCAGCACATACCCGATTGGCCGGATTATTAGCGCATGAGCATGCCTCATTGGCACTGGCCCAGCGTTGCAGCGGTGTGCAGAGTGAGCTCCCCCTTTTTAATAGCCTGTTGAACTATCGGCATAGTGATTTACCGTCAACGTCGGATGAAATCATTAGCGGTATTGAGTTTCTTGGTGGACAAGAACGTACCAACTATCCGTTAGCGCTGTCGGTGGAGGATTTTGGCGAATCCTTGGGGCTGACTGCTCAGGCGGTACAACCATTTGATCCGGAAAGGATATGCGGCTATATGCAACAAGCGCTGGAAAGTTTGATCGAGGCGCTTGAACATGCTCCAGAAACACCGGTACAGGCACTGAATATTTTGCCAGAAGTAGAACGGGAACTGTTGCTGGAAACCTGGAATGTCACTGCAACCGCGTATCCTGACCAGTTATGTATTCATCAGTTGTTTGAACAGCAGGTGGAGAAAAATCCGGATGCCACGGCATTGGTGTATGAAAATCAGACTCTCAGTTATGCGGAACTGAATGCTTGCGCCAACCGGCTGGCTCATCAGTTAATTGCTCTGGGTGTAGAGCCGGACCAGCGAGTGGCGATTTGTGTGTCACGTTCACCGGCAATGGTGGTGGGATTGTTGGCGGTACTAAAAGCCGGTGGAGCCTATGTACCGTTGGACCCGGCTTATCCGGGCGAGCGCTTGGCGCATATTCTGATGGATGCCGCGCCAACTATTTTGCTGGCGGATAACGTCGGACGTACAGCGTTGGGAGAGAAGGCGCTGGCAGACCTGATGGTCATCGATCCAAATACCCATTCTGACCAGTTGGACAGCAATCCACAGATACCGGAGTTGACTTCACGACACTTGGCCTATGTGATTTACACCTCGGGTTCGACCGGTACGCCAAAAGGGGTGATGGTGGAGCATCGTGGCGTGGTCAATCTGGCCTTGGCACAAATTATCCGGCTTAACATGCGAGTAACCAGCCGGATGTTGCAGTTCGCTTCATTTGGCTTTGATGCCAGTGTCTGGGAAATCACGATAGCGTTGAGTAGTGGGGCTAGCTTGGCGATCCCTGCCGATACAGTTCGTCAGGATCCTTACCATCTCTGGCGTTACTTGGAAGAGCAGACGGTGACGCACGCCTGTCTGACACCGGCCCTGCTTCGGGATGGTACTGACTTACCGGCGATAACGATAAAACCGACATTGGTACTGGCGGGTGAAGCGCCCAGTGCGGCGCTGCTTCAGGCTCTGAGTGGCCGGGTAAATCTGTTCAATGCATATGGTCCGACAGAAATGACGGTATGTGCTACGACTTGGCATTGTCCGCCAGACTATACGGATACCGAGGTGTCTATCGGGCGCCCAATAGCTAACACACGGGTTTATCTGTTGGATGCTGATGGTCAGCCGGTGCCGCCGGGGGGAGTGGGTGAGTTGTATATTGGCGGCGCAGGTGTTGCCCGTGGCTATCTGAACCATCCAGAATTGACTGCTGAACGTTTTCTGGCAGATCCGTTTAGTCATGCGTCAGATGCCCGGATGTATCGCACTGGAGATTTGGCCCGTTACCTGCCGGACGGTAATTTGGTGTTTGTCGGCCGTAATGACCAGCAGATTAAAATCCGTGGCTTCCGGATTGAACCGGGGGAGATTGAAGCCCGGCTAATGGAGCACCCGGCGGTGAGTGAAGCGTTGGTAGTGGCTTTGGATGAAGGGGCTGATAAACGGTTGGTAGCCTATGTGGCGGCGCCGACGGATGATGGACTGATTAATAGTTTACGTGCCCACTTGAGCGCGGTTTTGCCTGATTATATGGTACCGGCGGCTTTTGTCCGTTTGGATGCCTTTCCGTTAACCCCTAATGGTAAGTTGGATCGCCGGGGTTTACCGGCGCCAAGTGAGGAAGCCTTTGCCCGTCAGATCTATGAAGCCCCGCAAGGGGAGACTGAAATTGCGTTGGCGGCTATCTGGCGTGAAGTGCTGGGGATTGAACAGATCAGTCGGCATGATAATTTCTTTGCGCTGGGCGGCCATTCGCTGTTGGCTGTGCGGGTGATGAACCGGATAGCGGCTTTCGGTATCGAACTGCCGTTAACTACATTGTTTAAGTCGCCTTCTTTGAAAGCTTTTGCTGAGGCGGTGAATAGCTGGAGGGGTGAACAGGGCTGTATATTACCCGCTATTGTGCCGATATCCCGTGAGGGTAAATTGCCGCTGTCATTTGCTCAACAGCGTTTGTGGTTCCTGGAGCAGTTTGAGGGCGCCAGTGATACCTACCATATTCCAGTCGCTCTGCATTTACGAGGTCAATTGAATATTGCTGCCTGGCAGCAGGCGCTTAACGCCTTGTTTGCCCGCCATGAAGCGTTACGCTCTGTCTTTGTCTCCGTTGACGGTCAGCCACAAGTACAACTGTTGGCTGTGGATAGTGGGTTACCGTTGTCTCAACATGATCTGCGAGGGTTCCCGGATGCCGAAGTGAGACTTGAACGGCTGTGCGCCGGAGAGGCTTATACACCATTTGATCTCAGTAGTGGACCGCTCATCCGTGCCTCTCTCATCCGGCTCGCGGATGATGAATATCAGTTTCTGCTCACTCAGCATCACATTGTTTCCGATGGCTGGTCTGTCAATGTGCTGATACGCGAACTCAGTGCCCTCTATACGGCTTTTTCGGCAGCACAATCTGATCCGCTGCCCCCGCTGGCGATTCAATACCCGGATTACGCCGCGTGGCAGCGTCAGTGGTTGTCGGCTGAACGTGTCCAGGTTCAATCTGACTATTGGCGTACTATGTTGGCTGATGCGCCAGTCTTGCTAGATTTGCCGACAGACCGGCCACGTCCGCCTGAGCAGTCGTTCGCAGGGCATGTTATGTCTATTAATCTGGATACGGAATTAACAAAATCTCTCAAACACCTGAGTGAGCAGCAGGGTGTCACGTTGTTCATGACGCTGTTGTCAGCCTGGGCTGTGGTCTTGTCGCGTTTGTCAGGCCAGGAAGATCTGGTTATTGGTACACCGAGTGCTGGCCGCAGTCGACAAGAAGTGGAATCGCTGATCGGCTTCTTTGTCAATACACTGGCTTTGCGCATGGATTTATCGGGTGAGCTGACCGTGACGGAGTTGCTGGCGCGTGTACGGCAAACCGCATTAGCAGCACAAGAGCATCAGGATTTGTCATTTGAACAGGTGGTGGAGATTGTGCAACCGCCGCGCCGACTGGCGCATACACCGCTGTTTCAGGTGATGTTCGCCTGGCAGAACAATGAGAACACAGAATGGAGATTGCCGGGGTTGGCTGTCTCACCTGTTGAGCCAGTTCTTGATAGGGTTAAGTTTGATCTCGAACTGGACCTGTCTGAGGTGGATAACAGAATTGTGGGGACGCTGAGTTATGCCTCGGCCCTATTTGATCAACCGACCATTGAGCGGCAGGTAGGATATCTGCGCACCGTACTGCAAGCGATGGTGGTTAACCCTCAACAGCCGGTAGGTGAAATTGATATTTTGGCACCGGTGGAGCGCCAGTTGTTGCTGGAAACTTGGAATGTCACTGAAGTACCCCGTCCTGACCCGTGGTGTATTCACCAGTTGTTTGAACAACAGGTGGCGAAAAATCCTGACGCGACAGCGTTGGTGTATCAAGAGCAGACGCTCAGCTATGCGGAATTGAACTCCCGGGCTAATCGTCTCGCCCATCAACTGATTGCGCTTGGTGTCATGCCGGATCAGTCAGTGGCGGTTTGTGTGACGCGTTCACCGGCGATGGTGGTAGGATTGCTGGCGGTGCTGAAAGCGGGTGGGGCTTATGTTCCTCTGGACCCAACCTATCCGGGCGAGCGTTTGACGCATATATTGAATGATGCCGCCCCGTTAGTGGTATTGGCTGATCAAGGCGGGCGAGCCGCGTTGGGTGAGAAGATGCTTGCCGCGCTGACTGTGTTTGACCCGAATACGTTGCCGGATCAACCGGACAGCAACCCACAGGTATCTGCGTTGACGCCGCAGCATCTGGCTTATGTCATCTATACCTCTGGTTCGACCGGTATGCCGAAAGGGGTAATGGTGGAGCATCAGGCGGTTTATCAACGTCATCTGGGTTTTAATGAGACCTATGCGGTGACTGCGCAAGATCGGGTGTTGCAATTTGCTTCTTTTGCCTTTGATGCTTCGGTAGAAGAATTTTTCTCGTCATTGTGTAACGGCGCGACGTTAGTCATTCGTGATGATAGTTGGCTGGCTTCTGTACAGGGATTCATCACATTAGCCCGGCAAAACCGTATCACGATGATGTCTCTGCCGACGTTATTCTGGTCTGAACTGGCGACCAGAAACGACACATTACCGCTGCCGGATTGCCTCAGGTTAGTCATTATTGGTGGTGAGGCGGTACAGAAGAGTGCGATTCAGGCGTGGTTTACCCAAGAAACCCATCGGCCACGGTTGTTAAATACTTATGGCCCGACTGAAAATACCGTGATTGCGACCTGCAAGGAGATATTATCGCCGGCAGATGCTTGTTCTATAGGCCGGCCGGTTAAAAATACCTGTATTTACCTGCTGGACAGATATGGTCAACCTGTGCCGCTGGGCAGTATGGGTGAAATCTATATTGGCGGTGTTGGCGTGGCTCGCGGTTATCTAAACCGGCCGGCATTGAGTGTGGAACGTTTTATGCCGGACCCCTTCAGTGCACTGTCAGGTACCCGTATGTACCGTACCGGTGATTTGGCCCGCTATCTGCCGAATGGCAACCTGGAATTCCTTGGCCGTAACGACCAGCAAGTTAAAATCCGTGGTTTTCGTATTGAACCGGGGGAAATTGAAACCCGTCTGGCAGAGCACCCGGACGTGCGTGACGTTACGGTGTTGGCGCTGGGTGACGGGCAAGATAAGCGTTTGGTCGCTTATGTTGTGGCGCCAGCGGGTAAGGCGTTGGCTAACAGCTTGCGTACCCATCTGAGAGCCATTTTACCTGACTACATGGTACCGTCGGCTTTTGTGCGTCTGGATATGTTGCCGTTGACCCCGAACGGTAAATTGGATCGTCGGGCGCTGCCGGTACCGGGCGAAGAGGCGTTTGCTCGTCAGGTTTACGAAGCGCCGCAAGGCGAAACGGAAATAGCCCTGGCGGCGATTTGGCGTGAATTACTGGGGATTGAACAGATTAGCCGGTATGACAGCTTTTTTGCCTTGGGTGGGCACTCGCTGCTTGCGATACGGATGGTTGAACGTCTGCGTAATCTTGGGCTGACGCTGGCTGTGCGTGATCTGTTCCAATCTCCGGTGCTGTCTGAACTGGCGCAAACACTGGGGCAGCACCAGATTGTGATGATACCGGTTAATGTCATTACACCGGAGACTACTGCAATCACACCGGAAATGTTGCCGCTGATCGATCTGACTCAGGTTGAGATTGACCATATTGTTGAACAGGTGCCGGGTGGGATCGCCAATGTCCAGGATATCTATGCCTTGTCGCCATTGCAGGACGGTATTTTGTTCCATCATTTGTTGGAAAACGAAGGCGACCCGTATCTGGTGGTCAGTCAGATGGCCTTTGCTGAAAGGTCGCTGCTGGATCGTTATCTGGCCGCGGTTCAACAAGTGGTGGATCGCCATGACATCTTGCGTACGGCTTTTATCTGGCAGGGATTATCCGCACCGGCTCAGGTAGTCTGGCGTCAGGCCACTTTATCGGTGACTGAACTGACGTTGGAGCCATCTGACGGATCGATCAGCGGCCAGTTAACTCAACGTTTTAACCCACGTCATCATCGTCTTGACCTGAGTAAGGCGCCGTTATTGCGCTTTGTGGTGGCGCAGGATACCGATGGACGTTGGATCTTACTGCAACTACAGCATCACCTGATTGGCGATCATACCACGCTGGACGTGATGGATCGCGAAGTGCAAGCGTACCTTGCCGGACAAGGGAACCGCCTGCCGGCGCCGGCTCCTTTCCGCAATCTGGTAGCTCAGGTCCGGTTGGGGGTCAGTCAGGAAGAGCACGCCCGTTTCTTTACTGACATGTTAGCTGAGGTAGATGAACCGACATTGCCGTTTGGTTTGACGGAAGTGTATCGTGATGGTTCGCAGGTGACGGAATCACACCGGATGTTGACTGCTGGGCTGAATGACCGTCTGCGCAGTCAGGCGAGACGGTTGGGCGTTAGTCTGGCCGCTCTGTGTCATCTGGCTTGGGCACAGGTATTATCACGTACCAGCGGTCAGGAGAAAGTGGTGTTTGGTACCGTACTGTTTGGGCGCATGGTAGCGGGGGAAGGCGCTGACAATGGCATGGGGCTGTTTATTAATACCCTGCCGTTGCGGTTGAATATCGATGAAACCCCGGTACGGGACAGCGTACAGGCAGCCCATATCCGACTCGCCGGACTATTGGAGCATGAGCACGCGTCACTGGCGCTGGCCCAGCGTTGCAGTGGGGTGCAGGGGGAGATCCCGCTCTTTAATAGCCTGTTGAACTATCGGCATAATACTTTGTCGGCAACGTCGGATGAAATTATCAGTGGTATTGAGTTTCTTGGCGGACAGGAGCGGACCAACTATCCGTTTGTGCTGTCGGTGGAAGATTTTGGCGAATCCCTGGGGTTGACTGCTCAGGTGGTGCAGCCATTTGATCCGGAAAGTTTATGCGGTTATATGCAGCAGGCGCTGGAAAGTCTGGCGGCGGCCCTGGAGCAAACGCCGGAAATACCCGTTCGGGCATTGGAAATTCTGCCGGAAGCGGAGCGTACGTTGTTGTTAAAAACTTGGAACGCGACAGAAACCGCGTATCCTGACCAGTTGTGTATTCATCAGCTATTTGAACAACAGGTGGAGCAAACCCCGGATGCGATAGCGTTAGTGTATGAAGAGCAGACCTTCAGTTATACCGAATTAAATATCCGAGCTAACCGGCTGGCTCATCAGCTTATTGCGCTGGGCGTAGAGCCGGATCAGCGAGTGGCGATTTGTGTGTCACGTTCGCCGGCAATGGTGGTGGGGGTGTTGGCAATACTGAAAGCCGGTGGCGCTTATGTGCCGTTGGACCCGGTTTATACCGGGGAGCGTTTGACACATATTATGACCGATGCCGCTCCGGCTATGGTGCTGGCGGATGATATCGGACGTGATGTGCTGGGCGAGAAAACGCTGGCCGCTTTGACTGTGCTTGACCCCAATACCTTGCCTGATCAGCCGGACAGTAACCCACAGATACCCGTGTTGACTTCCCGGCACTTGGCATATGTGATTTACACCTCGGGCTCGACAGGGACACCGAAGGGGGTGATGGTTGAGCACCGTAATATCCTGCGTTTGTTTGAGGCGACTGAATCTTGGTATCACTTTAACCGGCAAGATGTTTGGTGCCTGTTCCATTCCATTGCGTTTGACTTTTCGGTATGGGAATTATGGGGAGCGTTACGCTATGGCGCTAAATTGGTTCTGGTCCCACACGAGATTGCCCGCTCCCCTCAAGAGCTGCATCAATTCGTGTGTCAGCACGGTATCACGGTGTTGAATCAGACGCCGAGCGCTTTCAAAGCCTTTATTGCCAGTTATGCCGCCAATCCATTACCGGACCAGTTGCGTTATATCATCTTTGGGGGAGAAGCCCTCGATCCGGGTATGTTGCGACCGTGGTATCGCCTGCGTGAAGAGACCTCACCAAGGCTGGTGAATATGTACGGTATCACGGAGACAACGGTTCATGTGACTTATCGGGAACTGAATTCGCATGATGTGGAGCAGATAACCAGTCCTATTGGTACGCGTATTCCGGATTTAACCCTCTATCTGTTGGATAAATACGGTCAGCCGGTGCCATTAGGGGTAACCGGTGAATTGTATGTTGGGGGCGGCGGTGTAGCACGGGGTTATCTGAATCGCCCTGAACTGACGGCGGAACGTTTCCTGGCTGATCCGTTTAGTGATCAACCGGGTGCCCGTATGTACCGTACCGGGGATTTAGCCCGCTACCTGTCGGATGGGAACCTGGAGTTTTTGGGCCGCAATGACCAGCAGGTTAAAATCCGCGGTTTCCGCATTGAACCGGGGGAAATTGAGACACGTCTGATAGAGCATTCGGCGGTGCGTGAGGCGGCTGTGCTGGCGCTGGGGGATGGGCAGGACAAACGTTTGGTTGCTTATGTGGTGGCGCCAGTGAACGACGGGTTGGTGAATAGTTTGCGTACTCACCTGAGTAAAATGTTACCTGACTATATGGTGCCGTCAGCTTTTGTGCGGCTGGACGCGTTCCCGTTAACGTCGAACGGTAAGCTGGATCGTCGGGCGCTACCGGCGCCGGATAGTGAAGCCGTTGCCCGTCAGGTTTATGCGGCGCCCCTGGGGGAAACGGAAATAGCGCTGGCAGCGATTTGGTGTGAATTGCTGGGCATAGAACAGGTCAGTCGGCACGATAGCTTCTTCGCGCTGGGCGGCCATTCTCTGCTTGCTGTGCGGATGATTGAACGTCTGCGTCACCTGGGGCTGACACTGGCGGTGCGTGACCTGTTCCAGTCGCCGGTATTGTCAGATTTGGCGCAAACTCTGAGGCAGCAACTGGTTGTGGGGGTGCCATCGAATATGATTACGCCAGCGACGACGACAATCACGCCGGCGATGTTACCGCTGATTAACCTGACCCAGCCTGAAATTGATCTTATCATCGGACAGATCCCGGGCGGGGTTGCCAATATTCAGGATATTTATGCCTTGTCGCCGTTACAGGATGGCATTTTATTTCATCATCTATTGGCAAGCGAAGGTGACCCGTATCTGTTGATGGGTCAGATGGCCTTTGCTGACCGGACTCTGTTGGATCGTTATCTGGCGGCGGTACAACAGGTGGTTGATCGTCATGACATCTTGCGTACCGCCTTTATCTGGCAGGGATTGTCAGGCCCGGCACAGGTGGTTTTGCGTCAGGCCGCTTTGTCGGTGACTGAACTGGCATTAAACCCGGCTGACGGTCCGGTCAGTGACCAGTTAACCCGGCGCTTTGATCCGCGTCAGCATCGTCTCGACCTGAACGAAGCCCCGTTATTGCGCTTTGTGGCGGCGCAGGAAACCGATGGCCGTTGGATTTTGCTGCAATTGCAGCATCACCTGATTGGCGATCATACCACGCTGGATATAATGAATCGTGAAGTGCAGGTCTACCTTGCCGGACAAGGGAACCGCCTGTCGGCGCCTGTCCCTTTCCGTAATCTGGTGGCTCAGGCCCGGTTAGGTGTGAGTCAGGAGGAACACACCCGTTTCTTTACTGACATGTTAGCGGCGGTAGATGAACCGACCTTGCCGTTTGGTTTGACGGAGGTGCATCGTGATGGCTCGCAGGTGACGGAATCGCACCGGATGCTGACGGCTGCCTTAAATGACCGCCTGCGTAGTCAGGCCCGACATTTGGGTGTCAGTCTGGCAGCGCTGTGCCATTTGGCTTGGGCGCAGGTGTTGTCGCGTACCAGTGGACAGGAAAAAGTGGTGTTCGGCACCGTGCTGTTTGGACGAATGCAGGCCGGTGAAGGGGCAGACAATGGCATGGGGCTGTTTATCAATACCTTGCCGTTGCGATTAGATATCAATAATACCCCGGTACGGGACAGTGTGCAGGCAGCACATACCCGACTGGCCGGACTATTAGAACATGAACATGCTTCACTGGCGCTGGCCCAGCGTTGCAGTAGTGTGCAGGGTGAGATCCCCCTCTTTAATAGCTTGTTGAACTATCGGCATAATGCCTTGCCGGTAATGTCGGATGAATTCATCAGTGGTATTGAGTTTCTTAGCGGGCAGGAACGGACCAACTATTCATTAACGCTATCGATGGAGGATTTTGGTGAATCTCTGGGGCTGACGGTTCAGGCGGTACAACCGTTTGATCCGGAAAGAATATGCGGTTATATGCAACAGGCGCTGGAAAGTCTGGCAGAGGTGCTTGAACAAGCCCCTGAGACACCGGTACGGGCGCTAAACATTTTGCCAGAAATAGAACGGAAATTGTTGCTGGAGACTTGGAATGCCACTGAAACCGCGTATCTTGACCAATTATGTATTCATCAGTTGTTTGAACAACAGGTGGAGAAAAACCCAGATGCCACAGCATTAGTGTATGAAAATCAGACTCTCAGTTATGCGGAGTTGAATGCCTGTGCTAACCGGCTGGCTCATCAATTGATTGCACTAGGGGTAGAACCGGACCAACGGGTAGCGATTTGCGTGTCTCGTTCACCGGCGATGGTGGTGGGATTGTTGGCGGTACTAAAAGCCGGTGGAGCCTATGTACCGTTGGACCCTGCTTATCCGGGCGAGCGCCTGGCGCATATTCTGATGGATGCTGCGCCAGCTATTTTGTTAGTGGATGAGGTCGGACGTACAGCATTAGGTGAGAAAGTACTAGCAGAACAGACTGTGCTCGACCCGAATACTCTGTTTGACCAGCTAAGCAGTAACCCGCAGAGACCTACGCTGACCTCACAGCATTTGGCGTATGTAATTTACACCTCCGGCTCGACGGGAACGCCGAAAGGCGTCATGATCGAACATAGTGGGCTGGTCAATCTTATTCAGGAAAAAATCACCCAGTTTGATATTCATGCCGGTAGCCGGATGTTGCAGTTTGCCTCATTTAGTTTCGATGCCAGTGTCTGGGAAATCATGATGGCGTTGGGGAGTGGGGCTTGTCTGGATATTCCTATCGATACAGTTCGTCAGGACCCGCGTCGCCTCTGGTACTATCTGGAGGAACAGTCGATAACTCACGCCTGCCTGACGCCGGCCCTGCTTCGGGATGGTGCTGATTTACCGGCGATAGCGATAAAACCGACTTTGATACTGGGAGGGGAAGCCCCCAGTGCGGCGCTGTTGGGGACATTATGTGGTCAGGCAACCCTGTTCAATGCGTATGGGCCGACAGAGATAACGGTTTGTGCCACGACTTGGCATTATCCGTCAGACTATATGGATACGGAAGTGCCTATTGGGCGTCCAACGGCTAACACGCAGATTTACCTGCTAGATGCTGATAGTCAGCCGGTGCCGTTGGGGTGCATAGGTGAGCTGTATATTGGCGGCGCGGGTGTTGCACGTGGTTATCTGAACCGCCCTGAACTGACTGTTGAGCGTTTCCTTATCGACCCGTTTAGTGATGTGCCGAATGCCCGCATGTACCGCACCGGAGATTTGGCTCGCTACCTGCCGGACGGCAATTTGGTGTTCGTTGGCCGTAGTGACCAACAGATTAAAATCCGGGGCTTCCGGATTGAACCAGGGGAAATCGAAGCTCGGCTAACAGAGCACCCGGTGGTGAGGGAAGCGCTGGTACTGGCGTTAGGCGACGGGCAGAATAAACGGTTGGTTGCCTATGTGGCGGCGTCAGCGGATGACGGGTTGGTTAACCGTTTACGTGCCCACTTGAGCGCAGTTTTGCCTGATTATATGGTACCGGCGGCTTTTGTCCGTTTGGATGCCTTTCCGTTAACCCCTAATGGTAAGTTGGATCGCCGGGGTTTACCGGCGCCAAGTGAGGAAGCCTTTGCCCGTCAAATCTATGAAGCCCCGCAAGGGGAGGCTGAAATTGCGCTGGCGGCTATCTGGCGTGAAATTCTGGGAATTGAACAGATCAGCCGGCATGATAATTTCTTTGCGCTGGGCGGCCATTCGCTGTTGGCGGTACGGGTAATGAACCGCGTAGCGGCTTTAGGTATCGAATTGCCGCTGACCACGTTGTTTAAATCCCCTTCTCTGGCTGCCTTTGCTGAGGAGATCAGCGCCCGGCTTGATAAACAAGGCGGGACATTGCCTGCGATTATGCCGATATCCCGCGAGGGTATGTTGCCGCTGTCATTTGCTCAACAACGTTTGTGGTTCCTCGCTCAATTTAATGGCGTTAGTGATACCTATCATATCCCGGTTGCTCTGCATTTACGTGGTCAGTTGGATATTGCTGCTTGGCAGCAGGCGCTTAACGCCTTGTTTGCCCGTCATGAAGCGTTACGTTCCGTCTTCGTCTCCGTTAACGGTCAGCCACAAGTGCAACTGTTGGGGCCAGACGGCGGTTTGCTGTTGTCTCAACATGATCTGCGTGGTATCCCGAATGTTGAAACGGTACTTGAACGTTTAAGTACAGAGGAGGCTTATACGCCATTTGATCTCAATAGTGGACCGCTCATCCGCGCCTCTCTCATCCGGCTTATGGATGATGAATATCAGTTTTTGTTCACCCAACATCACATTATTTCCGATGGTTGGTCTGTCAATGTGCTGATACGTGAATTAAGCGCCCTCTATACGGCTTTTCTGACAGAACAATCTGATCCGTTGCCCCCGTTAGTGATTCAATATCCTGATTATGCAGCCTGGCAGCGTCAGTGGCTATCGGCTGAACGTGTCCAGGTTCAATCTGATTATTGGCGTACCATGTTGGCTGATGCGCCGGTACTGCTGGATCTGCCTGCTGACCGGCCACGTCCGTCTGAACAGTCGTTTGCCGGGAATATTGTTCCCATCAAGTTGGATGCGGAATTGACGACATCTCTCAAACGTCTGAGTGAACAGCACGGGGTCACGTTATTTATGACGCTGTTGTCAGCTTGGGCGATGGTCCTGTCGCGTTTATCCGGTCAGGAGGATTTGGTTATTGGTACACCGAGTGCAGGCCGCCGTCGCCAGGAAGTGGAATCCCTGATCGGCTTCTTTGTCAATACGCTGGCCTTACGCATTGACTTATCGGGTGAACTGACCGTGACTGAGTTGCTGACGCGCGTGCGGCAAACTGCACTGGCGGCACAGGAGCACCAGGATTTACCGTTTGAGCAGGTGGTGGAGATTGTACAACCACCACGCCAATTGGCGCATACCCCGCTATTCCAGGTGATGTTTGCCTGGCAGAACAATGAGAACACAGAATGGCAATTACCGGGGCTGGTAGTCTCACCGGCTGATCAAGACTTTGATGTTGTCAAATTTGATCTCGAACTAAACCTGTCTGAGGAAGAGGGCCGGATTGTCGGTGGTTTGAGTTATGCCACCGCCCTGTTTGATCAATCGACAATCGAACGACACGCAGGATATTTACACTCGGTACTACAAGCGATGGTGACTCACTCTCAACAGCGGGTCGGGGAAATTGATATTTTGGCCCCGGTGGAGCGCAGGTTATTGCTGGAAACTTGGAATGCGACTGAAACAGCTTATCCTGACGCGTTGTGTATCCATCAGTTATTTGAACAACAGGCAGAGAAAAACCCGGATGCTATAGCGCTGGTGCATGAAGACCAGACTCTCAGCTATGCCGAACTGAATGCCCGCGCCAACCGGCTGGCCCATCAACTGATTGTGCTGGGGGTAGAACCCGACCAGCGGGTGGCGATTTGTGTGGCACGTTCACCGGCGATGGTCGTGGGATTGCTGGCGGTAATGAAAGCGGGAGGAGCTTATGTGCCACTGGACCCAGCCTATTCTGGTGAACGTCTGACGCATATTCTGATTGATGCCGCGCCGGTTATCTTGTTGGCGGATAATGCTGGATGTGTCGCGCTGGGTGAGAAAGTTTCGAGCCTGACGGTACTTGATCCGAATTCATTACCGGACCAGCCGGGCAGTAACCCACAGGTACCTGCATTGACCGCACGGCATCTGGCGTATGTGATTTACACCTCTGGCTCGACCGGCACGCCGAAAGGGGTGATGGTGGAGCATCGTGGGTTGGTCAATCTTATCGGGGATAAAATTACCCAGTTCGATATTCGTGCCGGTAGCCGGATGTTGCAGTTTGCTTCGTTTGGCTTTGATGCCAGTGTCTGGGAAATCATGATGGCGCTGTGCGGTGGTGCGGCTTTAGACATTCCCGTCGATACGGTTCGTCAGGATTTGCGTCGTCTTTGGCATTATTTGGAGGAACAAGCGGTGACACATGCTTGCCTGACTCCGGCTTTATTGCGTGATGGGACTGATTTGCCAGTGATAACGATAAAACCGACATTGATACTCGGTGGTGAAGCCCCCAGTGCGGCTTTACTTCAGGCACTGAGCAGTCAGGCAACGCTGTTCAATGCTTATGGTCCGACGGAAATCACCGTTTGCGCCACGACTTGGCATTGTCCGTCAGACTATGCAGATACAGGGGTTCCTATCGGGCGCCCGACAGCCAACACACTGATTTATCTGCTGGATGCTTATGGTCAGCCGGTGCCTTTGGGAGCTATCGGTGAGCTATATATTGGCGGTGCGGGTGTGACGCGGGGTTATCTGAACCGCCCTGAACTGACGGCGGAACGTTTTCTGACAGATCCGTTTAGCGATGTTCCGGAGGCGCGAATGTACCGTACCGGGGATTTGGCCCGTTATCTGCCGGATGGCAATCTGGTGTTCGTTGGCCGTAATGACCAGCAGGTTAAAATCCGGGGCTTCCGGATTGAACCGGGGGAAATCGAGGCACGTTTGACTGAACATCCAGCGGTGAGTGAAGCGCAGGTACTGGCGTTAGGTGATGGGCTGGACAAGCATCTGGTCGCTTATGTGGTGGCGGAGGTGGATGACCGATTAGCTGTCAATCTGCGTGCCTATCTGAGCACACAATTGCCTGATTATATGGTACCAACGGCCTTTGTGCGTCTGGATGCGTTTCCACTGACCCAGAACGGTAAACTGGATCGCCGGGCGTTGCCGGCACCGGATGGTGAAGCTTTTGCCCGTCAGATCTATGTAGCGCCGCAAGGGGCGACAGAAACCGCGTTGGCGGCCATTTGGCGTGAGTTGTTGGGGATTGAACAGATCAGCCGGCACGATAGCTTCTTTGCACTGGGCGGTCATTCTCTGCTGGCGGTACAGATGATTGAACGCCTGCGTAACCTAGGGCTAACGCTGGCGGTGCGTGACTTGTTCCACTTGCCAGTGTTGTCTGAGCTGGCGCAAACACTGGGGCGTCACCAGGCTGTAGTGATACCACCGAATGTCATTACGCCAGCAACGACAACACTCACACCGGAGATGTTGCCGCTGATTGATCTGACCCAGCCTGAAATTGACTTCATTGTCGGACAGGTGCCGGGTGGGATCGCCAATATTCAGGATATCTATGCCCTGTCGCCATTGCAGGATGGTATTTTGTTCCACCATTTGCTGGCGGATCAGGGCGACCCGTATCTGCTGATTGAGCAGATGATTTTTACTGACAGGTCTCTGTTGAACCGTTATTTGGCTGCGGTTCAACAGGTGGTTGATCGCCATGACATCTTGCGTACCGCCTTTATCTGGCAGGGATTATCTGCGCCGGTTCAAGTGGTTTTACGTCGGGCAGCTTTATCAATGACTGAACTGACCTTAGATCCGACTGATGGACTTATTAGCGACCAGTTAGCTGAACGTTTTGATCCACGCCGGCATCGTATTGACCTGAATCAGGCACCGTTATTGCGTTTTGTGGTGGCGCAGGATACCGATGGCCGCTGGAACGTACTGCAACTGTTGCATCACCTGATTGGTGACCATACCACGCTGGACGTGATGAGCCGTGAAGTGCAGGCGTATCTTGCTGGTCAGGGAGGGAGCCTGCCTGCGCCGACACCTTTCCGCCATCTGGTAGCGCAGGCCCGTCTGGGGGTCAGTCAGACGGAACATACCCGCTTCTTTACTGACATGTTAGCTGGGGTAGATGAACCGACCCTGCCATTTGGGCTGGCGGAGGTGCATCGTGATGGTTTGCAGGTGACGCAATCGCATCGTATGCTGACAACCGAGTTGAATGATCGTCTGCGCAGTCAGGCCCGGTGTTTGGGTGTGAGCCTGGCATCACTGTGTCATCTCGCCTGGGCGCAAGTATTATCGCGTACCAGCAGTCAGAGAAAAGTGGTGTTCGGCACCGTGCTGTTTGGACGGATGCAGGCAGGTGAAGGCGCCGACAATGGCATGGGGCTGTTTATTAATACCTTGCCGTTGCGGTTGGATATCGACGAAACCCCGGTATGGGACAGTGTACAGGCAGCCCATACCCGACTCGCCGGATTATTGGAACATGAACACGCGTCACTGGCGCTGGCCCAGCGTTGCAGTGGGGTGCAGGGGGAGATCCCGCTCTTTAATAGCCTGTTGAACTATCGGCATAATACTTTGTCGGCAACGTCGGATGAAATCATCAGAGGTATTGAGTTTCTTGGCGGACAGGAACGGACCAACTATCCGTTTGTGCTGTCGGTGGAAGATTTTGGCGAATCCTTGGGGTTGACTGCTCAGGTGGTGCAGCCATTTGATCCGGAAAACTTATGTGGTTATATGCAGCAGGCGCTGGAAAGTCTGGCGGCGGCCCTGGAGCAAACGCCGGAAATCCCTGTTCGGGCATTGGAAATCTTGCCGGAAGCGGAGCGTACGTTGTTGTTAAAAACCTGGAACGCGACAGAAACCGCATATCCTGACCAGTTATGCGTTCATCAATTGTTTGAACAACAGGTGGAGAAAACCCCTGACGCGACAGCGTTAGAGTATCAAGAGCAGACTCTTAGTTATGCCGAGTTGAATACCCGTGCTAACCGTTTGGCCCATCAGTTGATTACGCTGGGCGTCGTACCGGACCAGCGGGTGGCGATTTGCGTGTCGCGTTCACCGGCGATGGTGGTGGCGTTGTTGGCGGTGTTGAAAGCGGGTGGAGCTTATGTGCCGCTGGACTCAACCTATCCGGGGGAGCGTTTGGCCCATATTCTGGCTGATGCTGAACCGGTTATTTTGTTGGCGGATAATGCCGGGCGTACTGCACTGGGTGAGAAGGCGCTTGCAGACCTGATAGTGCTCGATCCGAATACCCTGCCAGACCAGCCTGACAGTAACCCGCAGATACCGGCGTTGACTTCACAGCATCTGGCGTATGTGATTTACACCTCCGGTTCGACCGGTACGCCGAAAGGAGTGATGGTTGAGCATCGTTCGTTGCTAAATTTACATGGAACGCTGACAGAGCGTATCTTTGCGTCTTCTTCTGCGCCTTACCGGGTTAGCCTGAATGCGAGCATTTCTTTTGATTCGGTATTGAAAAACTTACTGGGTCTGTTGAATGGCTATACACTGGTGATTGTTCCACAAGATGTACGGGCCGATGGTACCGCTTTATTACAGTTCTTAGCCGCGAAAAATCTTGATGTGTTGGATTGTACGCCAATGCAATTAGAGATGTTGCTGGCAGCGGGTTTGTCTCAGCATCAAAAAGCGTTGATGCTGTTGGTGGGTGGCGAACCCATCCCGGTACAAACCTGGCAGACGGTAACCGAAATACCGCAACTGACGGCCTATAATGTATACGGTCCAACGGAATGCACCGTGGATGCGACGTTGGCCTGTATAGAGCCGGCACACCCTTATCCGACTATCGGTCGTCCACTGGCTAATATCCATCTTTATTTGCTGGATAACGTTGGTCATCCGGTGCCGTTGGGCGTGGTGGGGGAATTGTATATTGGGGGAGCCGGTGTGGCGCGGGGTTATCTAAACCGGCAAGAATTGACGGCTGAACGTTTCCTTGCCGATCCGTTTAGCGATAAACCGGGTGCGCGTATGTACCGAACCGGGGATTTGGCCCGTTATCTGCCGGATGGCAACCTGGTATTTATTGGTCGTAATGACCATCAGGTCAAAATCCGGGGCTTCCGTATTGAACTGGGTGAAATTGAGGCCCGGTTGGCAGAGTATCCGGCGGTGAGTGAATCGGCTGTGTTAGCGCTGGGTGACAGTCAGGATAAGCGTCTGGTCGCTTATGTCGTGGCGCAAGCGGATGATGGATTGATCAATAGCTTGCGTGAACATCTGAGCGCGAAATTGCCTGACTACATGGTACCGGCGGCTTTTGTGCGTTTGGATGCTTTTCCAGTGACCCCGAATGGTAAATTGGATCGTCGGGCGCTACCGGCACCGGACGAAGGCGCGTTTGCCCGTCAGGTTTACGAAGCGCCGCAAGGCGAAACGGAAATGGCGCTGGCGGCGATTTGGCGTGAATTGCTGGGGATTGAACAGATCAGCCGGTATGACAATTTCTTTGCCTTGGGCGGCCATTCGTTGCTGGCGGTGCGGGTGATGAACCGTGTAGCCGCTTTAGGTGCCGAATTGCCGCTGACCACACTGTTTAAATCTCCTTCTTTGGCGGCTTTTGCTAAGGTGGTGAGTACCCGGTTTGGTCAACAGGACAATATACTGTCTGCCATCCTGCCGATATCCCGTGAGAGTGCATTACCGTTATCATTTGCTCAACAGCGTTTGTGGTTCCTGGCTCAGTTTGAGGGTGTCAGCGATACTTATCATATCCCGATGGCACTGCGTTTGTGTGGTCAGTTGGATATCGCCGCCTGGCAGCAGGCGCTTAACGCCTTGTTTGCCCGGCATGAAGCGTTACGTTCCATCTTCGTCTCCGTTGACGGTCAGCCACGAGTGCGACTGTTGGCTGCGGATAGTGGGTTGTCTTTATCTCTGCATGACCTGCGCGGGATACCAGATGCTGAAACTATGCTTGAACGTCTGAGTATTGAGGAGGCTCACACGGCATTTGACCTCAGTCACGGCCCGCTTATCCGTGCCTCTCTTATCCGGCTTACGGATGATGAATACCGGTTCCTACTTACCCAGCATCACATTATTTCCGATGGCTGGTCTGTCAATGTATTGGTATGTGAGCTGAATGCTCTCTATACGGCTTTTCTGGCCGGGCAACCGGACCCATTGCCGCCGTTGGCGATCCAATATCCTGATTACGCCGCTTGGCAGCGTCAGTGGTTGTCGGCTGAACGGGAGCGGGTTCAATCTGACTATTGGCGTACCATGCTGGCTGATGCGCCAATTTTGTTGGATTTGCCCACTGATCGGCCACGTTTGCCTCAGCAGTCGTTTGTCGGCAATGTATTGCCCATTAATCTGGATGCAGAGTTAACGAAATCCCTCAAGATTTTGAGTGAACAGCACGGTGTCACATTATTTATGACCCTTTTGGCCGCTTGGGCGACGGTTCTGTCGCGTTTGTCAGGTCAGGAAGATCTGGTCATTGGTACACCGAGTGCGGGTCGCGGTCGTCAGGAAGTGGAGTCTCTGATTGGTTTCTTTGTTAATACACTGGCCTTACGCATTGACTTATCGGGTGAATTAAATGTGACTGAGTTACTTGCGCGTGTGCGGCAAACCGCGTTGGAGGCCCAGGAGCATCAGGATCTGCCATTCGAACAGGTGGTGGAAATTGTGCAACCGCCGCGCAGACTGGCGCATACTCCTTTATTTCAGGTGATGTTTGCCTGGCAGAATAATGAGAGCACGGAATGGAGGCTGCCGGCGTTAGCAGTTTCACCGGTCGATCAAGCTTTTGATGTCGTCAAGTTTGATCTCGAACTGAACCTGTTTGAAGAAGAGGGCAGGATTGTTGGTGCGCTGAATTATGCAACGGCCTTGTTTGATCAACAGACAATAGAACGGCATGTGGGGTATCTGCACGCGGTACTGCAAGCGATGGCGGCTAACCCTCAACAGTTGGTTGGGAAAATTGATATCCTAAAACCGGCGGATCGCAGATTGTTGCTGGAAACGTGGAATGCCACGGAAACAGCGTATCCTGACGCGTTGTGTATCCATCAATTGTTTGAACAACAGGTGGAGAAAACTCCTGATGCCACAGCATTAGTGTATGAAGATCAGACGCTCAATTATGCGGAGTTGAATACCCGTGCTAACCGGCTGGCCCATCAGTTGATTGCGTTGGGTGTAGAGCCGGACCAACGGGTAGCGATTTGCGTGTCACGTTCTCCGGCAATGGTGGTGGGATTGTTGGCGGTATTAAAAGCCGGAGGAGCTTATGTGCCGCTAGATCCGGCCTATCCGGGTGAACGTCTGGCGCATATCTTGATTGATTCCACTCCTGTAGTCGTGTTGGCTGATGGTATTGGACGGGAGGCACTCAGTGAAACAGGAGTGGCGGAACGGATTGTACTCGACCCGAATATCCAATTTAATCAGCCGGACAGCAACCCACAGGTTACGGCGTTGACGCCACAGCATCTGGCGTATGTGATTTACACCTCCGGCTCAACCGGGCAACCGAAAGGTGTAATGGTAGAACATCAGGCTGTTTATCAACGTAGTTTGGGTTTTAGTGAGACCTATGCAGTGACGGCGCAAGACCGGGTACTACAATTTTCCTCTTTTGCGTTTGATGCTTCGGTAGAAGAATTCTTTTCGTCATTATGTCATGGCGCCACGTTGGTTATCCGGAATGATAGTTGGCTGACTTCGGTGCCGGTATTTATCTCTTTAATCCGGCAACATGGTATTACAGTGATGTCTCTACCGACTCTATTTTTGTCTGAATTGGCGGTTGTAGGCGGTACATTACGACTTCCTGAGTGCCTCCGGTTAGTCATTATTGGTGGCGAGGCGGTGAAAAAGAGCGTCATTCAGGCGTGGTTTGCTCAAAAAACCTACCATCCACGGTTGTTAAATACGTATGGCCCAACGGAAAGTACTGTAATTGCAACCAGTCGGGAGATATTATCACCAGAAAATGATCGTTCAATTGGTCGGCCGGTTAAAAATACCTGTATTTACCTGTTGGACAGATACGGCCAACCGGTGCCATTAGGTAGTATTGGCGAGATATATATTGGTGGTGTTGGCGTGGCGCGTGGTTATCTGAACCGACCTGAATTGACGGCTGAACGTTTCCTTATCGATCCATTTAGCGATAAGCCGGGTGCACGGATGTACCGTACTGGGGATTTGGCCCGTTACCTGCCGGATGGCAATTTGGAATTCTTGGGGCGTAATGACCATCAGGTGAAAATCCGTGGTTTCCGCATTGAACCGGGGGAAATTGAGGCCCGGTTGGCGGAGCACCCGGCGGTGAGTGAATCTGTGGTATTGGCGCAAGGGGAAGGGCAGGAGAAACGGCTGATTGCCTATGTCGTGGCGCCTGCGGATGAAGGGCTGGCTAACAGCCTACGTACTTACTTGAGCGCTATTTTGCCTGATTATATGGTGCCGTCAGCTTTTGTGCGGCTGGATACGCTTCCAGTAACCCCGAATGGTAAGTTGGATCGTCGTGCACTGCCGGCACCTGACAATGAAGCGTTTGCCCGTCAGGTTTTCGAAGCGCCGCAAGGCGAAACGGAAACTGTATTAGCGGCGATTTGGTGTGAATTGCTAGGGGTTGAACAGATTAGTCGGCATGACAGCTTCTTCGCGTTGGGCGGTCATTCCTTGCTCGCTATGCGAATGATAAATCTTGCCGCTGGTCGTGGTTTAGTTTGTACATTGAATATGCTGTTCCAATGGCCGGTGTTGGCCGAACTGGCTGCGAAAATCACTTCAGATTTATTATCTCAGCCACAAAGTGAGGCTATATCGGTGCGACCTGACGGAACAGGGCTGCCGTTGTTCTTTGTTCCCAGCGGAATGGGTGACCACTCCTATGTTTTCGGGTTAACTCAACATATGCAGTTAGGTTATCCGATTTATGCGCTGCCTTGGTCATCCATCAGTGAAGAACCTATGTCAACGATGGGAGAGCAAGCTGCCAGAATGGTCACTTTGATGAAAGCTGTTCAACCGGTAGGCCCGTACCAGATATGCGGTTACTCTTCTGGTGGGATATTGGCTTACGCTATTGCTCAACAGCTTTTGAATGCCGGAGAAACGGTTAATTTCTTGGGCTTGATTGATACGCCTGCGCCTCATTATTTTAGGAAAGAATCCATACAGCCCAAATATCACTTCTTTACTGATCTGGCCCGGCGGTCAGGGGAGGAATTCCCAGAAGAGATTGCGGCGTTGTATCGGCAAATTGATGAGCTGAATTTGGTGCAGTTTATTGCAGCAGCGCAAGAACTGGCGTTATACCCTGCAAATTTGTGTGCTGATGTGATCGCAAAACGTTGGGAACAGATCGAGCGTTATGCACAAATAGTTGCCAATTATGAGCCGCCGACATTAGCAATAACGCTGCATCAATTCTATGCGGTAGATCCTTCCCCTGCGATTTCTTTTGTGACGGATGAAAAGCCAGAGTCCATAAACATAGAACCGTCGTTGGGCTGGGAACGGGTAGTGCCTAATACTTCTCTTGAGCTGATTGCGATGCCGGGTAACCATTTTAGTTTATTGGAGGATAATGAGAATAAAACTGTTTTAGCTCAGGCTTTGAATAGGGTGCTGGCAATCAGTTTTGAAAAGGAGGTGGCGTGATACTAATAAGTAAGGAATATTGGATAATTTAACGTTGGTGTGACAATCCGGTATATATTGTTTATACCGGATTGTTTTTGTTTTAAAACAGAATAAGAGAACTAATAATTTCCATATGGGTTATTTAATCAAGTTTTTCTATCGTTGATAGTAATTTAATCTAATTTGATTTTGTGTTTTATTGATTTTCTTTGCTACATATAAAAATATATTTCATTGTTGTTTTTATGAATTATTAAGAATAATTAATGTAAATTTTGAAAGTAACCATATATTTCTCATCGTTAATATTGACCGATATAATGTCTATATATTCCTCTGATATCTTGAAATTGAACTATAAATTAACAAATGTCACAGCGAAGCGAGTCATCCTCACGTACTATGTGTACGCTCCGGTTTTTCCGCGTTGTCCGTGTTCACTGTTCATTGATAAGAATGACCTGAAACAATTACGCCTATTGGGATAGGCTCTTATTGTTTTATAAAAATAATGTTTGTTTCAAAATAGTGTGTAATAAAGCTATTTCTCGTTTTAAATTGTTTCTTTATGGTATTAAATGTAGTCATATTTATATCGACTTTATAATCTTATTATTATAAAACAATATAATGAATTTAATTTTAATTTGTATTGATTCGTTTACGGTATTTACATTAACTATATTATTTATTTGTTGAAAAATAGGGTGTTATGCATTACTTTAACCCAGACTTATATCTTCAAATAATTGAATATATAGGATGGTTTGTAAATGTTGAATAAGTTACATTTGTAATTGAGATATTGGTTAATTATTAAGATAAAGAATTTATTTTATAAGTAATTATCAAAGTAAACTTTTTTGGTAATTGAGGGGTGATTTGCTCGTTTTATTTTTATAAATTTCTCATTTGTTTTTGGAATAATTCCAATTGGATATTAATAGAAAATAGATAAAATACAGTGGTGATTTAGTGTTTATGTACAATTAAATATAGTTAACGGTTCCATTTTAAATAATGGAATTCAATATTAGCCAATTAAAATTGCAGTTAATTAATCGAACTTATCTAAAAAAACGGAAACAAAAATGGAATGTCTTATTCCGGAGCATAAAATAAATTATTTATTCTGTTGTCAGGAAAATTAATGTCAATAAATTGTTAATTGGTTGTTGTTAGCCGGGCTATAGCATTCCACATCTGAATATCTTGAATTGATATTAGAGGTGTCCGTTTTTATTTCTTGGGGGCAAGAAGTGAGAAAGAAATATTAGTGATGGTTGTCAGAGATGACAGTTTCCAAATTTCTAACAGATTCGTTGAGGTAGTAAATGAAAGATAGCATTGTTCAAGCAGGAAGTGCTTTTAAAGCTGAACTCCTCTCTCAGACGTCAGAAAATATAACCAACGTAAATGACATTTTACCACCGACTCAGAATGTAAAGAATATTCCCCAGATGTTTACAGCCAGTGAATCATTTTGGTGTGAACGTCTCGCTGCTTTGCAACCCCTCCAATTACCTTTTGAAACCGTTGAAGAACCAGCGGAACCCAGTTGGGTAATCAGTGACTGGCAGCCCCCGTTGCCAAAAAATGGTGAAGAGGAGCCATTGCAAACGTTGTTGCAGGCATTTGTTATCTATCTTGCGCGTTTGACTCAGCAAACGACATTCCAAATTGGTTGGTGCGTGGATGGGGTAAACGATAAGTCGACAGATTTGTCGCCGGTGGCGCCAATGGTCGTTGAGGTGGAGTTTGATAAGCCTTGGCATGTGGCAGCGAACGGGTTGGATGGCGAGTTGGCCCGGTTGACCCGGTACCACACATTTAGTCGAGATCTCCTCTCGCGCTCTCCTTCATTATGGGCTATTCCGGCGTTGACAACTCATTGTCCGTGGCGGATAGCCGTTTCTGTCATAGCGGAAGATAGGCCGTGTGATCAGGTGCCACAGGGCGAATTACTGACGCTGCAAATCAATGCGCAGGGCGGTTTTCGTTGGATCTACGATGAAAATCGCCTAAGTACAGAAGTGGTTCTGCGCATGGGTGAACATTTACAGATGCTGGCAGCGTCACAAAGACAGGGAGAGGAAATTCCTATCTGGCAGCTTAATTTGTTGTCTGAAGCCGAACATACCTTGCTACTGGAAACCTGGAACGCCACGGAAACCCCTTATCCTGACCCATTATGTATTCATCAATTATTTGAGCGACAGGTAGAACAGGCCCCGCACGCCACGGCGCTGGAATATCAAGAACAGACCCTCAGTTATGCGGAATTGAATACCCGTGCTAACCGGCTGGCTCATCAACTGATTGCGCTGGGCGTCACACCGGACCGTCGGGTCGCGATTTGTGTGGAGCGCTCACCGATGATGGTGGTGTCATTGCTGGCAGTGCTGAAAGCCGGTGGGGCTTATGTGCCGCTGGATTCGACTTATCCGCGGGAACGTCTGGCATATATCCTGAGTGACAGTGCGCCGTCAGTGGCGCTGGTTGATGAAGCTGGCCGGGCGGCGCTGGGCGAACAGGCGCTGGTAGGAGTGACGATACTGGACCCGAATATCCAACTTGACCAGCCCGACAGCAACCCGCAGATCCCGGCGTTGACGCCGCAGCATTTGGCCTATGTGATTTACACCTCCGGCTCCACCGGGCAGCCGAAAGGGGTGATGGTGGAACATCAGGCGATTTACCAACGTTATCTGGGTTTTAATGACACCTATGCGGTCACTGCGCAAGACCGGCTATTGCAATTTGCCGCGTTTGCGTTTGATGTTTCAGTGGAAGATTTCTTCTCGTCATTATGCAACGGAGCCACACTGGTTATCCGGGATGATAGCTGGCTGGCTTCGATACCAGAATTTGTTGCCTTAACCCGACAATATCGTATTACGGTGATGTCACTGCCGACTTTATTCTGGTCTGAATTGGCTGCCAGAGATAATGGATTACCGCTGCCGGATTGTCTCCGGCTCATCATCATTGGGGGTGAGGCGGTGAAAAAGAGCGCCATTCAGGCGTGGTTTAGGCAGGCGGGCCACCGGCCCCGGCTATTGAATGGTTATGGCCCGACAGAAAACACCGTGACGGTGACCTATAAGGATGTGCTATCCCCGGAAGATGCCCGTTCTATCGGCCGACCGGCTAAAAATGCTCGTATCTATCTGTTGGACAAATATGGCGAACTGGTACCCGCAGGTTGCGTGGGCGAGATGTACATTGGCGGCGTGGGTGTGGCTCGGGGTTATCTCAACCGGCCAGCGTTGAGCGTGGAACGTTTTATGCTGGACCCTTTTAGTCCGGTATCCGGCGAACGGATGTATCGCTCTGGGGATTTGGCCCGCTACCTGCCGGATGGTGACCTCGAATTTCTGGGCCGTAACGATGAGCAGGTTAAAATCCGTGGTTTCCGAATTGAACTGGGGGAAATTGAAACCCGCCTGACGGAATACCCGGCGGTACAAGAGGCGGCGGTGCTGGCATTGGATGGCGATCAGGGCAAACGGCTGGTGGCCTATATAGAGGCGGAAGCGAATGAGAGATTAGCGGCTGATCTGCGTGAATACTTGAGCGCCATTTTGCCTGACTATATGGTGCCGGCGGCCTTTGTACGTCTGGATACCTTCCCGCAGACCCCGAGTGGCAAGTTAGATCGCCGGGCGCTGCCTGCGCCAGGGGAAAACGATTTTGTCCGTCAGATTTATGAAGCCCCGCAAGGGAAGGCTGAAATCGCTCTGGCGGCCATCTGGCGTGAGTTATTGGGCATTGAACAAATCAGCCGACATGACAGTTTCTTTGCGTTGGGTGGTCATTCCCTACTCGGCGTGCAGATGATTGAGCGTTTGCGTCATCTGAGTTTGACGCTGACGGCGCGTGATCTGTTCCAGTCGCCGGTGCTGTCTGCATTGGCTCAAACGTTGGGACAGCATCAGGCTGTGATAGTCCCGCCTAACGTCATCACTCCGGCCACCACAAAGCTAACGCCGGAGATGTTGTCGCTGATTGATTTAACTCAGACTGACATTGACCGCATCGTCGAGCAGGTACCGGGGGGAATGACAAATATTCAGGATATCTATGCGTTGTCGCCGTTACAGGACGGTATCCTGTTCCACCACCTGTTGGAACAGGAAGGTGACCCCTATCTGGTGCTCTATCCGGTGGCTTTTGCTAACCGCTCTTTGCTGGAGCGTTATCTGACGGCGGTACAACAGACGATTGATCTCCATGATATCTTGCGGACGGCGTTTATCTGGCAAGGATTGTCAGTCCCGGCGCAGGTGGTCTTGCGCCGGGCACGATTGCCTGTGACAGAATTGACGCTAGATCCGGCTGACGGCTCAGTGATTGACCAGTTAACCCGGCGTTTTGATCCCGCTCAGTATCGTCTTGACTTGCGTCGGGCGCCGCTACTGCATTTTGTTATCGCTCAGGAAACCGATGGCCGCTGGTTCTTACTGGAATTACAGCATCACTTGATTGGCGACCACGAAACGATGGAAGTGATGCACCGTGAAGTGCGAGCCTATTTTGCCGGACAGGGGGAGCATTTGCCTGCGCCGGTGCCGTTCCGTAATCTGGTGGCCGAGGCCCGGTTGGGAGTGAGTCAGGCGGCGCATACCCGTTTCTTCACCGATATGTTGGCGGCAGTGGATGAGCCAACGTTGCCGTTTGGGCTGACAGGTGTGCATTGTGATGGATCTCAGAAGACGGAATCTCACTGGATGTTAGCTCCTGAGTTAAATGACCGTCTGCGCAGTCAGGCCCGGCGTTTGGGTGTCAGTCTGGCGGCGTTGTGTCATCTGGCCTGGGCGCAAGTGTTATCGCGTACCAGCGGACAGGAGAAAGTAGTGTTTGGTACCGTCCTGTTTGGGCGCATGGCCGTGGGGGAAGGAATGGGATTGTTCATCAATACCCTGCCGTTGCGGCTGGATATGGATGAGACCCCGGTACGGGACAGTGTGCGGGAGGCGCATTTGCGACTGGCTGAATTGTTGGAGCATGAACATGCCCCGTTGGCGCTGGCTCAACAATGCAGTGGGGTTGACAGCGGTACGCCGCTCTTTAGCGCCCTGTTGAACTATCGCCATAATGAGCAGCCAGATCTTTTGGATGAAACAATGGCCGGGATTGAATTCCTCGGCGAACAGGAGCGCACTAACTATCCGTTTGTGCTGTCGGTAGAGGATGGCGGTTCTACTCTGGGGCTGACGGCTCAAGTCGTGCAACCGTTTGATCCGGAAAGCCTATGCGGTTATATGCAACAGGCGCTGGAGAGTCTGGCGGCAGCGCTGGAGCAAACCCCGGAAATGCCTGTTCGGGTATTGGATATTCTGCCGGAAGCGGAGCGTACCTTGTTGCTGGAAACTTGGAACGCCACGGAGACCGTCTATCCTGAACAGTTATGTATCCAGCAGTTGTTTGAACAACAGGTGGAGAAAACTCCAACGGCGACGGCGCTGATAGCAGGCGATAAGACCCTAAGCTATACAGAACTGAATACCCGTGCTAACCGGCTAGCTCATCAGTTAATCGAACAAGAGGTTCGTCCCGGTGATCATATTGCGCTTCTGCTAGAGCGATCAATAGAACTAGTGGTAGCTCAATTGGCTATTCTTAAGGCCGGTGCCGTTTACGTGCCGGTTGATCCCAGTGCGCCGGATGAGCGGAAAAACTGGTTGATAAATGACTGCTCAGCTAAATTGCTGATTACTGATGAACAATCCGAGATTCCTGTCGGCCTCTTGGTTCCGCTGTTTTGTCTCTCTGATGAGACAGATATGAACAGAGAGGAAGATTGCCTCAACCCTGATTTCCCGCGTTCCAGCGCTGATTTAGCGTATATCATGTACACCTCTGGTTCCACCGGTACCCCAAAAGGGGTGTTAGTACCCCATCGTGCGGTGGCCCGGCTGGTTATCAATAATGGTTATGCCGAAATTGGTCAGGATGATCGGGTTGCTTTTACAGCTAATCCCGCTTTCGATGCCAGCACATTTGAAGTCTGGGCGCCGTTACTCAATGGCGGGGCATTAGTGGTTATTGACCGCGCCACGTTATTAACACCACAGGAGTTAGTGCGGGTTTTACAGGCCCGCCAGATCACGGTTCTGTGGCTGACTATCGGGTTGTTTAACCGGTTGGCGGCGGAGTTATCCCCGGTTCTGCCGCAGATTAAGATCCTGATTTTCGGTGGCGATGTCCCCGATTTACATGTGATTGCTCAGGTTCTGGATAATCGTCCGCCGCAACAATTATTGCAGGCTTATGGTCCGAGTGAGGGAACCACGTTTACCACCATGTATCCTATTGTGGCATTAGCGCAGGGAGTGACTCGCATCCCCATTGGTCGGCCGATAGCCAATACACGTATTTATCTGCTGGATGCTTATGGTCAGCCGGTACCGTCAGGTGCGATTGGTGAGATTTATGTGGGGGGAGATGGAGTGGCCTGTGGCTATCTTAATCGCCCTGACCAAACTGCTGAACGTTTCCTGACAGATCCCTTTAGTGATCAACCGGATGCGCACATGTATCGGACCGGGGATTTAGCCCGTTATCTGCCGGATGGCAATTTGGAGTTTCTGGGTCGTAATGACCAACAGGTTAAAATCCGTGGCTTCCGCATTGAACCGGGGGAAATTGAGAATCGTCTGGCGGAGCATCCGGCGGTGCGAGAGGCGGCGGTGTTGGCGTTAGGCGATGGGCCGGAAAAACGGTTGGTGGCCTATGTGGCGGCGGAAGCTCATGAGGAGCTGGCGATGAGTCTGCGTGATCACCTGAGCGCCATTCTACCGGATTACATGGTGCCGACAGCCTTTGTGCGTCTGGATGGGTTTCCACTGACCCCGAATGGTAAGCTGGATCGCCGGGCATTGCCGGCGCCGGACAATGAAGCCTTGGCTCGTCAGGTTTATGCTGCGCCGCAAGGAGAAACGGAAATAGCGCTGGCGGCAATCTGGCATGAATTACTGGGGATCGAACAGGTCAGCCGGTATGATAGCTTTTTTGCGTTAGGCGGCCACTCGTTGCTCGCTGTACGGATGGTTGAACGCTTGCGTCACCAAGGGTTGACGCTGGCGGTGCGTGACCTGTTCCAGTCGCCTGTGTTGTTTGAATTAGCACAAACACTGGGGCGGCAACCGGTTATGGCGGTGCCGCCGAATGTGATTACGCCAGCGACGACGAAAATTACCCCAGAAATGTTGCCGCTGATTGATCTGACTCAGGCTGAGATTAACCGTATCGTCGGGCAGGTGCCGGGCGGGATGACTAATATTCAGGATATCTATGCCCTGTCGCCATTGCAGGACGGTATTTTGTTCCACCACTTATTGGCAAACGAAGGCGATCCCTATCTGGTGGTCAGTCAGATGGCCTTTGCTGATCGCTCTCTGTTAGACCGTTATTTGGCGGCGGTACAACAGGTGATTGCTCGTCACGATATTCTGCGTACCGCCTTTATTTGGCAAGAGTTGTCAGTACCGGCTCAGATAGTTTGGCGTCAGGCATCCTTGTCGGTGACTGAGCTGGCGCTGAACCCGGCTGATGGCCCGATTTGTGATCAACTCGTTCAACGTTTTAACCCCCGTCATTATCGTCTCGATTTGAGTCAGGCCCCGCTGTTGCGTTTTGTGGCGGCACAGGAGACCGATGGCCGCTGGTTGTTACTGGAATTGCAGCATCACCTGATTGGCGACCATACCGCAATGAAAGTGATGAACCGTGAAGTGCAGGCGTACCTTGCCGGACAAGGGGATAGCTTGCCTGACCCGGTACCGTTCCGCAATCTGGTAGCTCAGGCCCGATTAGGGGGAGATCAGGAAGCGCATACCCGTTTCTTTACTGAGATGCTAGCGGAGGTGGATGAGCCAACGCTGCCGTTCGGGCTGACGGATGTGCATCGTGACGGATCTCAGGAGATAGCGTCCCATCGACTGTTGACGGCCAGTTTGAATGACCGTCTGCGTAGTCAGGCTCGGCGTTTGGGCGTCAGTCTGGCGGCGTTGTTTCATTTGGCTTGGGCGCAGGTATTGTCGCGTACCAGTGGTCAGGAGAAAGTGGTGTTTGGCACCGTGCTGTTTGGGCGCATGACCGCGGGAGAAGGGGCTGATAGTGGGATGGGGTTGTTTATTAATACCCTGCCGCTACGGCTGGACATCGATGATACGCCGATACGGGATTGTGTACAGACAGTACATGCCCGGCTGGCGGGATTGTTGGAACATGAACATGCCTCACTGGCGCTGGCTCAACGATGCAGTGGGGTTGCCAGCGGTACGCCGCTCTTTAGCGCCCTGATGAACTACCGCCATAATGATCAGTCAGCTCCTTTGGATGAAACGATGGAGGGGATTGAATTCCTGGGCGAACAGGAGAGCACTAACTACCCTTTCGGGATGTCGGTGGAGGACGATGGCGCTACATTGGGGTTGATTGCTCATGTGGTGCAACCGTTTGATCCGGAAAGTCTATGCGATTATATGCAGCAGGCGCTGGAGAGTTTGGTAGCGGCCCTTGAGCAGGCCCCTGAGACGCCGGTACGGGTACTGAACATCCTGCCTGAAACGGAACGCACATTGTTGCTGGAAACCTGGAACGTCACGGAGACCCCGTATCCTGAGGCGTTATGTATTCATCAGTTGTTTGAACAACAAGTGGAGAAAACCCCGCAGGCCACGGCACTGGTGTATCAAGAGCAGACACTGAGTTATGCCGAATTAAATGCTTGCGCCAACCGATTGGCCCATCAACTGATTGCGTTTGGCGTAACACCGGAGCAACGGGTAGCGATTTGCGTGGCACGCTCACCAGCGATGGTGGCGGCGTTGTTGGCGGTGTTGAAAGCCGGCGGCGCTTATGTGCCGCTGGACCCAACTTACCCGGAGGAGCGCCTGACCTATATCCTGCATGACACAGCCCCATCAGTGGTCTTGGCTGATGCGATCGGACAGGCCGCACTGGGTGGCGAGGCGTTGGCCGGGCTGACGGTAATTGATCCGAATATCCAGCCTGACCAACCGAACAGCAATCCATTAGTGACCGCATTGACGCCACAGCATCTGGCTTATGTGATTTACACCTCCGGTTCAACCGGGCAGCCGAAAGGGGTGATGGTAGAACATCAGGCGGTGTATCAACGTTATCTGGGGGTTAATGAACCCTATGTCATCACCGCGCAAGACCGGGTGTTGCAATTTGCTGCTTTTGCGTTTGATGTTTCAGTGGAAGAGTGCTTCTCGTCATTATGCAGCGGCGCCACGCTGGTGATTCGTGATGATAGCTGGCTGGCTTCAATGGCGGAATTTATTGCTTTAGCCCGGCAAAGCCGTATCACGGTGATGTTTCTGCCGACCTTATTCTGGTCTGAACTGGCGGCCAGAGACAACGGATTATCGTTGCCGGCGTGTCTCCGGTTGATCATCATTGGCAGTGAGGCAGTTAAAAAGAACGCTATTCAGGACTGGTTTAGACAGGAAGGCCGCCGACCTCAGTTATTGAACGCCTACGGTCCGACGGAAAATACCGTGACGGCGACCTGTAAAGAAATAGTATCCCCGGCAGATGATCGTTCTATCGGTCGACCGATTAGAAATACTCGTGTCTATCTGTTGGACAAATACAGCCAACCTGTGCCATTGGGCTGCGTGGGTGAAATGTATATTGGCGGCGTAGGTGTGGCACGGGGTTATCTGAATCGGCTGACACTGAGCGAGGAACGTTTTGTACCGGATTCCTTTAGTCCGACGTCCAATGCGCGAATGTATCGCACTGGGGATTTAGCGCGTTATCTGCCGAACGGTGAGCTGGAATTCTTCGGTCGTAACGACCAACAGGTTAAAATTCGCGGCTTCCGGGTTGAACTGGGGGAAATTGAAACTCGGCTGGTGGAACACCCGGCGGTACAAGAAGCGGCGGTGCTGGCGCTGGATGATGAGCTGGGCAAACGGCTGGTGGCTTACGTAGCGGCACAAGCGTATGAGAGATTGACTGCTGATTTACGTGAACACCTGCGCGCAGTTTTGCCGGACTATATGATACCGGCGGCCTTTGTGCGGCTGGATAGCTTCCCGCAGACACCGAATGGCAAGTTGGATCGCCGGGCATTGCCGGCACCGGAGGAGGCGGCGTTTGCCCGTCAGGTCTATGAGGCTCCGCAAGGGAAGATAGAAACGATGCTGGCGGCTGTCTGGTGTGAATTGCTGGATGTTGCGCAGATTAGTCGGCATGACAGCTTCTTTGCTCTAGGCGGCCATTCATTGCTCGCTGTGCGCATGATTGAACGATTGCGGCGTATCGGTCTGGGCGTATCGGTACAAACGCTATTCCAACATCCAACACTCCGTGTTCTGGCGCAGTCTCTGGTTCAGCATGATGAAATCCGGGGGCCTGACAACGGTATTACATCGGATACAACGGTGCTGACACCGGCGATGTTGCCGCTGATTGATTTAACTCAGTCTGACATTGACCGCATCGTCGGACAGGTACCGGGCGGGGTGGCGAATATTCAGGATATTTATGCATTGTCGCCATTGCAGGATGGTATTTTGTTCCATCATCTGCTGGAGAATGAAGGTGATACGTATCTGTTAGTCAGCCAGATGGTCTTTGTTGACCGGGCGCTGTTGGATCGTTATCTGGCGGCGATTCAACGGACCATTGATCGGCACGATATCCTGCGTACCGCCTTTATTTGGCAAGGATTGTCAATGCCGGCGCAGGTGGTCTGGCGTCAGGCGCCATTGTCAGTGACTGAACTGGTTCTGGACCCGGCTGACGGTCCGGTCAGTGACCAGTTAACCCGGCGTTTTGATCCCGCTCACTATCGACTTGACCTGAGCCAAGCCCCGTTACTGCGTTTTGTTATCGCTCAAGAAACGGATGGTCGTTGGCTGTTACTGGAATTGCATCATCACTTGATTGGCGATCATGAAACGATGGAAGTGATGCACCGCGAAGTCCGGGCGTATCTGATGGGACAGGAAGAGAGCTTGCCGGCGCCGGTTCCTTTCCGCAATCTGGTGGCGCAGGCCCGGTTGGGTGTCAGTCAGGAAGAACACACCCGCTTCTTTACCGAGATGTTGGCGGAGGTGAATGAATCCACGTTGCCGTTTGGATTGACGGAGGTGCATCGTAACGGTTCACAGGTGACGGAATCTCACCGGATGTTGGTTCCTGAGCTAAATGACCGTTTGCGTAGTCAGGCTAGGCGTTTGGGCGTCAGTCTGGCGGCGCTGTGTCATTTGGCCTGGGCGCAGGTGTTGTCCTGTACCAGTGGTCAGCCGAGTGTCGTGTTTGGTACGGTGCTGTTTGGGCGTATGCAGGCGGGTGAGGGTGCTGACAATGGCATGGGATTGTTTATCAATACCTTGCCGTTGCGGCTGGATATCGATGAGACCCCAGTGCGGGACAGCGTGCAGGCCGCCCATACCCGACTGGCCGGATTATTGGCGCATGAGCATGCTTCACTGGCGCTGGCTCAACGTTGCAGTGGGGTTGCCAGCGGTACTCCGCTCTTTAGCGCACTGTTGAACTATCGGCACAATGCTTTGTCGGCAACGTCAGATGAACTGATCAGCGGTATTGAATTTCTTGACGCACAGGAGCGAACCAACTACCCATTTGTGCTGTCGGTGGAGGATTTTGGCGAATCTTTGGGACTGACGGCTCAGGTAGTGCGGCCGTTTGATCCGGAAAACCTGTGCGGTTATATGCAGCAGGCGCTGGAGAGTCTGGTGGAAGCTTTGGAGCAAGCGCCGGAGACACCGATACGCGCCTTGAACATCCTGCCCGAAACAGAACGCACACTGTTGCTGGAAACTTGGAACGCCACGGAAACCGCTTATCCTGACGCGTTATGTATTCATCAATTGTTTGAGCGGCAAGTAGAGAAAACCCCGGAGGCGACGGCGCTGATAGCGGGAGATAAAACCTTAAGCTATGCGGAACTGAATACGTGTGCTAACCGATTGGCCCATCAACTAATTGAACAGGGAATTCGGTCAGATGACCATGTTGCAATCCTGTTAGAGCGCTCGATGGAACTGGTGGTGGCTCAATTGGCGATTCTCAAAGCCGGTGCTGTTTACGTGCCGGTTGATCCCAGTATGCCGGATGAACGGAAAAATTGGCTGATAAGTGATTGTTCCGCTCGGTTGCTGCTTACCGATACACGGATTGATATTCCGGCTAACTTGCCGATTCCGCTGTTGCGTCTCTCGAATGAGAAAAGTGCGAACAGAGAGCAAGATCGTATCAACCCTGATGTGCCGCGTTCCAGCACAGAATTGGCGTATATCATGTACACCTCCGGCTCTACCGGCACACCCAAAGGGGTTTTAGTGCGGCATCGCGCTATGGTTCGGCTGGTTATCAATAATGGCTATGCCAACATCGGACCGGAGGATCGGGTTGCTTTTACGGCTAATCCGGCTTTCGATGCCAGCACGTTTGAAGTTTGGGCGCCGTTGCTTAACGGTGGTGCTTTAGTGGTTATCGACCGCGCCACCTTATTGACGCCACAGGAGTTAGTGCTGACTTTACAGGAGCGCCGCATCACAGTTTTATGGCTGACTATCGGGTTGTTTAACCGGTTGGCGGCAGAGTTATCTCCCATTCTTCCGCAAATTAAGATCCTAATTTTCGGGGGAGATATCCCCGATTTACAGGTGATTGCTCAGGTTCTGGATAATCGTCCTCCACAACAACTCTTGCAAGCCTATGGTCCGAGTGAAGGGACCACTTTTACCACCATGTATCCTATCGAGGCGTTACCGCAGGGAGCGAGCCGGATACCTATTGGCCGGCCAATAGCGAATACACGGGTTTATTTGCTGGATGCGTATAGTCAGCTGGTGCCGCCGGGTGTGATCGGTGAAATTTATGTCGGTGGCGATGGGGTCGCTCAAGGTTATCTCAATCGTCCTGAGTTAACCGCCGAACGTTTCCTGATCGATCCGTTCAGTGATGAACCTGATGCGCGCATGTACCGCACCGGGGATTTGGCCCGTTACCTACCGGACGGTAATCTAGAATTCCTCGGCCGTAATGACCAGCAGGTGAAAATCCGAGGGTTCCGCATTGAACCGGGAGAAATTGAAGCGCGTCTGGTGGAGCATCCGGCGGTGCGTGAGGCGGCGGTATCGGCGCTAGGTGATGGGCCGGACAAACGGCTGGTGGCCTATGTGGTAGCGCCTGCGGATGACGGGTTGGTGAATAGTTTGCGTGCTTACCTGAGCAAAATTTTGCCTGACTATATGGTGCCGTCAGCCTTTGTACGGTTGGATGCGTTTCCGTTGACGCCGAACGGTAAGCTGGATCGTCGGGCGCTACCGGCACCGGACAGTGAAGCCGTCGCTCGTCAGGCTTACGTAGCGCCGCAAGGCGAAACGGAAATGACATTAGCGGCGATTTGGCGTGAATTACTGGGGATTGAACAGGTTAGTCGGCATGACAGCTTCTTTGCGTTGGGCGGCCATTCACTGCTTGCTGTACGGATGATTGAACGCTTGCGTCAATTGGGGTTGACACTGGCGGCGCGTGATCTGTTCCAGTCTCCGGTGCTGTCAGATTTGGCGCAAACGTTGGGGCGGCATCAGGCCGTAATCGTGCCGGGTAACGTGATCACCCCGGCAACTACGACGCTGACACCGGCAATGTTGCCGCTAATTGATTTGACCCAAATCGACATTGACCGCATCGTCGGGCAAGTGCCGGGCGGGGTTGCTAATATTCAGGATATCTATGCCCTGTCGCCATTGCAGGACGGTATTTTGTTCCATCATCTACTAGCAAACAAAGGGGACCCCTATTTATTAACCGGTCAGATGGTCTTTACTGAGCGGACTGTGCTGGATCGTTATCTGGCGGCGGTGCAACAGGTAGTTAATAGACACGATATCCTGCGTACTGCCTTTATCTGGCAAGGATTGTCAGTGCCCGCCCAAGTGGTTTGGCGTCAGGCATCCTTGTCGGTGACTGAGCTGACACTAAACCCAGCCGATGGACCGGTTAGCGGGCAATTGGCTGAGCGTTTTGATCCCCGTCACCATCGTTTAGACCTGAACGAAGCCCCGTTATTACGCTTTGTGATAGCACAGGAAACCGATGGCCGTTGGATTGTACTGCAATTATTGCATCATCTGATTGGCGACCATACCACGTTGGACGTGATGAATCGTGAAGTCCAGGCTTATCTGGACGGGCAGGAGGAGAGCCTGCCAACGCCGACGCCTTTCCGCAATTTGGTGGCGCAGGCCCGGTTGGGGGTAAGTCAGGAAGCGCATATCCGTTTCTTTTCCGACATGTTAGCCGGGGTGGATGAACCTACGCTGCCGTTCGGATTGACGGAGGTGCATCGTGATGGCTCGCAGGTGACGGAATCGCAGCGAATGCTGGCCCCTGAGCTGAATGACCGCTTGCGTGGTCAAGCCCGGCGTTTGGGGGTGAGTCTGGCGGCTTTATGTCATTTGGCTTGGGCGCAGGTATTGTCGCGTACCAGCGGACAGGAACAGGTGGTGTTCGGTACCGTAATATTTGGACGCATGGCGGTGGCGAAAGGGGTTGACAGCGGCATGGGGCTGTTTATCAATACCTTGCCGTTGCGACTGGATATGGATGATACGCCGGTGCGTGATAGTGTACAGGCAGTACATAGCCGGTTAGCGGGATTGTTGGAACATGAACATGCCTCACTGGCGCTGGCCCAGCGTTGTAGCGGGGTGTTGGATGGCATTCCACTGTTTAGCGCTTTGTTGAACTACCGGCATAATGATCAGCCTGATCCTTTGGACGGAACGCTGGACGGCGTTGAATTCCTTGGGGCGCAGGAGTTTACCAACTATCCGTTTGCCTTGTCGGTGGAAGATTTTGGTGACGCACTGGGGCTGACGGCTCAAGTGATCCAGCCGTTTGAGCCTGAACGGGTATGTGGCTATATGCAACAGGCGCTGGAGAGCTTGGCGGCGGCGCTGGAACAGACCCCGGAAACGCCGGTACGGACATTGAACATTCTGCCTGAAACAGAGAGTACGTTGCTGTTGAACACTTGGAATGCGACGGAAACCTCGTATTTTAACCCGCTATGTATTCATCAATTATTTGAACAACAGGTAGAGCAAACCCCGGACGCGACAGCGTTAGTGTATGAGGAGCAAGCTCTTAGTTATGCCGAATTGAATGCCCGCGCTAATCGGTTGGCCCATCAGCTAATTGCGCTAGGTGTAGAACCGGACCAGCGGGTGGCGATTTGCGTGACCCGTTCACCGGCGATGGTAGTGGGATTGTTGGCGGCGCTGAAAGCAGGCGCGGCTTATGTGCCGCTGGACCCGGATTATCCGGGCGAACGTCTATCACATATTTTGGACGATGTTTCACCGGTTATTTTGTTGGCTGATGCCGTTGGACGTACAACGTTGGGCGAGAACGTGCTGACCGGGCTGACAGTGCTTGATCCGAATACATTGCCTGATCAGCCAGACAGCAATCCACAGGTAACGGAATTGACCTCTCGGCATCTGGCGTATGTGATTTACACCTCCGGTTCGACCGGCACGCCAAAGGGGGTGATGGTTGAACATAGGCAACTGGTTAGTCAAATTACTTCGTTGAACATGAAGTGGCTGCTTAACGCATCTGACCGTATATTACAATTTTGCAACCCCTCTTTTGACGTTTGTGCATCAGAAATATTTTGCGCAATAACACTGGGAGCACAATTAGTTCTGAGAACAGATCAGTGGCTCCTGAGTGCGCAGGAGTTCTGGCGTCTGTGCGAGTCTTATAAAATTACCTACATTGCGATACCCGCTCAATTCTGGCGGATAATATCAAATGTTAATGAAGACGATATCTATCAGGGCGTAAGAATTATTTGCATTGGTGGGGAAGCGATACCTGATCATGAATTACAACGTTGGCTATCGACTCACGGTGAAAACCCTGTTCTGGTTAATTGCTATGGTCCGACAGAAGCTACGATTACTACAACGACATCCTGCCTAAGCGAGGGGATGGGGCAGGCCAATATCATTGGTCGTCCGCTGCCGAATACCCGTGTTTACCTGCTCGACGTTCAGGGGCAGCCAGTACCGTTAGGCGCGGTGGGAGAATTGTATATTGGGGGAGCGGGTGTGGCGCGGGGTTATCTCAACCGTGCTGAACTGACCGCTGAATACTTCCTGATTGATCCGTTTGACGATAATCCAAATGTACGGATGTATCGCACTGGGGATTTGGTTCGCTACTTGCCGGATGGCAACTTGGAGTTCCTAGGGCGTAATGATCATCAGGTGAAAATTCGCGGCTTCCGAGTTGAACCGGGTGAAATTGAGGCCCGGTTGGTGGAGCATCCTGCGGTAAGTCAAGCTGTGGTGCTGACGTTGGGTGAAGGGCAGGATAAACGCTTGGTGGCTTATGTGGCGGCGCAAGCGGATGAGGGGCTGGCGAATAGTTTGCGTACCTACCTGAGCGCCATTTTGCCTGGCTATATGGTGCCGTCAGCCTTTGTGCGTCTGGACGCTTTTCCATTGACGCCAAACGGTAAGTTGGATCGTCATGCGTTACCGGAGCCGGACAGTGAAGCGTTTGCTCGTCAGGCTTACGAGGCGCCACAAGGCGAAAAGGAAACCGTATTAGCAGAGATTTGGTGTGAATTGCTAGGGATTGAGCAGGTTAGCCGGTATGACAATTTCTTCGCGTTGGGCGGTCACTCATTGCTTGCTATGCGAATGATGAATCTTGCCGCTGGCCGAGGATTGATTTTTACACTGAATACTTTGTTCCAATTCCCGGTTCTGGCCGAATTGACTGCAAAAATCACCTCAGATTTATTGTCTCAGCCGCAAAGCAGCGCTATATCGGTGCGACCTGATGGAGCAGGATTGCCGCTGTTCTTTGTTCCCAGTGGCATGGGTGATTATTCTTATGTCTTCGGGCTGGCTCAACATATCCCGTCGGGCTACCCGATTTATGCGCTACCTTGGCCATCCATCAGTGAAGAACCGATGTTAACGATGGAAGAGCAGGCAGCCAGAATGATCGCCTTAATGAAAGCCGTTCAACCGGCAGGTCCATACCGGATAAGCGGCTATTCTTCTGGTGGGATATTGGCTTATGCCATTGCTCAACAGCTTTTGAGCTCTGGTGAGCGGGTCAATTTCCTGGGACTGATTGATACGCCTGCGCCTCATTATTTTGGCAAAGAGGCCATGCAATCCACACACCATTTCTTTACTGAGTTGGCCCGGCAGTCAGAGGAGGCGTGTAAAGAAGAGATTGCGGCGTTATATCGGCGAATTGATGAGCTGGATTTGGTTCAGTTTATTGCCGCGGCGCAAGAATTGGCGTTATATCCAGCAAACCTGTGTGCTGATGTGATTGCAAAATGTTGGCGGCAGATTGAACGTTACACACAAATCGTTGCGGATTATGAGCCGCCGGCATTAGCGATAACGCTGCATCAGTTCTATGCGGTAGAACCTTCTCCTGCTGTTTCTTTTGTGGTGGATGAAAAGCCAGAACCTGTAAATATAGAACCGTCTTTGGGTTGGGCGCAGATAGTATCTGATACTTCACTTCAGTTGATTGCTACTCCGGGTAACCATTTTAGTTTATTGGAGGATGATAAAAATAAAACCGCTTTAGCTCAGATTTTGAATAGGGCGTTGGCAATCAACTATGACGAGGAGGCTTCGTAATACTGATATATTAAGGAAGTACTCAATTATTTAGTTCTAGTGTGATAATCCGGTATGTATTTATTATACCGGATTTTTTATGCATTAAAATAGAATAAGGGAATTTATCATTCCCATATAAGTTATTTTTTAGGTTTCTTTGTTATTATTGTTGCTATTTTATATTGTGTGATCTCAAGCGGATTTTATTGTTGATTTTATTTTGTTTTGTTGATTGCCTCGGCATCAAAATTATATCTTTAATTGTAGTGTTATTGTTGGGAATATTTATTGTAATAGATAATTATGAGAAAATAATCGAAGGTGTAATCATGGTAATGTGTTTTTTGGTGGTGATATAGGCTAGTTTAATTAGCCTTAATTTCATGATTTCACTTCTGAATATATTGGGTTTATTTTAAATGCCCGTGATAATTAAAATTCTACCTATTAGGCGTGATTGATGCTGATCCTTTTTATAAATGAACAGCAAATACGGACAGTGCGGAGAGCCAGATGTGTACACGTAATATGTGAAGGGTAATTCGCCTCGTTCTCTATGGCAAAGAATAGCAAGTAAAATAGTCATACTGGGAGTGGTATTTAATTGAATAATATTAAACTTTACCCCATATTGCACCGTATGCCGGTAAGTGTCGCAGGGTATCAGAAAAATAACATCACAAAACGATCTCATTGGAACGCATCTCGTTACAATCAATATTTTATTGAGTTGATTATTATACATATCACATTGTTTTATTATTATGAAATAATACATGGTGATATTAATTGTAATTTGTAATGTTTCTTTGCGGTATTGGATGTAATAATGTCCTTATAAGAATAAAAATAGAATGTTTTATTTGTGTAATTAAGGCTGATTATTTGTTTGGTTATTAGAGATATTAGCGTAAAAAAATGACTAATTGGCCGTTGTTAATCGATTAATAGTACGGTTTTTGAATATCTTAAATTGATGTCGGATACATCCGATTTTATTTCTTGGGGGCAAGAAGTAAGAAAGAAATATTGGTGATGGCTGTCGGGTATGACAGTTTTCAAATTTCTAACAGATTCGTTGAGGTAATAGATGAAAGGTAACATTGCTACAGCGGGAAATGTTCTTAAAGACCAAGCTCTCTCTCAGATATCATATGAAAATATAACTCACAATACGTATGATACATCGATTCCATCACGAATATGCGTTGTGGTGGGGGGAACGACCCTTGCGGTGTTCTGCGCCGAACAAATTCTGGCGGCTGGGCATACCATACAAGCCGTGCTATCTACTGATAGTGTTTTACAAACGTGGGCTGCCCAACAAGGGATTGTTTGTGTGAACTCGGTTGACGCATTACAAGAACACATCACGTCACAGCCTGTCGATTGGCTTTTCTCAATCGTCAACCCCATCATCCTGCCGGTGTCATTAATTGAACAAATTCGCGGCGGCGCCTTTAATTATCATAATAGTCCCCTGCCTCGCTATGCAGGTAGCCATGCAACCTCCTGGGCGTTGTTAGCTCGGGAGACTCATTACGCTATTTCCTGGCACTGTATTGAAGGCGGTGTGGATACCGGCGATATTGCTGTGCAATGGCCGGTATCGATTGAAGAACAGGATAACGCTTTCTCATTGAATCTGAAATGTTACCAGGCGGCTCAGAAAGGATTTGTCGAACTACTGAAAAATCTGGGTTGCGACGCACTGGCGACTTATCCTCAGGATCTCTCGCAACGGAGTTTTTATGCTCGGTCATGTCGCCCCGATTGGGGGGGATATTTGTGTTGGGAGCAGTCGGGAGAAGTCTTGTCAGCTTTAGTGCGGGCATTAGATTTTGGGGAGAATTATTTAAATCCATTGGGTTGCCCGAAACTGTTACTGAGGCAGGGTCCGGTACAAATTTCCTGGCTTGAGCGGTTGAACACGAGCTCCGAGGGGGTACCCGGTACGTTGATGAGTGTGGAGGAGGATGCCTGGCAGGTGACGACCGGCAGTGAGGATGTGCGGATTGGGGGATTCGCCACCCTTGAAGGGCAGTTGTTGTCTGCCAGAGAGCTTGCCGATGTATCGGAACTGAGACTGGGCAAACAGCTTCCTTTACTCTCCTCGCAACAAGCGCAGAATGTAAAAGAGACCCTTCAAACACTCGCACCCAGTGAATCATTTTGGTACGAGCGTCTTGCCGCGTTGCAACCACTCCAGTTGCCTTTTGAAATGATTGGGAAGCCGACAGAACCCCGCTGGGGAATCAGCCCCTGGCAGCCTTCATTGCTAAAAAACGCTGGAGAAGATCCATTACAGGCACTGTTGCAGGTATTCGTTATCTATCTTGCGCGTTTGACTCATCAGACTGAGTTCCAAATCGGCTGGTGTGTGAATGGGGCAGAAGATAAATCAGAGATATTGACCGGGTTGTCATCGGTGGCGCCGATGGTTGTTGAGGCGGCGTTTGATAAGCCGTGGTCTGTGGTAGCTGATTGGATGGATAACGAGCTTATCCGATTGGCGCGGCACCGCACATTTAGTCGTGATCTTCTCGCCCGCTCTCCTTCACTGCGGGCTATCCCTGAATTAAGAACAAGTCGGCCGTGGCAGATCGCCGTTTCTGTGATACAGGATGACCAATCGTGTGATCAGGCGGTATCCGGCGAATTGCTGACGTTGCAGATCAATGCGCAGGGTGGTTTCCGCTGGATCTATGATGAAAATCGCCTGAACCCGGAAGTTATTCTGCGGATGAGCGAACATTTGCAGGTGCTGGCGTCATCAAAAAGGGTGAGTGATGAAATTCCTGTAGGGCAGCTTAATTTGTTGCCTGAGGCTGAACGTCGGTTGTTGCTGGAAACTTGGAACGCGACTGAAACCGCGTATCCAGAGGCGTTATGCATTCATCAGTTGTTTGAACGACAGGTGGAGAAAAACCCAGAGGCAATAGCATTGATAGCGGGAGATAACACTTTCAGTTATATGGAACTGAATACTCGCGCCAATCGGTTAGCTCGTCAACTCATCGAACAGGGGGTGTGCCCCGGTGATCATGTCGCGTTTCTGCTAGCGCGTTCGATGGCGCTGGTGGTAGCCCAATTAGCGATTCTTAAAGCCGGAGCCGTTTATGTGCCGATTGATCCCAGTGTGCCGGATGAGCGGAAAAACTGGCTGATAAGTGATTGTTCCGCCAGATTACTGCTCACTGATACACAGGCGGATATTCCGGCGGATCTGGCGGTGCCGCTGTTTCTCCTCTCGGATGAGGCAGATACGGGTCGTGAAGAAGATCATCTTAACCTTGACTTACCGCGTTCCAGCACCGAATTAGCGTATATCATGTACACCTCCGGTTCTACCGGAACTCCGAAAGGGGTTTTGGTACCGCATCGTGCGGTAGTCAGGCTGGTTATCAATAATGGTTATGCTGAAATCGAACCGGATGACCGGGTGGCCTTTGCCGCTAACCCGGCTTTTGACGCCAGCACGTTTGAAGTTTGGGCGCCGTTGCTGAATGGCGGCGCATTAGTGGTTGTTGATCATGCCACTTTGCTGACGCCGCAGGCGTTTGTAGAAGCTTTACAGATTCAGCAAATAACGGTTCTGTGGTTAAGTGTCGGGTTGTTTAACCGTCTGGCAGCGGAACTGTCACTGGTTTTGCCGCAGATAAAGCTGCTGATTGTCGGCGGAGACGCCCTTGATCCCCATGTTATCGGCCAGGTACTGAACACCAGTCCGCCGCAACAGCTATTAAATGGCTACGGGCCAAGTGAAGGCACCACCTTTACCGCAACGTACCGAATCAATGCGGTCGCACCGGGAGCGACTAATATCCCGATCGGTCGACCGGTAGCCAACACGCGGGTTTATCTGTTGGATACTTATGGTCAGCCGGTGCCGCTGGGGGTGGTCGGAGAGATTTATGTGGGTGGCGATGGGGTGGCTTGTGGTTATCTTAACCGGCCTGAATTGACCGCCGAGCGTTTCCTGACCGATCCGTTCAGTGATAACCCGGATGCTCGCCTGTATCGCACTGGGGATTTGGCGCGTTATCTGCCGGACGGCAATCTGGAGTTCCTGGGCCGAAACGATCAGCAGGTTAAAATCCGTGGTTTCCGCGTTGAACTAGGGGAAATTGAAGCCCGGTTAGCAGAACATCCAACGGTGCGTGAGGCGGCGGTGTTGGTTTGGGGGGAAGGGCAGGATAAACGGCTGGTAGCTTATGTAGCGGCGGAAGCCCATGACGGGCTGGTGAACAGTCTGCGTACTCATCTGCAAGCTATTTTGCCTGACTATATGGTGCCGTCAGCTTTTGTGCGGCTGGATGCGTTTCCGCTAACGGCGAACGGTAAATTGGATCGTCGCGCACTACCGGCGCCGGACGATGAGGCTTTTGCCCGTCAGGCTTACGAAGCGCCTCAGGGAGAAACAGAAATAGCGCTGGCGGCGATTTGGCGCGAATTACTGGGGATTGAACAGATAAGCCGGTATGACAGCTTTTTTGCTCTGGGTGGTCATTCGCTACTGGCGATACGGGTGGTTGAGCGCCTGCATCACTTGGGATTGACGCTGACGGCGCGTGATCTGTTCCAGTCGCCGGTGCTGTCAGACCTGGCGCAAACATTGGGGCAGCATCAGACTGTGGCAGTACCGCCTAACGTTATTACGCCAGCAACTATGGCCCTGACGCCGGCGATGTTGCCGTTGATTGATTTAACTCAGGCTGATATTGACCGCATCGTCGGACAGGTGCCGGGCGGGATCGCGAATATTCAGGATATCTACGCCTTGTCGCCGTTGCAGGACGGTATTTTGTTCCACCACTTACTGGCAAACGAAGGTGATCCGTATCTGTTGACGGGGCAAATGGCTTTTGCTGATCGGGCGCTGTTGGATCGTTATCTGGCGGTGGTGCAACGAGTGGTTGATCGCCACGATATCTTACGTACTGCTTTTATCTGGCAAGGGTTATCAGTCCCGGCGCAGGTGGTCTGGCGTCAGGCCGCTTTATCGGTGACTGAACTGACATTAAACCCGGTTGATGGTCCGGTCAGAGAGCAGTTAATCCGGCGCTTTGATCCCCGTCAGCATCGTCTCGACCTGAGTGAAGCGCCGCTATTGCGTTTTGTCGTGGCGCAGGAAACTGATGGCCGCTGGATTTTGCTGCAATTGCTGCATCACCTGATTGGCGACCATGAAACAATGGAAGTGATGCACCGAGAAGTTCAGGCATATCTGACTGGTCAGGAGGAGAGCCTGCCGGCACCGGTACCTTTCCGCAATTTGGTGGCGCAGGCCCGGATGGGGGGGAGTCAGGAGGAACATACCCGTTTCTTTACCGAGATGCTGGCGGAGGTGGATGAACCGACGCTGCCATTCGGGTTGACGGAGGTGCATCGTGATGGTTCACAGGTGACGGAATCTCATCGGATGCTGGCGCCTGAGTTGAATACCCGTTTGCGCGGTCAGGCTCGGCGTTTGGGCGTCAGTCTGGCGGCGTTGTGTCATTTGGCCTGGGCACAGGTGTTGTCACGTACCAGTGGTCAGGAGCAAGTCGTGTTTGGCACTGTACTGTTTGGGCGTATGCAGGCAGAGGATGGCGCCGACAATGGTATGGGGCTGTTTATTAATACCTTGCCATTGCGGTTGAATATCGATGAGACTTCGGTGCGGGAGAGTGTACAGACTGCTCATACTCGACTCGCCGGATTACTAGCGCATGAGCATGCGTCACTGGCGCTGGCTCAACGTTGCAGTGGGGTCGCCAGCGGTACGCCGCTCTTTAGCGCCCTGTTGAACTACCGGCATAATGCCTTATCGGCAACGTCAGATGAACTGATTGGCGGTATTGAATTCCTTGGCATACAGGAACGAACCAACTACCCGTTAGTGCTGTCAGTGGAAGATTTTGGCGATGCACTGGGACTGACAGCTCAGGTAGTACAACCGTTTGAGTCGGAACGGGTATGCGGTTATATGCAACAGACGCTGGAGAGTCTGGTGGAGGCTCTTGAGCAAGCCCCGGATATGGCTGTTCGGACATTGGAAATTCTGCCGGAAGCAGAACAGACGTTGTTGTTAAAAAATTGGAACGCCACGGAAACCAACTATCCTGATGCATTATGTATTCATCAGTTGTTTGAACAACAGGCGGAGAAAACCCCTGACGCGACAGCATTAGTGTATGAAGATCAGACCGTTAGTTATGCCGAATTAAATGCCCGCGCTAACCGGTTGGCTCGTCAGCTAATCAAACAAGGGGTGTGTCCCGGTGATCATGTCGCGCTCTTGCTAGCTCGCTCAATGGAACTGGTAGTGGCGCAATTGGCGATTCTCAAAGCCGGCGCTGTTTACGTGCCGATAGATCCCAATGTGCCGGATGAGCGGAAAAACTGGCTGATAAGTGATTGCTCCGCCAGATTGCTGCTTACCGATACACAGGCGGACATTCCGGCGGATCTGGCTGTGCCGCTGTTTCGTCTCTCGGATGAGACAGACAACGAGCAAGATCGCCTTAACCTTGACTTACCGCGTTCCAGCACTGAGTTGGCTTATATCATGTACACCTCCGGTTCGACCGGGATACCTAAAGGCGTCTTGGTGCCGCATCGTGCGGTGGTCCGGCTGGTGATCAACAATGGCTACGCTGAAATCGAACCGGATGACCGGGTAGCCTTTGCCGCTAACCCGGCTTTCGATGCCAGCACGTTTGAAGTTTGGGCGCCGTTACTTAATGGCGGCTCGTTAGTGGTTGTTAATCACGTCACTTTGCTAACGCCGCTAGAGTTTGTACAGGTTCTACAGATTCAACGAATTACTGTTCTGTGGTTGAGCGTCGGATTGTTTAACCAGCTGGCAGAAGAACTGTCCCCGGTTTTGCCGCAGATAAGGCTCCTGATTGTCGGCGGAGATGCCCTTGATCCCCATGTCATCGGTCAGGTACTGCGCACGAATCCGCCACAACAGCTATTAAATGGTTATGGGCCGAGTGAAGGCACCACTTTTACGGCAACGTATCGAATCAATGCAGTCGCACCGGGAGCGACCAACATCCCAATTGGCCGACCGGTAGCCAACACGCGGGTTTATCTGTTGGATGCTTATGGTCAGCCGGTGCCGCTGGGAGTGGTCGGAGAGATTTATGTGGGCGGAGATGGGGTGGCTTGTGGTTATCTTAACCGGCCTGAATTGACTGCCGAATGTTTCCTTGTCGATCCGTTCAGTAATAACCCGGATGCCCGCCTGTACCGCACCGGGGATTTGGCCCGCTATCTGCCGGACGGCAACCTGGAGTTTCTGGGCCGTAACGATCAGCAGGTTAAAATCCGTGGTTTCCGCATTGAACCAAAAGAAATTGAGGCCCGGTTAGTCGAGCACCCAACGGTGCGTGAAGCGGCGGTGTTGGTACAGGGGGAAGGTCAGAATAAACGGCTGGTGGCCTATGTAGTGGGATCAGTGGATGACGGGCTGGCAGACAGCTTGCATACTCACTTGAGCGCCATTTTACCTGACTACATGGTGCCAACGGCCTTTGTGCGACTGGATGCTTTTCCGTTGACGCCGAACGGTAAGTTGGATCATCGGGCTTTACCGGCGCCGGACAAGGAAATTGTTGCTCGTCAGGTTTACGCTGAACCACAGGGAGAAACAGAAATAGCGCTGGCGGCGATCTGGCGTGAATTATTGGGCATTGAGCGGATAAGTCGGGATGACAGCTTTTTCGCCTTGGGTGGTCATTCGTTGCTCGCTGTACGTATGATTGGACGCTTGCGTCACTTGGGATTGACACTGACGGCGCGTGATCTGTTCCAGTCGCCGGTGTTGTCAGATTTGGCGCAAACATTAGGACAGCATCAGGTTGTGAAGGTGCCGCCTAACGTCATTACGCCAGCAACCACAGAGTTGACGCCGGCAATGTTGCCGCTGATTGATTTGACTCAAGCTGATATTGACTGCATCGTCGGGCAGGCGCCGGGAGGGATAACCAATATTCAGGATATCTATGCCCTGTCGCCATTGCAGGATGGCATTTTGTTCCACCATTTGCTAGAGAATGAAGGCGATCCCTATCTATTGTTCAGTCAGATGGCCTTTACTGACCGGGGGCTGTTGGATCGTTATCTGGCCGCGGTTCAGCGGGTGGTTGATCGCCACGATATTCTGCGTACCGCTTTTCTCTGGCAGGGATTGTCAGTCCCGGCGCAGGTAGTTTGGCGTCAGGCCACTTTATCGGTGACGGAACTGACACTAAACCCGGTTGATGGTTCGGTCAGTGACCAGTTAACCCGGCGCTTTGATCCTCGTCAGCATCGTATTGATTTGAGGGAAGCTCCGTTATTACGTTTTGTGGCGGCACAAGAAACTGATGGTCGTTGGGTCCTGTTGCAATTGTTGCATCACCTGATTGGCGATCATGAAACGATGGAAGTGATGAACCGTGAAGTACAGGCGTATCTGGCAGGTCAGGAAGAGAGCCTGCCTGCGCCGGCGCCTTTCCGTAATCTGATCGCGCAGGCCCGGTTGGGGATGAGTCAAGAGGAACATACCCGTTTCTTTACTGACATGTTAGCGGAGGTAGATGAACCCACATTACCGTTCGGGTTGACGGAAGTGCATCGTGATGGTTCGCAGGTGGCTGAATCTCACCGGATGCTGGCGCCTGAGCTAAATAACCGTTTGCGCAGTCAGGCCCGACGTTTGAGTGTGAGTCTGGCGGCCTTGTGTCATCTGGCCTGGGCGCAGGTGTTGGCGCGTACCAGCGGACAAGATCAAGTGGTGTTCGGTACTGTGTTGTTTGGGCGTATGGCGGCGGGAGACGGGGCTGACAATGGCATGGGGCTGTTTATTAATACCTTGCCGTTGCGATTGGATATGGATGAAACCCCAGTACGGGAGAGTGTACAGACCGCCCATACTCGATTGGCCGGATTACTGGCGCATGAACACGCGTCATTGGCGCTGGCGCAGCGTTGTAGCGGCGTACAGGGTGAGATACCCCTGTTTAATAGCTTATTGAACTATCGGCATAATACTTTGCCGGTAATGTCAGATGATTTGATGAGCGGTATTGAGTTTCTTGGCGCGCAGGAGCGGACCAACTATCCGTTAATGTTATCGGTAGAGGATTTTGGCGATGCTCTAGGGCTGACGGCTCAGGTCGTGCAGTCGCTTGATCCGGAAAGCCTATGCGGTTATATGCAGCAAGCGCTGGAGAGCTTGGCGACAGCGCTGGAACAGGCCCCGCAAATGCCGGTACGCCAGTTGGAAATTCTGCCGGAAGCGGAGCGTACCCTGCTGTTAACAACCTGGAACGCCACGGAAACCCCTTATCCTGACCCGTTGTGCATTCATCAATTATTTGAACAACAGGTGGAGCAAACCCCTGACGCGACAGCGTTAGTGTATCAAGAGCAAACCCTCAGTTATGCCGAATTAAATGCCCGTGCCAACCGTCTGGCCCATCAGCTTATCGCATTGGGCGTCGCACCTGACCAACGGGTGGCGATTTGTGTGGCGCGTTCACCGGCAATGGTGGTGGGATTGCTGGCGGTAATGAAAGCGGGCGGGGCTTATGTGCCGTTAGACCCGGCTTATCCTGGCGCGCGTCTGGCTCATATTTTGACCGATGCCGCCCCGGCCGTGGTGCTGGCAGATGAAGCTGGCTGGGTTGCACTGGGTGAGGAAGCGCTGACCAGACTGACCGTACTGAACCCGAATGCCTTGCCTGAACAACCGGATGGTAATCCACAGGTACCGGGGCTGACTTCTCGTCATCTGGCCTATGTGATTTATACCTCCGGTTCCACGGGGGCGCCAAAAGGGGTGATGATTGAGCACCGCAATACGGTTAACTTCCTGTACTGGGCTAAGCAGGCTTTTGGGGCGGAAGAGATCCGCGAGGTGCTGTTCTCAACGTCGATGAATTTCGACCTGTCCATCTTCGAATGTTTTATGCCGTTATCTCGCGGCGCGGCGATTTATCTGGTGGAGGATGCGCTGTCATTGATGCAGCAGGCCCTGCCGGTGACCTTGATTAACTCAGTCCCGTCCGTGATGAAACCGTTATTGCAGGCTCGGGCGCTGATGGCGTCGGTTCATACGGTCAATCTGGCGGGGGAACCGCTCAAAGGCGCCTTAATTGAACAGATTTTCAAAGACACGCAAATACAGCGGCTGTGTAATCTCTATGGACCTTCTGAAACGACGACCTATTCTGCCTGGCTGCCGATACAGCGAGGCGACCAGATTATTGAAAGTATCGGCCGTCCGATAGCCAACACCTGCCTTTACTTACTGGACGAATATGGTCGACCGGCGCCGTTGGGGGTGGTGGGGGAAATTTATATCGGAGGCGCGGGCGTGGCGCGTGGCTACCTCAATCGCCCTGATTTGACGGCGGAACGGTTCCTGATTGATCCGTTTAGTGATGTGCCGGGTGCCCGGATGTACCGCACCGGGGATTTAGCCCGTTATTTGCCGGACGGCAATCTGGAATTCCTGGGCCGTAACGACCAGCAGGTTAAAATCCGGGGCTTCCGCATTGAACCGGGGGAAATTGAATCCCGGTTGGTGGAACACCCGGAGGTGAGTGAATCGGTGGTATTGGCGCAAGGGGAAGGGCAGGAAAAACGGCTGGTGGCTTATGTGGTAGCGGAAGCCGATGAGGGGTTGATTAACCGTTTACGCGAACATCTGAGTATTCAGTTGCCTGATTACATGGTGCCGGCGGCCTTTGTACGGCTGGATGCACTGCCATTGACGCCGAACGGTAAATTGGATCGTCAAGCGTTACCGGCGCCAGACAATGAAGCCTTTGTCCACCAAGTTTACGCCGCGCCCCAGGGAGAAACAGAAATAGCGCTGGCGGCTATCTGGCGTGAATTGCTGGGGATTGAGCAGATAAGCCGGTATGACAGCTTTTTTGCTCTGGGTGGTCATTCGCTGCTGGCGATACGGATGGTTGAACGCTTGCGTCATCTGGGATTGACGCTGACGGCGCGTGATCTGTTCCAGTCGCCGGTGCTGTCAGACCTGGCGAAAACGTTGGGACAGCATCAGGCAGTGATAGTGCCGCCTAACGTCATCACTTCGGCAACTACGACCCTGACGCCGGAAATGTTGCCGCTGATTGATTTGACTCAGGCAGACATTGACCGCATTGTCAGACAGGTGCCGGGCGGAGTGAGCAACATTCAGGATATCTATGCCCTGTCGCCGTTGCAGGACGGTATTTTGTTCCACCACTTACTGGCAAACGAAGGCGATCCCTATTTGTTAGTCGGCCAGATGGCCTTCGCCGATCGGGCTTTGCTGGACCGTTATCTGGCGGCAGTACAACAAGTTATTGACCGCCACGATGTTTTGCGTACCGCCTTTATCTGGCAAGAGTTGTCTGTGCCGGCTCAGATCGTCTGGCGTCAGGCGCCTTTATCGGTCACTGAGTTGGATTTAGACCTGGCGGATGGGCCGATTGGTGAACAACTGATTCAACGTTTTAATCCCCGTCATTATCGTATTGAGTTGGATCAAGCGCCATTGTTGCGGTTTGTGGCGGCACAGGAGACGGATGGTCGTTGGGCGGTATTGCAACTGCTGCATCACCTGATTGGCGACCATACCACGCTGGATGTGATGAACAGTGAGGTTCAGGCGTATCTGACCGAACAGGAGGAGAGTCTGACTTCCCCGGTCTCTTTCCGTAATTTAGTGGCTGAGGCCCGGTTGGGAATGAGTCAGGAGGAACATACCCGTTTCTTTACCAAAATGTTGGCGGAAGTGGACGAACCCACGCTGCCATTCGGATTGACGGAGGTGCATCGTGATGGTTCACAGGTGGCGGAATCCCACAGGATGCTGGCGCCTGAACTGAACGACAGTCTGCGTGGACAGGCCCGGCGTTTGGGGGTCAGTCTGGCGGCATTGTGTCATCTGGCTTGGGCACAGGTGTTGGCGCGTACCAGCGGGCAAGATCAAGTGGTGTTCGGTACTGTGCTGTTTGGGCGTATGGCGGCGGGAGACGGGGCTGACAATGGCATGGGGCTGTTTATCAATACCTTGCCGTTGCGGTTGGATATGGATGATACCCCAGTACGGGACAGTGTACAGACCGCCCATACTCGATTGGCCGGATTACTGGCGCATGAGCATGCTTCATTGGCACTGGCTCAACGTTGCAGCGGGGTTGCCAGCGGTACGCCGCTCTTTAGTGCGCTATTGAACTATCGGCATAATGCTTTGTCGGCAACGTCAAATAAACTTATCAACGGTATTGAGTTTCTTGGAGGACAGGAGCGGACCAACTATCCGTTAATACTAGCGGTGGAGGATTTTGGCGAATCCTTGGGGCTAACGGCGCAGGTCGTGCAGCCGTTTGATCCGGAAAGTCTATGCGGTTATATGCAGCAGGCATTGGAGAGCTTGGCGACAGCGCTGGAACAGGCCCCGGAAATGCCGGTACGACAGTTGGAAATTCTGCCGGAAGCGGAGCGTACCTTGTTGTTAACAACCTGGAACGCGACGGAAGCCGCTTATCCTGATCAGTTATGTATCCATCAGTTGTTTGAACAACAGGTGGAGAAAACTTCTGACACGATCGCGTTAGTGTATGAAGAACAAACTCTCAGCTATGCGGAATTAAATGCCCGTGCTAACCGGCTGGCTCATCAGCTTATTGCGCTGGGCGTAGAGCCAAACCAGAGGGTGGCGATTTGTGTGTCACGTTCACCGGCAATGGTGGTGGCGATATTGGCGGTGCTGAAAACCGGTGGAGCTTATGTGCCGTTGGACCCCGCTTATCCGGGCGAACGTCTGGTGCATATCCTGCATGATGCGGCGCCGGCAGTGGTGCTGGCGGATAAGACCGGCTGGTCTGCATTAGGTGAGGAAACGCTGACCAGACTGACAGTACTTGACCCGAATACCTTGCCTGATCAGCCGGACAGTAATCCTCAGATACCGGCGCTGACTTCCCGGCATTTGGCCTATGTGATTTATACCTCGGGTTCGACCGGTGTGCCGAAAGGGGTGATGGTTGAACATAGTTCACTCTTAAATCTACATGGCACGCTGACAGCGCGGGTGTTTGCGCCTTCATCTGCCTCTTACCGGGTTAGCCTGAACGCGAGTATGGCGTTTGATGCGTCATTGCAACATATACTGGGTCTGTTGAATGGCTATACGCTGGTGATTGTTCCACAAGATGTGCGAGTCGATGGGGCCGCCTTATTGCAGTTTTTAGCCACCACAGAGCTGGATGTGCTGGACTGTACGCCAATGCAATTAGAGATGTTGCTGGCGGCGGGGTTGTCTCACCATAAAAAAGCGTTGACGCTGTTGATTGGGGGGGAATCCATATCCACACAAATCTGGCAGACGATAGCCGGTATACCACAACTGACGGCCTATAATGTCTACGGCCCGACAGAATGTACCGTGGACACGACGTTGGCCTGTATAGATCCGTCGCATCCTTATCCGACTATCGGTCGTCCGCTGGATAATGCCCGTCTTTATTTATTGGATAACGATGGTTACCCTGTGCCGTTGGGGGCGATAGGGGAATTGTACATTGGCGGTGTTGGTGTGGCGCGTGGCTACCTCAATCGCCCTGACTTGACGGCTGAACGTTTCCTGTCTGACCCATTTAGTGATAAACCCGATGCCCGCATGTACCGCACCGGGGATTTAGCCCGTTATTTGCCGGACGGTAATCTGGAATTCCTGGGCCGCAACGACCACCAAGTGAAAATCCGCGGTTTCCGCATTGAAACGGGAGAAATTGAATTCCGGTTGGTGGAACATCCCGCGGTGAGTGAATCTGTGGTATTGGCGCAGGGGGAAGGGCAGGACAAACGGCTGGTGGCTTATGTGGTGGCGGAAAACCATGAGGGGCTGGTAAATAGTCTGCATACCTACTTAGGTACCGTGTTACCGGATTATATGGTGCCGTCAGCTTTTGTGCGTCTGGATGCGTTTCCGTTAACGCCGAACGGTAAATTGGATCGCCGAGCGCTACCGGCGCCGGACGGCGAGGCTTTTGCACGTCAGGTTTACGAAGCGCCCCAGGAAGAAATGGAAATGGCTCTGGCGACGATTTGGCGTGAGGTTCTGGGGATTGAGCAGATCAGCCGGTATGACAGTTTCTTTGCTCTGGGCGGTCATTCGTTGCTGGCGGTGAGGATGATGAACCGGATAGCCGCTTTGGGTATCGAACTGCCATTAACCACCCTGTTTAAATCCCCTTCGTTAAAGGCATTCGCGGAGGTCATGCAGGCCCGGAAGGGGCAATCGGATACTATCCTGCCAGCTATCGTGCCGATATCCCGCGAAGGAGAATTACCGTTATCATTTGCTCAACAGCGCTTGTGGTTCCTGGCGCAGCTTGATGGCGTTAGTGAAACTTATCATATCCCGATGGCCCTGCGTTTGAGTGGGCAATTGGATATCATGGCCTGGCAGAAGGCGCTGGATACCTTATTTGCCCGTCATGAAGCGTTACGCTCGGTCTTTGTCTCTATTGATGGTCAACCACAGGTGCGGTTGTTGGCGCCGAATAGTGGCTTACTGTTATCTCAATATGATCTACGCGGGATCCCGGATGCTGATGTTGTTCTTGAGCGTCTAACCGTGGAGGAGGCTCACGCATCATTTGACCTTGAAAGCGGCCCGCTTATCCGTGCGGCGCTCATCCAGCTCACTGATGACGAATATCAGTTTTTGCTGACTTTGCATCACATTATTTCCGATGGCTGGTCTGCCAATGTGCTGATACAGGAGTTGAACACACTCTATACGGCGTTTATGGCCGGGCAATCCGATCCGTTGCCGCCGTTGGCGATTCAGTATCCGGATTACGCCGCCTGGCAGCGTCAGTGGCTGTCGGCTGAACGAATTCAGGCTCAGTCTGACTATTGGCGTGCAATATTGTCTGACGCGCCGGTTCTGTTGGATCTGCCGACAGATCGGCCTCGTCCGCCGGAGCAGGCGTTTGCCGGAGATGCTGTGCCGGTTAACTTGGATGTTGAATTAACGACCGCCCTTAAGCGCCTGAGTGAGCAGCAGGGCGTCACCTTATTTATGACGCTGTTGTCAGCCTGGGCGGTGGTTCTGTCACGTTTATCAGGTCAGGACGATGTGGTGATTGGCACCCCGAGTGCCGGCCGTAGTCGTCAGGAAGTAGAGCCGTTGATTGGCTTCTTTGTCAATACGTTGGCATTGCGCATGGATTTATCGGGTGAGCTGACCGTGACTGAGTTGC
>NZ_LOIC01000086.1:81526-83754 GCF_001684335.1 Photorhabdus namnaonensis
GCAACCGCCGCGCCGACTGGCGCATACCCCATTGTTCCAGGTGATGTTTGTCTGGCAGAACAATGAAAGCACGGACTGGGAACTGCCGAAGCTGGCAGTCTCACCGGTTGATCAAGCCGTTGATGTTGTCAAGTTTGATCTTGAACTGGGTTTGTCAGAAGAGGAGGGCCGGATTGTTGGGGCGTTGAACTATGCCGCCGCCCTGTTTGATCCATCGACAATGGAACGACAGGTGGAATATCTACGCGCGGTGCTGCAAGCGATGGCGGCTAACCCTCAACAGCCGGTTGGAGAAATTGATATTCTGTCTCCGACGGAGCGCAAGTTGTTGCTGGAAACCTGGAACGCCACGGAAACCGCGTATCCGAAGGCATTGTGTATTCATCAATTGTTTGAACAGCAGGTGGAGCAAACCCCGGATGCGATAGCATTAGTGTATGAAGATCAAACCCTCGGTTATGCGGAATTAAATGCCCGAGCTAACCGGCTGGCTCATCAGCTTATTGCGTTGGGCGTCGAGCCGGATCAGCGAGTGGCGATTTGCGTGTCACGTTCACCGACAATGGTGGTGGCGATATTGGCGGTGCTGAAAGCCGGTGGAGCCTATGTGCCGTTGGACCCCGCTTATCCGGGTGAACGTCTGGTGCATATCTTGCATGATGCGGCGCCGGCAGTGGTGCTGGCGGATAAGACCGGCTGGTCTGCATTAGGTGAGGAAACGCTGACCAGACTGGCAGTACTTGACCCGAATACCTTGCCTGATCAGCCGGACAGTAATCCTCAGATACCGGCGCTGACTTCCCGGCATTTGGCCTATGTGATTTATACCTCGGGTTCGACCGGGACGCCGAAAGGGGTGATGGTTGAACATAGTTCGCTCTTAAATCTACATGGCACGCTGACAGCGCGGGTGTTTGCGCCTTCATCTGCCTCTTACCGGGTTAGCCTGAACGCGAGTATGGCGTTTGATGCGTCATTGCAACATATACTGGGTCTGTTGAATGGCTATACGCTGGTGATTGTTCCACAAGATGTGCGAGTCGATGGAGCCGCCTTATTGCAGTTTTTAGCCACGACAGAGCTGGATGTGCTGGACTGTACGCCAATGCAATTAGAGATGTTGTTGGCGGCGGGGTTGTCTCACCATAAAAAAGCGTTGACGCTGTTGATTGGGGGGGAATCCATATCCACACAAACCTGGCAGACGATAGCCGGTATGCCGCAACTGACGGCCTACAATGTCTACGGCCCGACAGAATGTACCGTGGAGGTGACGTTGGCCTGTATAGAGCCGTCGCATCCTTATCCGACTATCGGTCGTCCGCTGGATAATATCCGTCTTTATTTATTGGATAACGGTGGTTACCCTGTGCCGTTGGGGGCGATAGGGGAGTTGTACATTGGCGGTGATGGTGTGGCGCGTGGCTACCTCAATCGCCCTGACTTGACGGCTGAACGGTTCCTGTCTGACCCATTTAGTGATAAACCTGATGCCCGCATGTACCGCACCGGGGATTTAGCCCGCTACCTGTCGGATGGCAACTTGGAATTCTTGGGCCGCAACGACCAGCAGGTAAAAATCCGCGGTTTCCGCATTGAACCGGGGGAAATTGAGGCTCGTCTGATAGAGCACCCGGGGGTGCGTGAGGCGGCGGTGCTGGCACTGGGGGATGGGCCAGATAAACGTCTGGTGGCCTATGTGGCGGCGCCAGTGGATGACGGGTTGGTGAATAGTTTGCGTACTCACCTGAGTAAAATGTTGCCTGACTACATGGTGCCGTCAGCCTTCGTGCGGTTGGATGCTTTCCCGCTAACGCCGAATGGTAAGCTGGATCGTCGGGCGCTACCGGCGCCGGACAGCGAGGCGTTTGCCCGTCAGATTTACGAAGCGCCTCAAGGGGAAATGGAAATCGCATTGGCGGCTATCTGGCGTGAGTTACTTGGCGTTGAGCGGATAAGCCGGCATGACCATTTCTTTGCCTTGGGGGGGCATTCACTGTTGGCGGTACGGATGATCAACCGGATAGCTGCTTTCGGTATCGAACTGCCGCTGACTACGTTGTTTAAATCCCCTTCGTTAAAGGCATTCGCGGAGGTCATGCAGGCCCGGAAGGGGCAATCGGATATTACCCTGCCAGCCATCGTGCCGATATCCCGCGAAGGAGAATTACCGTTATCATTTGCTCAACAGCGCTTGTGGTTCCTGGCGCAGCTTGATGGCGTTAGTG
>NZ_LOIC01000086.1:83818-86207 GCF_001684335.1 Photorhabdus namnaonensis
GCAAGTGCGGTTGTTGGCGTCGAATAGTGGCTTACTGTTATCTCAATATGATCTACGCGGGCTCCCGGATGCTGATGTTGTTCTTGAGCGCCTGAGCATAGAGGAAGCCCATGCGTCATTTGACTTTGAAAGCGGTCCGCTTATCCGTGCGGCGCTCATCCGGCTCACCGATGACGAATATCAGTTTTTGCTGACTTTGCATCATATAATTTCCGATGGCTGGTCCGCTAATGTGCTGATACAGGAACTGAACACACTCTATACGGCGTTTATGGCCGGGCAATCCGATCCGTTGCCGCCGTTGGCGATTCAATACCCGGATTACGCCGCCTGGCAGCGTCAGTGGCTGTCGGCTGAACGAATTCAGGTTCAGTCAGACTATTGGCGTGTAATGCTGACTGACGCGCCGGTTCTGTTGGATCTGCCGACAGATCGGCCTCGTCCGCCGGAGCAGTCGTTTGCCGGGCAGTCCGTGCCGATTAACCTGGATGCGGCGTTAACGACCGCCCTGAAACGCCTGAGTGGGCAGCAGGGCGTCACCTTATTTATGACGCTGTTGTCAGCCTGGGCGGTGGTTCTGTCACGTTTGTCAGGTCAGGACGATGTGGTGATTGGCACCCCGAGTGCCGGCCGTAGTCGCCAGGAAGTAGAGCCGTTGATTGGCTTCTTTGTCAATACGTTGGCATTGCGCATGGATTTATCGGGTGAGCTGACCGTGACTGAGTTGCTGGCGCGAGTTCGGCAAACCGCATTGACGGCTCAGGAGCATCAGGACTTACCGTTTGAACAGGTGGTGGAAATTGTACAACCGCCGCGCCGACTGGCGCATACTCCATTGTTCCAGGTGGTATTTGCCTGGCAGAACAATGAGAGCACGGACTGGGAACTGCCGAAACTGGCAGTCTCACCGGTCGATCAAGCCGTTGATGTTGTCAAGTTTGATCTTGAACTGGGCTTATCAGAAGAGGAGGGCCGGATTGTTGGGGCGTTGAACTATGCCGCCGCCCTGTTTGATCCATCGACAATAGAACGGCTGGTGGAATATCTACGCGCGGTGCTGCAAGCGATGACGGCTAACCCTCAACAGCCGGTTGGAGAAATTGATATTCTGTCTCCGACGGAGCGCAAGTTGTTGCTGGAAACCTGGAACGCGACGGAAACCGCGTATCCTGATGTGTCATGTATTCATCAATTATTTGAACAGCAGGTGGAGCAAACCCCGGATGCGATAGCATTAGTGTATGAAGATCAAACCCTCGGTTATGCGGAATTAAATGCCCGTGCTAACCGGCTGGCCCATCAGCTTATTGCGCTGGGCGTCGAGCCGGATCAACGAGTGGCGATTTGTGTGTCACGTTCACCGGCAATGGTGGTGGGGATATTGGCAATACTGAAAGCCGGCGGCGCCTATGTGCCGCTAGATCCGGTCTATACCGGGGAGCGTCTGGCGCATATTCTGACTGATGCCGCTCCGGTTATTCTACTGGCGGATAAAGCCGGATGTGCTGCGTTGGGTGAGAAGGCGCTGGCGGAACGCACTGTACTTGACCCAAATACATTGCTCAGCCAGCGGGACGACAACCCGCAGATACCGGCGCTCACTTCACGACATCTGGCGTATGTGATTTATACCTCGGGTTCGACCGGTGTGCCGAAAGGCGTGATGCTGGAACATCGCGGTGTCTGCAACTACCTGCTATGGGCGCGGAGTGATTACCTCACAGAAAGGCAATGCAATAGTATCGTTTCGTCATCGATAGCCTTTGATGCCACGGTCACCAGTCTTTACCTGCCTTTACTGTGTGGCGGCAAGATCCATTTGCTCCGTGACAGGCAGGAGCTGGTTGAATTGCTTCCTGCGTTGTTATCAATGGAATCAGGCGCTCTGGTTAAAATTACTCCCGGTCATCTTTCAGCAATGGGGCAGAAATTGAAAACCGTGGGACAAAAATGCCCGGCTCACTGCTTTATCGTGGGTGGGGAGGCACTGCCCAGTTCCACTATTGCGCTTTGGCGGACATTATCGCCAGGATCACGCATCATCAACGAGTACGGCCCAACCGAAACCGTCGTGGGTTGTACCGTGTTTGATGTCAATCACTCGAGCTGTTTTGCTGATAACGTACCGATTGGCCGCCCAATATCCAATACCCAGATTTATATTCTCGATATTCACGGGAAACCTGTCCCAATGGGTGTCACAGGTGAACTTTACATTGGGGGCGTCGCTGTCGCTCGTGGCTACCTGAATCGGCCAGACTTGACGGCGGAAGGTTTCCTGATGGATCCGTTTAGTGATCGACCGGGCGCTCGTATGTACCGTACCGGGGATTTAGCCCGCTACCTGCCGGACGGCAACCTGGAATTCCTGGGCCGTAACGATGAGCAG
>NZ_LOIC01000086.1:86217-106013 GCF_001684335.1 Photorhabdus namnaonensis
CGGTTTCCGCATTGAACCGGGGGAAATTGAGGCACGTCTGATAGAGTACCCGGGAGTGCGTGAGGCGACTGTGCTGGCGCTGGGGGATGGGCAGGACAAACGGCTGGTGGCTTATGTGGCGGCGCCAGTGGATGACGGATTGGTGAATAGTTTACGTACTCACCTGAGTAAAATGTTGCCTGACTACATGGTGCCGTCAGCCTTCGTGCGGTTGGATGCTTTCCCGCTAACGCCGAATGGTAAGCTGGATCGTCGGGCGCTACCGGCGCCGGACGGCGAGGCGTTTGCCCGTCAGATTTATGCAGCGCCGCAAGGGGAAGCGGAAATGGCATTGGCGGCTATCTGGCGTGAGTTGCTAGGTATGGAACAGATTAGTCGGCACGATAGTTTCTTCGCGCTGGGCGGCCATTCTCTGCTTGCGGTACGGATGATTGAACGTCTGCGTCATCTGGGGCTGACACTGGCGGTGCGTGACCTGTTCCAGTCGCCGGTGTTATCTGAACTGGCCCAAACATTGGGGCAATATCGGGCTGTGGCAGTGCCGCCGAATGTGATTACGTCAGCGACGACAACACTTACGCCGGAGATGTTGCCGCTGGTAGATCTAACCCAGGCTGACATTGACTGTATCGTCGGGCAAGTGCCGGGCGGGATGACCAATATTCAGGATATTTATGCCTTGTCGCCGTTGCAGGACGGTATTTTGTTCCACCACTTATTGGCAAACGAAGGTGATCCGTATCTGGGTGTCAGTCAGATAGCCTTTGCTGATCGCGCTTTGCTGGACCGCTATCTGGCGGCGGTACAACGGGTGGTTGATCGCCATGATATCCTGCGTACCGCCTTTATCTGGCGAGAGTTGTCTGTACCGGTTCAGGTGGTTTGGCGTCAAGCCACGTTGTCAGTGATGGAACTGGATTTGAATCCGGCCGATGGGCGAATTTGTGATCAGTTAACCCAACGTTTTGACCCTCGTCATCATCGTCTCGACTTGGGAGAGGCGCCGTTATTGCGCTTTGTGGTGGCACAAGAGGTTGATGGTCGCTGGATTGTACAGCAATTGTTGCATCATCTGATTGGCGACCATACCACGCTGGAAGTCATGAACAGTGAAGTACAAGCTTATCTGAGCGGACAGGAGGAGAGTCTGCCGGCGCCAGCGCCTTTCCGCAATCTGGTGGCGCAGGCCCGGTTAGGCGTCAGTCAGGAAGAACACGCTCACTTCTTTACTGACATGTTAGTCGAGGTAGATGAACCGACTTTACCGTTTGGTTTGACGGAGGTGTATCGTGATGGATCACAGGTGACGGAATCGCACCGGATGTTGTCAGCCGAGCTAAATAACCGTTTACGTCATCAGGCGAGACATTTGGGCGTCAGTTTGGCGGCCTTGTGTCATCTGGCTTGGGCACAGGTACTATCGTGTACCAGCGGGCAGGAGCAAGTGGTGTTTGGCACGGTGCTGCTTGGGCGCATGGCGGCGGGAGATGGGGTCGACAGCGGCATGGGGCTGTTTATTAATACCTTGCCGCTGCGGTTGGATATCGATGAGACCTCGGTACGAGACAGTGTTCAGGCCGCTCATACCCGATTGGCTGGATTATTAGCTCATGAGCATGCGTCACTGGCGCTGGCCCAGCGTTGCAGCAGTGTCGCTAGTGGTACGCCGCTGTTCAACGCATTATTAAACTACCGGCATAACCTGTCTCTGGTAACGCTGGATGAAACAATGAAGGGCATTGAATTCTTAAGCGGGGAGGAGCGGACTAACTATCCGTTTACCCTGTCAGTGGAGGATTTTGGCGATGCTCTGGGGCTGACGGCTCAAATTGTCCAGCCGTTTGATCCGGATCGCATATGCGGTTATATGCAGCAGGCGCTGGAAAGTCTGGCTGAAGCGCTTGAACGGCGGCCTGAGACACCGGTGCGGGCATTAAATATTTTGCCTGAAGTGGAGCGAAAGCTGCTGCTGGAAATGTGGAATACCACTGAAACCGCCTATCCTGAGACGTTATGTATTCATCAGTTGTTTGAACGACAAGTGGAGCAAACCCCAGAGGCCACGGCGTTAGAGTATCAAGAACAAATCCTCAGTTATGCTGAACTCAATAGCAGAGCTAACCGTCTTGCTCACAAACTGATTACGCTGGGAGTCGTACCGGACCAGCGGGTAGTGATTTGTGCAACACGCTCACCAGCGATGCTAGTGGGACTGTTGGCGATACTGAAAGCCGGAGGGGCGTATGTGCCGTTGGACCCAACTTATCCGGGGGAACGTCTGACGCATATCCTGAATGATGTTGCTCCGTCAGTGGTGCTGGCGGATAAGATTGGACGGTCGGCTCTGAGCGAAGAGGCATTGGTCGGGTTGACGGTATTAGATCCGAATATTCAGCCTGACCAGCCGGACAGCAATCCACAAGGGATTGCACTGACTCCACAACATCTGGCGTATGTTATCTATACTTCTGGCTCTACCGGCACGCCGAAAGGTGTAATGGTGGAACATCAGGCCATTTATCAACGTTATTTCGGTTTTAATCAGACCTATGCCGTCACGGCACAAGACCGGATGCTGCAATTTTCCTCTTTTGCCTTCGATGCGTCCGTCGAAGAATTGTTCTCATCATTATGCAATGGCGCCACGTTAGTGATTCGTGATGATAGTTGGTTGGCTTCTGTGTCGGCGTTTATCGCCTTAGCCCGACAGAATCAAATCACCGTGATGTCTCTGCCAACCCTGTTCTGGTCTGAACTGGCAGCCAGAGACAGGGCATTATTGCTACCGGATTGCCTCAGATTAATCATTATTGGGGGTGAGATGGTGAAGAAGAGCGCCATTCAGGCGTGGTTTGCGCAGGCAGAGCCTCGTCCACGATTATTAAATACTTATGGCCCGACGGAAAATACCGTCATTGCGACCTGTCAGGCGATATTATCCCCGGAAGACGCGTGTTCTATAGGCCGACCAGTTAGCCATACCGGCATATACTTGCTGGACAGATATGGCCGGCCTGTGCCATTAGGCAGTATTGGCGAAATATATATTGGCGGCGCCGGTGTGGCGCGTGGCTATCTGAACCGCCCTGAATTGACCGCCGAACGTTTCCTTGTTGATCCATTCAGTGATAACCCGGATGCCCGTATGTACCGCACCGGGGATTTAGCCCGTTATCTGCCGGACGGCAATCTGGAATTCCTGGGCCGTAACGACCAGCAGGTTAAAATCCGCGGCTTCCGCATTGAACCGGGGGAAATTGAATCCCGGTTGGCGGAACACCCGGCAGTGAGTGAATCTGTGGTATTGGCACAGAGTGAAGGACAAGAGAAACGGCTGGTGGCCTATGTCGTGGCGCCAGAGGATGATGAGCTGGTGAACAGCCTGCGTGCTCACTTGAGTGCTGTTTTACCTGATTATATGGTGCCAACGGCTTTTGTGCGGCTGGATGCGTTCCCGTTGACTCCGAACGGTAAGCTGGATCGTCGAGCGTTACCAGCGCCGGACAGTGACGCTGTTGCTCGTCAAACTTATGAAGCGCCACAAGGGGAAACGGAAATAGCCCTGGCGGCGATTTGGCGTGAAGTCTTAGGTGTTGAACAGATCAGCCGGTATGACAACTTCTTTGCTCTGGGCGGTCACTCGTTACTGGCGATGCGAGTGATGAATCGGGTAGCCGCTTTAGGTGGAGAATTGCCGCTGACGACTCTGTTTAAATCCCCTTCGTTGAGGGCGTTTGCTGAGGTTATGCAAGCCCGGATGGGACAGCCGGATATTATTCTGCCGTCCATTCTGCCGATATCCCGTGAAGGGGAATTACCGTTATCATTTGCTCAACAACGCCTGTGGTTCCTGGCGCAGCTTGAGGGCGTCAGTGAAACTTATCATATCCCGATGTCCCTGCGTCTGTCTGGTCAACTGGATATCGTAGCCTGGCAAAAGGCGCTGGATGCCTTGTTTGCTCGTCATGAAGCGTTACGTTCTGTCTTTGTTTCTGTAGATGGTCAACCGCAAGTGCGACTGTTGGAACCGGATGGCGGTTTACTGTTATCTCAATATGACCTGCGCGGAGTTTCGGATGCTGATGAAGTTCTTGAGCGTTTGAGTACGGAGGAGGCCCATGCGTCATTTGACCTCGAAAGCGGCCCGCTTATCCGTGCGGCTCTCATCCGGCTCACCGATGACGAATACCAATTTTTACTAACTCAGCATCATATTATTTCCGATGGCTGGTCTGCCAATGTGCTGATACAGGAACTGAACGCGCTCTATACGGCGTTTATGACTGGGCAGCCGGATACGTTGCCGCCGTTGGCGATTCAATACCCGGATTACGCCGCCTGGCAGCGTCAGTGGTTGTCGGCTGAACGAATTCAGGTTCAGTCTGACTATTGGCGTGCAATGTTGGCTGACGCGCCGGTTCTGTTGGATGTGCCCACTGATCGGCCTCGTCCGTCGGAGCAGTCGTTTGCCGGAGATGCTGTGCCGGTTAACTTGGATGTTGAATTAACGACCGCCCTTAAGCGTCTTAGTGAGCAGCAGGGCGTCACTTTATTCATGACGCTGTTGTCAGCTTGGGCGGTGGTTCTGTCACGTTTGTCAAGTCAGGAAGATGTGGTGATTGGCACGCCGAGCGCGGGCCGTGGTCGTCAGGAAGTGGAACCGTTGATTGGCTTCTTTGTCAATACGTTGGCGTTGCGTATTGGTTTATCAGGCGAGCTGACCGTGACGGAATTACTGGCGCGAGTTCGGCAAATCGCATTGACGGCTCAGGAGCATCAAGATTTGCCGTTTGAACAGGTGGTGGAAATCGTGCAGCCGCCGCGCCGACTGGCTCATACCCCGTTATTTCAGGTAATGTTTGCCTGGCATAACAATGAGAACTCGGAATGGGAATTACCGGGGCTGGCAGTCTCACCGGTCTATCAAGCTTTTGATATTGTCAAGTTTGATCTTGAACTGAGCTTGGCGGAGGAGGAGGGCAGGATTGTTGGGGCGCTGAGTTATGCCGCCGCCCTGTTTGATTCGGCAACAATGGAACGACAGATGGGATATCTGCATGCGGTGTTGCAAGCGATGGTGATTAACCCTCAACAGCCGATTGGAGAAATTGACATCCTGGCCCCGGCGGAGCGCAAGCTATTGCTGGAAACCTGGAACACGACAGGAACCGCCTATCCTGAGGCGTTATGCATTCATCAATTGTTTGAACAACAAGTGGAGCAAACCCCGGAAGCCACGGCGCTGGCGTATCAGGAACAAACCCTCAGTTATGCCGAATTAAATGCTCGCGCTAACCGGTTGGCCCATCAGCTTATCGCATTGGGTGTCGTACCTGACCAGCCGGTGGCGATTTGTGTGTCACGCTCGCCGGTAGTGGTGGTGGCGTTGTTGGCAGTGTTGAAAGCCGGCGGCGCCTATGTGCCGCTGGACCCAACCTATCCGCTAGAACGTTTGGCGTATATCCTGAATGATACTACTCCGTCAGTGGTATTGGCTGATGCGACTGGACGGGCGGCGCTAGGTGATGAAGCGTTGAGCGGGCTGACGGTACTTGACCCGAATACCTTGCCAGATCAGTCGGATCGCAACCCGCAGGTAGCTGCGTTGACGCCGCGGCATCTGATTTACATCATCTATACCTCCGGCTCAACGGGACAGCCGAAAGGGGTGATGGTGGAACATCAAGCGGTGTATCAGCGTCATTTGGGTTTTAATGAGTCTTATGCGGTTACGGCGCAAGATCGGCTGTTGCAATTTGCTTCTTTTGCATTTGACGTTTCAGTGGAAGAGTGTTTCTCGACATTATGCAACGGAGCCACGCTGGTCATGCGTGATGACAGTTGGCTGACGTCGATGTCAGAGTTTATTGCCTTAGCCCGACAGAACCGTATCACAGTGCTGTCTCTGCCGGCGTTATTTTGGTCCGAACTGGTTGCCAGAGACGATAATGCATTATCGCTGCCGGATTGTCTCCGACTTATTATCATTGGCGGTGAGGCGGTCAAAAAGAGCGCCATTCAGGACTGGTTTGTGCGAGAACTCCACCGACCCCGACTATTGAACGCTTATGGCCCGACGGAAAATACCGTAACAGCGACCTGTAAGGAGATTTTATCTCCAACCGATGATTGTTCTATCGGTCGGCCGCTTAAAAATACCTGTGTCTACCTGTTGGACAAATACGGTCAGTTAGTCCCGTTAGGCGGCGTTGGCGAAATGTATATTGGCGGCGTGGGTGTGGCGCGAGGTTATCTTAACCAGCCGGAACTGAGCGCGGAACGTTTTATACCAGACCCTTTTAGCCCGGTATCTGGCGCGCGGATGTATGTTACTGGGGATTTGGCCCGCTACTTGCCGGATGGCAGCCTGGAATTCCTGGGGCGTAACGACCATCAGGTTAAAATTCGCGGCTTCCGGGTTGAGCTGGGAGAAATTGAAACCCGGTTGGAGGAACACCCGGCGGTGCGAGAGGCGGCGGTGCTGGTGTGGGAGGATGAGCGGAGCAAGCGGCTGGTCGCCTATGTGGCGGCAGAAGCGAATGAAGAGTTGGCAGTCCGTTTGCGTGAACATTTGAGTGCGGTTTTACCTGACTATATGGTCCCGGCAGCTTTTGTGCAGCTGGATACTTTACCGCAGACCCCGAATGGCAAATTGGATCGCCGGGCGTTGCCGGCGCCGGGGGAGGAGGCGTTTGCCCGTCAGATCTATGAAGCCCCGCAAGGGAAGGTAGAAACGATGCTGGCGGCTGTCTGGCGTGAGTTACTGGGTGTTGAGCAGATTAGCCGACATGACAGTTTCTTTGCGCTGGGTGGTCATTCGCTGCTTGCTGTGCGCATGATTGAACGATTGCGGCGTATTGGTCTGAGTATATCGGTAAAAACGTTATTCCAGCATCCGACACTCTGTATTTTGGCACAGTCTCTGGTTCAGCATAATGAAATTCAGGTGCCTGACAACCGTATTACACCGGATACTACGGTGCTGACGCCGGCGATGTTGCCGCTGATTGATTTAACCCAGGCTGACATTGACCACATTGTCGGGCAGGTGCCGGGCGGGATCGCCAATATTCAGGATATCTATGCGCTGTCGCCGTTGCAGGATGGCATTTTGTTCCACCATCTGTTGGCGAATGAAGGTGATCCCTATCTGTTGACGGGGCAGATGGCTTTTGCTGACCGAGCGCTGTTGGATCGTTATCTGGCGGCGGTTCAACAGATCATTGATCGGCACGATATTCTACGTACCGCGTTTCTCTGGCAGGGATTGTCAGTCCCGGCGCAAGTGGTCTGGCGTCAGGCCCCATTGTCGGTGACGGAACTGACATTAAATCCGGCTGACGGCCCGGTCAGCGAGCAGTTAACCCAGCGTTTTGATCCGCGTCATCATCGTCTCGACCTGAGCGAAGCGCCGTTGTTGCGTTTTGTCATCGCTCGGGAAACCGATGGTCGTTGGTTGTTGCTGGAATTGCATCATCACTTGATCGGCGATCATGAAACGATGGAGGTGATGCACCGCGAAGTGCAGGCGTACCTGACAGGCCAGGAGGATAATCTGCCAGCGCCTACACCGTTCCGCAATCTGGTGGCTCAAGTCCGGTTGGGAGTGAGTCAGGAAGAGCACACGCGCTTCTTTACTGACATGTTAGCGGAGGTAGATGAACCGACCCTGCCGTTTGGTTTGACAGAAGTGCATCGTGATGGTTCGCAAGTCACGGAAGCTCACCGGATGTTGTCGGCTGGGTTAAATGACCGTTTGCGTCATCAGGCGAGACATCTGGGCGTCAGTCTGGCGGCCTTGTGTCATCTGGCTTGGGCGCAGGTGTTGGCGCGTACCAGCGGTCAGAAGAATGTTGTGTTTGGTACGGTGCTGTTTGGGCGTATGCAGGCCGGGGAAGGGGCAGATAATAGCATGGGGCTGTTTATTAATACCTTGCCGTTGCGGCTGGATATCGATGAGACCTCAGTACGGAGCAGCGTGCAGGCTGCCCATGCTCGACTCGCAGGACTATTAGAACATGAGCACGCGTCACTGGCGCTAGCCCAGCGTTGCAGCGGTGTGCAAGGTGAGATCCCTCTCTTTAATAGCTTGCTGAACTATCGGCATAACACCTTGCTGGCAGCGTCGGATGACATCATCAGCGGTATTGAATTTATTGGTGGGCAAGAGCGGACTAACTATCCGTTAATGCTATCAGTGGAGGATTTTGGCGAATCCCTTGGGCTGACGGCTCAGGTTGTGCAACCGTTTGATCCGGAAAGTTTATGCGGTTATATGCAGCGGGCGCTGGAAAGTCTGGTGGGTGCCCTTGAGCAAGTGCCGGACATGCCTGTTAGGGCATTGGAAATCTTGCCGAAAGCGGAACGTACACTGTTGTTGGAAACCTGGAACGCGACGGAAAGCGCTTATCCTGAGGCGTTATGTGTTCATCAATTGTTTGAACAACAGGTGGAGAAAACCCCTGACGCGACAGCGTTAGTGTATCAAGAGCAAACCCTCAGTTATGCCGAATTAAATACCCGTGCTAACCGCCTGGCCCATCAGCTTATCGCACTGGGCGTTGTACCCGACCAACGGGTGGCGATTTGCGTGGCGCGTTCACCGGCAATGGTGGTGGGATTGCTGGCAGTGATGAAAGCGGGTGGAGCGTATGTGCCGCTAGACCCGGCTTATCCTGGCGGGCGTCTGACACATGTCCTGCATGATGCCGCCCCAGTGGTGGTGTTGGCGGATGAAGCTGGCAGGGCTGTACTGGGTGAGGAAGCGCTGGCTGGACTAACGGTACTGGACCCGAATACTTTGCCTGATCAGCCGGACAATAATCCACTGGTGCCTGCGCTGATTTCCCGGCATCTAGCCTATGTGATTTACACTTCCGGCTCCACGGGGGTGCCCAAAGGGGTGATGATTGAGCATCGCAATACGGTTAACTTCTTGCACTGGGCGCAGCGGGCCTTTGAGACGGAAGAGATCCGCGAAGTGCTTTTTTCGACGTCGATAAGTTTCGACCTGTCCATTTTTGAATGTTTTATGCCGTTATCTCGCGGTGCGGCGATTCATCTGGTAGAGGGTGCCTTGTCATTGATGCAGCATACCCTGCCGGTGACCTTGATTAACTCAGTCCCGTCTGCGATGAAACCGTTATTGCAGACTCAGGCGCTGATGGCGTCGGTTCATACGGTCAATCTGGCGGGGGAACCGCTCAAAGGCGCCTTAATTGAACAGATTTTCGCAGAAACACAAATACAGCGGCTGTGTAATCTCTATGGTCCTTCTGAAACGACGACCTATTCTGCCTGGTTGCCGATACAGCGAGGCGACCGGATTATTGAAAGTATCGGCCGTCCGATAGCCAACACCTGCCTTTACTTACTGGACGAATATGGTCAACCGACGCCGTTGGGCGTAGTGGGGGAAATTTATATCGGGGGCGCGGGAGTGGCGCGTGGCTATCTCAATCGTCCAGACTTGACGGCGGAACGGTTCCTTATCGATCCGTTTAGTGATGGGCCGGGTGCCCGGATGTACCGCACCGGGGATTTAGCCCGCTATCTGCCGGACGGCAATCTGGAATTCCTGGGCCGTAACGACCAGCAGGTTAAAATCCGCGGCTTCCGCATTGAACCGGGGGAAATTGAATCCCGGTTGGTGGAACACCCGGCGGTGAGTGAATCGGTGGTATTGGCGCAAGGGGAAGGGCAGGAAAAACGGCTGGTGGCTTATGTGGTAGCGGAAGCGAGCGAGGGGTTGATTAACCGTTTACGCGAACATCTGAGTATTCAGTTGCCTGATTACATGGTGCCGGCGGCCTTTGTACGGCTGGATGCACTGCCATTGACGCCGAACGGTAAATTGGATCGTCAAGCGTTACCGGCGCCGGACAATGAAGCTGTTGCCCGTCAGATTTACGAAGCGCCGCAGGGAGAAACAGAAATGGCTCTGGCGGCGATTTGGCGTGAAGTCTTAGGTGTTGAACAGATCAGCCGGTATGACAATTTCTTTGCTCTGGGCGGTCATTCGTTGCTGGCGGTGCGGGTGATGAACCGGGTAGCGGCTTTGGGTATCGAACTGCCGCTAACGACCCTGTTTAAGTCTCCTTCGTTAAGGGCGTTTGCTGAGGTTATGAAGGCCCGGCCCGGTCAACCGGATAATATCTTGCTGATATCCCGTGATGGGGCATTACCGTTGTCATTTGCTCAACAGCGCTTGTGGTTCCTGGCGCAGCTCGAGGGCGTCAGTGAAACTTATCATATCCCGATGGCCCTGCGTTTATCTGGTCAATTGGATGTTATGGCTTGGCAAAAAGCGCTGGATACCTTATTTGCCCGTCATGAAGCGTTACGTTCGGTTTTTGTCTCTGTAGATGGTCAGCCACAAGTACAGCTGTTGGAGCCAGATAGTGGCTTACTATTATCTCAATATGACCTGCGCGGGATACCGGATGCTGATGTTGTTCTTGAGCGCTTGAGCGTAGAGGAGGCCCATGCGTCATTTGACCTTGAAAGCGGCCCGCTTATCCGTGCTGCGCTTATCCGGATCGCCGATGATGAATATCAGTTTTTGCTGACCCTGCATCACATAATTTCCGATGGCTGGTCTGCCAATGTGCTGATACAGGAACTGAACACGCTCTATACGGCGTTTATGGCTGGACAATCAAATCCGCTGCTGCCGTTGGCGATTCAATACCCGGATTACGCTGCCTGGCAGCGTCAATGGTTGTCGGCTGAACGTATTCAGGTTCAATCTGACTATTGGCGGGCAATGTTGGCTGATGCGCCAGTCTTGTTGGATCTGCCGACAGATCGGCCTCGTCCGACGGAGCAGTCGTTTGTTGGGCAGTCCGTGCCGGTTAACCTGGATGCGGCGTTAACGACCGCCCTTAAGCGCCTGAGTGAACAGCACGGCGTCACCTTATTTATGACGCTGTTGTCAGCGTGGGCGGTGGTTCTGTCGCGTCTGTCAAGTCAGGAAGATGTGGTGATTGGCACGCCGAGTGCGGGTCGCAATCGTCAGGAAGTGGAGCCGTTGATTGGTTTCTTTGTCAATACGTTAGCGTTGCGCATGGATTTATCGGGTGAACTGACGGTGACGGAATTACTGGCGCGAGTTCGGCAAACCGCATTGACGGCGCAGGAGCATCAGGATTTACCGTTTGAACAGGTGGTGGAAATTGTGCAACCGCCGCGCCGACTGGCGCATACCCCATTGTTCCAGGTGATGTTTGTTTGGCAGAACAATGAGAACACGGAGTGGGGATTACCGGGGCTGGCGGTGTCTCCGGTCAATCAAGCCGTTGATGTTGTCAAGTTTGATCTTGAACTGAGCTTGTCAGAGGAGGAGGGCAGGATTGTTGGGGAGTTGAATTTTGCCGCCGCCCTGTTTGATCCATCGACAATGGAGCGGCAGGTAGGATATCTGTATGCAGTATTGCAAGCGATGGCGGCTGACTCTCAACAGCCGGTCGGAGAAATTGATATCCTGTCTGCGGCGGAACGTAGGTTGTTGTTGGAAACTTGGAACGCTACGGAAACCACTTATCCTAATGAGTTATGTATCCATCAATTGTTTGAGCGGCAGGTGGAGAAAACGCCTAATGCGATAGCATTAGTGTATGAAAAGCAAACTCTCAGTTATGCCGAATTAAATAGCCGTGCTAACCGGCTGGCTCGTCAACTGATCGAACAAGGAGTTTGTCCCGGTGATCATATTGCGCTCCTGCTAGCGCGTTCGATGGAACTGGTAGTGGCTCAATTGGCGATTCTTAAAGCCGGCGCCGTTTACGTGCCGCTTGATCCCAATGTACCGGATGAACGGAAAAACTGGCTGATAAGTGATTGTTCCGCCCGGTTGCTGCTTACTGATACACGGTCGGATATTCCGGTGAATCTGTCTGTGCCGCTGCTTCGTCTCTCGAATGAAACAGGTACGGGCTGCGAAGAAGATTGCTTTAACCTTGACTTACCGCGTTCCAGCGCCGAATTAGCGTATATCATGTACACCTCTGGTTCTACCGGGATGCCTAAAGGCGTCTTGGTGCCGCATCGTGCGGTGGTCCGGTTGGTTATCAATAATGGCTATGCTGAAATCGTGCCGGATGATCGGGTAGCCTTTGCCGCCAATCCGGCTTTCGATGCCAGCACGTTTGAAGTCTGGGCGCCGTTGCTCAATGGCGGCGCGTTAGTGGTGATCGATCATGCCACTTTGTTGACGCCACAGGCGTTTGTACAAGATCTACAGGTTCAGCGAATCACTGTTCTGTGGTTGAGCGTCGGATTGTTTAACCAGTTAGCGACGGAGTTGTCTCCGGTTCTTCCACGGATAAAGATCCTGATTGTCGGCGGAGATGCCCTTGATCCCCATGTTATCGGCCAAGTACTGAACACCAGTCCACCACAACAGCTATTAAATGGTTATGGACCGAGTGAAGGCACCACCTTTACGGCAACATACCGTATCACTGCGTTAGCGCCGGGAGCCTCTCGCGTTCCTATCGGTCGACCGGTAGCCAACACGCGGGTTTATCTGTTGGACGCGTATAGTCAGCCGGCGCCGTTAGGCGTGGTCGGTGAGATTTATGTCGGGGGCGATGGAGTGGCCTGTGGTTATCTGAATCGGCCTGAATTGACCGCTGAACGTTTCCTGATTGATCCGTTCAGTGATAATCCTGATGCCCGCATGTACCGCACCGGGGATTTGGCCCGTTATCTACCGGATGGCAATCTGGAATTCCTGGGGCGCAATGATCAGCAGGTTAAAATCCGCGGTTTCCGCATTGAACCAGAGGAAATTGAGGCTCGGTTAGCAGAGTACCCAACGGTGCGTGAGGCGGCGGTATTGGTACGAGGTGAAGGGCAGGAGAAACGGCTGGTGGCCTATGTGGCGACGGAAGCCCGTGACGGACTAGCGAGTATCTTGCGTGCCCATCTAAGCGCCATTTTGCCTGACTATATGGTGCCGTCGGCCTTTGTACGACTGGATGCGTTTCCGCTAACGCCGAATGGTAAATTGGATCATCAAGCGTTGCCGGAACCGGACAATGACGCCTTTGTCCACCAGGTTTACGCCGCGCCCCAGGGAGAAACAGAAATAGCGTTGGCGGCTATCTGGCGTGAATTACTGGGGATTGAGCAGGTCAGCCGGTACGACAGCTTTTTTGCTCTGGGTGGTCATTCGCTGCTTGCGATACGAATGGTTGAACGCCTGCGTCATCTGGGATTGACGCTGACGGCGCGTGATCTGTTCCAGTCGCCGGTGCTGTCAGACCTGGCGAAAACGTTGGGGCAGCATCATGCTGTGATAGTGCCGCCTAACGTCATCACTTCGGCAACTACAGCCCTGACGCCGGCGATGTTGCCGTTGATTGATTTGACTCAGGCAGACATTGACCGCATCGTCAGACAGGTGCCGGGCGGGGTGAGCAACATTCAGGATATCTATGCCCTGTCGCCGTTACAGGACGGTATTTTGTTCCACCACTTACTGGCAGACGAAGGGGACCCCTATTTGTTAGCCGGCCAGATGGTCTTCGCTGATCGGACTCTGCTGGATCGTTATCTGGCGGCAGTACAACAAGTTGTTGATCGCCACGATATTTTGCGTACCGCCTTTGTCTGGCAAGAGCTGTCAGTGCCGGCTCAGGTCGTCTGGCGTCAGGCGCCTTTATCGGTCACTGAATTGGATTTAGACCCGGCGGATGGGCCGATTGGTGAACAACTGATTCAACGTTTTAATCCCCGTCATTATCGTCTTGAGCTGGATCAAGCGCCATTGTTGCGGTTTGTGGCGGCGCAGGAGACGGATGGTCGTTGGGTGGTGTTGCAACTGCTGCATCACCTGATTGGCGACCACACCACGCTGGACGTGATGAACAGTGAGGTTCAGGCGTATCTGACCGAACGGGAGGAGAGTCTGACTTCTCCAGTCTCTTTCCGTAATTTAGTGGCTGAAGCCCGGTTGGGAATGAGTCAGGAGGAACATACCCGCTTCTTTACTGAAATGTTGGCGGAGGTGGACAAATCCACGCTGCCATTCGGATTAACGGAGGTGCATCGTGATGGTTCACAGGTGACGGAATCCCACAGGATGCTAGCGCCTGAACTGAATGACCGTCTGCGTGGACAGGCCCGGCGTTTGGGCGTCAGTCTGGCGGCGTTGTGTCATCTGGCCTGGGCACAAGTGTTGGCGCGTACCAGCGATCAGGAGCAAGTGGTGTTCGGCACCGTGCTGTTTGGGAGGATGCAGGCAGGTGAGGGCGCCGACAATGGCATGGGGTTGTTTATCAATACCTTGCCGCTGCGGCTGGACATCAATGATACGTCGGTACGGGAGAGTGTGCTGGCCGCTCATACCCGACTGGCCGGATTACTGGCGCATGAACATGCGTCACTGGCGTTGGCCCAGCGTTGCAGTGGTGTGCAGGGTGAGATCCCTCTCTTTAGTAGCTTGCTGAACTATCGACATAATGCATTTTCGACAACGTTGGATGAACTTGTAAACGGTATTGAATTCCTTGATATGCAGGAGCGAACCAATTATCCGTTAGTGCTGTCGGTGGAGGATTTTGGTGAATCCTTGGGGGTAACCGTTCAAGTTGCCCAGCCGTTTGAACCGGAACGGGTATGTGGCTATATGCAGCAGGCACTGGAAAGCCTGGCGGAAGCATTGGAGCAGACCCCGGAAACGCCGGTACGGACATTGAATATCCTGCCGGAAGCGGAGCGTACACTGTTGCTGAGAGCTTGGGACGCGACGGAAACCGCGTATCCAGAGACGTTGTGTATTCATCAATTGTTTGAACAACAAGTGGAGCAAACCCCGGATGCGATAGCATTAGTGTATGAAGATCAAACCCTCGGTTATGCGGAATTAAATGCCCGGGCTAACCGGCTGGCTCATCAGCTTATTGCGCTGGGCGTCGAGCCGGATCAACGAGTGGCGATTTGTGTGTCACGTTCACCGTCAATGGTGGTGGGGATATTGGCAATACTGAAAGCCGGTGGCGCCTATGTGCCGCTGGACCCGGTTTATACGGGTGAGCGTCTGGCACATATTCTGACTGATGCCGCTCCGGTTATCTTACTGGCGGATAACGCCGGGCGTGCTGCGTTGGGTGAGCAGGCGCTGGCGGAACGCACCGTACTTGACCCGAATGCATGGCTCAACCAGCGGGACGACAACCCGCAGGTACCGGTGCTCACTTCACGACATCTGGCGTATGTCATTTATACCTCGGGTTCGACCGGGACGCCGAAAGGGGTGATGCTGGAACATCGCGGTGTCTGCAACTACCTGCTATGGGCGCGGAGTGATTACCTTACTGAAAGGCAATGCAATAGTATCGTTTCGTCATCGATAGCCTTTGATGCCACGGTCACCAGTCTTTACCTGCCTTTACTGTGCGGCGGCAAGATCCATTTGCTCCGTGACAGGCAGGAGCTGGTTGAATTGCTTCCTGCGTTGCTGTCAATGGAATCAGGCGCTCTGGTTAAAATTACGCCCGGTCATCTTTCGGCAATGGGGCAGAAATTGAAAACCGTGGGACAAAAATGCCCGGCTCACTGCTTTATCGTGGGTGGGGAGGCACTGCCCAGTTCCACTATTGCACTTTGGCGAACATTATCGCCTGGATCACGCCTCATCAACGAGTACGGCCCAACCGAAACCGTCGTGGGTTGTACCGTGTTTGATGTCAATCACTCGAGCTGTTTTGCCGATAACGTACCGATTGGCCGCCCAATATCCAATACCCAGATTTATATTCTCGATACTCACGGGGAACCTGTTCCAATGGGGGTCACGGGTGAACTTTACATTGGGGGCGTCGCTGTCGCGCGTGGCTACCTGAATCGGCCGGAATTAACCGCTGAACGTTTCCTAATGGACCCGTTTAGTGATCAACCGGGCGCTCGTATGTACCGTACCGGGGATTTAGCCCGCTACCTGCCGGACGGCAACCTGGAATTCCTGGGCCGTAACGATGAGCAGGTTAAAATCCGTGGTTTCCGTATTGAACTGGGGGAAATTGAGGCACGTCTGATAGAGCACCCGGGGATACGTGAGGCGACTGTGCTGGCGTTGGGGGATGGGCAGGACAAACGGCTGGTGGCTTATGTGGTCGCGCCGGTGGATGACGGGTTGGTGAATAGTTTGCGTACTCACCTGAGTAAAATGTTGCCTGACTACATGGTGCCGTCAGCCTTCGTGCGGTTGGATGCTTTCCCGCTAACGCCGAATGGTAAGCTGGATCGTCGGGCGCTACCGGCGCCGGACGGCGAGGCGTTTGCCCGTCAGGTTTATGCAGCGCCGCAAGGGGAAGCGGAAATCGCCTTGGCGGCTGTCTGGCGTGAGTTGCTGGGTGTAGAACAGATTAGTCGGCATGATAACTTCTTCACGTTGGGCGGCCATTCACTGCTTGCCATGCGAATGATAAATCTTGCTGCTGGTCGAGGTTTGGTTTGCACATTGAATGCTGTGTTCCAATTCCCGGTGCTGACTGAACTGGCTGCGAAAATTACCTCAGATCTGTTATCTCAGCCGCAAAGCAGCGCCATATCGGTACGACTTGATGGGGCAGGATTGCCGCTGTTCTTTGTTCCCAGCGGCATGGGTGATTACTCCTATGTCTTCGGGCTGGCTAAACATATTCCATCGGACCACCCGATTTATGCGTTGCCTTGGCCGTCTATTAATGAAAAACCGATGGCAACGATGGAGCGACAGGCGGCGAGAATGATCACCTTGATAAAGGCTGTTCAACCGGAAGGCCCTTATCGGCTATGTGGTTACTCCTCTGGTGGAATATTGGCTTATGCTATTGCTCAACAGCTTTTGAATGCGGGTGAAGCGGTCAATTTCCTGGGATTGATTGATGTGCCTGCGCCTCATTATTTAGGGGAACAGATCATACAACCTAAATATCGGTTCTTTATTGAACTGGCTCGACAGTCAGGGGAGGGGCACACGGAAGAGATTGCGGCGTTATACCGAAGAATCGATGAGTTGAATTTTGTGCAGTTTATTGAAGCGGCGCAAGAATTGGCGTTGTATCCTGCAAATCTGCATGCTGATGTGATCGCAAAACGTTGGGAGCAGATCGAACATTACGCGCAAATAGTTGCGAACTATGAACCGCCAGCATTAGCAATAACGCTGCATCAGTTCTATGCAGTAGAACCTTCCCCTGCTATTTCTTTTATAGAGGATGAAACACCGGAGTCAGTGAACATGGAACCGTCATTGGGTTGGGCGCAGATAATAGCTGATACCTCGCTTGAGCTGATTGCGATACCGGGTAACCATTTTAGTTTATTGGAGGATGATGAGAATAAAATTGTTTTAGCTCAGGCTTTAAATAGGGCGTTGGCAATCAGTTGTGATGAGGAGACATCGTAATACTGATATAGTCAGGCGTTTTAAATAATTTAACCTTGATATGATAATCCGGTATATGTTGTTTATACCGGATTGTTTTTTTACTTATTCTTTTTCCCGAGGTGTATGCGCATTAACAAAAACAAAGCCGATTTTCATTTTTCACTGATGGCTTTATGGTGGGCAGGTTTTAAACTGTTTTTAAAAACCTTGTTTTAATCTCTGATTTTAATCGGTATCAGGTTTTAACCGTTGTTTTTATCACTTTTACTCCCTGATTTTTATTCAGTTTAACCATCATGGCATATCGTGTTTTACATTTAACCAATGTTAATCATACCCGCTTTTTATCTTTACAGAGGCTGTTTACGCTCAATCCTGAGCGATTTCTATAGGTTATTTTTCGCATAAATTAGGCCAGTGAATAGCCTGATAATATTAAAGATACTCCCTTATACTTTCTCGGATAATCAACTCTCTGTTTAGAGGTTAAATCCTGCTACATTAACCATTTTACCCCTCTTTTTATTGCGTTGTGTTTATAACTTGCTCAGTAAAATAACCGTGAGAAAACACGTTAATATCAACAAACCGGGTAATATTCTTTTACCGGCTGATTTCTTTTTAATTCTTTGTTAATGGTTATACCCGCAATTTCCTATCCTTATGAAAAAGTATCTATTGAGTTAACACCATATTTTCCTTTGATATAAATCTTTCATCTCTCTGTATACTCACGTTTAAATCATCATAGTAATGAATAAACCTTTTTTATTCACGCTGTCCCTTTTTAAAAGTGGGCATTAATGGGAGACCTGCTTTTTTAATCCTTAGCTGAGTTAATTAGCGATAAAAAAACACTTGCATTTTCTAACAACGGAAAATACCGGTAAAAAGAGAAAGTTAACCATGTTAAAAGAGATAGCATCGGTAAAACAGTTATCATGCCTGGCGTTTTCCTGCTTTTTAAAAGCAAAAGCGGGTTTTCATTGAGCCGTTTTTATCAACCTCATGTTTTTACGTTTCCTGATATGGAGTTAACTTCCTTATTTTCATTAAACTGAGGTTGAGGCTTTCTCTTTTTCCTGTATTTAACTCTTCAACTTTAAATAACTTTCCAAAATAGTGCTACACCTTACACACGCTACATAACATATAATTCTATGTATAACAATGGGTTGAAGAAAATCATGTGTGCCGGAATTATGAAACCTTATTTAAAACCAGCAGATAACCGATATGCTAATAATAGGTAAACTCAACGCCTGATTATTCAATCGTGTTTAATACGGTTAATCCGGCAAACCTAAAGGTTTATCGATTTTCTTTAATGATTGCCTCTGTTTTTCATAAACGCCTTGCGGTCCATGCAAAACCGCTTATTTAAGCAGGTTAGTTTAATCCGGTTAAATATTTTCACTCTTATTACGGGATTAACGCTGTCACTGTGTTAATCAATTCAAGCCCGGTTTTTCCGAATGTTTTCTCTGCCAATGTCAATATAATAGCGAATTTTTTACCCATTAAAAAAACTTAATCATTGATTTTCACTGTTAATGATTAAAGTTTTCACCCGTTTTTTCATCACTCACTATGTTTTCTCGAGGTTAAAACGACACTGACAGACTATAAATGGCTTTTTAACGCTGGTTTTATCATATCCAGATAAAGCGTATCTCATTTTACCTGAATCAGTGAAAACCTCTGTCATGCCTTGTTTTCAAACACGATGAAAAACGCCCCCCACCGGATTTAATCCGAGTGAATCTCAACATTACGGAGTCAATAAAAACACTAAAACGAAAAAGTCAAGACAGTAAAAACAGCGTTAAACCCCCGCCGAGGGTGGCAAAATGCGATAAAAAAGCGTTTCATTTTCCATGAAAACGGTCAGTACACATTTTTTCGTTTTATGATTAATGAAAACTCAACCGTGATAATCGCAGCGCTAAAAGCAGATACAGCATAATACGGTGTCCGTTGCTGCCATTGAATAAAATTCGGATGTTGGGTGAACGTAGCGGGTTAAAGGATTTGCGATTTATGTCACATTTATTAAACTCATCAAATGTTCATCCCCCAAACAAATGGGACAACAGGAATTTTTTATTATATGTTCCTGACTGGATATTAAACACATAAAACGACTGATGCGTTATCTTAACCAGACGCTTAAACCGCAATAGAATATCCCCGACGTTGCCTGTTCATACAGGTTATCAATAAGACTGTCAGCCACAGACTGCCAGCGCCTTTATAGTTTTGACGTAACTTGCCCGAGGCGCTTTAACCTTTGGGGCAGCTTATGAGCTGCTCCCCTGACCTGATAATACGGTTCAGTTAACCTTGTTATCTGATCGTTATTATCTGACCACGCCAGGTAAGTTCACTGGAACATGACAACCTGTTTCAATCAACAACG
>NZ_LOIC01000086.1:106092-106435 GCF_001684335.1 Photorhabdus namnaonensis
CGATTACCAGTGGAAAAGCCCGGAAGGCGACATGTACCAGACCGTGATATTGCAAATCCGGGGCACTTGGCTGCTGACCTTCAACCTGACTTCTCCCGCGCCTCTCGAAGACAGTCAGCGTGATGCCCTGCTGACGGTTATCCACAGTTTTCAGGCCGCCTGATGAGCTGACAGGAGGAATGCCATGTCACTTGGTGATGAAATCGTCACCCGGATAGCGCGGGTTGGTGCGCAGCACGCGGTGCACGTCTCCCCGCCACCGGGCTCTCCCGGTCCGGCCGCCGCCCGTGAGGGCGACCCGATTAAACACGCCAGCTTCCTGGGGGCGCTGGCGGGCGCCATT
>NZ_LOIC01000087.1 GCF_001684335.1 Photorhabdus namnaonensis
ACTTTGTGGCTCATGACTGGGGTGAAGTCGTAACAAGGTAACCGTAGGGGAACCTGCGGTTGGATCACCTCCTTACCTGAGATAGGTTAAGTGCAGTGCTCACACAGATTGTCTGATGAAAGTCGAGAGCAAGGGAGTCTGCGAAGCCGACCATTGGGTCCCCTTCGTCTAGAGGCCTAGGACACCGCCCTTTCACGGCGGTAACAGGGGTTCGAATCCCCTAGGGGACGCCACTTGCAGGATAACGGGTGAAAGGCGTTGTCGATGTGTCTTTAAGCGGATTTTAGGAATCTGTTTAGCGATATAAGCTCTTTAACAATCTGGAACAAGCTGAAAAATTGAAATGCTCAATAATATCACCGAGGTATTATTGAGGTATCTCTCAAGCTGAACAA
>NZ_LOIC01000088.1:0-290843 GCF_001684335.1 Photorhabdus namnaonensis
TGCCCGGTAAAATCTTTGCGCTTAACGAACACCCGGTTGACGCCATGAACACCCGCTGGCAAATCGTCACTATCCATCATCACGGCAAATGTCCGCAGGCATTGCAAGAACAGAGCGGAGAATCAGGCACTTATCTGCACAACGAATTCAGTTTTATTTCGGGTTATCGAGACTGGCGAGCGCTATACCGTTACAAACCGCTGGCGGACGGTGATGAAATCGCCACCGTGGTTGGCCCGGAAGGCGAAGAGATTTATGTCAATGAAGAGGGGTGTATCCGCATCCATTTTCACTGGGATCGTTATGATAAAGCCGATGAAAACGCCACCTGTTGGGTACGATTCGCGCAAGGCTGGAATGGCAGCGGTTACGGTTTTATGGCGGTTCCCCGTATCGGTCAGGAGGTGATTGTTTCCTATCTGAACGGCGATATTGATCGTCCGATTGTCACCGGTTGCACCTACAACGGTTCAAACCGGCCGCCGTTAAATTTACCCGCTGAAAAGACCCGCACGACATTTAAAACCCAAACCCACAAAGGGGAAGGTTTTAATGAATTGCGCTTTGAAGATGAGAAAGACCGGGAGGAGATTTACCTGCGCGGGCAGAAAGATCTGACCGCCCATATTCAGCACGACGCTTACTGGCATATTAAACATGACCATAAACAGCGCATCGATAATAACCGCTATAGCGAAATTTCAGTGGATGATCATCAGCATGTCAAAGGCTCGGGGAAGTACAGCACCGATGGCGATGTTTCACACCGTATCTCAGGCAGTCAGCATTTACAGACCGGGGAGGCGTTGGTGGCGGAAAGTGGTCAGGAAACGCACCTAAAAAGCGGCGGTAAGATGGTGTTGGAGGCGACGTCAGAGATTACCTTAAAAGTCGGCGGCCATTTTATCCGGTTAACTCCCGGCGGTATTCTGACTTCCCCCAATTTGCTGGTCGGGCAAGGTTCAGCCGGTACCGGGCGTGGTTTATCTTTACAACTGCCAGAGAGTGTAGAACCTCTGCCTGATGTGAAATCTCCAGTTAAACGGATTTGTGCTTTGCAAGCTCAGAGAGAAGTTAATCTAACTATTAATAACCAGGAGGATGAATGAACATTTCCATAAACTGGCAACAATGGCTGACTACGCCTAATAAGCCGCCTGTTTTCTTTATGCTGAATTCACTGGCAGAACCTAACCCGGTGGCGCTCTTTTATCGCAACGACTGGGTAGAGCAGGCTTTTCCTTTGTATAGCGGTACACCGATGGATCACATATTGGCGCAAGGTCCCTGGCTGGTCCAGCCTAAGTCAGGTTGTCTGTCGGTAATCGGTCATCTGCTTGATAGCCAAACTCTGAGCGATAACAGTTGGGGTTGGGCTTATCGCAGTGAGGATTTATGGACGCAACAGCTTACTCATTGGCGCTCACGCCAACAGGTGATATTGCGGGAGAGGCAAGTGATTTTGCGTAGTATGGACCCACGTATCCTCGGTCAGTTATTACCCGCAATGATCTTCAGCGATTGGTCGGCATTTTTGACGCCAGTAAGTGAGTTGATGATCGATGTACCCGAACCGCAAATTTATTATCGGCCTGAAAATTGTGGTCAAGGCGGCAGTGAACAACCCTTTATTTTGGGGAGTCATTTGCTGCATGCCTGGCATCATTCCGACTACGCCTTGAAAGGGAAAGCATTTGTGATCAGTAGTGATATGTGGGAAAACCACGGTGAATTAGCTGAAAAACTGAATGAGCCAGAGGGAAGGTTAGAGGAACGGATTATTGATTGGCTGAAAGTGCGTCTAGAAAATGGAGATGATATTACTAATCTGACCAGTGCAAATTATTTGCAGATGCTTGATGAACAATATACGACCACGGGATAGTGTGTGATGACTAACGTCTTGCAAATTCATGGAAGTTATTGAAAGAGTGGTTGGTTGTGTTGGTGTCATCAAATTTCAATTATTACAAATCGAGAGTATTATTCGAGGCTTGAAACGGCGGCAAGCCTTGAAAAACTCTTGGGCTGTTTGGCGCCAATTTATAGCATCTTAACTGGAATAATATGACATATTTTTCTTCTATGATTGAATTACAGGGTATTGTTGAATTACAGGATTTAGTGGCTGATCTGGCAATATTTGAGCAAAAATTGGCACGGTTCAAACAGCGGCTTAATTTGAGTGTTGAGCAGTATCAGGCAGATCATATCTCCTTACGTTGCCACGATATCTCTGTAGCCGAGCGTTGGCGTAAAGGTTTTTTGCAATGTGGTAGTTTGATGTCAGAAAGTATCATTAATGGACGTCCAATCTGCTTGTTTGATTTAGAACACCCCATTACGGTGCTTAATTGGCAAATTGATTGTGTTGAGCTGCCTTATCCTGGCAAGAAAACTTACTTGCATCAGGGATGGGAACATGTGGAGCTGGTGCTGCCGGTGGCGCCTGAGAGCTTATCAACAGCAGCAAAAGCATTATTACCGCAACCTTTGCCGACAGGTTTTTCTGTCAAAGAGAGTCAACCCAAAGGGGAACAAGAGCAGTTGCCTAATCCTACCTTAGCTATCACTGATGGTGAGATCACCGTCAAGTTTCACCCATTTACATTGCGTGAAATTGTTAAAAGTGAGCACTAGTCGGCAAAATTAACTTTTTCCTCCTTGTAATCCAGATAAAAATTCTGACCTTGTGATTTCCTACAAATCATCGGCAATAATTAGATGTCATAGTTAGTGAATTGAATTACTGAATCGCTTAGATTCATTAATTGCTCGTTAATGACTAGGTGTCCAAGGAACTTCTGATGACAAAGTTAGAAATTTGTTGTTTTAGCGTAGGTTGCGCATTAATCGCACAACAGGCTGGTGCTGACCGGATAGAGTTATGCGCCAGTCCGGCGGAAGGGGGATTAACACCGAGTCTTGGTACGTTGAAGCAGGCTATTGAGCAATTAACTATTCCTGTACATCCCATTGTACGTCCAAGAGGTGGTGATTTTTGCTACAGTCACTCAGATTTTGAGGTGATGAAAAATGATGTTGCTCAGATCCGTGATATGGGATTTATGGGCGTGGTTTTTGGTGTGTTAGATGAAGAAGGGCATATCGATTTGCCCCGCATGCAACAATTGATGGCGCTGTCTGGCGATATGGCCGTCACTTTTCACCGTGCGTTTGATATGTGTTTTAATCCTTATGTGGCACTGGATCAACTCACTCAGCTTGGTGTTAAGCGAATATTGACTTCCGGCCAGCAACAGAATGCCGAATTGGGATTACCCTTATTGAAAGAGCTGCATCAAGCCAGTCAGGGGCCAATTATTATGGCAGGCGCAGGTGTTCGTATGAGTAATATTCATAAATTTATTGATATCGGGTTAACGGAAGTTCACAGTGCGGCGAGCCGGATTATGCCTTCTACCATGACTTACCGCAAAGCGGGGGTGACGATGAGCGCCGACAATGAAGTGGATGAGTTTTCACATTATTGTGTTGATGGTGGTGTGGTGGAGGTGATGAAAGGGATGCTGAGTCTGACTTTATTTGAATAGCCTATTATGAATTGGCCCAATGTTGGGCCAATTTGAAAAATCAGGGCTTACGGGCGATTAGTATCGCCCGCAGAGGGGCGGGATAACCCTCAATGGTTTTATTGCTATCAGTAGGATCAAGAAAATCAGATAACGATTCAGTTCTCATCCAGGTTGTACGACGTTGTTCTTCTGTGGTTGTCGCCGCTTGATCGGCAATTTTCACATCGACAAAACCGCACTTTTCCAGCCAGATTTTCAGCATTTTTGCCGAAGGAATGAAGTAGACGTTGCGCATTTGCGCATAACGTTCACCAGGGATTAAACAGGTATGTTCATCTCCTTCAACAACCAGACTTTCTAATACCAACTCACCATCGGCCACTAGTTGGTTTTTCAATTGCCAGAGATGGTCAAGAGGAGAGCGGCGGTGATAGAGAACGCCCATTGAAAAGACGGTATCGAAAGCAGCCAGTGCCGGTAATTGTTCAATGCCCAGAGGTAAAAGATGGGCGCGTTGATCATTGCCAAGTAACTTTCTGACAGCTTCAAATTGGCAGAGGAAAAGCTGAGTTGGATCGATACCAACGGCAAGTTCAGCTCCTTCACCCACCATCCGCCACAGGTGGTAACCACTGCCGCAGCCAACATCAAGAATTGTCCGGCCGGTTAGTGGGGAAAGATGAGGTAATACCCGATCCCATTTCCAATCTGAACGCCATTCGGTGTCAATATTGACACCGTAAAGAGAGAATGGACCTTTGCGCCACGGCATGAATATCCGCAATATATTGGTAATACAGACTTTTTCACCTGCGAATAGGGGAGGATCACGTTCTGCGATTACGCCATTTTTCAAATCTAATTGGGTCGGTGAAATTGCGGGTAGGTTTTCCAGGGTTTTTACCCATGATTTAAAATTGCCGTGCAGGGCCGCTTTTTGCCATTCTTGCAGTTGAGCAGGAAGGCAATTAAGCCAATGCTGGAGGTTATTCTTGGCAATAATTTGATAAAAATTACCGAAATCGATCATTTATTGGCCCCTTTTATCGCCAGCAGTGAACCAAAGTTGAAACACTGAAACCAGACCTCAACATGGTTAAAACCGGATTGATGGAGGCGGGATTTGTGGGTTTCTACAGAATCAGTCAACATGACATTTTCAAGCATGCTGCGTTTTTGGCTGATTTCCAGTTCGCTATATCCGTTAGCACGTTTGAAATCGTGGTGCATATTAAACAGCAATTCACCAATTTGTTGATCTTCAAACCTGAATTTTTCTGATAAAACTAACACACCACCGGGACGTAATCCCCGATAAATTCGGTTTAATAAACCTTGTCGATCTTGCGGGTTAAGGAATTGCAAGGTGAAATTCAGTACCACCATCGAAGCATTTTGAATATCGATATCAAGAATATCGGCTTCAATAACTTCAACCGGTGTTTGCGCCCGGAAAGCGTCGATATGACGACGACAGCGTTTCACCATTGCCGGAGAATTATCAACGGCGATAATTTTACAGTTTTCAGCGGCAATATTACGGCGCATTGCCAGGGTTGATGCGCCTAGAGAACAACCCAGGTCGTAAATTTGACTGTTTGATGTCACGAAACGACCGGCCAGCATACCAATCATAGAAATAATATTTGCATAACCTGGCACGGAGCGTTGGATCATATCAGGGAAAACTTCGGCTACCCGTTCATCGAAACGCCAGTCTCCCAGATTGGCAATGGGCGTGGCAAACAGGCTATCCCTTTGATGGTAAGGATCTTGATTTGACATAACAGCATTAATTATCGGAAAAAATAGAGGGTGGCATTCTAACAGATGTAAAGCTTGACCTTGAACCAATTTTCTCTGTGATTAAAAGTAGTGAATAATGGAAATATTTGAGGAATTTAAGTGTCGTATAAAAATCATATCATGGCGCGATCAATCCTTGATTTCATGAGTCAGTCAGCATTAGGGGGAGCTTTGGGTTTTATATAAAAAAGTAAAGATGCATTGAAAAGCACTTTTGAATGACCTATTGTTTGTTTACGTAAAAGAGTGAGGTGGTGTATGGCATATCAAATCTTAACAAACTTAGCGGCAAGTATTACCGATTTGAAACGTAACCCAATGGGGACATATTTGCAGGGGGAAGGTGAGGCGGTCGCAATCCTGAATCGGAATGAACCTGCGTTTTATTGTGTGCCTCCCGAATTATTCGCCTACTATCAGGAGCTAGCAGAGGATGCCGCACTAAACAAAATTGCAGATGAACGTTTAGAAAATGCTGAATTTGTCAGTGTGAACCTAGATGATCTATAGCCTGGAATTTGAAAAACGGGCCTTAAAAGAGTGGAAGAAGTTAGGTCATCCAATTAAGGAGCTGCTAAAGAAAAAATTGGTTGAACGCTTAGAAAACCCTCATGTGCCGTCAGCAAGATTAAGAGGGCGAGCGAATCGATACAAAATTAAATTGCGCTCTTCTGGCTACCGCTTAGTTTATGAAGTGAATGACAATAAGATTATCTTGCTGGTAATTGCTATTGGTAAACGGGCCGGAGATGCGGTTTATACCCTCGCCAATGAGAGGTAAAAAAACCAATTGCATATCAACGTCGGAAAGTCTTCCTTCATAGGGAACCACTATGGTTAGAATAACAGGCAGCCGAGTTTGCTGCCTGTTATTTTAGTGCCAGTACTATTCGTTTCGTTAGTAGAGAGAAAATATCTGTTCCCAAGGCAGGTAGTAAATATTCGTCATCACCATTAATACGATTGAAAGATAGGTTGCTACCATGCCTGAACGCCGCCAGTAGAATTCACGGTGGTGCAGGCCATAATAATGCAGGACTCTGCCGGTGAGTAGAATCAAACCACAGACATGTATCATCCAGACATTTGAGCCGTTCATCTCCATCATGACCAGCAATAACATAGAGATGGGGATATATTCCACCGCATTACCGTGGATGCGGATCGCTGTTTGTAGTTCGTAAAAACCACCATCTCCATATGAGACACGATATTGTGTTCTTAACTTAACCACATCAAAAGACAGCTTAATCAATAATAGTGCGCCCAACACAACATAAAGCGAGCTAACCATTTTTAACTCCATTGCCTAACCGAAATTGGCCAATTAAGTTATGATAAACCCCAAAAATAAAACTGTCGCTATAAATAGATGGGAATTGAAAATAAATTGCCTGATTATCAGACATCAAGACAATAGCATCTCATCAGGAGATGACCCGCCCTTATCTCTGAGTAGAATTTCCATTATAATGGCGGCCTTTTTTGACGGTTATGAACTTTTTATGTCCAAAAATGAACTTTTCATGTTCAAAAAAGTTCAAGAACGATGCCAAAATTTCCGCAGCAACAGCACAACAGCCGAGTAAAAGGATATTGTATGCGTACTGATTATTGTGGGCAGTTGAATCTGACCCATGAAGGCCAGAAGGTGACTCTTTGTGGTTGGGTAAACCGCCGCCGTGATCTGGGCGGCTTGATTTTTATTGATATGCGTGATCGTGAAGGGATCGTTCAGGTATTTTTTGACCCGGATCAGCAAGCCGCATTTTCTCAGGCTGCTGAACTGCGTAATGAATTCTGCATTCAAATCACCGGTACTGTACGCGCTCGTCCTGACAGTCAAATCAACAAAGATATGGCTACCGGCGAAATAGAAGTTTTTGCGGAAAGCCTAAATATAATCAACCGCTCCGAACCGCTGCCTTTGGATAGCAACCAGATAAACAGTGAAGAGCAACGTTTGAAATATCGCTATATTGATCTGCGTCGGCCTGAAATGGCAAATCGCCTGAAAACACGCGCTAAAATCACCAGTTTTGTGCGTCGTTTCATGGATAATCAGGGTTTCCTAGATATTGAAACGCCAATGTTGACTAAAGCAACCCCCGAAGGCGCCCGTGATTATTTGGTGCCAAGTCGTGTTCATAAAGGCAAGTTTTATGCCTTGCCTCAATCCCCGCAATTATTTAAACAATTGCTGATGATGTCCGGTTTTGACCGTTATTATCAAATTGTTAAATGCTTCCGTGATGAAGATTTGCGTGCGGATCGCCAGCCAGAATTCACCCAGATCGACGTGGAAACTTCCTTTATGACTGCTGAGCAGGTAAGGGGAATGATGGAAATGATGATCCGCGAATTGTGGCTTGAAATTGAAGGCGTTGATCTGGGGCATTTCCCGGTGATGACATTTGCTGAAGTGATGCGTCGTTTCGGTTCTGATAAACCTGATCTGCGTAACCCATTAGAGTTGGTTGATGTTGCTGATTTGGTTAAAGAGGTGGAATTTAGTGTTTTTGCTGAACCAGCGAACGACAGTAAAGGCCGTGTAGCCGTAATTCGGGTACCGGGTGGTGCTGAACTGAGCCGTAAGCAGATTGATGAATATGGCAAATTCGTTGGAATTTATGGCGCAAAAGGGCTGGCGTGGATAAAAGTCAATGTACGTGCCGCCGGTCTGGAAGGGGTTCAAAGTCCGATAGCCAAATTCCTGAATGCAGAGGTGATTGAAGGTCTGCTTTCCCGTACTGATGCACAAGATGGCGATATTTTGTTCTTCGGCGCCGGTAGTGTGAAAGTGGTCACTGATGCCTTGGGAGCGCTGCGTCTGAAATTAGGGCGCGATCTGAACCTGACAAAATTGGATAGCTGGCGGCCATTGTGGGTTATCGATTTCCCAATGTTCGAAGATGATGGGGAAGGCGGTCTGACTGCGATGCATCATCCGTTTACTTCACCGTGTAATATGTCAGCGGAGGAGTTGGAGCAAAATCCGGTTTCGGCCATAGCTAATGCTTACGATATGGTGATTAACGGCTACGAAGTTGGCGGCGGCTCGGTGCGTATTCACCGTAATGAAATGCAACAGGCAGTGTTCCGTATTCTGGGTATTAATGAGCAGGAACAGCAGGAGAAATTTGGTTTCTTACTGGATGCGCTGAAATTTGGTACGCCTCCCCATGCAGGTTTAGCATTTGGTCTTGATCGTTTGGTGATGTTGCTGACAGGAACGGATAACATCCGTGATGTTATCGCATTCCCTAAAACCACCGCCGCTGCTTGTTTAATGACGGAAGCGCCAAGTTATGCTAATTCGGCGGCCCTTGAAGAGTTATCAATCTCTGTTGTTGCCAGAAAAGAGAGTGAGTAATGGCTTATAAGCGCCCTGAGTCTGTGCTGGTGGTTATTTATTCTTTTTCCAGCCGACGGGTGCTGATGTTACAGCGGCGGGACGATCCTGGCTTTTGGCAGTCTGTGACTGGCAGTCTTGATGGAGACGAAACGCCGTGGGAGACAGCATTGCGCGAAGTGCAAGAAGAAATCGGTATTGATATCATAGGTGAAAGTCTTGAATTGATAGATTGCCGACGTTCTCTCTATTTTGAGATTTTTACCCACTTACGCCATCGCTATGCGCCAGGAGTCACCCGTAATAAAGAGTACTGGTTCTGTCTGGCATTGCCGGAAGAGCGAGAATGCTTGTTGACTGAACATCAGGCTTACCAGTGGCTGGATGCGGATAAAGCAGTAAAGCTCACTAAGTCGTGGAGCAATCGACAGGCGATTGAAGAGTTTGTGATTGAATAAGATTATTAGACGTTTTATCGGAGAACCTTATGGCAGGTCATAGTAAATGGGCCAACACCAAGCACCGCAAAGCTGCGCAGGATGCAAAACGCGGTAAGATTTTCACCAAAATTATCCGGGAGTTGGTAACAGCAGCCCGTCTGGGTGGTGGAGATCCGGCATCTAACCCACGTCTGCGTGCCGCGATTGATAAAGCACTGTCCAACAACATGACCCGCGATACTTTGAACCGTGCTATCGCCCGTGGTGTCGGCAACGATGACGCGGATAACATGGAAACCATCATTTATGAAGGTTATGGCCCGGGAGGAACCGCGGTGATGGTTGAGTGCCTGAGTGATAACCGCAACCGTACCGTTTCTGACGTTCGTCATGCTTTCACTAAAACGGGTGGTAATCTGGGCACTGATGGTTCGGTTGCTTATTTGTTCACCAAGAAAGGGGTGATTTCTTACGCGCCGGGACTGGATGAAGATGCGGTGATGGAAGCTGCGTTGGAGGCCGGTGCTGATGATGTAGAAACCTATGATGATGGCGCGATTGATGTTTACACTACACCAGAAACGTTTGGTGATGTGAAAGATGCGTTAGATGCGGCGGGTTTTGTGGCTGAATCAGCAGAAGTTTCAATGATCCCTTCCACTAAAGCGGAATTGGATGCGGAAACCGCACCTAAATTATTGCGCTTGATTGATATGTTGGAAGATTCAGACGACGTACAAGAGGTTTACCATAACGGTGAAATCTCTGATGAAGTCGCTGCTTTGCTGTAATTTCTATTGGGTTGTATACCCAATGGATTTCAAGATGCATCGCGACGGCAAGGGAGCGAATCCCCGGGAGCATAGCGAACTATGTGACCGGGGTGAGAAAGTGCAGCCAACAAAGAGGCAACTTGAAGGATAACGGGTATATAGCGTAGAGAAAGTGTGCTGTGGTATAGGACACCTTCTCTAACGTTTTTATCTCCTTATATTAAAGGTGATAATTAAAGGCGAATAAACAGAATATGGCGATTATCTTAGGTATCGACCCAGGTTCCCGCGTCACTGGCTATGGCGTGATCCGTCAGCAGGGGCGTCATTTGAGCTACCTTGGCAGTGGTTGTATTCGAACAAAAGTTGATGATCTGCCTAACCGGTTACAGCGTATTTATGCGGGTATCCTTGAAATTATTACGCAATTTCAACCGGATGCTTTTGCCATCGAGCAGGTCTTTATGGCAAAAAACGCCGATTCAGCGCTGAAATTAGGACAAGCGCGCGGAGTTGCGATTCTTGCCGCCGTTAATCAATCTGTACCGGTTTTTGAATATGCGGCTCGACAGGTGAAACAAACGGTTGTCGGAACTGGGGCGGCTGAAAAAAGTCAGGTTCAGCACATGGTGCGTTCTGTGCTGAAATTGTCTGCTAATCCACAATCCGATGCGGCGGACGCATTGGCCATTGCGATAACCCATTGTCACTTTAATCAGAATCTTTTGCGGGTTGGCGATCCCAGATTAATCTTGGCTCGTGGACGTTTAAGATAACGGCTGGATATGCATCCAGCTTTTTTTATGTTATAACCATAAGTAGAACAATCAGTTTTATTTTTTAGGGGGTAAACGAGTGATAGGGCGTCTCAGAGGAATTGTGCTGGAAAAACAACCACCCTTGGTTTTACTGGAAACGAATGGCGTTGGTTATGAAGTCCATATGCCAATGACCTGTTTTTATGAATTGCCTGATGCCGGGCAGGAAGCCGTTCTGTTTACTCACTTTGTTGTACGTGAAGACGCGCAATTACTTTATGGTTTTAATGATAAGCAGGAGCGGGCGCTATTCCGTGAATTAATTAAAGTGAATGGCGTAGGGCCTAAATTGGCGTTGGCTATTCTTTCGGGCATGTCTGCGCAGCAATTTGTTTCCGCCATTGAACAAGAGGCGATTGCTTCTCTGGTTAAACTGCCGGGTGTGGGCAAGAAAACTGCTGAACGGCTGGTGGTTGAAATGAAAGATCGCTTTAAAGGGCTTAATGGCGATCTCTTCAATCAGAGTAGTGATATTAATTTGCCGGCAACGGCCAAACAGACAACTTCTGACGCGGATAGTGAAGCAGAAGCTGTGGCGGCATTAGTCTCTCTGGGTTACAAGCCACAAGAGGCCAGCCGCATGATAAGTAAAGTCGCTAAACCGGGTGCTGATTGTGAAACACTTATCCGCGAAGCACTTCGCGCCGCTCTTTAAGTTACAGGGGTAAGCCATGATTGAAGCTGACCGTCTGGTTTCCGCGGGAGTTTTGCAAGACGATGAAGCCGTTGATCGCGCAATCAGACCTAAATTGTTGTCTGAATATGTTGGGCAGCCGCAAGTTTGTGAGCAGATGGAGATTTTTATTCAGGCGGCCAGATTGCGCGGTGATGCCCTTGACCACCTGCTGATTTTTGGTCCGCCGGGGTTGGGGAAAACAACGCTGGCGAATATTGTTGCCAATGAGATGGGAGTCAATCTTCGCACAACTTCTGGCCCGGTTTTAGAAAAGGCGGGCGATCTAGCGGCAATGTTGACTAATCTTGAACCGCACGATGTATTATTTATCGATGAAATTCACCGTTTATCGCCGGTGGTGGAAGAAATTCTCTATCCGGCGATGGAAGATTATCAACTGGATATTATGATTGGCGAGGGACCGGCCGCCCGTTCGATCAAAATTGATTTGCCTCCTTTTACTCTAATTGGGGCTACCACTCGTGCAGGCTCTTTGACTTCTCCACTGCGTGATCGATTCGGTATCGTACAGCGCCTTGAATTTTATAATGTGGACGATTTGCAAAGTATTGTTTCTCGCAGCGCTCGTTTTATGGGGGTCGAGATTACTGACGATGGCGCCCGGCAGATTGCCATGCGTTCTCGTGGGACGCCTCGGATCACAAACCGTTTACTGCGTCGGGTGCGTGATTTTGCTCAAGTGAAAGGGAATGGCGCGATTGATGGCAATATTGCCGCCAGAGCGCTAGATATGTTGAGTGTAGATGCCGCTGGTTTTGATTATCTGGATCGTAAGTTACTGGTTGCCATCATTGATAAATTTATGGGTGGGCCGGTTGGGGTAGATAACCTTGCCGCCGCCATCGGTGAAGAGCGGGAAACGATTGAGGATGTGCTGGAACCTTTTCTGATCCAACAGGGTTTTATTCAACGTACTTCCCGTGGACGAATTGCCACTGAACATGCTTATCGCCATTTTGGCATGGTCAGAGATCAGGAGTGAGCTGTTTAATTATCTAAAAAATCGGGATGGGTACTCCTGTAAGGGAAACCTATATCCTATGGATTTCAAGATGCATCGCGGCGGCAAGGGAGCGAATCCCCGGGAGCATAGATAACTATGTGACCGGGGTGAGTGAGTGCAGCCAACAAAGAGGCAACTTGAAAGATGACGGGTATATCCCGCTCTCCATGACTGGGTTGTACCCACTCAGTAGATCAATTTTTTGCCTGACTGATCAGGCTGATAATAAACATTACCGCAGCGCATAGCACGACAGATGGCCCTGCCGGTGTGTCGTAAACGGCGGAGAACGCTAATCCGCCGGTGACGGCAAGCATACCAACCGCAATGGCAATACCGGCCATTTGCTCCGGTGTACGGGCAAAACGGCGAGCAGTGGCTGCCGGGATAATGAGCAGGGAGGTGATAATCAACGCGCCGACAAACTTCATTGCCAAGCCGATTGTCAACGCTGTTACCAGCATTAACAGTACTCTTAACCGCTGTATTTTAATACCATCCACAAAGGCTATTTCCTGACTGACGGTGACAGAGAGCAGAGCGTTCCATTGCCAGAACAGAAGTGTGGTGACAATGGTGACACCGATGGCAATCAACCAAATATCTTCATAGGTGACTGACAATAAATCACCAAACAGATAAGCCATCAAATCAACTCGTACATTAGACATTAAACTGACAACGACCAGCCCTAATGATAGTGCGCTGTGAGCCATAATCCCCAACAAAGTATCGATTGCCAGTTGAGGGCGTTTCTCCAGCCAAACCAGCATCATTGCCAGTATCAAAGTGACAGCGATAATCGCGTAAAAAGGGCTAATATTTAACAATAATCCGAAAGCAACGCCCAGTAATGAAGCATGAGCCAGAGTATCGCCAAAATAGGACATTCTGCGCCAGACAACAAATGAACCTAATGGCCCGGCAGCAATAGACAATAATACGCCGGCCAACCAACCGGGGAATAGTAATTCAATCATGAGTGGCATTCCCTGTTATTTTCCAAGATAATTTTCCCTTTCAAATCATGGTGGTGATTATGTTGGTGGCGATATACTGCCAATTGTTCAGCGCCATGATGACCAAACATAGCGATAAATTCAGGATGAATTGAAACAACTTCAGGTGTGCCGGAACAGCAAATATGTTGATTAAGGCATAAAACTTCGTCTGTTTTCGCCATAACTAGATGTAAATCATGGGATACCATCAATACAGCACAATGCAATTCGGTTCTAATTTGATTGATTAGATCATAAAGTGCTAACTGACCATTAACATCGACCCCTTGTGTTGGTTCATCAAGGACTAATAATTGCGGATGATTTAATAGTGCTCTGGCTAATAAAACCCGTTGGTTTTCTCCGCCGGATAATTTTTGCATGGATTGCTGCAATAGATGAGCAGCGTTCACCCGCTCTAGTGCCGGCAATATATCAGCAGATTTTACGCCGGGTTTTAGCATCATAAAGCGTTTGACTGTTAATGGCAGAGTCGGATCAAGATGCAACTTCTGTGGAACATAGCCGATTCTCAATCCAGCGGTGTGTTCAATTGTGCCGGATGAGGGTTCGACAAGCCCCAAAACAACACGAACTAAAGTTGATTTACCTGCACCATTGGGACCTAGCAAAGTCAGAATATTCCCTCGTTGTAAACTAAGAGAGATATTGTTTAATACCTGACGATTGTCGAAGGTAACAGCAACGTTTTTTAAAGTGATGAGTGTTGGCATGCTAAATATATCTTGCGTGAACATTGAGATGTTATAATATAACAATTCTTGTTTCTGTCCACGAGATATTTACATTATGTTACACAAATCATATAAACTAGCGCACAAGTTTCTCTGTAAGGCCGCGATTACTGCTGTTTTCATGTCAGGGACGATACAATCAGCTAATGCTGATGTTGTGACATCAATTCGTCCGTTAGGTTTTATTGCTGCGGCAATAACTGATGGTGTAACTGATACGCAGGTATTGTTGCCTGATGGGGCATCACCGCATGATTATGCATTGAAACCGTCTGATCTTAAGAGAATTAACCAGGCAGATTTAGTTGTGTGGGTTGGACCTGAGATGGAAATCTTTTTGTCTAAACCGTTAGCCAAAGTTCCACAAAATAGACAGCTAGCTTTAGCACAATTGCCAACGATTAAGCCATTATTGCTGAAGAATGATGAAGATTTACATGAACCAGATCAGCATAAACATGAAGAAGGTCATGAACATCATTCTCATGGTGAATATAATATGCACATCTGGTTATCACCAGAAATAGCAAAACAGGTTGCACAGGGGATTCATGATCAATTACAAGTGCGCTATCCGCAGAAAAAAGCAGCGCTGGACGTAAACCTACGTAAATTCAATGCTCAGCTTGCGCAAACTGACAAAAATATTGCTAATATTCTTAAGCTGGTGCGTGGTAAGGGGTATTTTGTTTTTCACGATGCTTATGGCTATTTCGAGCAGCATTATGGCCTGACACCATTAGGGCATTTTACGATTAATCCTGAAATACAACCTGGCGCACAAAAATTACATCATATACGAACACAATTGGTTGAGCAGAAAGCAATCTGTATTTTTGCTGAGCCACAATTCAGGCCGACCGTTATTAATGCTGTGGCGAAGGATACGGGAGTGCGTATGGGCACCTTGGACCCGTTAGGAAGCCGCATCGTATTGGATAAAGACAGCTATATGAAATTTATAACTCAGTTGTCGGAACAGTACATGGGTTGCCTGAATTAAAGTAATAAGGAATTCAATGAGTGCAACAGATAGTTAAAACTATCGTTCTGGTGTATAAGGAGTTACCGCGACCGCATAAAATTATGTTGGGTTCGCTGACTGTAGCAACATTGGTTGTCACTATGTGGCAACCTATTGCTTATCATCATGAACAAGAAGAAACAACGGTCGGCAGCATAGCCATCAATCTTCCCGTAGATAGTGATGAGATTATTGCGGATAGCAGTGAACAGCTACCGGACGAAGGTATTCCTGATGAAGAGACGAACTCCGAGGTCACGGTTCAAACGCCGCATGAATATATTGTCTCCGACGGTGACACCCTCAGTAATATTCTGACCCAATTTGGTATTGATTCTTCTGATGTCGCGTTACTCGCGAGTCAACATAAAGTGTTACGGGGGCTGAACATTGGCCAGCCATTGTCATGGACAGTCAATGAAGCGGGTGATTTGCAAACGCTGACTTGGGGTGTTTCCCGCCGTGAAACGCGCATTTATACCCGTGAAGGCGATCTGTTTAAAGAAACAAAAGAGTTTCAGAAAGGGGAATGGGAAAACAGCGTCGTTGTTGGCGTTGTTGATAGTAACTTTACCGGCAGTGCTTTAAGCGCTGGTTTAACCAGCAGTGAAGCACGTGAAGTCACTAAGGCACTGCAATGGCAAATTGATTTGCGTAAATTACATGAAGGTGATCGTTTTTCTGTATTGCTGTCCCGTGAAATGTTGGATGGTCGCAGTGAACAGAGCCAATTATTGGGTGTTCGCCTAAATAGTGGTGGTAAAGATTATTATGCTATCCGGGCGGAAGATGGGCGTTTTTATGATCGTCAAGGTTCCGGTCTGGAGCGCGGATTTTTGCGTTTTCCAACGACTAAGCAATTTCGGGTATCTTCCCAATTTAATCCTCGGCGTGTGAATCCAGTCACTGGTCGGGTTGCGCCACACAAAGGGGTGGATTTTGCTATGCCGGTGGGAACGCCTGTTTTGGCGGTGGGTGATGGAGAAGTGATTGTTTCTAAATATAATGGAGCGGCAGGTAACTTTATCGCCATTCGTCATGGTCGCCAATATACCACGCGCTATATGCACCTGAGAAAGCTGTTGGTGAAACCAGGGCAGAAAGTAAAACGGGGTGATCGTATTGCGTTGTCCGGTAGCACCGGTCGTTCTACGGGGCCGCATTTGCATTATGAATTCTGGATCAATCAGCAGGCGGTAAACCCATTAACGGCGAAATTGCCGCGCTCTGGTGGTTTGAGTGGTAAAGAACGCACAGAATTCTTGGCAACGGTAAAAGAGGTCACGCCTCAGCTTCTGTTAGATTGAGTTTAATTGTTCATTAGTGACAGACTTTAAAGCGGATGATTGCTATCATCCGCTGTCGTTTTAGTTATGTTCAGAAAAAGGTGTGTTGATATCGTTGATATAACCCCCTGTACATGTGAAATGAACGATCATCTTTTTGTTTTCAAAGAGTTAGCTCATGTATAAAGAAACAGATACAGACAGTAAAGTTGGTTATGTACCGACATTTCACAAATCTTACCTGCATCCTCGTTATTGGGGGTTATGGCTAGGTGTTGGGGTATTGGCCGGGCTGGCTTACCTGCCGGTTAAAATGCGTGATCCTCTGCTGGCTAAAATAGGCTGGCTGGCGGGTAAGTTCGCGAAAGGGGCTCGTCGCAGGGCAAGAATAAATCTATGTTACTGTATGCCGGAACTGACGGAGCAACAGCGTGAAGCATTGATTGATGAGATGTTTTCAACCGCACCTCAACCTTTTGTTATGTTGGCTGAACTTTGTTTACGTGGTACAAAATCAGCTTTAAGTCGGACTCATTGGCATGGTGAAGAGATTATTCTTCAACTGAAAGAGCAGAGGAAAAATATTATTTTCATGGTCCCGCATGGTTGGGCTGTGGATATTCCGGCGATATTACTGACAGCCAATGGACAGAAAGCAGCGGCGATGTTTCATCATCAGAAGAACCCTGTAGCCGATTATCTGTGGAATAAAGTGCGGAGTCGCTTTGGTGGCCGTTTACATTCCCGTGACGCGGGCATTAAACCTTTTATTGCTACTGTTCGCCAGGGTTACTGGGGATATTACCTTCCTGATCAAGATCATGGTGAAGAACACAGTGAGTTTGTCGATTTCTTCGCGACATATAAAGCGACATTACCGGCCATTGGGCGGTTGATGAAGATTTGCCGTGCGGCTATTGTGCCGCTGTTTCCGGTTTATAATTACCGTACCCATCAGCTTGATATTTATATTCGTCCACCGATGGATGATATTGAGGGCAAAGATGACGCTTTTATTGCTCGCCGGATGAATGAAGAATTGGAGCAACTGGTACGACCAAACCCTGAACAATATACCTGGATACTTAAATTACTTAAGACCCGGAAAAAGGGGGATATTGAGCCGTATAACAGGGAAGATCTGTGATTTTAGTCACAAAGATATAAAGTCATTATTATGGCTTGAAAGTTTGTATTGTCCCCCTAATATTGGACATGGCATCCAATGATTAGGGGGCTTTATGACGAGGCATTTTTATACTGGCACTTAAAATATCAGGATAGCATTTACGCGGCTATGGTTTGTTTTATTATTTCTAACAAACCGCCGGTTCCACAGCAAAAATCATTATAATTCGGATTATGTTTTCTGTTAGTTACTCTGTCGTGAGGACATCCACCATTGCATAAATGAAACCATTTGCATTGATGCATTTTTTCATATGATTCTATTTCTTCTTTAAGGTGATTCTTATTTGTATTTGATTTGATTAATAAATGCCCAAGATCATTATCGATAATCGAACCATAGTTATTTCCCTCAGCACCAACATATTTATCACATGCTGATACTGTACCATTAGGTTCCAGGGTGATAATTTCCTGAGAACAATTGCCGGCCCAATAACAATCTGATATTTTCTTTTGAGATGATTTAATACTATCAATAAAGCCATGAAACAGACGAATATTTATTTTGTCCTGATAATCATTCCACCAAACACGGAAAACGTTAGAAAGGAAATTAATATAATTATGGTAGGTTATATAACTTCCTCCAGGATCATCCCCGGGTTGACACCGGTTGTCTGGAACAATATTGAGGAACTCAATATCCGTTAAACCAATTTCGTAAAAATAAGAGAGCATTTTTTCTATGTTTGATTCGTAAACATCTCTATCGACAACAACCAGAGCACCATAAGGTATGCCATAACTTCTTAATTTTTTCATGCCTGCGGCGACTTTATGAGATGTTGGCCTTCCTCTATAATCTAATCTCCTGCTATCGTGTATTTCTGGAATACCATCAACGCTTATACCGACTCCCATGCCAATACCTTTAAGGAATACTAGCCAATCTTCGGGAATATTGACTGCATTGGTTTGAACTGAATTGGTGATAACTTGATCTGGTTTTTTAAATTGCTCTTGTAACCAGATGAGTTTCTTAAAGTAATTAACACTTAATAAAGTTACTTCACCGCCATGCCAGACAAATTCGAAGCGCTTTATATTAGGTATGGATAGGAAACGATGAATTGAGCGCATTAAATTGAAAAATGTTAAGGTATTGCCTTTGCCTTCTGCCCAAGAGTGACAATAAGTACATCTTAAATTGCAAAGTCTCGTGGCTTTAACCACCACCACTAACTTATTGGCATTAATAATTTCAGGGCTAAAATGTATACCAATTTCCTCGTTATATAAAGCCAGCTCATCATCATCTAATATTTTTTCGGCTGGAATTTCACCGATAATTCTACAAGCTAACTGCCTGTAATTAATTTTAGGCGATTTCTTGAGAATTGATGATTCATCTGCATTTAAATATTTTATCGGAATTATTGTGTCCATAAAGAACTCCTTTATTATGTTATTTATACCGGTTATCTTTCAAGTTACCTCTTTATTGGCTGTGCTCACTCACCCCGGTCACATAGTTACCTATGCTCCCGGGGATTCGCTCTTTTGCCGTCGCGATGTATCTTGAAATCCATAGGGTATATGCTCAAACAAGTAAATGGCCATCCTTCATCGTTAATATTCTGTGAGAAAACGCAGCCGCTTCTTTGGAATGAGTTACCATAACAATCGTCGTGCCGTTTTCATTAAGATCTTTAAGTGAAGATAGAATATTTTGACCATTTACGCTATCCAGGTTTCCCGTTGGTTCATCGGCTAATAAAATCGCGGGGTTTGATATCATGGCTCTGGCGATAGCGACACGTTGCTGTTGTCCACCAGATAATTGTATCGGTTTATGATTTTCCCGATTTTCTAATCCAAAACTGTTTATTGCATCGAATACTCTAATTTTTCTCTGCTTTTTAGAAAAACCTCTGTATTTCAGTGGCAATTCTATATTTTCAAATACGGTTAAATTGGGTAACAGATTGAATGATTGAAAAATATAGCCAATAAATTCTCGTCTGAATGATATTTTTTCAGAATATCTCATGGACAAAATATTGCTATTATTCAGTATTAATTGCCCACTGTCGATTGTTTCAAACATACCAATAACATTCAGTAATGTTGATTTCCCTGATCCTGAGGCGCCCATGATAGAGATAAATTCACCTTTATCTATATTGAGATTTATTTCATTCAAAACATTTGTTTGAATAAATTTTGTTTTATATGATTTACAGACATTCATCATGCTAATCATTTTATTCAATCCTTACAGTATCATTATTAACCAGTCTGTTCTTACCAAAGCTCACTAGGATTTGTCCTTCAGTAACCCCATTTTTAATCTCAATATTAGAGCCATTATCCTGTCCGGTGGCAACTTGAATACGTTGGGCAATTTTTTTATCTGGATGGTAAACAAACACATAGCTCTTATTATCAATAGTAAATACCATTGATGAAGGTACGGAGAATATTTTCCGCTCTTCATTAAGTTTAATGATAACATCAATCGATTGTCCTCGTTTGAAGTTAATGGCTTTCTTATCTTCCAGTTCAAATCTGACTTTAAAGGTACCATTATTGACTTCAGATGAAATTAATTTCACAAGTAAAGGTATTTTCCCGTTGTTATATATCAAGCTGGCTGATGAATGGTAGGTTATTTTATTTAAATAGTATTCGTTAATCTCTGACTCAAAATAGAAGCTTGATAAATCATCAACAATGGCAATTTGATCGCCGGGTTTTAGCCGCTGACCTAAAATTAAATCTAATGAACTGATATTACCGGCTATAGGTGATTTTATTGAAAGTTGTTCAAAACCATTCTCGATAATTTCAGAAAGTTTTCTCTGTTTTTCGACAAATTCATCAATCTCTTTTAACTGTTTTGATATATCACGATCTTTATCATTTTTCAATTTTTTATAAAATAGATACACGTCGTGCCAATAGTCTCTTTTAATCTCTAAATCGGAAATTGTTTCTTTAGAAACATAATTTTTATCGACAAGATCATGATATCTTTTTAACTTATCTTTGACTTCTTTTAATTCTTTAACGGCTTCTAAAAATCTATTATTGATATCTCGATAATCAGATTGCAAGTTTATTCTGATATTGATTAAATTATTCAATTTATCTGTAACGTCCGCTAACATAGCAGAATTATTCAAGGTGAAATTGAAATTAGATAACTTAACTATTTCTTCACTTTTTAGAACATTTTGTGATGGTTTTTTCATTATATCAGTAACAATACCGCCGATTTCTGTTGAGATGGATACACTTTTATTAGGAACAACAACCGCTCTTGTTTTCAGAATATCACTAGCTACTTTACTGCTGACATGAAACTTGGTAACTTCATTTTCATTGATGGAAGCTTCTTTAGCTGAAATGGCATAATAGATAATAAATACGATAAATGAAATAAAAGCGATAAAGAAAATGAGAATTAATAATTTCTCCTTATTATGTATGCTTTTTTTTCTGATTTCTATATCCATGATTAATCTCATAAAAATTTATTAGCAGATAATTTTCTATAATTCAACAAATAGGTCGTGATCATTATAATGATGGTGAATATCATTGTCGCAGATAGAGCGAGAGCACTGTATACAAAAGAGTCAGTGTAAATGACACTATATTCATCAAGTAGATAAATCAAAACCGTTCTTCCTAGTAGATACGCTACGAAAATTGACGTGATAATAGGGACGACGCTTTTCGATAAAAAATGGATGAGGTTTGTATAAACAGAACCACCGATAGATTCCATTATACTTAATTCTCTTCTCATATAATTAAAATCAGTCATACTGGTAGTAAAGCAGGCTATAATCAATAATAGGATAGAAAAAATAGCAACAGCAGATGATAATTTTATTACTTTTAGATAATTATCGTAATAAGAATCGAATAAGTGGCTGGTTAAATAAATTTCATTTTTATCAAAACCTTGTTCTGACAATTTGTTTAGTACTGGAGAAAGATTATTCATTTCGTTGAGATTCAGAGAAGCATATTTACCATGATCTTTCTTTATAAAAATAGCAATTGGCCTAAAGGGCTCATCTACAGCACCTAAATTAAAGTCATCTATAATCTGAATAAATCTAATTTGGACCTTTTTACCCTCCATTATGTACCAATAGTAGTTGTTGAAAATATCATCATATTGGGTAATGTCATTCTGTTTTAAAAATTCCTTTGTGACTAATGCATTGACGACATCAGCATTATCGCTTTGATATACGCGTTTGTCGCTACCTGCTAAAATCTTCATTTTCCAGACATCGGTAAAATTTTCGTCCGCAGTAATAACATTTGAAGAGATATAATTGTTTTTGCTTTGTTGACCAGAATAATAAATGGTGATGTTTTCTCTCGACATATCAAATGGACGCCAATTACTTAACGTTATTTTTGACGTATCATATTGATTAACAAGATTATAACTTAATTCATTAATCGTTAATTTCTTACTGTTATCATTATTAATTTCTACTGATATTGTCTTGATATTGTCATAGGGTGTATGTAAATCAACAAGGTGAATATATTGATTATATAATCCCGTGACTAAATAGATAGATACTCCAGAAACAAGTAATTGAATAGCTAATGATGATTTTTTAAACCAAGAGGCAAGTGTTGATTCATATCTCATATCCATTTTTCTATTTCTCTGGTAAATATAGAAGCGTAATGAGAATGAAAAATGTATTGACGAAATAAGAATGAAAGTCATAATAATGGAAAATAGCCCTAGATATATTAAGCTGCTTGGCTCTAATAGGGTAAATATGTTCTTTATATAAAGAAAAAAGTTGAATATAGTGATGGTAAGCAGTAAGAAAATAAGGGTTGAAAATATCATCCTAATTAGCATGGTTGGTAATGAATCGCAGATGATATTGAAAGTGGAAGCGCCTAGTGCTTTCTTTAACTGATAAATATCCCTTTTTTCTGATGAATCAGCAGAAGTTAAATTGTAATAGTTTGTTAATGCGGAAAATAAGATGAATGCGAATGCAATATATGAGCTATAAATTATCTCCTTTGATAAACCGATAGAGATTTCGTCAGGCAATCCGTCTTGGTAATGAATATCTTTTAATTTTTTTAATGATAAATGAATAAATTCTTTAGCAGTAAATGGTGCACCTGGAAGATTTGGCGCTTTAGTTTCAATAATATTGTTGAGCAGCGCATTAGGGTTGGATATTGTCTTTTCATTAGCGAATTTTATAAAAATATAAGCATGGGTATCATACCAATTGAATATTTCTTGATTGTGGTTTTTGATAAGCGTTGGTTTAAATGAAATAATTGCATCTATATTGATACTCGAATCATGGCGTTTTTCTACGATATCCTTAATGGTATAGGTCTCATTATCTAGAATTATAGATTTTCCTTTGGGATTATCCAGGCCGAGATAGCGGTTATTGAAATCTTTTGTGATATAAATTTCGTTTGCGCCTAGGTTAGTATCCGCTTTCTTAAAGGGAGATAGGGTGTTCAGGAATTCATGACTTACCGCGAACACGGGAACTTTCGCTATTTTTTTTCCTTGTGACTCAACAGTAGTGTTAAGTTTGAAAAGGTAGTCTATGTGGTTTATTCTCTCATCCTTTTTTAGTTCGTCTATGAGTGGTAATGGCGATTGTGCTGATCTGACTTTTTCTCCGTTGGGTAAATTAAAGGTGGTTTCTATCCGGTAAAGGTTGTCATTATGTTGATAATAGTTATCAATTTGAGCATCTGAATAGAAGGCGGTGGAAAGTAAATAAATGGCTAATATCGCTATTGATACGGAGAGTACCGATACCGAGATATTGAAACGCTTCATGGATTTTGAGATGTTAATAGCGTTCATTTGTGGTTGCCGTTCCTTACTTAGCAAGGTGAATTTGCAAAATGGATTTTGAGGTATGATGTTTAGATACTGACTCTTTGTTCTTGAGTATTTCACATAACCTGCATAAAGATCCAGCAAAAATGTTTTTTCTGTCAATATTAGTTTTTTCTTATATTCTTACTCTTTTGAGTTACTGAAATCCATTATATTTATATGTCGCGATGAAAAAATTTAATCCAGTGAATATATTTCATCTTTTAGAGAAAGATAAAATTTACTTTAAGGGTGAAGGTATTCATCTATATTGTTAAAATTATTATATACCCGTTATCCTTCAAGTTGCCTCTTTGTTGGCTGCGCTCGCTCACCCCGGTCACATAGTTTGCTATGCTCCCGGGGATTCTCTCCCTTGCCGTCGCGATGCATCTTGAAATCCATAGGGTATACTCACGTAATGAAACTATTTAGGGTAATCCAGAACAACTCATAGGATTACCCTATGGTTAGAGTTCAAAAAATTTTTATTTTAATTGAACTAATAGATTGTTTATCCCAATAGGTATGATTGTTACAGGAAAATAACCTAATGGAACAGGATTTAAATTTCTTGGAAGCTCTTTGACCAGTTCCAGGCTGTGATTTCAGGGATCTTTGGTTTGTTGTTCAATTCATCCAGTGCTCTTTCAGTAATTGAGAGCTCGGTATCTTTGAATGATGCAGCAAGAGAATTCAGTGCTTCTTGAGTTGTACAGTTTATAATTGAGGTATTATGCATGATAATTTCCGCTTTATTTTTTTAGGTGATTAATTATTTCCTTCTAATAGGAATATATTATCAGGAAATGTGGTGTTTCCATATGGAAAATGCTGATATCAACGTTTAATTAATAATACTATGCTAAATGGTTGTCAATATGATTTTTTGCTTTTTATGATTTAATCCAGAATATGTAGACTAAATCTTTTAAGTGCATCATATAATGGAAGCTTAATAGCTACCTTATTTGAATTAGATAGGGAATTTTTTTATCCAATTCCAGGCAGTAATTTCAGGGATTTCAGCCTTATTCGCTAGTTCATCTAGGGCTTTTTCTGTAATCGAAAGCTCTGTTCCTTTACATGATGTAACAAGTGGATTTAGTAATTCTTGGTTTTTGTTAGTTTCAATGGATATGGTTTGTATGATATTTTCTACTCACATTTTCAGATGATGAATGATTGACGATTTCTTTCCAATGAAAATATATCATCAGGAAATTTCTTGTTTTATATCCATATGGAAAGGGATTTTCTCCCTTGCCGTCGCGATATATCTTGAAATCCATAGAGTAATAGATCTCAATTTTTAGATGTATTAGGAAAATTTATTTTGAAGAAATGAAATCTTTCGGCATGATAATATATCTAAGTCGTTATTATTACTATGCTTGAGGAAAGTGGATTTAATCTAAATTTAACATTGCGTCTTCATTATATATAATTGAAATATTTCCATAATAAAATATTAGAATAGATTAAAATTATCCTTTTGAGGTAAAGGATTCATCATTATCAGCAATCAGAGTCATAGAAAAGCTATAAAAGACGGTAAAAACTTATTTTACCGTCGAGTTGCCGTTGGATTAAGCGGAATGCGCCCGTTTTTTCGATCTAACGGAATTCTCCGCAAGTTTGGCGCAAAATGTTGTAACGTTTTATTCCACTTCAAGAATACGGCAGGTGTTAGTACTGCCAATTGTCCCCATCTGATCACCTTGAGTGACCAGAACAAGGTCGCCGGAAACCAGATAACCTTTATCACGCAGACGATTAACCGCTTCATTGGCCGCGGTAATGCCGTCAGTATGACTACTGCAATAAACCGGTGTAACGCCACGGTAAAGTGCCGTTTGGTTTAAGGTTTTCTCATGACGGGACATAGAGAATATAGGGAGACCAGAACTGATGCGAGACATGATACGAGTGGTGCGGCCTGATTCAGTCATGGCGATAATGGCTTTAACTCCATTTAGGTGGTTTGCCGCGTACATGGTAGACATCGCAATGGCTTCTTCGATACTGTCAAAAGTGGTGTCTAGCCGATGTTTTGATACATTGAGGCCGGGCATTTTTTCTGCTCCGAGACAGACTCGCGCCATTGCGGCAACCGTTTCGGCAGGGTATTGGCCCGCTGCGGTTTCAGCGGAGAGCATCACGGCGTCAGTGCCATCGAGAACGGCGTTTGCCACATCCATCACTTCTGCACGAGTAGGCATTGGGTTGGTGATCATAGATTCCATCATCTGAGTCGCGGTAATCACTACACGATTTAGTTGACGGGCGCGGCGAATTAATTTTTTCTGAACGCCAACCAACTCTGGATCGCCGATTTCTACACCAAGGTCACCACGAGCAACCATGACGACATCAGAAGCTAGAATGATTTCATCAATGGTTTTATCACTGCTAACGGCTTCTGCGCGTTCAACTTTCGCCACGATCTGCGTTTCACAGCCCGCGTCTCGCGCCAGACGACGAGCATAATTAAGATCCTCTCCGGTGCGGGGGAAAGAGACGGCAAGGTAATCAACGTCGATTCTGGCCGCCGTAATAATATCTTCTTTGTCTTTTTCGGTTAGGGCTTCCGCGGATAATCCACCGCCCAGTTTATTAATGCCCTTATTGTTAGATAGCGGGCCGCCTACAGTGACTTCCGTGAAGACTTTCATACCCTGAACTTCTAATACTTTGAGTTGAACACGTCCATCATCCAGCAACAAAATATCACCCGGTACAACATCCGTGGGCAATCCTTTGTAATCAATACCGACTTTCTCCTTATCGCCTTCGCCTTTACCAAGATTGGCATCAAGCAGAAATTTATCTCCGACATTCAGGAAAATTTTGCCCTCTTTAAACGTTGATACGCGGATTTTAGGCCCTTGAAGATCGCCAAGAATAGCGACATGGCGCCCCAGGCGGGCTGCAATCTCGCGGACTTTGTTGGCTCGCTGGAGATGATCTTCGGCGGTACCGTGGGAAAAGTTGAGGCGGACTACGTTTGCACCCGCAGCAATAATCTTTTCAAGATTATTATCGCGGTCGGTAGCCGGACCAAGTGTAGTAACAATCTTAGTTCTTCTGAGCCGTCTGGACATGTGTTACTCCGTTGACCTGTGAGTACTGGTATTGGTTATATAAAAATAATCAATAATCTATTAATTATCCTATAAAACGAGTAAAAAAACTCTTCGGCAATCCAACTATCAAGGCTGTTTATAGATTACTTTTGTGACCCGTATCAACTTATCATGATACTTTTCGCTGTAGTGCCCATTGACCGTTGTCAACTATAGGGGAACGACAGGGGGAACGTTTTACACAATCGCTATGCCCTAGCGAATCAGTTAACCATTTTTAACGGATATTTATTGCCGCATTTCTATCCTATCACGATTTGTTGCCGATTTATCAATAATCTAATGGCTCTAGAGGTTTTGGTAATGAAAGTGGTAGTGATTAGGTTTACTGGAATCTGGCAATACTTGGGGCTGGAAGAGGTGAAACGTCCAGGATAGGTATGCGGTAAAGTAGGTAAAAGTAGGTAAATGACAGGTGCTCCTTGAGCAGGGCGAGTTGGTACTGTCTCTTAAGTCAGGTTTATGATCAAGAGACAGTTATTTAAGTGAGATTTGTCAGCGGTCTGGGGGATGCTGGGTCTTATGCTTTTCGATACCATCCCATCAACTTAATATATGAATTGGTAATTGAAATCGCTGCATTGCTGCCAGAATCTCCGGTATTACCTGAAATTGTATGGTTGTGTGATCCTATTGATACCGTATGAGAATGAGCGCCATCAGTGCTGGTGTTGTATTTGTAGTTGTCATTATCTGGCACTGTTGATGACCCTATATTGTTTCTAGAGTCGTCGTAATAGCCGTAACGCCCACCCCAAGCTTCACCCCAGCCACTATCATGATGGTGAGCTCCAGTGGTATTAGTGGTTTTGGTGCCGTAATCAAATGTGCTCGTTGTTCCAGAGAATGCATGATTATGTGCAGGCATTTGTGCCGTTGTCAGACTTATTGAATCGCTGCCGCCGGTTGATAAAAGATCAGAACCATCGGTGCTAGCTAACCGAACTGTTTTATTTTCACCAATATATTCCCATGCAGTGCCTGGAAATAATACATTGGGGTTTTTGTTTTGAGCGAACCAAATCACAATTCCTACAGGATATTGGGCATTAATAATGGTTTCGATTAAGCCAAGATTCTTCACAAACGTATTTTTATCAGGAATGTCTGCGCCGTTTTGGTCTTTTGCCAGCCGATTATTTGCATTCTGATTGATGTCAGAAACAAGCTTTTGTGTTGCCGCAAGGGTATTACTGTTGCCTGTTTGGTCTGTGAGTTGAATAACGCCTTGTTGTGTTAATGAGGCGCTTGGCACTTTTGTTGTGATTTTTTGTTCTAATGCTCTATTTAATTGGGTAGTGAGTTTAGCTATATCACCATCATCCAGAACATCATTGCCAGATTGTGTCGCGATAAAATCAGCTATGACAGAGGATACGGTTGATGACTGACGTAATACTTTGTTTAGTAAATGAGTAGTAATATTTTCTGGTGGAAATCCAGTCTTCAAACTCTGATCTTGTTCATATCTTTCTTGGCTAATTACATTAGCGTTATTACTAATAGAAAAAGCCTTAAAATCATTTTTGGTACTCATACATTATCCTCAAGTTAAGTAATGTGATTTTATAATCAATGTATTAAATTATTGTAAAAATAATTTCCATAAATCCATTTTAATAATAGTTTAGCTAGGAAAAATCATAATAAAGTGTCCTTATAACTTAGGAGGTTAATTGTTTATGTATAATGGGTGGAAATAAAAGCCCGAAAGTATTTTATCAGATAAATATCTAAACCATTTATATTCAACATCTGAAAAGATGCTAATGGACATATTATTTCTGTCCAGTGCAGTTTTATTCATTAGGCCGTCCTTATAATATAATTAAACGCCACATTCCTAGGACGTGTTTCATTATCACCATTCATCCCAATAGATTTATATTCCCCTAAGCCGCCTCGATCATTAGGATCGCCATGCATACCGCCACGCACGGGGTCTGGATATTGAAGAGAGGTTTGATCGCTGTTAGTGGTAGAAATACTATGATTATGCCTTTTGAACGCATCATATTGAAAACTCAATATACTACGTCCGTTGTCAATACCACGCCAACTATCCCAACCACGAATAAATTCACCACGTAAATCGGGTAATACTCCATTAGGATAGGCTTGCGCTAATTTCGGATATTTTGTTTTATCAAAAGAAGCGCCGTTACATTGTGCCCATCCTTCTGGTGGGGTGGCAGTCGGCCAGGGGAGTGGTACCCCTACCGGGATCAGTTTTTCAAACAAACTGAGGTTTCTCACAAAAGCATCTTTATCAGGAATGTCTGCGCCGTTTTGGTCTTTTGCCAGCCGGTTATTCGCATTCTGATTGACATCAGAAACAAGCTTCTGCGTTGCTGCAAGGGTATTACTGTTGCCTGTATTGTCTGTGAGTTGAATAACGCCTTGTTGTGTTAATGAGGCACTTGGCACTGTTGTTGTAATTTTTTGTTCTAACGCTCTATTTAATTGAGCAATAAGTTTAGCTATATCGCCATCATCCAGAATATCATTGCCAGATTGGGTAGCGATAAAATTAGCGACGACAGAGGATATAGTTGATGACTGACGTAATACTTTGTTTAGCACATGAATAGTGATATCACTTGGGGGGAACCCAGTTTTCAAACTTCGGCTTTCTTCATAGGCTTCTTGACTGACAACATTAGCATTGTTACCAATAGAAAAAGCTTTAAAATCATTCTTGGGGTTCATATATTTTCCTCAGATTAAATAATAGCGTTTATAAGCAGCATGTTGAATTATTGAAAAATTAATTTTCACTAGTATATGTCAATAATAGTTTAGTTCGTAAAAAGCATAATGAATTATTCTTATAACTTAAGGGGATAATAGTTTTTGTATAATGGGTGGAAATAAAAAATACGAAACTATTGATCGGATAAATATCTAAATGATTTATATTCAACATTTGAAAATTATTTTTTCTTCCTGCTTTCTATTTCTTTCGGTAATTTTTTATAATATCTCCTAATTTAACTTTTACATTTTAAATTTTCATTACTTTATTGAATTGATTCAATGAAATGGGATTTTATTGCTATAATTCTGTAATTTCTCGCTTATTTCGGCTAATGCAGACTATTTACCGACGCTCAATAAGCTATAAACGATCGCTGACTACGCAATTGTTGCGAGTCAGCCTAATATACCCGTTATCTTTCAAGTTGCCTCTTTGTTGGCTGCGCTCACTCACCCCGGTCACATAGTTTGCTATGCTCCCGGGGATTCGCTCCCTTGCCGTCGCGATGCATCTTGAAATCCATAGGGTATAGCGAGAGGATTATTTTCAGGTCGGGGGAAGGTTAATTTTATCAAAGCGTGAATTTCGTAGCGTTTCTTTGACTCTTTTCAAATTATCTCTGAATTTTGAACCACGGCGTAGGGTAAAACCCGTAGCTAAAACATCAATAACGGTTAATTGAGCGATTCTTGAGACCATTGGCATATAAATATCCGTATCTTCCGGGACGTCCAGAAGAATGGCGAGCGTTGCTCCGTGGGCGAGGGGAGAATCTTGGGAGGTAATTGCGATAACTGTCGCATCATTTTCTCGCGCAAGTTGTGCTGCTTCCACCAGGCTTTTAGTTCTGCCGGTATGGGAAATGAGTACGACGACATCACCTTCGGCACTGTTAATACAGCTCATCCGTTGCATCACAATGTCATCAAAATAGATAACGGGAATGTTGAACCGGAAAAATTTATTCATTGCGTCATGGGCGACGGCCGCGGAAGCCCCTAAGCCAAAAAATGAGATTTTCCGGGCTTGAGTCAGTAAATCGACAGCTCGGTTAATAGCTGTGATATCCAAATTGTTTTTGACGGTATCCAGAGTTGCCATTACCGATTCAAATATTTTATTGGTGTAGGCACTCACTGTATCGCTCTCTTCAACATTGCGATTTACGTAAGGCGTGCCATTGGCAAGACTTTGGGCTAGATGAAGTTTGAAATCGGGAAAACCTTTAGTATCCAGACGGCGGCAAAAACGATTAACTGTGGGTTCACTGACTTCCGCCATTTTTGCCAGCGTTGCGATACTGGCATGAATTGCAGTTTGTGGTGAAGCTAGGATTATCTGCGCCACTTTTTTTTCTGACTTACTCAAGAATTCGATACTATTTTGGACTCGTTCCAGTGTATTCATAAAACGCAGTTACCTGTGGTTTTGACGATTTCATTCAGAGGAGAAATCTATATAAATTTTTATGAAAATATACTATTAGCAAATTGAAGCTGGCAGTAGGAAGTCACAATAATTTAATGTTTTTCATAAAAGTATGACAAGTGTCTAACTTTCACATTGGTAATTATCTTTCATAAACGTTGTAAAGTTACATAAAACTATCACATTTTTATCATAGGTAAAACATATTGTTAACATGGAGTCGTGGTTATTCGTTATCGCTGTTTACGCGCCATAGTCAAAAGAGTACATTATTGGTTAATGCTGTAACAAAATTACAATATCCCGCAATGAGGAGATACATATGGCGGTTACTTCTACAGCTCAGGCTTGTGATTTAGTCATTTTTGGCGCTAAAGGGGATTTGGCTCGCCGGAAATTATTGCCTTCCCTTTATCAGCTTGAGAAAGCGGGTTATATCCACCCAAAAACCCGGATTATCGGTGTTGGCCGGGCTGATTGGGATAAAAAGGCGTATACCAAGGTTGTTGAAGAAGCTTTAAATACGTTTTTGCCGGAAAAATTAGATCCAGAGTTATGGAAGACATTGAGTGAACGTTTGGCGTTCTGCAATCTGGATGTTAATCAAAAGGAAGACTTTGCCAAACTGAAAGCGATTCTTAATCAAGAGCACCAGCCTGCAATTCACTATTTTGCCATGCCGCCCAGTACTTTTGGTTCGGTTTGTCACGGATTGGGCCTTGCTGGGTTAAATAAAGAGCCAAATCGGGTTGTGATGGAAAAACCTTTGGGCACCGATCTTGAATCATCCAGAGCTATTAATGATGAAGTGGCAAAATATTTCAATGAGCGTCAGGTTTATCGTATCGACCATTATCTGGGTAAAGAAACTGTATTGAATCTATTAGCATTGCGGTTTGCCAATTCTCTGTTTGTGAATAACTGGGATCACCGGACAATTGATCATGTACAAATTACGGTAGCTGAAGAAGTCGGTATTGAAGGCCGTTGGGGTTATTTTGACCAAGCTGGGCAAATGCGCGATATGATTCAGAATCACCTGTTGCAAATACTGACCATGATTGCTATGTCTCCTCCGGCAGATCTGACGACGGACCGTATCCGTGATGAAAAAGTAAAAGTATTGCGTTCTCTGCGTCGTATTGATCACACGAATGTGCGGGAGAAAACAGTACGCGGTCAATACACCGCCGGTTTTGTTCAGGGGCACAAGGTACCGGGGTATCTGGAGGAAGAGGGGGCGAACAAGTCCAGCCGGACGGAAACTTTTGTCTCTATCCGCGTCGATATTGACGACTGGCGTTGGGCAGGGGTTCCCTTCTATCTGAGGACGGGTAAACGTCTGCCAACGAAATGTTCCGAGGTGGTGGTGTATTTCAAAAAGCCCGCGCTGAATTTGTTCTCTGAATCTTATCAGCAACTACCGCAGAACAAACTGACGATTCGTCTGCAACCGGATGAAGGTATTGATATCGAAGTTCTGAACAAAGCCCCGGGCCTGGAGCACAAGCATCGTTTGCAAACTACTAAGCTGGATCTGAGTTTCTCTGAAACGTTTAACCATATTTCATTGGCAGATGCTTATGAGAGATTGTTGCTGGAAGCTATGCGGGGTATTCAGGCGCTATTTGTTCGTCGTGATGAGGTGGAAGAAGCTTGGAAATGGGTTGATTCTATTATGAATGCATGGACGGCGGATAATGATGCGCCTAAGCCTTATCAGGCGGGAACATGGGGGCCGGTTGCTTCTGTTGCTATGATCACTCGCGACGGTCGTTCGTGGAATGAGTTTGAGTAATCGACAAACCTTTCTGTTGAAGCTCAAGCCGCGCTGTAAGCGGCTTGGGTTGTTATCAACAAGGTATCAGCTTATGTTGATATCAATTCTGTTTTTTTGATTCAACTCTGTTTATCAGATAAAAAATGAGCAAAATTGAGTGGTTGCTTTCTATTATTTCGTATGGTAGAAGTAATAGGAACACTAACACTATTTATGAGGATTCTTCGTATATCGCGCGGAATATCGGTGCGATGAAAGAATGAGATATCATGAACAGCGCCAAAAGCGTCAAGTTTCAAAGTTCCACCCACGTGCTTTTCCTTTCTGCCATTTTATCCAGTGAGCATTACTGGTGTGGTGCATTATAGCGTCTGACTCCTGTTAACCGGTTCTCAACCGGTATTTCTATTTCGTCAAAACGTCAGGTTATTATTTCTCATCTCATGCATGGATGGGTTAGATCATTTATTAGCTTGCGTCTTGGCGTGCGTATTTACGTGGTCAGGAGAAAGAAAATGATTTATTGGTTATTCCTTGCAATGGCAATTGTTACCGAAGTTATCGGTACCTTATCGATGAAACACGCCAGCGTTTCCGGTGGTGTAGTTGGCATGGCTGTTATGTACATCATGATCGCCACATCCTATATTTTGCTGGCAATGGCGGTGAAAAAAGTGGCATTGGGCGTTGCGTACGCTTTGTGGGAAGGAGTCGGCATTCTATTTATTACTGTTTTTAGTGTCATGTGGTTTGATGAATCACTGTCATTGATGAAAGTAGGTGGTTTGGCTCTGCTGATAACAGGAATTATGTTGATTAAATCCGGCACTAGAAAAGCGGCAGTTAAAAAATCGGCAGAAGTAGTGAAACAGATGGCAAATAAGGCTGTCAGTGTCGCAACAACTAAAAACAGTAAAATAAAGGAGGCATAACATGTTGCAACAATTTGAATGGTGGCATGCGGCGTTCTTATTCCTTGCCGTCGCGTTGGATATTTTAGCGAATATTTTACTGAAACTTTCTAATGGTTTTAGACGTCCTTGGATGGGTGTTCTCTCGCTTATTGCTGTCCTTGGGGCGTTCAGCGCGCTTGCTCAGGCAGTAAAGGGAATTGAGCTTTCCATTGCTTATGCCTTATGGGGAGCTTTCGGTATTATCGCGACGGTTGCTGCTGGCTGGATTATGTTTAATCAGCGTTTGAATTGTAAAGGTTGGGGTGGAATTGCCTTGTTGTTGTTGGGCATGGTGATGATCAAGATGGCTTAAGCCGTGGAATAACCCAATCTGGGGGGAGTATGATTTACAGAGATTGTTTTAATTTTGTCGTTCCTGATGCAGCTTATAACTATTTTTTTCTCTGTTCAGATATTTTGATTAAATACTGTATAACTCCTCCCGCTTTAGTTTTTAATAACGAATTTTATTGTTTATTTCTTATATTATCTGCTGGTATGCAACTATTTTGCATACCAGCAGATATGAATAAAACGACTTTTAGCAGGTAAAACATATATCTGGTTTATTTCCATCTTTCAAACGGCAACCAGGACACCAAGATTGAACGATATGGCGACCATCACCCATATCCCTCATGCCAAAGTCTTCATAGCGATAAAAAACGTGTTGACCCATTGAGGCGGAACAACATGGGCAACTTTTGTAGATCTTGCCTTTTACTTCCGCAACAACTGAATCATGAAGGGAATCATTACAACCTGAACAGACATCCATAGAATGCTCCATACCAAGTGATAAGAGTTATTGAAGATTAGACCTTGTTTATATTCACTAAACAGTGGATCGACACTGATGTGCTTATTAGAAAGTATGGACGACACATAAGTATAATTCAACCTTGAAAAGGTAAATAATAGAAAATCCATTTGGTGAGTTAACTCTGCCAGATGAAATTAACGCTATTTGTGATAAGCAATATTGGAAACTATTTTATTTACATTGATCACCAGAATATTGTCAGAAACTCAAACATAATATATATTTCAAAAATGAATCATTAAGGGCTATTGCTAAAATAAAGTAGGTATTTTGGCCCGTTATAATAAATTTATGTGCAGGTTTCTAAGATTCTCAAAAAGCTATGGAAAATGGATTTAAAAATTGTCTATGCCAGAGCAATTTCTTATCTATTTCACTTAATTCAGCTTCTTCGCAGATACTATTCCAATTATCTTGGATTATTGATATTTGTTTGTTAAATATTTCTTTTGCTTTTTGCTCTGAAATATTAAAGTTATACGCAGTTTCCAAACAAGTTTGTAATTGACTTAGATTTTTATTTCCGACTATTAGCATTGCTTGAGATGCTTCATTACCCGATCTACCTTGAGGACATATATCATAAGCAGGGGTTAATCGTGAAAATAATTCTTCTGATGTTTTCTGAGGATTAGTGAAACGATATCGTATAATCTCGGCAAATTTTTCATAACTAGCCATCAAATGTTGGGACTAAACAATCTTTTTGTTGTTAGAAATCATCGTATACCTCTCTCTTTTCTTCCTGAATACGCCGTGGTAATAAAACTAATTTACCTCTTGTTTGTTCTATACGTGTTGAGATAGGAAATTTATCATTGTCAAACAAGTTGATACCTACAAGGTTGGCCAGCTCAAATGCTAATCCTATGGAGCAACCCATATCCCCATTTTCAATTTTTTGTAGCGTGGTTCTGGATATACCAGCACGTTCTGCCAAATTCTTTTCTGACCAATGGCGCTGTTTTCTACCTAACTTGATTTGTTCTCCAAGTAACATGACTGCTTCTTTGGAGAATTTTGAATAGGCTCTATGTTTTAACATACTCCCTCCTTATGACCATTATAGTGGTCATTGATGGCCTTGCTGACCACTATAATGGTCATTGTCATGGTTTGTCAAAATAAGAATGTCAATATTAGATGAGCATTATAATGGTCACATCTTATAGTTCAAGGCATAGGAGGAAGGTTAGAATTGTTGGATTTATAATACCCCACTTGGAATAATGGATAATATAGCTCATGAAAATGTTAATTAATATTTTATTTTAAAATGTTATTGTAACTAAATTAATGGAGAAAATTATATCTTATTTACATTAATAACATCTATTGGGATATTCTGAATAACCTCCATATAATTAAAATATAAATGTAGGTGATGGTGAATATCCCAAAATTAATATTAAATACCTGCGATAACTTTTATTTCGACTTTGTATTTAGGGTTCATTAGTTTAGCTTCAACTGTGCAGCGTACTGGCGCGCTTCCTGCAACAACCCATGCATCCCAGGCGGCATTCATGCCAGCAAACTCTTTTCCATCAGCCAGAAAAATAGTGGCGTCGATAATTTTGCTTTTATCAGAGCCGAGCCGCTGTAACATAATATCAATAGCGGCCAGTGTATTCGCTGTTTGCTCAGTAATATCACCATCCAGATTTTCCGGTACGGCGGTGTAGTAAATGGTTTTATTGTAAACTACCGCTTCAGACCAGCGATCCTGTGGATCAATGCGTTCAATTGTCATGGATACTCCTTTCTGTGAATGACTATCTGCCTGATTTTGGGTGGTGATCAGAACATACTATTGGCATAATCTCCATCCATTCTATTGAAAGAGACGATTTGTGTCAGACGATTTTGCGAAAAATGGCGCCCTTGCTAAAGCAATAACAGGCTTTAAACCCCGTGATGCTCAAAGAGAAATGGCGGTGGCTATTGAGTGTGCGATTAAAAACCATCAACAATTGGTCGTGGAAGCAGGTACGGGAACAGGTAAGACATTTGCCTATTTAGCACCCGCGTTACGCTTTGGGCAGAAAGTTATCATTTCCACAGGTTCTAAAGCATTACAGGATCAGCTCTATAATCGTGATTTACCGACCGTCGCTGAAGCGATTAATTTCACTGGTAAACTGGCGTTGTTGAAAGGTCGTGCAAATTATCTGTGCTTGGAACGGTTGGAACAGCACTCTTTTGGTGGTGGACAATTAGATGCGGAAATTTTGTCAGATATTGTTCGGCTAAGAGGCTGGTCTTCACAAACTGAAGAGGGTGATATCAGTACTTGTCACCAAGTAGCGGAAGATAGCCAGGTTTGGCCGTTGGTAACCAGTACGAACGATAACTGCTTGGGTAGTGATTGTCCGCGTTATCAGGAATGCTTTGTTCTCAAAGCTCGTCGCCGGGCAATGGAGGCGGATGTTATTGTTGTTAACCATCATCTGTTTATGGCGGATATGGTCGTGAAAGAAACGGGATTTGGGGAGTTGATCCCGCAAGCGGAAGTCAAAATATTTGATGAGGCACATCAAATCCCTGATATCGCCAGTCAATATTTTGGTCAGCAATTAAGTAGCCGCCAACTGATGGATCTCTCCAGAGACATCACTATGGCGTATCGCACGGAAGTCCGGGATCAAGTTCAATTACAAAAGAGCGCGGATCGCCTGAGTCAGAGTACGCAAGATTTCCGGTTAGCGTTGGGAGAGAACGGTTATCGGGGTAATTTGCGGGAGTTATTGCAAAATCCGCAAGTCCAGAGAGCATTAGTATTGCTTGATGATGCGCTTGAGCTTTGTTATGACGTGATGAAATTATCTTTAGGGCGTTCAGTCATGTTGGATGCGGCATTTGAAAGGGCAACAATTTATCGTAATCGTCTTAAACGTTTGAAAGAGGTGACTATCCCCGGTTATAGCTATTGGTTTGAAAGTTATGGTCGCCATTTTCTTTTAGCACTCACACCGCTGTCTGTGGCCGATAAATTTAGTGAGATAATTAATGAGCAATCAGGTTGTTGGGTGTTCACCTCAGCTACACTCTCGGTTAATGAGCAACTTTCCCACTTCACTGAGCGGTTGGGTTTAAAAGAGGCGAAAACGTTATTACTGCCAAGTCCATTTGATTATCAACGTCAGACACTACTTTGCGTTCCCCGTCATCTACCATCACCAAATCAGCCTGGTAGTGCAAAATGGTTGGCAGAGATGCTCAAACCACTCATTGAAGCCAATCGCGGTCGATGTTTCTTTTTATGTACTTCACACCAGATGATGCGCAGTCTGGCTGAAGAGTTCCGTGCCAACATGACATTGCCGGTTTTGGTTCAAGGTGAAACCAGCAAAGGTCAGCTACTTTCGCAATTTATTGCCGCCGGCAACGCTTTATTGGTGGCAACCAGCAGTTTTTGGGAAGGTGTTGATGTGCGCGGCGAGGCGCTTTCCTGTGTCATTATCGATAGATTGCCCTTTACGGCACCGGATGATCCACTGCTAAAAGCCCGTATTGAAGATTGCCAACTGAGAGGCGGTGATGCATTTAATGAAGTTCAGTTGCCGGACGCGGTTATTAGCTTAAAACAAGGTGTCGGGCGGCTTATTCGTGATATTGATGATTATGGCGTTGTTGTCATTTGTGATAATCGTTTAGTGATGCGTCCATATGGTGAGGTGTTTTTAAATAGTTTGCCACCTTCGCCACGAACCCGAGATTTAACGAAAGCAGTCGCTTTCCTGCAAGCCCGGCAATCTGAGTAAAATCGACAGGGTTATGATAAAATAGCGCCTTATTTTGGATTATATTTCTTGCCGAGGTGCTTAAGGCATGCCTGTACGAATTCTGGCTATTGATACTGCAACGGAAGCCTGTTCTGTTGCTCTTTGGAATGATGGCGCCGTTTTGGCGCAGTTTGAAATTTCTCCACGTGAACACACACAACGTATTTTACCTATGGTTCAATCTGTTCTGGCAGAAGCCGGGATGAGTTTACAGCAGCTTGACGCTTTAGCTTTTGGCCGTGGGCCGGGTAGTTTTACCGGTGTACGTATTGGTGTCGGTATTGCTCAGGGCTTGGCTCTGGGGGCTGAACTGCCGGTGATTGGTGTGTCAACGCTCAATGCAATGGCTCAAGGTGTTTTTCGTCTGTCAGGTGCAACTCAGGTATTAACTGCCATTGATGCTCGGATGGGGGAAGTTTACTGGGGGAAATATATCCGTAATCAGCAAGGTGAATGGCAAGGAAGTGAAACAGAAGCTGTGTTGAGGCCGGAACAGGTGCAGGCATTCATGGCTTCATTGAATGGCGATTGGGTAGTTGCTGGGACTGGCTGGCAGGCTTATCCTCAGTTGATGGCAAGTCATTTAACGCTAACTGATAGCAGTATCACATTACCTCATGCTGAAGATATGTTACCTCTGGCGATACAGATGTGGCAAAACGGTGAGATGACGGCCGTAGAACATGCTGAACCGGTATACTTGCGTAATGAAGTTACTTGGAAAAAATTACCCGGTCGTTAAGCATCGGTTGATGAAACTTGTAGTAAAAGAGAGTATCAAATAGATAGAGTTATTTTAAGCATCATGATTGGGACAATTTTCAGGAGAAGGTGGTTATGTTAAGAGTAATAAACTACCGGACGAGTATTAAAGCGCTAATTTTGTTAGGTGCTGTAATGCTTACAGGCTGTATCACCGTTCCTGATTCAGTAAAAGGAACGTCGCCAACACCTGTTCAAGATCTACTTTCTGTTAAGAGTACGCCTGAGCTGTTTATCGGTCAGGAAGGGCGATTCGGCGGCAAGGTGCTTGGTGTTGTGAATGAAAATCACCGTACTCGTCTGGAAATATCATCATTGCCATTAGCATCGGATGCCAGCCCAGAGCTAGATGATCCTTCCCTTGGCCGTATCTATGTTTATATTAATGATTTCCTTGATCCTGACGATTTTAAAGGAAATTATGTCACTGTCGTAGGTCCGATAGTGGGATTGAAAAAGGGAAAAATTGGTTGTGCGGATTACGATTATGTTGTGATTAATGCGATGGGCTATCAACGCTGGAAAGTTGTTCAGCGAGTATTGATGCCTTATGGCCCGGGGCCTTGGAATTATTATGGTTATCCATATTATTCAGGTTGGGGATGGAATTGGTATTACCCCGATCCCGCACCTGTTGAGACTATTTTGACTAGATAGAGTTATCTTAATTGGGATTGTCGATATAGATTTTGTGACATTGTAACTTTATTTTCAGTTTGAGCCGCCGCAATAATATGTGGCGGCAATTTATCTATTATTTCCTATCTGTCTTTGGATTGATCGTTAATTTCATTGCAATTCTTGCCCCCAAACCCGCAGCTATCTCTTCTGTCAGAATTTTCCGTAGTTCATCAGGAATATCATCCGATTGCAGTATGACAAAACCAAATTTGTCATATAATTTGCGGCTTGGCATAAAATCACGAAAAGTGGTGAGATAAAGAGCGGTTTCCCTGTTCTGTTCTAATTGCTCAATGATTAAGCTAAGCAAGGTACTGGCAATACCTTGCCCGTTATATTTTGGCGACACATCAATCTCAGCTAGCAGCATCAATTGATTTAAACGTCGGATTAGTGCAAACCCAACCAGCTTTTGATCACTTTCAGCAACCCAAAGTTGCTGTTCCTGAATACCTGATTCAATTTCATACGTGGATAGGGTTTGGTCACCGAGTGCTTTTGGTAAGAGTTTTTCTGGAAAAAGAGAAGCTGCCTGGCGCTCTATATTGCTGATAGTTGTACTATCTTCATAGGTTGCCCTTCTGACTGTAATGTTATTTATAATCATTTTTTATTACCGTTATATTTTTAATAGCGTATTGGAATAGATGAAAGCAATAAATGCTATTTCAAAAATGCTATCTTAAGCAAAAAATAAGTAGGTCAATGTATAACCAATAGCTACTAAGTTTAATATTAACTAGAGCAATAATATACTGATAATTAAAAATAATTTACAGACGACACCATTCTCTTTGTTTTTATGTATAAGGATTAACATGAAATTAGTGATGTGTATCTCAACCTGAACAATGTTTCTTTTTTAAACTGGTACGCTGAGTTAATAATTTGTTAAATCAAGGCGTGCGTTATTTATTAGGCGAGTGATAACATAGCAATTAAAATTTCAGGAGTACTACCTTGGAGAAAGTCTGGCTAAAACACTATCCGGCGGATGTTCCTGCGGAAATTGACCCGGATCGTTATGCATCATTGGTTGAGATGTTTGAAAATGCCGTAGCGCACTATGCAGATCAACCTGCATTTATCAATATGGGTGAGATTATGACCTTCCGTAAGTTGGAAGAGCGTAGTCGGGCATTTGCAGCATATTTGCAAAATGGTTTGGGATTAAGTAAAGGAGATCGCGTTGCTCTGATGATGCCAAATCTGCTGCAATATCCCGTTGCACTGTTTGGTGTTCTGCGTGCAGGTATGATTGTTGTAAATGTAAACCCGCTGTATACGCCGCGTGAGCTTGAACATCAGCTTAATGATAGCGGTACTTCCGCTATTGTGATCGTCTCCAATTTTGCCCATACATTGGAAAAGATCGTTTTTAATACTAAAGTTAAGCATGTTATTTTGACGCGTATGGGCGACCAATTATCTCGTCCTAAAGGTACGTTGGTCGATTTTGCGGTGAAATACATTAAGCGGTTGGTGCCGAAGTATAATTTACCTGATGCCATTTCATTCCGTTGTGCGATACAGAAGGGCTATCGCATGCAATATGTAAAACCGGAGATTAACGGTAATGACTTGGCCTTTCTGCAATATACCGGCGGCACTACCGGCGTAGCTAAGGGAGCTATGCTGACTCACCGTAATATATTGGCAAATCTTGAACAGGCAAAAGCGGTTTATTCTCCATTATTACGTGCAGGCCAAGAGCTGATTGTTACGGCGTTGCCTCTCTATCACATATTTGCGTTAATGGTGAATTGCTTGTTACTTATTTACTTGGGTGGGTGTAATCTTCTGATCACTAACCCGCGTGATATTACGGGTACGGCTAAAGAATTAGGTCGTTATCCGTTCACTTCTGTCACCGGGGTAAATACGTTGTTTAACGCCTGGTTGAATAATGAAGAATTTAAGAAGCTTGATTTTTCTACGCTGCGTCTGGTTGTTGGTGGTGGTATGCCGGTACAGAAAGCAGTTGCTGAGAAATGGGCGAAAGTGACAGGCACCAATCTGCTTGAAGGTTATGGTCTGACAGAATGTTCACCTTTGGTTTCCTGTAATCCTTATAACTCGAAACATTATACTGGCAGTATTGGTTTCCCGGTCTCTTCAACGGAAATCAAACTTGTGGATGATGATGGGAATGAGGTAGAGATGGGTCAGCAGGGAGAATTGTGGATACGCGGTCCACAGGTGATGGTGGGTTATTGGAATCGCCCTGACGCGACAGAAGAAGTGTTGAAAGATGGTTGGGTAGCAACGGGTGATATTGCGAATGTTAATGAACAGGGTTCCATTCATATCGTAGATCGTAAAAAAGATATGATTTTGGTTTCTGGTTTCAATGTGTATCCTAATGAAGTTGAAGATGTTGTATCAGCTCACCCTAAAGTGCTAGAGTCAGCAGCAATAGGTGTATCAAGCGAAAGTTCCGGTGAAACTGTCAAAGTGTTTGTGGTTCGGATAGATCCTAGTTTGACCGAGGATGAGCTTAGAACCCATTGCCGTCGTTATCTAACAGGGTATAAAGTACCGAAGATCATTGAGTTCCGGGATGAATTGCCTAAGTCTAATGTAGGTAAAATTCTTCGCAGGGAACTGCGTGATGAAGAGGAAAAGGTCAGGAATGTAGCTATAGCCTGAGATCCTCTTCATAATATTGATAAGCACGACAACGCCGGTATCAGCCGGCGTTGTCGTGCTTATTCCATGAATGGCTAAGAGAACTATGTTTTGAATTATCAGTTGATCACCACAGATGCTCAGTTGCAGCAAGTTTGCAAAAGGGCAAAAAAATACTCAAAAGTAGCATTGGATACTGAATTTGTACGCACACGGACGTATTATCCACAATTAGGTTTGATACAACTGTATGATGGCGAACAACTTTCTCTGATTGATCCACTTAATATCACCAACTGGCAACCTTTTCGTGAGTTAATTACTCATCCTCAAATATTGAAGCTGTTGCATGCCGGCAGTGAAGATTTGGAAGTTTTTCTGAATGCTTTCCAATGTTTGCCTGAACCAATGATTGATACTCAGGTCCTGGCGGCTTTTATTGGGCGTCCGCTTTCATGTGGCTTTGCCGCGCTGGTGGCTGAATATATTCATGTCGAGCTGGATAAAAGCGAATCCCGAACTGATTGGCTTGCTCGCCCGTTAAGTGAAAAACAGTGCGAATATGCGGCAGCGGATGTTTATTATCTGTTGCCTTTGGCGGATATCCTGATGACTGCGACAGCGCAGGCCGGATATATGGAGGCTGCGACTGGTGAGTGTCAGCTTATCAGCCGACGCCGTAAAGAGATATTAGAACCAGAATGTGCTTATAAGCAGATAGGCAATATCTGTCAATTACGTCCTCAACAGCTTGCGTGTTTGAAAAAACTGGCCGCATGGCGTTTGAATCAGGCCAGAGAACGCGATTTAGCCGTGAACTTCGTCATTCGTGAAGAAAACCTGTGGCAGGTAGCACGTTATATGCCAACTTCTTTGGCAGAGTTGGACGCGTTAGGGTTAAGTGGGCAGGAGATTCGTTGTCATGGTCGTCGTCTATTGGCGATGGTTGCTGAAAGTGGAAATATTCCAGAAAGCGAATGCCCGCCGCCAGTGACGAACCTGATTGATCAACCTGGTTATCGTAAAGCGTTTAAGGATATTAAAGCGCTGATCCATCAGGTAAGTGAGCAGCACAGATTTAATTCTGAATTATTGGCATCTCGTCGTCAGATTAATCAATTACTCAGTGCTCATTGGAAATTGAAACAATTAAATGGCAAGCCTGAGCTGCTTAGTGGATGGCGGGGAGAGTTGCTGGCTGAACCTGTTGCAGAGATTCTGGCGAACTATCCTGATTAATCCATATCAGAGCATTAGCTTGATGCTAGGCTAAAGCGCGAGAAAGGGGTTCCCGTTAGGGTTACCCCACCTCAGACTGCCATATAATATAATGAGCTTGGTTACTTTGATGGCGGTAGTGATAAAACAGCTGCCTGTCTGTGTTATTTTTGAGCTTCTTCTGTCTCAGGTAATGTTATATTAAGTTCCAGCACGGAAATATCATCACCTTTCTGTTCGAATTGCACAGAGAGCATATCTGGATCTACCTGTATGTACTTACAGATTACCGCCAAGATATCTCGTTTCATATCAGGCAGATAAGCAGGCTCAGCATCACCACGGCGACGCTCTGCCACGATAATTTGCAACCGCTCTTTAGCGATATTTGCTGTCGTCTTTTTTCTCGACAGAAAGAAATCTAGCAAGGCCATGTTTTACCCCCCAAATAGGCGTTTTAAGAAGCCCTTTTTCTCTTCTTCAATGAAACGGAAAGGACGTTCTTCTCCTAATAAACGTTCAACAGTGTCTGTATACGCTTTTCCTGCGTCGGACTCTGTATCCAGAATAACCGGCTCTCCTTGGTTAGATGAACGCAGTACAGATTGATCTTCTGGAATAACACCGATTAAAGGAATGCATAAAATTTCCAGAACATCTTCCATACTTAGCATATCACCACGACTCACCCGGCCTGGGTTATATCGAGTTAATAGCAGATGCTCTTTAATGGGATCTTCACCCCGTTCAGCTCGTCGAGATTTAGAAGCCAGAATACCCAGGATACGGTCCGAATCACGTACAGAAGAGACCTCAGGATTTGTTGTGATGATCGCTTCGTCAGCAAAATAGAGTGCTATCAACGCGCCGCTTTCAATCCCTGCCGGGGAGTCGCAGATAATAAAATCGAAACCTTGTTTGTCCAGATCAACTAAAACCTTCTCAACGCCTTCTGGGGTGAGAGCGTCTTTATCGCGGGTTTGTGATGCAGGCAAGATATAAAGGTTCTCGGTACGTTTGTCTTTAATTAATGCCTGATTAAGCGATACGTCACCTTGGATTACGTTCACGAAGTCATAAACTACGCGGCGTTCACATCCCATAATCAGATCGAGGTTACGCAGGCCGATATCAAAATCGATAACGACGGTCTTTTTACCTCTTTGAGCAAGGCCGGTAGCAATGGCCGCGCTTGAAGTGGTTTTGCCAACGCCACCTTTACCTGATGTAACAACAATAATGCGTGCCATGAAGTGATTCCTTATTAAAAGGGCTAGATTAAAGGTTCAATAGTTAATTCATTATTTACCAGGCTAAGTTTTGCGGCTTTTCCTGCTAATTCAGTCGGGATTTTATCGCCGAGCCAATATTGCCCTGCGATAGAGATAAGTTCTGCATTTAAATGGGTGCAAAAAACCAGGCACTCCTGATCACCGGATGCCCCGGCTAACGCCCGACCACGCATCATGCCGTAGATGTGAATATTGCCGTCGGCAATCAACTCGGCGCCGGCGCTTACATTACTGGTAACAATAAGATCACTGCCTTGGGCATAAATCCTTTGACCTGAGCGAACAGGTAAATTAATTACACGAGTTTTTTTAATCTCAGGTTCTGCCGGTTTATTTTCCTTTGCTGAGGCTTTTTGTTTTTTGCCTTCGCTTAGTAGTGGTAAGGATGCTTGTATTACCGCTCTGCGTTGTTGCTCATCACGACAACCACTCATTCCGACAATACGGAATCCAGCTGAATCAATAGCGTGATGCAGCGCTTTCAAATCAGCGTCTGCCGGCAGAACGGAGATGTTAATAACAACAGGCGCGTTTTTCAGGAAATCCGGTGCTTGTTCCACTTTTTCCTGTAGGGCCTGTAGAATGATTTCTGGTTGGTCACTGTGTAAATGAACAACCGAAAGCGTAAAATTACTGCCTTTTAGCTCAATTGGCGACTGTGACATCTATCCTGACTCAGATTCAGCAAATTTGAGATCACCCCAGAACAACCTCTGGGATACGATATTTTGAAATACAATAAACATGTTATAATTACTGAATTATTCAAGCAAGTTGTGACCTGAATTTAGAAGAGTTTATTATAATGATTTGTGTGATCTACAGAAGCCCGAAAAGAGAGCAAACATACCTTTATGTTGAAAAAAGAGATAATTTCTCTCGCGTCCCCGAAGAGTTACTGAAAAGTTTTGGCCAGCCTCAATATACAATGATGATTTCTCTGGCAGACAGAAAGAAGCTGGCAGGCGCTGATATAGAAAAGGTAAAAATATCGTTAATTGAGCAAGGTTTTTACCTGCAAATCCCACCTCCGGTTGAAAACTTAATGGATGCACATCTAAACCAGATGGAAAAATAAGAAGAATCCAAGAGTTCGATGAACAAAGTTAATCGTCATCGCGGTTTTATTAACCACCACAATATTCACAGTGAGTCGTGCTTTTAAAGGAAAACAATTTCCTCTGCCCTTTATTTTGCGATTAGTCTGGCGTGGTGGCCGATGAGATATGGCAATAAGTGCTATAATTATGGGTGTGTTGCCTAATCAACCAGAGTGAGGAACGAATATGTATCAACACAGAGACTGGCAGGGGGCATTACTGGATCTTCCTGTCAATAAAGTAGTTTGCGTTGGTAGTAATTACGCTAAACATATTAAAGAGATGGGAACTCAGCCAGCGGAAGAGCCAGTCGTTTTTATTAAGCCAGAAACTGCACTGTGTGATATACACCAGCCAATTGCAATTCCAAAGGATTTTGGCGCAGTTCACCATGAAGTTGAACTGGCTGTACTGATTGGTACACCGTTGAAACAGGCAAATGAAGAGCGAGCTAGCGCCGCGATCGCCGGCTTTGCTGTTGCCTTGGATCTCACCTTGCGTGATTTGCAATCTAAGTTTAAGAAAGCAGGTCAACCGTGGGAAAAAAGTAAGGCGTTTGATGGCTCTTGCCCGATATCTGGGTTTATTCGAATAAGTCATTTTGGTGATCCACAGAATGTCCAGTTTTCACTAACAGTCAATGATGAGCTACGGCAGAACGGTGATAGCAGTGATATGCTGACATCAATCGTTCCCCTGATCAGCCATATGTCGCACTTTTTCACTTTGCGGGCGGGGGATGTGATTCTCACTGGCACGCCGGAAGGTGTTGGAGCACTGGAAGCCGGTGATGTGTTAAAGGTTACTCTGAATGATCATTCACTTACTACCAGGGTGATTTGAATAATATAAGGAATAGTAGAAGTTATGTCTCAGCCTTTCTGGCAGGTAAAAACTCTAGATCAGATGACGGATGAAGAATGGGAGTCATTATGTGATGGTTGTGGGCAGTGTTGCTTACATAAATTGATGGATGATGATACCGATGAAATTTATTTTACTAATGTTGCTTGCAATCAGCTCAATATAAAAACGTGCCAATGCAAAAATTACGAAGAACGTTTCAGATATGAGCCGGATTGTATCAAGTTAACCCGTTATAATTTGCCGACTTTCGAATGGTTGCCAAAGACTTGTGCATATCGTTTGCTTGAGGAAGGGAAGTCATTGTTACCGTGGCATCCTCTGATTAAAGGTTCCAAATCAGCAATGCATAGCGAAAGAATTTCAGTTAGGCATATCGCTGTACGGGAAATTGATGTTGTAGAGTGGGAAGATCATATCATTAATAGACCTTAACAATTATCTAACTAACTATAATTTAACAAATTATTTTCTGTGTTTCCCTCGTTGGGGCTTGCTCTAGAGTTAAGCCATCCAATGGGTGTATCCGCCAAGAATAAACTAAAGGTTGATTGTATATAATTGCGTCTATACTATTACCATTAGGTAATTGAACCTGTGGTCTATTATAGGAGGCATAAAGTATGCCAATACATGTGGGAAACATAGAAAAGATTACCAATGATTTCATCCAATTGAGTGAGTTAGAGTTCAATCGTGTTCTGTATGATGCTCTTGATTCCTCTGGTACTAATATTGTGCATGATGTGGATGAACTCATTTTTCCTCCAGGTTACCGGTTGATCAGGGTTGATAACCGGTTAGATTTAGATGATATAGATGAGCCTTATTTTGAATTAGCGTTACTTAGTGATGAAACAAAAGAAGTGGTTTATTACAATAAAGTGATTGTAATAAGTGACTTGGTGCTTAACTGTCGTCCCGCTTCGCAGATACTTGTGTGGCGAACGAGGAAGCCACAACATAGAGCGGCATTAAATGATTTGGCCGCTAAAATTTTTTTCCACTATCTGATTAAAACCTACGATGTTGTTGCTTCGAATATAAGTCAAATAATAGAAGGCACCTCTTTTTGGCAAGCCAGAATGTATGAGGCGTTACAGTTTGGGCTTTATGTTTACGGTTATGATGTTACGACCTGTGAATTAAGAAATATTTTAGCTGAAGATGATGTCAGTAAAGAGCAGAGTTGGTTATGGGGTAATGCGGAATATTATATGGATAGGCTCGCGATTATTTCCAGAATCAAATTGCCTAATAAGTAATTAATTTTTCCACGTTATATTTGAGGTGAATATAATGGTTCGAACCAATTCGAACCATTATTAGTTAATTACAAAGCACCGGAAATCCAAACATTAATTTTCTCATAGAAAGATTTAATTGATTCCCATGCTCTGCTTATCCATTCAGAGAGTTGCCTGGCTGCATCAAGTATAAAATTTGAAAGTCTGCCAAACAGACTGGAAAAAAAAGCATTAGTTTTTTCCATAAAACTTTGTATTGTTGCTCTGGCGTTAGGAAATTGTAATCCAAATTGAATGGCTTTATCGTAACTTACATCAATTTGTCTGTTGTTCTCATCTTTGGTTCTTTGACGAGATTTATTCATGTTATCGATCCAGTCTTGATTTGCGTTGTCTGGATCGGCGGCAATCGCTTCCTGATATTTCTGTGTGCTATTAGTTACACTTGTCTTAGAAACGTTTACTGTTGAATTTGCACCAGATTTTACTGAATCTTTCAATTGATTAATAATACCATCTATTTCCTTATTTTCGACAATACCGATACTTTCGTATTGCTCCCCAAGCATATTTACATATGCCTGGAGTTCAGGTGTCGATGGTACAAATTGTTCAGTTTTAGAATCATTTAACGTATGCTTTGCGTGTTGACGCATTTCGTTCATGAGGTCGATAAATTGAATATCTGTCGATGTAATATTAGACATAAATTATTTCCTTTTATTTAGTTAGTAAACTATCTATTAAATGTAAAAGTGCATAACTCTTTATTTAAATTGGAAGGAATAAATTAAAAGTAAATTACATTATCTATTTTTTTCGATTTTTTCTCCTATAATATTTAAAATATCAATGTCAGTGGTAAATTTATTCTTAGATATTATATCTAGAGGTGCCGGAAAGTATTTTTCGGCACCTAAATAAAACATAAAACACTTGGATAAACAGAGTTGAATCCTGAGTCCATTCAAGGAATTCCACTCTGCTAAATGTTTAATGCTAACTTTATAAATGAGTTTTCTAATTACTGAACTTAATCTTTCAGTTTATAAACCAATGTATTATCGGGGTGAGAGAGTGTCAGTTTTTGACCTTTCAACTTCACTTTAACACCATCGGCTAATACTTTACCAATCAAGTAATCCCATTGATTCAATTTATCATCAGCACAAAGCATCTGAGTGCTGGCCAGGTTTTTAACGGTCAGTACGCCATTTTTCAGTTTGCCTTGACCCATAAAGAGATTACACATGGAACCAGAAATATGCATTTTCTCACCGAATTCAATAGTTGGTACGCGACCATCTTGATTTTGCGCGCCTTCGCCATTAACGCTCACCAGGACAAATTTGTTATGTTGTAAATCATCCACTGACACGTTTTCTGTCGCTGAAGCTTGGAATGTGGCTAACAATAAAGTTGCTGTTGCCAAAGGTAATATTTTTTTCATGTTTATCTCCTATATATTATTTTAAGGGTATTTACTAACAATATTCGGGCAATTTTTCCCGTTGAGTAATTGCTGGATATTTCCCAGCGTAATTTCACTGATACTGGTTAAGGCTTCTTCTGTCAGAAATGCCTGATGACCGGTAAACAGCACGTTATGACATGAAGACAAGCGACGAAAAATATCATCCTGAATGACGTCATTAGATTTGTCTTCAAAGAAAAGATCACGTTCATTTTCGTAAACATCCATACCCAGAGCGCCAATCTTTTGTTGTTTTAATGCATTAATGGCTGCCACGGAATCAATCAGAGCCCCTCGGCTGGTATTGATGATCATTACGCCGTTTTTCATTTTGCTGAAAGCAACTTCATTCAGCAGATGATGGTTTTCTGGTGTTAACGGGCAATGAAGGGATATGACATCGGATTGCGCATACAGCGTATCCAGATCGACATATTTAGCGCCGAGCTCCAAAACAGTTTGATTGGGGTAGGGATCATGAGCTAACAGGCGCATACCAAATCCGTTAAGAATACGTAGGGTAGCAATACCAATCTTACCGGTTCCGATAATTCCTACTGTGCGGTTGTGCATATTGAAACCAATTAACCCTTCAAGAGAGAAATTAGCGTCACGGGTACGTTGATAAGCTCGGTGAATACGACGGTTTAAGCACAACATTAATCCGACGGTATGTTCAGCAACAGCTTCAGGAGAATAGGCTGGAACCCGTACAACCTGAATACCCAATTCTTCAGCCGCATCCAGATCGACATTATTAAAACCTGCACAACGTAATGCGAGGATTTTTATATTCATTTCAGCCAATTCTTCAAGCACTTCACGGTCAGCATTATCGTTGACGAAAATACAAACAGCATCTGCACCAATAGCGTTTTTGGCAGTTTTTGAACTGAGAGGGAAGTCGAAAAATTCGAAATCATAACCAAATCCGAACTTTTTATTGACCTGCTCCAGATGTTTATAGTCATACTGTTTGGTACTGTAAACGACTAATTTCATGGGATTATCTCCGCTATAATTTAAGTAGCTAATAAATTGTTTTAGGCTTAAATTATTGCTGACGTAAAGGGTTAAATAAACCAATAAATTAATTAACTCTATAAGTGTATTGCTTGTTGTTCCCCTATATGTTCAACATAATTTGCTTAATAATCAATGTCTTAGTTTAAGGTGTGTCTGCTAAATTATGGAATAACAATAGAAATAACCGATCTAAGGCTTAATAAGGAGAGGAAAGGATTTGATAATCAAAGGGTTAAAAATATTCATTACCATACTGATGTCATTGGTATTGCTGATGGCGGCGGGATGGTTTTTTATTCCTCATTGGTTACCTAAAGTCACCGGTTACTGGTTACCTCCAGGTATGACGGTTTCATTGAAACAACCAGAATGGAAAAATGGGGTTTTGCAACTGGCTGATATTTCATTGCAGGTGAAGGATTGCAGGCTCATTCGTGTATCACGATTATCTGTTAGTTACCCATATTCAGAGATAGATAACGGTTATCATTGGCAATTAAATGCCGCAGATATTAATGGAGATATCCATTGCCTAAATCAATTGCCTAAATCTACGCAGAGCCTTGCTCCATTGTCTGTTGCTGATATTTTAGCTCTTATTCCACAGGGAAGTTTGTCTGTGGATAATCTTTCTTTTCATCCCTGGCAAGATTTTGCTGGAAAACTAAAATTCAATTCCTCTCCTCAGGGGCAAAAACTGAGTTATCAGGGAAAGAATGTTAAATTGTCAGCGCATATTTATGGTCAGGAATCGTTATTTATTGACCAACTGGCAATTAAATTACCAGAACAGGAAATCAGCCTTAATGGTGAAGTGACTTTACCACTTAATGTGGACAAACTACCTCCTCATGGTGAAGTAAAAGGTAAAATTATTGCCAGTCAATATACGCACCCGCTAAATATCAAGTTAGGTTGGCAAGGGAAATCCGGCAAACTTATTATCAGAGAAGAGGGGACGGTAGTACCTTTGGCTGAATTACCTTGGCAGTTTAACCAAGACCAGTTTGATATTACTGATGGTAAATGGCGGTGGACGAGTGCGGGACAACCTCTTGCGGGTGGAGTGAATATTAAGATTGTTCATTGGCAACAAGGATTGGATAACCTGCTGATTAGTGGCCGTATAAATTTGGTCACGCAGGGGAAACGTGGTAAAGCGAATATAGTGTTAACGATAAAACCGGGCCGGATAAACTCGTTAAATATGCAACTTCCTTTTCAATTAACAGGTCAGATTAATGTGCAGGATATGATTATGGCTATGTCATTGCCTGCGGTAATTAATGGTCCGCTGGTTAATCCGAGAATGACTTTCCAGTCAGGTTCGTTGTTTCGGACTTGGGGGCGTTTGTCTGATGAGTTTATTGTTAAAGATGCTCGATCACCGTTAGCGGGAACTTATCTGACACGTGAAGGTTTTACTGGCCGGTTACAGGCGATTGTTAATGCACAACACCGTGATTGGGGAAAATTCCGTTTGCATCTTGATGGTCATGCCGAGAATTTTATGCCGGATAAAGGCTATTGGCGTTGGAACTATTGGGGAGATGGCGATTTGCCGTCACTACAGGCTAAATGGGATATCGCTGGAAAAGGTCGCTGGCGTGACACATTGATTAGCGTCAACGAAATGGTTACCGGCTTTAATGTTATTAAACACGGCATGATTCAGGTAGATATGCCGCGTCTACAGTTAACAAAGCCATTGGAATGGCAACGTTCAGAGAAATTTCCCACCTTTAAGGGTGAGTTACGGCTAGTAACGAAGAAAATATCGTTTCGGTCCGGTGGCTTTTTGCCCCCCACTGAACTGACAGCAAAATTGACAGGGAAAAGCCCGAACAACTTTATTGTTAATGGTGATCTTTCATCAAGAAATATTGGCCCGATCCCTTTTTACAGTCGTTGGGATGGAGCAAGATTGCGTGGTGAAGCGCGGTGGCCTACTCAATCCTTACTTGCATTTCAGCCGTTGGTACCTAAAGATTTAGGGATAAACTTGCGCTCAGGTGATCTTTATGCACAGGCCGCTTTTTCTGCCACACAAGGGCAAGGTTTTGTCGCGGGAGGGCACTGGGTGGTAAAAAATGGCAGCATGTGGCTTAAAGATGGTGAAATCAGTGGCCTTAATTTTGTCTTACCGTGGCGGCTGAAAGATAGTATCTGGCAATTTGGTGTTAAATCGCCGGTTCAGCTACGAGTGAAAACAATTAATAATCTGTTTGAAATGCATAATTTAACGGCGGATTTACAGGGATTTTATCCGCCATCGGAACAAAAACCGCTGGAATTGACTAATGTGAATGTAGGTATGTTGGATGGGCGTATTAACCTAGATAAATTAAGATTTCCTCAGCATCATCCGGCTATTTTGACGCTTGATAAATTGGAGTTAAGTCGCCTTTTTACTGTGTTGAAAGTTAAACAATTTGCGATGTCCGGCAAAATCAGCGGAAAATTGCCGTTGTTTATTAATAATGAACGCTGGATAGTTCAGCAAGGTCGGATTACCAATATCGACCATATGACCTTACGTCTGGATAAAGATACGGTAGATTCCATTAACAAAGATAATATTTCCGCCGGTGCTGCTATGGATTGGTTACGCTATTTAGAAATCAGTCGCTTACGGGCGCAAGTCAGTCTTGATAATTTAGGGGTTTTGACACTTAATGCTGAAATTCAAGGTGTTAATTCATTAAGGGATAAAAAGCGGCAAGTCAAGCTGAATTACCATCATGAAGAAAATATCTTTCACTTATGGCGTAGCTTACGGTTTGGCAACAATCTTGAGGATTGGTTACAACAGAATATATCTGTATTAAATGGGAGTGATAAATGACAAAACGAACCAGAACAAAGCTGTTCTTACTATCAATGGGATCTTTAATACTGTCAGGTTGTATACGCCTTGAAGTAGCAACACCTGAGAAGCCCATTAATATTAATATGCATGTCAAAATTGAGCATGAAATTCAGATAAAAGTAGACAGGCAAGTTGAAGAGATGCTCAAGAATAACACGGGTTTATTCTAGGGGGGGTTGGCATTATGAAGATAACAGGTACGGGAATATTGTTATTGGCAAGTGTATTGTTCAGCCCTTTTGTGGGAGGAATGGCCCTGAATGAGGCAAAGCAGAAAGGGCTGGTGGGTGAAACGTTCAGTGGTTATCTGGCTATAGTGAAAGCAGATAGTCAGGCACAGGCTTTGGTGACAGAGATTAATCAGGCCCGTAAAGAAAAATATGCAGAAATTGCGGCGGGCAATAATATTTCTACAGAACAAGTGGCTAAACTTACTGGAGAAAAATTGGTGAACAGAGCTGAACCTGGTGAATATGTGCTTGGTATTAATGGTAAATGGTTGAAGAAATAAAAGCGCGTCAGATGACGCGCAAAAAACGGCAATGTAAATATAGATAATGTATGAATTATGAACAAGAACGTGGCTATCAGGAAGCTATTGCTTCTAAAACTTCACGGGCAGTTTGTTGCGCTTGATTTGCGGCATCAAGGCTTAACCCTACACCTTCGGCAAAAACAAACTCTACATCAGTGAGACCAATGAAATTCAGGAACAGACGCAAATAAGGCACTAACAGATCACTGGGGCCGTCTTTATGGATGCCGCCACGGCTGGTCAAGATAATTACCCGTTTGTCTTTTAACAGACCTTCAGGGCCATTTTCGGTATAACGGAAAGTCACGCCAGCACGGGCTATCAGGTCAAAATAGTTTTTCAGTTGGGTTGGAATGTGGAAGTTGTACATCGGCGCAGTGATAACAATAATGTCATTATCCTGCAATTCCGCAATCAGTTCGTCAGATAATGCTAATACCTCTTTTTGGCGAGTAGTCATTTCATTGCCATTTGGACGTAATGCATGAACCAGTTCATTATCCAGAACAGGAATGGGTTGTGCGGCCAGATCACGCATCCTAATGGTGTCATCAGCATGATTGGTTTGCCACTTTTCAATGAAGAAATCTGCCATTTGGTTAGTATGTGAATGCTGCGCCATAATGCTGGATTTAAGAACCAGAACTTTACTCATTTTTATTCCTTAAATTAACTTTTGGTAATTCACTTGTTAATCACGATATAGTGATTCTATGAGTTATTATCTTCTGGTAATAGAGCAATATTTAGAGCTTAGCATTCAAATTTATTGAAAAACTTTTACCCACGTTGATATAGCGTGATGGGGAAATATCCGCCGAAATTATTGCCAATAAATAAGATGTGCTACTATGTCGTCAATAAGAACCGCATCATCAATAAAAGCTGGCTAATCAGTAAAGTTAAGAAGTTACAAGGATCAATATAAGTGAAAGAGTCTCAGAAAATCATTAACCGTCAGGCTGCTTGTCCAACGATCAAATATCCAGAAAACTTGCCCGTCAGCCAGAAGAAAGATGATATCTACAAAGCTATTCGTGACCATCAAGTTGTTATTATTGCGGGTGAAACCGGTTCGGGTAAAACAACACAGATCCCGAAAATTTGTCTTGAACTAGGTCGGGGAATAAAAGGTCTGATCGGCCATACTCAACCCCGTCGATTGGCTGCTCGCGCGGTTGCCAATCGTCTGGCGGAGGAATTGGAAACCTCGGTGGGTTCTGCTGTCGGTTATAAAGTCCGGTTTAGTGATCATGTGGGCGATAACACGTTGGTTAAGCTGATGACCGATGGTATTTTGCTGGCAGAACTGCAAAATGACAGGTTGCTTAAACAGTATGACACGCTCATTATCGATGAGGCGCATGAGCGTAGTCTGAATATTGATTTTATTCTAGGTTATTTGCGTCAGTTGCTGCCAAAACGTCCTGATTTGAAAGTGATTATTACCTCGGCGACTATCGATCCTGAGCGTTTTTCCCGTCATTTTAATCATGCGCCAATTATTGAAGTTTCTGGTCGAACCTATCCGGTAGAAGTGCGGTATCGTCCGGTCATGGGTGAAGATAATGATGGAGAGCGGGATCAGCTTGAGGCGATTATTGATGCTGTTGATGAATTCAACCGGGAAGGGCCTGGGGATATCCTGATCTTTATGAGTGGTGAGAGAGAGATTCGTGATACAGCCGATGCGCTGAATAAACTGAATCTGCGTCATACCGAAGTACTGCCGCTATTTGCGCGTCTTTCTAACAGTGATCAGAACCGGATTTTCCAGTCACATACGGGGCGGAGAATTGTGCTGGCAACTAACGTGGCGGAAACTTCGTTGACTGTACCGGGAATTAAATATGTGATTGATACCGGATATGCACGTATCAGCCGTTACAGTTATCGGACGAAAGTACAGAGATTGCCGATTGAGCCAATATCACAGGCGTCGGCTAATCAGCGGAAAGGGCGTTGCGGACGTGTATCCGATGGGATCTGTATCCGACTGTATTCAGAAGATGATTTCCTTTCTCGGCCGGAGTTTACTGATCCAGAAATCTTGCGTACTAACCTGGCATCAGTCATTCTACAAATGACGGCAATTGGTCTTGGAGATGTTAGCGCATTTCCATTTGTGCAACCTCCTGATAAACGTAATATTCAGGATGGCGTTCGGCTTCTGGAAGAGCTTGGGGCCATTGACCGGAGCACCATTAATCAAGGCGCAATGGCTAAGAGTAATTACTGTCTTACATCAATCGGACGACAGCTTGCTCAACTCCCGGTTGATCCCCGATTGGCGCGTATGGTATTGGAAGCTCGTCATCATGGTTGTGTGCGTGAAGTAATGGTCATCACTTCTGCGCTGTCTATTCAGGACCCAAGAGAGAGGCCATTGGAGAAACAGCAGGCTTCTGATGAGAAACATCGTCGATTTGCTGATAAAGACTCAGATTTTATTGCATTTCTGAAATTATGGGATTTTTTGAAAGAGCAGCAAAAGGCACTCTCTTCTTCGCAATTTCGTAAGCTTTGCCGTCAAGATTATCTTAACTACCTGAGAGTCAGAGAATGGCAGGATATATACACTCAGTTACGACAAGTTGTGAAAGAAATTGGCCTATCGGTAAATAGTCAGGATGCAGATTATCGCAGTATTCATACTGCGTTACTTTCTGGACTGTTATCCCATATTGGTCAAAAAGATACAGATAAACAGGAATATACCGGTGCGCGTAATGCTCGTTTTGCTATTTTTCCTGGTTCTGGTTTATTCAAGAAGCCGCCTAAATGGTCAATGGCCGCGGAATTGGTTGAAACTAGCCGCTTGTGGGGACGTATTGCTGCGCGGATAGAACCTGAATGGGTTGAACCGTTAGCCGGACATCTGGTGAAGTATCATTATAGCGAACCGCACTGGCAAAAATCGCAGGGTGCGGTAATGGCTAAGGAAAAAGTCACTTTATATGGTTTGCCAATTGTGTCTAGTCGTCAGGTTAATTACAGTAAAATTGATCCAATGCTCTGCCGTGAGTTGTTTATCCGCCATGCGCTGGTGGAAGGCGACTGGCAAACTCGACATGCATTTTTCCGAGCGAATCTGAAATTACGCGAGGAAATTGAGGAGCTAGAACATAAATCCCGTCGTCGTGACATTTTGGTGGATGATGAAACCTTGTTTAGTTTCTATGACCAACGGATACCTCAGAATGTAGTTTCTGCCCGCCATTTTGATCGCTGGTGGATGAAGACAGGTAAAGAGCAACCGGACTTGCTCAACTTTGAAAAAAATATGTTGATCAAAGGTGATGCCGATAAAATCAGTGCGTTGGATTACCCCAATTACTGGTATCAGGATGCACTGAAATTACGGCTTAGTTACCAGTTTGAACCGGGCACACAAGCCGATGGTGTGACCGTTCATATTCCGCTGCCGGTGCTGAATCAGGTTAAGGATGAAGGATTTGATTGGCAGATCCCAGGTATTCGCTATGATTTAGTGGTTGCACTGATTAAATCACTGCCAAAGCCGGTTCGTCGTAATTTTGTCCCTGCGCCAAATTATGCTCAGGCATTTATGGAGCGAGTATCTCAACCTCAATCCACTTTGTTAGATAGCCTTGAAAGGGAGTTACGGCGGATAACTGGCGTTACGGTGTCACGTGATGATTGGCAGTTAGAGCAAGTATCCGATCACCTCAAAATGACATTTCGAGTGGTAGGAGAGAAGAATCGAACTATCGCTGAGGGTAAAGATTTATCTGCACTGAAATTACGCTTGAAAGAGAAAGTTCAGGAGACACTTTCCTCTGTTGCTGATGATGGGATTGAACAGAGTGGGTTGCATATCTGGAGTTTTGGTGAATTACCGGGACGATATGAGCAAAAACGCGGTGGTTACTCTGTTAAAGCATTTCCCGCGCTGGTGGATGAAAAAGAGAGTATCGGTATCAAATTGTTTGAAACTGAATTGGAACAACAGATTGCCATGTGGGAAGGTACTCGTCGTCTGTTGTTGCTCAATATTCCTTCGCCAATTAAATACTTACATGAGAAATTGCCGAATAAATCCAAATTGGGGCTCTATTTTAATCCCTATGGCAAGGTACTGGATTTGATTGATGATTGTATCTCCTGTGGTGTGGATAAATTAATGGCAGTGAATGGTGGGCCAGCTTGGAATGAGCAGGATTTTATTCAGCTACAGGACAAAGTTCGGGCTGAGTTGAACGATACTGTCGTGGAAATAGCTAAACAGGTAGAACAGATACTCACCACTATTTTTGCTATTAACAAACGCCTTAAGGGGAGAATTGATATTTCATTGGCTCTGGCATTATCGGATATTAAAGAACAGCTTTCTGGTCTGGTTTTCAAAGGATTTGTCACCGTTAATGGTTGGAAACGTTTGCCGGATGTCCTGCGTTATCTACAAGGCATTGAGCGCCGTCTTGAAAAATTGGCGATTGATCCGCACAGAGATAAAGCGCAAATGTGGCGTATCGAAAATGTTCAGCAACAGTGGCAGCAATGGCTGGCGAAATTATCACTGCAACAGAAACAATTACCTGAGGTGCGAGAAATTCGTTGGATGATTGAAGAACTGCGGATCAGCTTGTTTGCTCAACAACTGGGTACGCCATATCCGGTCTCTGATAAACGAATCTTGCAAACAATGGAGCAAATTGCTTCTTGATTAAAAAGGAAGGTCATATTCTAAACTGCGTCTCAAATTTTGCATTTGTGATGCAGTTTTTTATAGGTCAGTTAAATCGTCAAACTGAAAGCCACCTATTCTAAAGGTGGCTTTTTACTTAGATTGAAACGAATGAGCTGGTTAACAGGTACTTTCCGTATGTTTGGCTTTGTTAGCCTCAACGAAAGCATTAACCATAGCGGTTTTATTTTTGCGGTTACGAGCGTAGTCAGCCTGAGTTGCCTTCTTCTTGGTTGCTGTAGCACGTTTTAACAACATAATCGCCTCCTCCTAAATCTTCATATTCTAATATTAATCTTGACTGTACTTTTGTAAAAGTCTTTCATAGGTTCTTTTATGAGAATCACTGTAACTACTAAAGTACAAGTAATGAACTTTAGATTCTTCAATATAATCCAGAATGTATGATATTAAGACATTAAAAAAGTAGTTATTTTCATTTATATTGTAATGAACAGTTTCTTTCTAATTGTCTAATATGCGAGTGGGTTCCAAATTTTATGTAATTGCGTCATCCAGCTAATCGGGTTTCCACGCCTGGTCACAAATTTATCTGTGACGTATTTGACTTACCCGAACCTAAACCTTCATGTTAATTTTGGATAATTATAGTATTCATAAAAGCTGGAGGATCAGTGATTAGCTGGCCTGTCATCCTAAATTTAACCTATTTTAAGTTCGTTCCAAGCACTTCCGTTAGATTCGGTGACTGGTACTACCGCACAGACATTTTAGAAATCAAAACTCCTAACTACCCGCTCTAACCTCAAGTTAAGGATGGCTTCTGGTTGTGAAATTTGTTGAACTAGGGGGGCAATCGAACTATTATCACGTTATGTGATATAAATTTATATCATGTTAAGTGACATAAATTTGATAACTGATAATCATCTATTCACTTGAATTTCATAATGTTAGGAGGCTATATGAGGACTGAACACACCAGATCTATACAGACTATTAGCCACTCAACAGAAGTTATTGATTCTTTTAAAGATAATAATACAAACAAACTCTTTTTTGTTCTCCGTCTCAGTGAACGACAAGATGTTAATAGGCAGTTATTCATAGTAACTCTTAAAGATGATAATAAGAGTGATAATTTCTATGTGGTCCCATTCGCCGAATTAGTTGTCAGAAGGGAAAGAGTGAAATATCTTGTTTCTCCTGAGAAGCAATATCCAGAATACAATGGCAATATTGATGCCATCATGAAACATATTGAATCCGTTGTTAAAAACTTTATTGATAATTTCAAACTAACGACTGTCCATTAAATCTTACAGGGATAGCGATGGCTCCTAACCTTATTAGTTCATATTCAAAGGACTTGAGCAGAAAGCCAAGTTGTGTTTCAGAGAATATTATAGACGAATTTCATCATCTATCATTGGAAGATGATTTGTTGAAAATTATAGAATACGCCCTTATCGGGAGTGAATATCATTACTATTCAGAAATAGTTTATATGGGTTGTTCGACCGCTAATTTCTACTCTGAATATGCCGAACACTTAAGAGAATGTGGGTATAGCTCTGAGCGGATTATTAATGAATTACTTTCTCTTGATATGCATGAGGAATCAGAGGACACTTTAATTGGCAGAATTGCATATAATGACTTTAACTTTGTCGATAAAGGGATAACCAAAACTGGCAAGCAAATAAGAGCCATTGAAGTATCAGAAGATTTTCGGAGATCTGGTTTGGCTCGTTCGATTTATAACACTTTGTTATTAAAACATGGACATATTATTTGCGACAATATTCAGAGCTTGGCAGGTGGTGCTTTGTGGGCTTCTGGTATGATTAAGTTGGGTGATGTCCGTATTTACGACGTTATTAAAAAACAGTTCATAGATGTATTAACTCCATATGGTATAGGGGTTAATGGTATTATTCCTTGGAGTGCTTTAGACTTACCTGTTAGTGAGTTATCTAAGTGGGACCCAAGACCTTTATCGCCCGAATCTTGCCACCATATAGTTAACATCATTAGTAAAGATCCTCATTTATAAACTTGCCTCTCGCGGTTTTTTTATATCTGGCCGTTTAAGATTGAAGTGAACCTTGAAAATTGAATGCTTAACAATTAGAGGTTCACTTCATCGTCTATTATGTTTGCTTAAATATTCCATAATTAGAGGGCAATAGAAGAAATAGGTATTATTATATCAATGGTGATAGGATAGTACATAATCATTAAATTGTCGTCATTAATAGAATAATTATTCTATGGTCTTATTCAGATTTTTTCATTCCAGCTATCAGAATGGATTATATTTCCATCATTGTGCTTCCAGGTGATTTTTTCATAGCGAAGCCCAACCAGTGTAGTCAGTTATTTGCCAATGTGATCATCTACTGTTGCGTTATCCAGCTAATCGGGTTTCCACTCCCGGCAACAAAGTTATCTGTGACGTATTTGACCACCCGAACCTAAACGACATATCAATAAAATTTATCGAAAATGATTGTTAATTGTGTCACAAAACGCCATTTTTACCACTGATGATTCATCTCATTCTCATTTATGATGACATTAATGGATTTTTTTAAACAGGGTGTGCAAAATGCCATTCATCGCCATGCTTTTTATGTCAATTGTAATGTTTTTCTTCTTAACTATATTGGTTAACTATTTTTTCATATTAGAACGAAATGTAAAAAAAACTATATGGGTATCGTTATTAATGACTATTATTTTCATATTCAGCCTCTTTGCCCCAACAATTTTTTATCAAAATATTTTCTAGTTGACAAATATGTTTCATATAGTCGCGCATTAAATGAGTTGACTTTATCATGTACCCCGATCTCATAGAGTGTGAGTGACTGGCTGAATTTTCCTGTATAATGAAAAGACATGCTAAGTCCACTCATTGCAGATAAAAATAATAAAATAACAGCGCATCAGCCAAGAAATAACTTTTCTATAACTGATGCAGATAAATTATTACTGATAAGTTAATGTCATTGTTGCGGTTACATTTGCCTGGCCGGGGGTAATATTGCGATCGGTCTGAAAATAGCGGGCGTGTAAAGGGATAGATAACTTCCCACCTGAATAGCTATTGCCAATATTTATTTGTGAATGGATCATGACAGGTTGGTTGTTGTAAAGAATTTGCATACCCACACCGGAAGCAGTTGTGCGATTATCATTTTGGTCAAGCGCCCATACATGATATAAGTTATTTTTTGCTCTCTTTCCATCAAGCATTAATTGAATTTGGACATCATCATCACAATCTAAAATAACCTCAAAATCTTTCCCCCCTGCGGTACTGTTAATACCAGAAAAATCAATTTTTTTAATATCACCCATAGGAACAGTAATATTACTATCTTTCAGTGAGCAACTTTTAGTAATAATTCGGGTATTTCCCAGACGATAAGTATGCACGATGTGGTTATTTACTCGTGCTTGAATTAATTGTTCGTTTCTGACAAAACCAGAACCTGTTGTTGGCGCTATTTTTATTAGCTGAATTGTCAAATAACCCCATGTCTGACCGCAATACCAACGACCAGAACTGTCACAGCTTACAGGATTATTAGTGATACGGGGTAACCAGTCGATACCATAGCCGGGACCCCAGGTATTTATTCTGATACCAACACCCGGAACGCCAGATTCATAAATAGCATCTTTGTTATAATCCGCGCTTTTATAGGATGTATATCCCCATGATGTATTAATGTTTGTATCGCAATGGAAAATATTATTTTTATTGGCTAATTCATCTGCGCGGTATTCATAAATCGTTGTACCAATAGGTTTATCTCTTGGAACGTATAAAGTTCCAAAGGAGAGATGAGTAATTTCTGGTTTAAATCCTTTATCAAACCAGCAGTTAGCGGCAAAACTATAGGAGCTAACGATTAAACCAATTAATAAATTGGTAATAATGAACAAATGTTTAAGTTTATTGTAAATATTAAGCATAGCATTTTCCTGTAGGTTGTTATTTACAGTGCTCTTCTATTATATAAATACCGGATAAAGGGCTTTTTTCTGGTAATTTGTAATTAACGACACATTCCTGAATATCTTTATAACCCCATTTAACTAATAATCGTCCACTATCGGGTAAACCGGTGAGGTAAACTTGCCCTTCGTGACTGACAATCGCGCTATTTATTTCATCAATATCATGGTGTTTTTCTAATGTGACAACCGCACCAAAAGGAATAGGATTTTCTTGATGATAGAGATTGATTAGAACTCTGTGACCTATCCGGGTTTTAAAATCCGCTAGGACTAACGCTCCCCGAGTAGGAATAACAGTTTGAGCATTAACGTCAATATCGACATTATCTGCTAATGAATGAGTATCCAATGCAATTCGATTTTTCCGGTAACTGCTGACATAAGGAATAATCGCATAACCATTCCAATCGGTGGCAATACCAACATTATTTTGGATCTTTATTCCTTGAGCGCCATCAGCCCGGATTAATGCTAATGTATCTCCCAAATGTTGTGAAAGAGTAATACCGTATGGGTGAGCGACAATTCCCCCTTGAAGGCCATAATTCAGTTGGTGAGAATGACGATCATAACTATAACCGGTACTAAGTTGACCATAAGCTCCTTTATATTCCGCATGGATATGACCGCCAGCGCCAGTACCGTGATTTGTGTAACTCTGCTGCAAACTATAGATTAAATTATTGTCTTCCAGCGTGGTGCCACTTAAACCGACTTGGTGGGAAATATCTTTGTTTTTATTGGTATTGAAATTGTAGCTGGTCCAGCTATTCTTTAGCCAGCGATCTAATGGAATCTGGATGCTAAATGAAAAAAGTTGTTCATTTTTATTCGTATCTGGAAGTTGGCTATAGGTATAATTCAGGCTGTAATTAACATTATTATAATTGGTGCTATAACCTGCATTGATATTACGTTCATAGCCAGGTTGCTGCCAGTAATTTTGTTGAAGAGCGGACAGATATAAACTGCCAAAATTTCCTAAAGATTGATTAATATGCAGTTGCAATTTACTTCTTTTATTGGTGCGGTAACGCCAGTTACTTTTATTAGAATCATCTATGTCATTGGCTTCTTTAAAATCGTAAAAACCACGTGCCGAGTAGCGATAACCTGCCAGAGTAAAATTAGTTCCTGTTAATGAAAGATCTTTTGCATATTGAAAACGGTAGGATTGCCCTTTGGTACTTATATTGGATGGTAAATTGGTATTAGCATGAGTGATATCAAAAGAGAAAGAACCTAATATACCAAGGTTATAACCTGATCCTAAAGCGATAGATTGATAATTTTTTGAAAAAATCGTACCGCCATAGGTAGTGATATTATTAGAAAAACCATAAATTAATGTACCTTGGGAAAAATTAGGTTCTTGCCCACGATTATTTGATGATTGATATTGGCCCAGTGTTATCGAATATTGAAGTCCTCCTTCTCGTAACATAATCGGTATAGTTGAAAAAGACTGCGTAGATTGGTACTCCTGACCATCGGCTTCTTTGATAATAACTTCTAAATCTCCACTTGTTGAGGTTGGAAAAAGGTCATTAATGACAAATGGGCCCGGTGAAACATAAGTTTGATAGATGATATAGCCGTTTTGTTTGATCGTTACCTGAGCGTTACTTTGGGCAATTCCTCGAACACTGGGGGCGAAACCTTGTAAGCTGTCTGGTAACATATTGTCATCGGAAGCTAATTGTAAGCCGCGGAATTGAACACCTTCAAAAAGATAGGAGGGGGTAAAGTTGTCACCTAGCGTTAATTGTCCTTTTAGTGCGTGAATATCCCGTTGTAAATAGGTGTTAATACTTTTCCAACTCTTGTCACGACTGGTGTAGGTAGAATAATTGCGTAGACGCCATGCTTGCCAATTAGCGCCTGTTCGAAGATTTAGATAATGGGTCTGTGTAGAGCCAGATGGGTCATCTTGCCAGGTATTTGAGCCACTATAATTATAGTTAATTAATAATGAAGTTAATCCTTGCTGCCATAATTCAGGTGAAACATAACCTCTTGCCTGATTGTTTAACATTGCTTGTGGAATATTGATCTCCAGTCTTTGTTGACTAAAATTGAAGACAGTACTTGCTGATGGAATATATTGACTTAAATCAGACAACTCTGTTTCTGGAGGTAAACTGATCAGCTCTGGAAATGTATCAATTTTTACTCCCATATCTTGTAATTGCTGAATTGTCAGCTTGGGCAGTAATTTGTTATTTATCGTGACAAAGGTTACGTTCCTGGTATCTATTTTATCTCTATTAAGGTAAATATCTACCCAGTAAATACCGGGTGGATAGTCACCTTGTGTGAAGATAGAGAGATCAATATCTTCAAGTGAGCCAGAGTCAGCACCTATCTCTAGTGCATGAATGTTGAAATAATCTTCAGAATAAGTTTTTGCAGGATAAAAAAATACGCTAGCAGCTATAAATGGCAATAATAAGAGCCATGAATGTTCAATATCATATGGTTGCTTATTAATCTTATTCTGCGAGCATTTTCCCATAATTAACTTTCTGGTATAGAGTAATGTAACGGTTTTATACCCAAAGAGGTAACTTGAAAGATAACGGGCATATTAAATGGTTGTTTTTTCCTCGGCAGTAACGCCGCCAAAATCATTAATTGCTTTCCAATTTACCTGCTTTATGTTCTTTGCCGGCAGAGGCCAGCTTAGTTGACTAAAGGGTTTAATCATGCCAGCAGGTTTTATTTCATGTTGATCTGCTTTAAGGTAAGAGAATGAAATGAAGTAAGGGGTAGGATTTTCTGCGATCAATGCATTGTTTTCCGTTCGGAATTTGAGCTCTTTGTATGCGGTACTTGATTTTTCCGCCAAATTTACAGGGCGGTAAAACAACTTAAACTTTGACTTAACTGTTATTTGTAATTGATTCTGATTTGATTTTACAGAGGTGGGAATAGACTTTACATTTAGCCAAAAAAGTGATTCCCGATCTTGAGGCAAGTTACTTGCTGTTTTTACAATACGCAGGATATTTTCATGGCCTGCTGCGAGTTTAAAGATGGGAGGAGTAACGATAAAAGGGGTCTTCATATTGTCATTTTCATCTTGGATCCAAGACTGAATCAGGTAAGGAGCATCTTTTTCCGGGTTATTTATCGAAATAGACGCTTCTTTTTTGTCACTCATGTAAATAACACGAGTTCCACCAATGACGACACCTGCGATAGCGAAATTTACACTGATAATATATAGAAAAATTATTGTGAATAGGCGTTGATACTGCACGGTAATATCTCCGTTTTCTCGTGTTTTTATGCGTTATTTTGTGGGCATCCATGCCCTGTACTTCTTTATTTATTAGAAACAAAACGTGAATGAAGTTCTGTTCTAAATTTAGCCTGTCTTAGTTATAAACAATCGTAAAATTGGCGACTGCATCACCTGAGCCTGGGCTAATGGTTTGAGCTGTAGCAACATATTTTGCCATGAACTTCAACTCTGCTGTTTTTTGGTCAGTAAAAGCTTGAGCTTTGGAAGCTTTTGCCAAAGGAATCAGCGTTGAGTTGTCTTCTTCATAGATACCAATAGCAACACCATCGGCGACTTCCTGGCCTTTATCATTGGATAAAGCCAGAAGATTGTTATTTCTACTGTCTATCTGTCCGTCAAATTTAACTTGTGCATGAGTATATTCTGGTGGGCAATCACTCATCTTAATGCTAAAGGGTGTTGCTGCTGCGGTACTATCTACACCACTAAATGCATTTGAGCTAATTGTTCCCATGTTTACATTTTGATTTGCAGAGTCAGTATCGATTTTACAGGCATTGGCGATGATATTACCTGTAAAGTTGATTTTTCCGTCGGCTGCATTTGCTACAGAAATAAATACAGAAGATGCAAGTAAGGATGAAATAATCAGTTTAGCTTTCATTTTAAATAGATCCTAACCCTGCCGAGCATGGCGTCAGGGAAATAGAAATACTGATTTAATGGGAACTGTATAAACATCAATACAGCGTGTAAATATTTATGGCTTTTACCCAATAACAACAACGATAACTCAAACTGTATCTTTTTTGGGATAAACCTGGGTGATCATAGCGATTAATTAGGAAAAATCCAAAGAATGACTGGGTAATGTGTTGTATTTAAGATTTTTATCTGTTTTTGTTTCTTAAACAGGATTATTTTTTAATATTAATGTGATTTATTGTAAGTAATAAATCATTATGCTAATTAATGAGAATATCTTTTAGTTAATAATTGGTTATAAAATTAATTGTGATATAAATCACAATTAATTTATCACGCTTAAGAATTTATTTTTTTGTTCTATTATTTTCATGTTATTACCTCTCGCTGTCATTTTCTCTTTGGGCATGTTTATTCTGATAGAGATAAGTAATCTGGAAAAAATTATTCTATAGTTTTCTCATGTGATCTTTCTATTTTATTGTTTGTGGTAATACCTATTTCAGTTGAGGTTATGAACCCTCAACGCAATTAACACTGTAAGGAAGGAAAATGAAACAGTTCCTCTTTGTATTGGGCCTTTTGTCCATCGTGCTTGCAGTCGTGCGTCCTGCTTCGGCTATGCAAGTAGAGCAAAAAATCGCCACAAATGGTGTGGCATCAATCGAATATTCGGTACGTGGGGAAGGGCCATTGCTCATGATTCTTGCTTCAACTGGGCGAGGAACGGCGGAATTCGCGCCACTCGCGGATCGACTGGCGATGCGAGGCTATCGCGTTGCCTTGCCGGAACCACGTGGAATCTCGGGGTCAATTGGCCCGATGGAAAACGTGACCTTTCACGACTTTGCCGATGATTTTGCTGCCGTGGTTGCAGCGGAAGGAGGCAAAGCAATTGTGGTGGGGCACGCTTATGGCCACTGGATCGCCAAGACGATTGCCACGGATTATCCCGAAATGACGCGTGGCATTGTGCTTCTGGCAGGGGCGGCGAAATCTTGGCCCTCGGAGCTCTCGGATGCGATCACGGTGATTAGTGATCCGACATCCACCCGGGAGGAGCGGCTGGCGAAACTTAGACTTGCCTTCTTCGCGGAAGGCAATGACCCGACGCCCTGGCTTGAGGGCTGGCATGCTGATGTCATAAAAAGTCAGTCTTCTGCGCGCAAGCTGACTAATCGCAAAGATTGGTGGGCGGGCGGAACGGCGCCAATCCTTGATCTACAGGCTGGTTCCGATCCGTTCCGACCTGAATCGTCTCGAATGGAGGCGAAGGGCGAGTTCGGTAACCGCGTTACTGTCGCAGTGATTGAAGGGGCCAGCCATGCACTACCTGCGGAGAAGCCGCTTGAAGCAGCTGATGCAATTGCAGATTGGGCCGACAAACTGAAATAATTTAAGGACAATATCTGGTCCTTATCAGGGCATTCGTACCGAATTTGTTGCGGTGTGAATGCCCCAATCAGGGATGATGCCAAGAGGCAAAATAGACATCCTGCCTCAAGTTTTACACCTTATGCCGGTGATGAGCTGGAATACATCCACCAACATCGGTGCTTTGAAAATCATCGTGGCTTTGTTCTTCAACACCTTGTGTCGACAAAATTGATTAAAAAACCATACTAATCAAGTTGTATTAACAATATTAGTTACAACATGCTTTTAAATACAACACCAACAAAAATATGAAAGGACAACGAAAAACCAAACAAACTGCTATATGAAAATCCAGAAAGCCATCACAGGAGAGTAATGGCCTGAATCTGACGAGATTACTTGAGCAGTAACCCAGTGGCAGGGATTGCTGTTATCAGCAATACGGCAATAGTGAGCTTTTCAGCCAGATGTAAGCTATTTTTCTGCGGGTTTTGATGACGTACATACAGAAAAACTATAAGACCTGGTGCATAGAGAACAACAGACAATAACAAATTCATTAAACCGGATGCATAAAGTAGCCATATGCCATAAATACAGGCTCCGACGGCAATGAGTAGTAATCCTTTATTACTACGATCAAAAGCGACTTTTAAAAGAAATGCGCCTACAAGGAAATAGGGCACTAAAATCATCTCTGATGCAATTGCCAGTAATGAATTGTAATTGCTTCCACTTAACCAGATCAAAACGAGAGAGAGTTGTACCGCGCCATTAGTGAACCACAATGAAGATGACGGTGCATTATTGCGGTTTTGCTGGCTAAATACTTTTGGAAAAGAGCCGTGTTGGGAAGCGATAAATGGCACTTCCGCCGCCATGATCGTCCAACTCAGATAAGCGCCACAGACGGAGATAATCAATCCGGCGGCAATAATGATTTCGCCTGCGGAACCAACGAGTCCCACCATCAGGTTTGCCATTGATGGGTTGCGTATTTCTGCTAACTCAGATCGTGGTACTAATCCAAGGGAGAGTAGGGTGACCAAGATATATATTGCTAATGCTGCAACGACAGCCAGCATGGTTGCAATACCCACATCTGCCCGTTTTTTCGCCCTGGCTGAAACCACAACAGCGCCTTCAATACCAATAAAAACCCAAAGGGTAATCAACATGGTGTCTTTTACTTGTTGCCAGACAGGAACGCCTAGATCAATGCCTTTAAAGTCGAGGTTAAAGATGTCCATTTTGAAGGCTATGGCAGCAAGTATGATAAAAGCACCTAAAGGCAGTAATTTTGCCATTGTCGCCAATTTGTTAATGCCGGCTGCGGTTTGAACGCCACGAAGTACCAACCAGTGTACGAACCAAAGGAGAATAGATTCTCCCAATAGGGACTGCCAAGTATTGCCATCACCAAAGATGACAGCACCCTCTTTATCAGTAAAGAAACTCAGGGCGGCAAAAACGATAACCAGATAAGAAACATTGGCGACGACTGCGCATAACCAATATCCCCAGGCAGAGCAGAAGCCTATTAGTTCACCAAAGCCTTCTTTGGCGTAAGTGAAAATCCCGCCATCAAGATCTGGACGAAGACGAGAGAGCAGTAACAGTGAAGTAGCCAGGAACAGGATGCCGACACCTGTTATTCCCCAACCAATCATTAACGCTGCCGGGCTGGCGATTTCAGCCATATTCTGCGGTAAGCTGAAAACACCAGCACCAACCATAGAGCTGAGTACCAGAGCAGTAAGAGCTGTGAGACCTAGTTTCTTTTCCAAAGATATGTTCCTAATGTGACATAAACTGCATTATTAGCCAGTTCATTACCCGATCATAAAGATGAACTGGGTATCTGGTTTTCGTCGCTTCCAAGCTGTACAGAACGGAAAGATAGACAGATTGAACCTAGAAATAGAGGGGGATTCTACGAAGGGTATGAGCTGGATGCAATGGTTTTCTATGCAAATAACTATAAAATTTATGCATTGTTTGATAGTACGTTTGGTGATGATTAAGTGTAGTGAGACGCAATTTATTTTTATAATGTTGTTTGATGTGTTGAGGTAAATAGGTGATAAATATGAAGTACGATGGTGTTATTACTAATTAAGTAATTTTTATTTTAATTTTTTCGATCGATCTCAAAATTTAATAAAATGATTGTGTAAAATTTCATCTCTAATTTTTATTTTGTCATGTAATATTATTGCTAAGTAATAATCATCTTTTGTTTTCATGCCAATTTGTTAAATTAATATATTGAGTATGTAATTTCATAATGTTATAAATATTTCATTAAATTAAAACACTTAGAGTATTTTTTAATTTGTTGATTTAATTTAAGTATTTATTGAAATTTAATTGATTTTGTTAATTTTATATTCAGGTTAATATATTTTTCATTAACTTTTTTATCAGTAACTAATTAACTTCCCACAATGTGATATAAAACTAATCTTATATAAAAATAAAAAAATCATGTTGACAACGACTGCTTTGATTTATATTGTTTGTGAAAATATTACTCTGCCATTTATTAACTTATTTTCTTGTATATGTTTTTAATTTTCAGGAATGATTATATGTACATACGTCAAAAAATATTCTCAGATGGTTAGAGGACAGCTGTCATTCAAATTCTTATCTTTTAGGTGCCGATGAATGGCTCAGTATTAAATATTCATAAAGGTTAGAACATATGAAACGTGTTCTTGTAGTGTCATATTCCCAAAGTGGTCAATTGATCGAGGTGGTAAAAAGCTTAATCTCTCCCCTGCAAGAGTCTGACGAGATATACATCCGTGAAGTTGTTCTGAAACCGATTCCGGAATTTGCGTTTCCCTGGAAGTTTTCCAAATTTGTTGATGTTTTCCCAGAAACAGTACAGTTACATCCGCCTGAGCTAGCGCCTTTGAATCTGGAAGACGAAGAACCTTTTGATTTAGTCATATTAGGCTACCAGGTTTGGTATTTATCGCCGGCTCCTCCGATAACAGCATTTCTTAAGAGTAAGGAAGGAAAGCGTTTACTTAATGGACGACCGGTGGTGACAGTTATTGCTTGCCGAAACATGTGGTTGATAGCTCAGGAAACTGTCAAAAGGTTGTTGCATGAAAGTGGAGCGTATTTGCGCGACAACGTGGTCTTTGTTGATAAAGCAAACTTTTTTGCAACAGTATTCACAACCCCGATATGGCTAATGACAGGAAAAAGACAGCCATTTCCTAGCTTACCGCGGGCGGGCGTATCGGAGGAAGATGTTAAAGATGCTCCACGTTTTGGTGATGCATTGTTGGCAGCGCTCAAAACGGATAAAGAGAAAATTGATGCTCCAATGTTGAAAGGCATGGGAGCGGCGGTTGTCGACCAAGCTTTTATTTTTGGTGAACGTGCGGCGCATCGAGGATTTAGATTTTGGTCCGGGATGATTTGTCGTGTGGGCAAACGAGGGATATGGGTAAGACGCGCTTTATTAGCGTTGTTTGTAACCTATTTGATATTGATGGTACTAGTTGTTTTTCCTATTTCAGTGGTTGTTCGCCGTTTGCTTGCCCCATTACTTAAAGAACGTCTTAATGAATTACAGAAATACTATGAACAACCTTCTGGTTCTGCCCGCTATGATGATAAGGAGATAAATAAGTAAATGAGTAATAACGTTTATATCACTAAAGTTTCCGCGTTTATGCCGGGAAACCCAATAGATAATAATACAATGGAATCTGTGCTTGGTTTTGTTGGTGGTCGTCCGTCAAGATCTCGTCATATAGTCCTTCGCAATAATGGTATCAAATATCGCCATTATGCACTGGATCCGGAGACAGGTGAGGCAACTTATACATCTGCTCAATTAGCGGCTGAGGCAGTAAAAGGTTTGGTTGATGAACACTTCTCTTTAGACGATATGCAAATTCTGGCAGCAAGCAGTGGTACTCCTGATCAAATTATACCGGGTCATGGTCTCATGGTTCATGGCGAGCTAAAAAATAAACCATGTGAAGTTATCTCAACTTCCAGTGCTTGTGCTGCGGGTATCACAGCGATGAAATATGCTTATTTGTCCGTTCTCTCGGGAGCGACAAGTAATGCGGTTTCAACAACGTCGGAAGTACCTTCCACTGTATTGCATGCCCGCAATTTCCAGAGTGAAAACGAAGCTCGGGTTGCAGAACTGGAACGACGCCCTGAAATCGCTTTTGAAAAAGATTTTCTACGTTGGATGCTTTCTGATGGCGCCGGCGCTGCTTTACTTGAAAACAAACCTCGACCTGATGGTGTTTCATTACGAATTGATTGGATAGATATTTACTCTTTTGCTAATGAGCAAGAGACATGTATGTACTCAGGCGGAGAAAAGTTAGCAGATGGCAGTTTGAAAGGTTGGGCTCAAATGAGTCAGGCTGATTGGCTTGCCTATTCTGTTTTCTGCATCAAACAAGATGTCAGATATTTAAATGAGAGGGTCGTTAAATACACACTTACCGAACCATTGAGACGGATAGTTGCTGATCGTAACTTATCGGCAGAATCTATTGATTGGTTCTTGCCTCATTACTCATCTGAATATTTCCGCATGAAATTTGCCAAGGGTCTTGAAGATATTAATTTTGGTATTGAACAAGAGCGTTGGTTTACTAACTTAACAATGAAAGGAAATACCGGATCGGCTTCTATTTATATCATGTTGGATGAGCTTATGAAGTCGGGTAAATTGAAGAAAGATCAGCGTCTGTTATGTTTTATCCCTGAAAGTGCCAGATTCACAGGGGCATTCATGCACCTGACTGTCGTGTAAATATTTAATCTTAGTGTTAATGAAGAATGGGGAAACAACCTGTTTCCCCTCGTAATTGGTACATCTAGGAAAATACAGCGTGGAAAATTTAGAGAATCGTGTCAAAAGTGTTGTTGCAGAACAACTTGGAATACCTGAAACCCAAATTCTTAATACACAAACATTCGAGGAATTAGGTGCCGACTCGTTAGATAATGTTGAATTGATTATGGCTCTGGAAGAGCACTTCGGGATAACTATTGATGATGAAGAAGCGGAAAAAATAGTGACGATACAGAACGCTATTGATTGTATCGATTCGAAATTGGAATCCGCTGATTAGTTTGAAGGATTTTATTATCTCTACAAATAAAAAAAGCACATATGATTATCATGTGTGCCTTTTTTTATTTTTGGTTAAATTATTTGAACAGGTCCGCGCTGATCGTGGAGGTTCCACCACTGGATTGCCATTCACGGGTAATATGATAGTACTTAGCGCCTTTAGCCGCGGCGCGTTTAGCGACTTCATAGGAAACATCAGGCATGCTGTTGTAATAGCCTGAAAAGGTGATGGAATCAAAAGGTACCATCTGAGCAGCGCTGATTTTATTTAATTCTTGGATTTTCGTACCATCAGAAAGAGTGACAGTGTAACGTTCGCCTTTAGAATATTGGGTTTCAAAGAAGCGACCAACAGAATTACTGGTTGAAGTTGAAGAGGCTAAACCAGGAATTTCTACTTTCTTAGCCGATTCGCCACCAGCCGCCAATGCAGTGCGTCCAGAATCGGAATCTGCCGGGATAACCGCTTCATCAGCCTGAATTTGGCGTTTTGGCGCATCATCTTTATAAACATAAGCGGTAACCGTCTGATTACCGCCATCATTGATTGAAATCTGACGAACAATAAAGAAAGCCGCTGCGCCTTTTTTCTTGGCTTCTTTTGCAATGGCTTCTTTCAAATCGGGTTCATTGTCGTAAAAGCCGCTGATAGTGACTGTATCAAATGGTTCCAGCGTTACAGCTTCTGTTTTGGGTAATTCTTTAATGCCGCGAAACTCACGATATTTAGGTGAATTATCAATTTTCTCTGCATCTTTGTGATACAGATCTGCTACAACGCGTAGGTTGCCGCTATTATTCAGATCATCAAGGCTTTGGATATAAAACCCATCAGCACCCATTTTGTCTGCACGACGGGAAACCGCATCGGCAGCTTCATAAATAGCATTAAAAGGGCCTGTAACCATAATACGTTTAAACGGTTTCAACTCCGCTGCTTTCTCTGGGGATAACTCCTGAGCTGCTTGAGCAGTGGTAATACCCGTTAATGAGAATACCGCTGCTGCAATCATCGTTGTTTTCAGCTTCATAAAAAATCCTTCCACCTTGCGCATTAAATAATAGTTGTAACTTGCTGAACATGGTTGTGTATCACATAGCCGATAATTATTACATGTAATAATAGCTAATGTCCCACGAATTTATGCTATCAGTATGAATGAATGCAAGTTTATAGAATAGGGCGCCATAAGTTTTTAGCAACATAGGGAGTGAGCCAGTTAAAAGTGCGATTCGCGCCGGTAATACTATTTATAGTACTACTTATTATAATACTACTTAGTTATTTTTTACCCATTAGCGATCGATCATCGATAATATTTTCAGTCGGTTATTAAAATATTTGTTGATAGATTTTACTGATGGCAGTAATCAAGTTAATTTAGTCGCTAAGTTGACTGTAGCAAGCAATAATCATCATTAATCTTAGGCTTTAGGAAGGGAACATTATGCGTATTGGTGTACCGAAGGAGCGACTTGTCAATGAAGCACGTGTTGCAGCCACACCGAACACTGTGGAACACCTGCTGAAATTGGGATTTAATGTCGTTGTTGAGAGTGGAGCTGGGCGTTTAGCCAGTTTTGAAGATAGTGCTTACCAACAAGTAGGTGCTGAAATTACTGATCGTCATAATATTTGGCGTTCAGATATTATTTTAAAGGTTAATGCTCCTGAGGATGACGAAATTGCATTGATGAAGGAAGGGAGTACGTTGGTTAGTTTTGTCTGGCCAGCGCAAAACCCTGAGTTAATGCAGAAACTATCAGACCGTAAAGTCACGGTGTTGGCGATGGATTCAGTACCGCGTATTTCCAGAGCACAATCGCTGGATGCGTTGAGTTCTATGGCAAATATTGCTGGTTATCGTGCAATAGTCGAAGCCGCTCACGAATTTGGCCGTTTCTTTACTGGTCAGATTACTGCGGCAGGAAAAGTCCCGCCAGCCAAGGTGATGATTATTGGCGCTGGTGTTGCTGGTTTGGCCGCTGTGGGTGCCGCGGGCAGTTTGGGCGCGATTGTTCGTGCATTTGATACTCGTCCTGAAGTTAAAGAACAAATTCAGAGCATGGGGGCGGAGTTTCTTGAGCTGAATTTTGAAGAAGAGGCCGGTAGTGGCGACGGATATGCAAAAGTGATGTCCGAAGCCTTCATTAAAGCGGAGATGGCGCTTTTTGCTGAACAGGCAAAAGAAGTTGATATCATTGTAACAACCGCGTTAATTCCAGGGAAACCAGCTCCACGTCTTATCACCAAAGAGATGGTTGAATCCATGAAGCCGGGTAGTGTGATTGTTGATCTGGCGGCTCAGACAGGCGGAAACTGCGAATTAACGCAAGCAGATAAATTGGTTGTTACTGCAAATGGTGTGAAAATTATTGGTTACACAGATTTGCCCAGCCGTTTGCCAACACAATCTTCTCAGCTCTACGGTACTAACTTGGTTAATCTGCTCAAGTTATTGTGTAAAGAGAAAAATGGCGAAATCAATATTGATTTTGACGATGTTGTTATTCGTGGCGTGACAGTCGTCAAAGAGGGGGAAATTACCTGGCCGGCGCCACCGATTCAAGTTTCGGCTCAGGCGCAGGCAAAACCAGCAGCAGTTAAAGCAGAAAAGCCAACGGCGAAACCCGTGTCGCCTTGGTTGAAATATGGTTTATTGGCATTGGCTGTTATCTTGTTCGGTTGGTTAGCCAATGTTGCACCAAAAGAGTTCTTATCCCACTTTACTGTTTTCGCGCTAGCTTGTGTGGTGGGTTATTACGTGGTTTGGAATGTCAGCCATGCTTTGCACACACCGTTAATGTCGGTAACTAATGCCATTTCGGGAATTATTGTCGTTGGGGCGTTATTACAAATTGGTGATGGTGGATGGGTAAGTTTCTTCTCATTTATTGCCGTTCTTATTGCCAGCATTAATATCTTCGGTGGCTTCACTGTCACTCAACGTATGCTGAAAATGTTTCGTAAGGACTAAGGGGTAACTAATGTCGAGTGGAGTCGTTACAGCAGCATATATTGTTGCCGCCGTTTTATTTATTTTCAGCCTGGCAGGTTTATCTCGTCATGAGAGCTCTAAACGCGGAAATATTTTTGGTATCACCGGAATGGCAATCGCATTGATTGCGACTATTTTCGGGCCTGATACCGGAAGTGTTGTCTGGATTATTCTGGCGATGGTGATTGGTGCGGTTATTGGTATTCGTCTGGCAAATAAAGTTGAAATGACTGAAATGCCGGAATTGGTTGCTATTTTGCACAGTTTTGTTGGGTTGGCCGCCGTGCTGGTCGGTTTTAATAGCTTTATTGCTCACGATAGTTTTGCAGAACCTGTGATGGAAAATATCCATCTAACAGAGGTCTTCTTAGGGGTTTTCATTGGTGCGGTTACCTTCACCGGTTCCGTTGTGGCATTTGGTAAATTATGTGGAAAAATTTCCTCTAAGCCGTTGATGTTGCCAAATCGTCATAAATTAAACCTTGCGGCGCTTGTGATCTCCTTTGTGCTGTTGATTACCTTTGTGAAAACGGAAAGTACGGGCCTGCAAGTGTTCACGTTATTGCTCATGACAGCAATCGCATTGGCGTTTGGTTGGCATTTGGTCGCTTCCATCGGTGGCGCGGATATGCCAGTGGTGGTTTCAATGCTGAACTCCTATTCGGGTTGGGCCGCAGCAGCAGCGGGTTTCATGTTGAGCAATGATTTGTTGATTGTCACGGGTGCGTTGGTTGGTTCTTCGGGGGCGATTCTCTCATACATCATGTGTAAAGCGATGAGCCGTTCTTTTATCAGTGTGATTGCCGGCGGGTTTGGTACTGATGGTTCTTCAACCGGTGACGAGCAGGAGATGGGCGAGTACCGCGAAACCACAGCGGAAGAAGTGGCTGAACTATTGAAAAACTCAACTTCTGTTATCATCACGCCGGGATACGGTATGGCGGTTGCTCAAGCGCAATATCCGGTACATGACATCACAGCCAAACTGCGGGAGAAGGGAGTCAACGTTCGCTTTGGTATTCATCCCGTTGCGGGACGTCTGCCTGGGCATATGAACGTGCTGTTGGCAGAAGCAAAAGTGCCTTACGACGTTGTTTTGGAAATGGATGAAATCAATGATGATTTCTCTGATACCGATACTGTGTTGGTCATTGGCGCCAACGACACCGTTAACCCTGCGGCACAGGAAGATCCCAACAGCCCGATTGCGGGTATGCCCGTTCTGGAGGTTTGGAAAGCACAAAATGTTGTTGTGTTCAAACGTTCTATGAACACAGGTTACGCCGGTGTGCAAAATCCGTTGTTCTTTAAAGACAATAGCCAGATGTTGTTCGGTGATGCGAAGGCGAGCGTAGAGGCAATCCTGCGTGCACTGTGATTTTCTATTGTTTTAACTTACAGCTATGATGGATTTACTGTCTCTTAGTCAGATTTCTTGATTAAGAGACAGAAATTACATTCGTTGTTTTACTTTATTTGCGATTCACTAGTTATTAATGCTTAAGTTAGTGCTTATAGTTGATTTCTCGCTGGTGACGGATAGCCAAAATGTAACGCGTATTACTTCCGGGAAGTTCTCTGTATAACAATATATAGCCTGTACCACCAAAAGGGATAATTAACTCAAAGAGTGGATAAATTTCTGTTGGCCGTCCAGATAAGACGTTAGATTCCAGTGCTTGGATGTGTTTGCTAATGATACTAAGTGCCGACTTCGCAGCAACTGTATCGCGTTGATATAAGAAATCAATAAGACGATTTATATCTCTTGTTGCTGCGGGAGTGACTATTACAGATGGCATTCAGGTGGCTCCTTATCCTCGCCACGTACAATCGCATCCAGCCAATTACAAAGTTCACTGCCAGTTAAATGTAAACCGGTGGCTTCATATTCTAACCAAGCGTTTTCGGCATCACGTAAAAATTGTTGTCTGGCCTCCAAAGTATCAATTTCACTTTCGATTGAACGTACCATAAGCGAATGGGCAGAAATACCTTGCGTGTCAGCCAACGCTTTAATGCGTGTTTTTAACCCTTCATCTAAGCGAAGGGTTATTGTCTGTTTCGTTTGTTTATGCATAACCTTTCTCACAATGATATCACTAGTAACACAAATGCTATCATTAGATAGCGAGCATAACAACATTTCAGGATGTAATACATCGCACGGTTATGTGAAGAGTTCTGCGTTTGTTATTTAATTTCCAGCGTATCGTACCCCCGCCAGCGATAATTCATCACTGATAAGGTCCAGAACAGAACAAAAATCCCGACAACCCAAAAACCAACATTGCCCATATTGTCATTTAATGCCCCGATAGTGTTCCAGAAAACGCCATGCAAACCCCACTGTTCAGCGATAAGCCCAAGCGCTTCCAGCCCGCCGATGAACAGTGCTACAGCAACGGAAGCCGCGGTAATGGTCATGTTGTAATAGAGTTTGCGTGTCGGTTGGGAAAACGCCCAACCATAGGCGCCGACCATCACAAAATTATCCAGTGAGTCGATGAGTGCCATACCGCTGGTAAATAGCGCCGGGAATACCATCAACGACCACAGAGGAAGCCCACTGAGAGAGCCGGCGGCAGATATGCTTAATAGCCCAACTTCGGTAGCGGTGTCGAAACCCAATCCAAACAGAAAACCGACCAAATACATATGCCAGCTTTTGCTTACCAGTCGGAAGACTGAGTGAAACAGGCGCGTCATGATCCCCCCCGGCGTCGTTTCTAGTACAGTCAAATCACTTTTAGCCAGATTTCTGCCACGTTTGATCTCCTGAAACTTCTGATAAACGCTTTTTAATATCAGCAAATTAATTAGTGCTATTGCTAGCAGAAAGCAGGCCGAAACTAAGGTACCGGCAATGCCGCCATAATCATGAACCCAGCCCATTTGATCTTTAAACGCCATAGAAGTTAGGACGATGGCGAAGCAGGCAAGAATAACAATGGTAGAGTGCCCAAGAGAAAAGAAAGCGCCGACAGCAATGGGTGATTTACCCTGTTGCATCAATTTACGGGTGACGTTATCAATGGCGGCGATATGATCAGCGTCGACCGCATGGCGCAGTCCATAACCGTAAGCCAGCAGAGCCGCCCCCATCATAACCGCATGATGACGAAAAGCGATAAATGCCCAAACCCAAGCCAGTATGTTGGCGGCAATCAAAACAACCAGAAGAGATACAGCACGTTTTTTATCCGTTAAATTATTCATAATATGAATTACCTGTAAATCTGTAAATGTAAAACCCACCTTACGGGTGATTGTTAGAAGTCCAAAAAAACAGTAAGTATTTTTGGACCCCATGACCTATAATTTTTTCCTAAGCAGGAATACTAATCAGCTTGTAATATTACTTTGGATAAACTTAAATAAGAGGTAAGAGGACTAACCTGTGTTGAGAAGAATGATCTTAATTGACATATTATGATCTTTGTGTCAAAGATTTTTTACCAAAAGATTATCTACATCAATATCCGGATAGGGACAACGGCTTTTGAATAAAGTTTGTTGGAAAAATCGAATTAAGTTATATATTGACATAGCAGTGTGACCGTATGGAATAACCAATGATTAGGGGGTTTTATGCAATTAACACCAAGGGAAATCGAAAAACTCATGGTATATACACTGGCTGATGTCGCACTAAAGCGTAAGTCTCGCGGTTTAAAACTCAATTATCCTGAAGCCGTCGCGATTATTACCGCGGCTGCATTGGAAGGCGCCAGAGAGGGGAAAACACTGGAAGAAGTGATGGATGATTCCAGACATGTTCTGACTAAAGAGGATGTGATGGATGGCGTCGCTGATCTTATTCCACATGTGCAGGTCGAAGCGATATTTACCGATGGAAGTCGCTTGGTCACTGTGCATGATCCTATCCAATAATTGTTAAAGCAAATTATAAATAGCAGGAAAGATTATCTAAGCAAAATATTAGATTATATTGACTCACGTCTTAACGTGGAGATTTTCCGATGGAAAAAAATAATAAAGAAGATGTTACTCCGTTGGGGGGGTATATTCTGGCTAAAGACCCGATCTCCTTTAATGAAGATCGTCCGGTTATTCAATTAAAAGTTCGTAATTCAGGTGATCGTCCTATTCAGGTGGGATCTCATTTCCATTTTTTTGAAGTCAATAAAGCTTTGCAATTTAATCGTGCGGCTGCATTTGGTAAACGACTTAATATCACAGCGACAACCGCTATCCGTTTTGAACCCGGTGATGAAATCGAGGTGTCATTAATCCCAATTGGCGGGAAACAAAACGTTTATGGATTTAATAATTTAGTCGATGGTTGGGCAGGTAAAAGTCAGGTTGCTACTGATGAGCCTGTGGAAAAAGCCTGGTTACATGCCGGATAGTAGAATTGAATGAATTCAAGGTAGAGTTGACGAACGTCGGAAAATCTTTCGAACAAAGGAATAAACTATGCCAACCATTTCCCGACAGGAATATGTAGGTCTTTTTGGTCCAACGACCGGCGATAAGATCCGCTTGGGTGATACCAATCTATTTATTGAAATTGAGAAAGATCTGCGTGGCTATGGTGATGAGTCGGTCTATGGCGGAGGTAAATCGCTGCGTGATGGTATGGGTGCGGATAACCGTATGACCAGCGAAAACGTATTAGATTTGGTCATCACCAGCGTTACTATTTTAGATGCCCGACAAGGCGTCATTAAAGCGGATGTCGGCATAAAAGGGGGACGCATTGTCGGGATAGGTAAAAGTGGTAATCCTAACATGATGAATGGCGTTACCGCCGGTATGGTAGTTGGTGTTAGTACTGATGCTATATCTGGCGAGCATCTCATCCTCACGGCGGCTGGTATTGATACCCATATTCACTTTATTTCTCCTCAACAAGCTGAACATGCTTTATCCAATGGCGTGACGACTTTCTTTGGCGGTGGTGTTGGCCCCACTGACGGCACTAATGGCACCACTGTCACCGCCGGTCCGTGGCATATCTATCGCATGTTGCGTGCTTTTGAAAGTTTACCTGTTAACGTAGGTATCTTGGGAAAAGGCCATGCTGCGGTGGCTATGCCGCTGGTTGAACAGATCAAAGCGGGCGTTGCCGGGTTGAAAGTGCACGAAGACTGGGGCGCGACTAACTCCGCGTTGCGTAATGCCTTACGTGTAGCGGATGAAATGGATATCCAAGTCGCAGTGCATACTGATAGCTTGAATGAAGGCGGTTATGTTGAAGATACCATCGACGCTTTTGAAGGTCGCACTATTCACACTTTCCATACCGAAGGCGCTGGTGGCGGACATGCACCGGATATCATTAAAGTTGCCAGCCAGATGAATGTGTTGCCCAGCTCGACTAATCCCACACTGCCTTACGGTATCAACAGCCAAGCGGAACTGTTTGATATGATTATGGTTTGCCATAACCTTAATCCCAAAGTGCCGGCTGATGTGGCATTTTCGGAAAGCCGTGTGCGTCCAGAGACTATTGCTGCGGAGAATGTATTGCACGATATGGGCGTATTGTCGATGTTTTCCAGTGATTCTCAGGCAATGGGGCGAGTGGGAGAAAACTGGCTGCGCGTGATGCAAACTGCTCATGCCATGAAAGCGGCGCGAGGCAAGTTGCCGGAAGACGCGGCACATAACGACAACTTCCGTGTATTACGTTACGTCGCCAAAATTACGATTAACCCAGCTATTGCTCAGGGCATAAGCCATGTGCTCGGTTCGGTTGAAGTGGGAAAAATGGCTGATCTGGTGCTGTGGGAGCCACGTTTTTTTGGCGTAAAACCTAAGTTGGTCATTAAAGGCGGTATGATTAATTGGGCGGTGATGGGGGACCCAAATGCTTCACTGCCGACGCCGCAGCCGACATTTTATCGTCCGATGTTTGGCGCATTGGGCAAAACCCTTCAGGAAACTTGTGTTACTTTTGTATCTCAGGCGGCGATGGAACTGGGGGTAAAAGAGAGCCTTGGTTTGGAACGTCAGGTTATGGCAGTGCGTAACTGCCGGGCTATCTCTAAGAAAGACATGGTGCGTAATGCTGAAACGCCCACCATTGAAGTGGATGCAGAAACCTTTGCTGTCAAGGTGAATGGTGAATATGCCACTGTAAAACCGGTCAGGACAGTCGCGCTCAATCAGCGCTATTTCTTTAGTTAATCTATTTTTTTGCTGCCGGTCAGAGAACATTTTTCTGGCCGGATTAACCGATCCATGCGTTCAGAGGATTATCTTATGATTGTTATTGAACAGATTCTTGGTAATGTCAAAAAGGATGTTTTCTGGCGAGATCGCTTGCAAGGGATCTCGCCGGATATCTTAGTGCTTTCGCAATGGGAAGCGCAAAAAAGCCGTTGTCGTAAATCTACCCTTAACGGATTGGATTTGGGTATTTCCCTTGACCGTCATCAGGTATTGTCTGATGGTGACGTTTTATTGTGGGACGAAGCCAAAGGATTGGCGGTTATTGTTCAAATGAGCTTGCGTGATGTGATGGTTATTCACCTGAAATCATTACTGTCATTAGATTTAGAGACGGTAATGAAAACCAGCTTCGAACTTGGTCATGCTTTAGGTAATCAGCATTGGAAGTCAGTGATTAAAAACAACCAGATTTATATTCCGCTGACAGTATCAACTAAGGTCATGGATTCAGTCATGAAAACCCACGGTTTTCATGCCTTGCCTTACTCCTTTGTTAAAGGTGAAGAGATATTGCCTTCCCTTAACAACTCAGAAGCTCGCTTATTATTCGGTGGTGCGGAGGATTCTGCGACACATGTTCATGTCGAGAACACATTTCTGAATCAGCATGTGATCAAACTAAAATGAACGCTCTCCGCTTAATCAGAATCATGCAGTTTGCTGATTCAGTATTGCCTGTTGGCGCGTTTTCTTTTTCAAACGGTCTGGAATCGGCCATTCAGAGCAAAATCGTGTATGACGTGGCAACGTTAAGCGAGTTTACGCGTACAGCGTTGTTACAGGCGGTGAGTAGTGATGGCCGCGCAGTTGTGGCTGCGTGTCAGGCGTTGAATAGTGGGCAACATGATGCCGCTATCACCCATGATTGGGCGGTACTTAACCGCAAATTAAATGAAGAAAGTCGCACAATGGTCACACGGATGGGGAAAAAGTTAGCGGAAATGGCAGTTGAAGTCACCAGTGAATCGTTAATTGCGTGGTGGTTAGCACAAATAAAAAGCGATATTGCCGCCGGTACCTATCCGATTACTTTGGCGGTTGTCATGAGTGCATTGGGTGCGGCTCCACGTGAAGTGATCGTCATGCATCAATATGGCGTTGCAATGACGATACTCAGCGCGGCTATACGTCTGATGCGTGTTACCCATATTGAAATTCAACGTATCTTGTTCTCATTGAATCAAGATATTGAACTGTTTTGTGATGAGGCGGAAAAGGGAGGGATTGAACAGATGGCATCTTATGCACCTATGACCGATGTTCTGGCAGCGCTGCACGTTAGCGCGTTTACCCGGCTGTTCAGTAATTAACTTGATCCCTGATATCGCTTTTAACCACCTCTTAATCGTGTGAGGAAATCCCTGTGAAAAAAATTACCCGAATTGGTATTGGCGGTCCGGTGGGTTCAGGCAAGACGGCCGTTATTGAAGTGATCACACCTATCTTGATTCAGCGTGGAATAAAACCTCTGATTATCACCAATGATATTGTTACCACTGAGGATGCTAAACAGGTTAAACGTACCTTGAAGGGTATTTTAGATGAAGAAAAGATACTTGGCGTGGAAACCGGTGCTTGTCCTCATACCGCGGTGCGCGAAGATCCCAGTATGAATATTGCTGCGGTAGAGGAGATGGAAGCGCGTTTTCCTGACAGCGACGTTGTGTTAATTGAAAGTGGCGGTGATAACCTGACACTCACTTTTAGTCCGGCTTTGGCAGATTTTTATATTTATGTGATTGATGTCGCTGACGGAGAGAAAATTCCGCGCAAGAACGGACCGGGTTTAGTACAGGCCGATATTTTGGTGATCAACAAAATTGATTTAGCGCCTTATGTTGGCGCCAGCTTGGCTGTGATGGAGCATGACACTCAAGTTGTACGTGGTCAGCGTCCTTATATCCTTACCAATTGCAAAACCGGTGAAGGTGTTGAAACGTTGGTAAACATGGTCATGCGTGATTTCCTGTTTACCCATTCATTACAGGCGACGCAATGACTTTCACCAGTTCACCGCAAAATATCGGAGAAGAATGTCAACGGGCGAATAATCTTGGTGTCAATGCGCCGGAACTTGCACTATTTCAGGATGAACCGCCCCAGATGGCAAGCGGTGATGTCGGTAAAAGTGGTTATCTGCGGTTGGGATTTGCCCGGCGTGGCGATCGTAGTATTTTGGCGCAAATGAAACGCCGGGTACCTTATTTAGTGCAGCGGGCGCTGTATTGGGATGAAGCATTACCGCAGATGCCGTGTGTGTTTATGATCTCCACGTCGGGATGTATCTTGCAAGGGGATAGATTGGCATTGGACATTCATGTCGCTCCAGAGGCGTTTGGTCATGTCACCACCCAATCGGCGACTAAGATTCATTCGATGGTGAATAACTACGCGGCGCAAGTGCAAACTATCCAAGTAGAGCAGGGAGGCTATCTGGAAATGATGCCCGATCCGGTTATACCTCACAGTGGTTCTCGGTTTATTACCGACACTCAGATAACCATTCATCCGACTGCCACATTGATTTATTCTGAAATTATTATGTCCGGTCGTAAATACCACCCTGCTGATCAAGGGTTTAAATTTGATGTTTATTCATCACGTATTACGGCAACTGATTTTGATGACAAGGTATTGTTTACAGAGCGTTATGTATTGGAGCCTAAAAAACAACCGTTAAACAGTGTAGGAGTGATGGGGCCGTTCCATGTGTTCGGTAACGTGATCTTGCTGACACCTCAGGTGCACCACGATCGTATTCTGGCGCGCATGACTCCTCAGTACGATGCTGAAACGGGTATAGCGAGTGGTACCAGTCGTTTGCCTAATCAGTGTGGTCTAATCTTTAAGGTATTGGGAAAAGAAACTTATCAAGTTAAAGCGGGTATTCGTCTTTTTTGGCGTATAGCCCGTGAGGAGATCCTTGGTGTTACACTACCTGAGCAGTTTATCTGGCGATAAAACCTGGGATGAAAATCTGTTTCGGGTTTTATCGCCAAATGGATAATTATCATGCTATTACTATCACTCTTTAGCGGCTTTAACAGGGCATTCAAAACCATCAGGTTTTATCGCCAAAAGGTCACATTTAAGCTGGTCGATCACATGCTCTGCGGTATTTCCCAGAAAAGCAGCGGACAGCCCAGTTCTGCCAAGGATACCAAAAACAATAATACCCGCATTCATCTCATCACACATTTTGGGAATAACACTCTCCGGTAATCCTTCATGGATATGAGTATATTTTTCATCAATGCAGAATTTTTGGCGCAGTTCTTTCATGGCAATAAGATGCTGGCCGCGTAGAGCATGGTTATAAACACTTGGGTCGAAATCTGGCAGCTCAATAGCGATATTCAGTGGTGCGACAGGATAAGCGCTGACTAAATGAATTTCTGGGTTTTTCATGACTTGATTTGCCAGTTCCTGAGTTTCCTTAACTAGTTTCAGGTTCAGCTCATGATGATATGACTCTTCATTAGACAAATTGACCGCGACGACAACGGAGCCTTGGTCAGGCCATATCTGATCTTTGACCATCCATACTGGACATGGGCATTTGCGAAGTAATTGCCAGTCAAGCGGGGTAAAAATCAAGGAGCCTAACTTGTCATGTTTATGGGTCATTTTCAGAAGTAAATCGTGATTACCTGTAATGACCTCTTGGATAATCGCTTCATAGGGTCGATTATGCCATACCACTTTTATTTCAATATCAATACCGGCTTCCAGATAGTAGTACGCTTGTTGCTTAAGCCAGGCCGTGCGTTGGCTGGTAACACCTTTACGCATAGCACTGCCTTCTTCTGGGGAGAGTAAGGTGGTCATTTCATAAGAAAGATCATAAATGGGCAAGAAAGCTTTAATTCGACCGCCGTTACGTTGCACTATATAAACAGCGCGTCTTAATGCCGGTTGATCGTCCTGACTTGGGTCAATTACAACTAAAAGGTTTTGATAGTTTGCCATAATAGTATCCTCACAGAGGCTAGACAAAACATGCTTCAATATTCACGCTTCAATACTCACGTTTCAATACTAAAGATAAACCAATATGAGCAAACCGAACAGGTCAGAGGAGAACCAGATCAACAAAATAAGATGATCTGGTTTTAAGATCAGGTAATTGAAACAGATTTTTTTCCGACTAACTCAGACAACTTATCCATGTCTTCAATCGTGATGTATTTACCTTTTACACCCAAAATATTGTTTTTCTGGAAACGCCCAAGCAGACGACTAATAGTTTCAACAGTTAAACCCAGATAGTTGCCAATATCACTGCGGGTCATGGTTAAACGGAATTCTCTTGGTGAGAAACCACGTTGAGCAAAACGACGAGAGAGATTATAAATGAATGCAGCTAACCGTTCTTCGGCGTTTTTCTTAGATAGCAGCAATATCATTTCTTGGTCGCCCTTAATTTCCCCACTCATTAGACGCATCATCTGCTGGCGAAGATTAGGCATTTTTCCGGACAGGTCATCCAATGTTTCAAATGGAATTTCACAGACCATTGATGTTTCCAGAGCCTGAGCAAAACTTGGGTGCTTAGTGTTAAGGATAGCGTCAAAACCGACTAAATCCCCTGCGAGGTGGAAACCTGTAATTTGCTCATCACCTTCTTCAGTGATCGTGTAGCTTTTAATTGTGCCAGAACGGATAGCATAAAGAGATTTCAAATCATCGCCTGCTTTAAATAGCGTTTGCCCTTTCTGGATAGGTTTCTTACGCTCAATGATATTATCAAGCTGGTCAAGCTCGTGCTCATTCAGGGTAAAAGGAATGCATAGCTGGTTAATGCTGCAATCCTGGCAGTGGATCGCACAACCACCAGACTGGATTCGACGAATAACACGTTTTTCCTGGATCATATGGCATGCTCATTTGAAATATTCATATCCTTCAACTTTAGCATTTCTTGATGATTCTGGTAAGAGCTATAATGGCTTTCTGCAATTTATTTAGGAAAATGTATTACTTGTTTATTCTATCCATAAGAAATTATTGCGTAGTATGGAGTTGATGTTCACTTATTGTCATCGCAAGCCTAAGGGGTTGTGATTTCTTTATTAATATTTATGATATTATCGATAATATTACTGATAAATGACAGAACATTAAAAGCTCCTTTTCCTGCTCAACCAGCACATCTACAGCAACTTGGTTATTATGTTTTGTGAAATATCAATTGCAGTGTGAATGATGTTGCTGACTAAGTAGATTTGCCAGTCCTTCGATGGCGACTAATATCGACAATAGACAGTAATCCGTCTTTAGTTAGCTAGTGGCAAATTTCTCTATGTCATCTTTGATTAATTGCAATAATTAGTTAAGGATATAATTGATTTGTTCACCAGAGTGGACCACATAGCATCAATTGAAATAATGAGATCAGAGAGTACGTATTTTAATTCTGGCTCATTGAAGCCGAATATATGTTTGCGACTTCGTTGCTGGAAAATTTATTCATCTACTTGAATCGAGTTGGTGTCCATATATCTATTTAGATACATCATGTAATACTAGTTGTAATTATTTCAATAGGAAATTATTACAATGAAAAACTAGGTGCTATTGGTACTTATCATACTCCCATAAAAAATTAATTTTATTTTTCAAATAGTTGGATATTAATTACTTTACGTGATTAATAATTTATTGAAATGCTTGTTAAGATAATTTATGGTTTCATCAATGAAATGTTTATTTTCGCTGGCATTGATTGTTAATAGGTTATAAGCATCGCAGTACTTATTCTGCTGCTACTAGTAATGAATTGTTTGTTATAGAGATCAGAGATGTGTTTTATTTCAGAAACAGGAGAGGCAAGGTGAGTGAACAAAATCAAACTGTAACTTTACCCGATAAAAATATAGGATTACTGACCGAAGAAGGACTCTGGGATAACTGGCTGGATATAGATGCGGTGAAAAAACTGGTTAACCACCCGTTACTCATCGCAATGAGTGAAGAACGAATCACTCTGTCCGGAATGCGTTATTTCTTGATTCAACATCATCATTATTCACGTAACTTTACTCGCTTTTTGTGTGCTCTGATCAGCCATATTGATAACTTCAATGATATTCGTCATCTGATGGAAAATTTACGTGAAGAGATGGGGGTAAATGGAGAGGGAAAAGTCACTCACGCTGAGTTGTTTCAGCGTTCATTGATGGAAACAGGTGCACAGATCAGCTCGGTTCCTGAACTTGAAGAAACCTCTCATCTTGCTTCGTGTGTCCTGAATTATTGCCGCTCAGGAGAAATTGCTGATGGTTTAGCTGCACTTTGCTTGGGGGCCGAAGCAATTGTTCCAATGATCTACAAGCCCGTATTGCATGCCCTCACGCACTTAGGTGTTGCTGAACGGGGATTAGAATTTTTCAAATTACATATTGAAGAGGACGAAGAGCATGCCATTACCATGATGCATATTCTTCACAATATTACAGAAAATAACGAACAGTTATTGAAGCGAGTAAGGGCGGTTGGTAAAAATACGATATTGCTGCGTTGTAGAATGTTTGATGCTGTGTATGAAAATATAAAAAACGAGATACTTTTCACTGAAGACGCATGCAGGACTTTCGAAAAGTACGAATCAAATGTGCGTAGCTACTGCCGTAATTATCCGGCCATATTCACTACGGCAAGCAATGCCCTGGTGACTGACAAGCAGGGTAAATCATGGATTGATTTTTTATCAGGGGCTGGATCGTTAAATTACGGCCACAATAACCCTCGCTTAAAATCTCATCTTATTGAATATATTGAAAAAGATGGCATAACGCACTCTCTGGATTTATATACCAATGCAAAACGGGCATTCATTGAAAGCTTTAATCAGCAGATACTGAAACCACGGGGTTTGCAGTATCGTTTTCAGTTTACCGGGCCGACAGGAACCAATGCAGTTGAAGCTGCAATGAAAATCGCACGCAAAGTTACAGGGCGCAGTGATATTGTTGCGTTTACCAATGCGTTTCACGGAATGTCTCTGGGCGCTCTTGCAGCCACAGCCAGAGAGAAAAAACGAAATGCCGCAGGTGTTTCTCTAAACAATATAGTACGCCTTCCTTTCGAAAATTTCCTTAGTCAGAATGACACGTCACTGGACGTTTTGGAGAAAATGCTAGTTTCTCCGGGCTCCGGTATTGACTTGCCCGCAGCAATTATTCTTGAAACTATTCAAGCAGAGGGGGGCGTCAATGTGGCGAGCGTAGAATGGTTACGGGGTGTAGCAGAAATCGCAGCTGCAAACAATATACTGCTTATTGTTGATGATATTCAGGCTGGTTGTGGTCGTACAGGAACTTTCTTCAGCTTCGAAGACGCTGGGATAAAACCGGATATCATCTGCCTTGCAAAGTCTGTTTCAGGATATGGGCTCCCTATGTCTCTTGTTTTAATGAAACCAGAACTGGATATATGGCAACCTGGAGAACATAACGGAACTTTCCGTGGTAATAACCTTGCATTTATTGGCGCCACATATGCTCTTGATTACTGGCATGATTTACATTTCTTGCGAAGTCTTAAAGATAAATCGAAAATCGTGCATAAATACCTGCTGGGTTTGCATCAACGATACCCCCAATTGATCAGAACAATCCGGGGAAAAGGAATGTTGTGGGGCTTAGAACTCTTTTCTTCGCAGGCAGCAGAAAATGTCAGAAACCAAGCCATTGAGTTAGGACTCATTATAGAAATATGTGGTCCACTGGGACAAGTCATCAAATTACTTCCCCCGTTGACTATCGAAATCAATGTCCTTGAGCATGGATTATTATTACTTGAAAAATCTCTAAAACAAGTTTCCGTTCAGTTAGGTATGGAGAATAAAATAAACACTTCATCATTAACACCTCATGACACTCTGTTTTATCAAGACGAAATCTTGATTGAAAAAAAACTACTTAGCCTTGACGAAAATGAAAAATCCTCTTTATTAGAAGCGCAGAAAAGCCTAAGCCAAAAACTCATTGATGGAGGACTAAATTTTGAGGGAAAAAACTATCCGGTTTCAATTCGTCCTCTTATTTTGTCTGATAACCTAGTTCGGCAACTTGCCAGCATCGGTGAACGTTTTACAGAAATATTTGAAAAATTTGCTCATGCATGGGTGGAAAATGTCTCGATACGTGAATATTTTCCGACTTATAAGAAAAGCGAACATTATTTATTTAATTTGCCAAATCATACTCCTTTGACCAGAATTTTCCGCCTGGATGGTCTTTTCAGTGAAGATGGAACTTATCAGATCTTGGAAACTAATACCGATTGCCCCGGGGGAGTGATCCAAAATGGGATTGCAGGTGCATTGTGGTCAGAGGTGTCAAACCCTTTACTGAACGGTATTGAAGCCAGTGCCGATTTTCAGCCCTTTGTCCAAAATCCGGATTTATTTCTTGAGACATTACTGGAAACTCATCGCGAACGTACCGGAGAGCCAGCCAGAAGAACAGCCATTGTCACTTATAAAGGTAAGTTCAAAAATGAGGTAACCTGGATGGTAAATGGTTTCAATCGTCTGGGGGTTCCTACCGAGGAAATTGATGCGTCTCTGTTACGTCGACATAACAACAAGGTAATAGATCCGCAGGGTCGTGTTATTGATGTGGCCTATAACAAACTCGATTTGCGCGACTTGATCGATGAACCGGAAGTTGAAGAATACCTTACTGCAACATCTCATGGAGAAGTCACTTTCATCAATCCTCTCATCTGCCAATGGCCGCTCGCAGATAAAGCTATAATGGCTGTCTTAAGTGATCCGCAAATGCTCTTTTTCCTGCCCGAAGAGGAAAAGGCTTTTTGTCTTAAACATATTCCTTGGACACGCATTCTCCGCGCATGCCAAACAACATCCCCTCAGGGAAAGCAAATCGATCTAGTTGACTGGGCAATTCAAGAACGAGGGACTCTTGTGCTTAAACCTTCTAACGCAACAAGAGGAGAAGGTCTGTTGGTCGGTCCTTTTACTGCTGCTCAGGAATGGGAAGCGACCTTACGTCTTGCAGCGCAAAGCGACGAAACATGGGTCATTCAACGATATATTCGCGGGCGCGTGCTTTCCGCAGTTCATCCTGATATTGGCGTTACAGATCCAATGTGGTCAGGTGTGGATATCTATGTATATGGTGGTCGGTTTGCAGGTTTTCAGGCACGTGCCAGTTTTGATCCGGTTATGAATGTAGGGCGCCGGGGAATTCTTTTGCCGGTAGTGAAAATTAAAGAGGTATAACTATGGCGAGTTCCATTTCACTTAACAATCCACGGCTTCAACCAACGGTTGTTGTTGTTCCGATTAGCAACAATGTCATTGCAATACATTCCGGTACCCGTCAGGGTGAAGCAAGCAAAATAATTCCAGATCCCGATGGTTGGAAAATAGTTGCGCTTAACCACATGCAAGGAAAATTGAACAGCAATGGTCTCCTTGAAGTACTGAAGCAAAACGGTCATGACGTTGAAGAGTCGGAGTTAATAAAATTGATCGAGGAACTTCAGTCTCACAACCTCGTTCAGGATGAGAAATATTTCGATTATCAGGCTCTCGGTGCCGATCAAAGAGAGCGTTATTCCCGAAATCTCAATGGATTTGCTGCGTTAAGTGACAATGGCATTTCACCCGCTGAGTATCAGCAGAAACTTTTCAAAGGGCATGTGCTACTGTTGGGCTGTGGTGGGCTTGGAAGCTGCACGGCAACGGCGCTGGCAATGACTGGCTGCGGTACCATCACTGTCGTTGATTTCGATGATATTGAACTTAGTAATCTCAATAGGCAGCTTTATACCGTTGATGACATAGGGATGCGGAAAGTCGAAGGGTTAAAATCTCGTCTTAATAAGATCAATCCGGACGTCACGGTAAATACAGTATTCAAACGTATAACCGGTTCAGATGTTGTTAAGGAATTAATTTCTCAATTCAAACCCGATATCGTCGTAGCTGCAATTGACCGACCGGTTATCGCGGCTGACCGCTGGATCAGTGACGCCTGTTTTGCCATGGGAATTCCGGGTGTTTTCAACAGCGTTTCTGCTGGAATGGGTATGTTCTGGACAAAATTCCCTGACCAGAGCGGTTGTTTCCGCTGCGACGAAAAGTGGTCACGGACTCAGGATCTTGACCATTACTCCATGCGCACTTGGCGAGAAGAACATGATTTAATCCCTGCGACTTCGGCTTTCAGTTATTCGGCAATGATTGTCGGAGGGATGATGTCTGCGGATATCATCAGGCAGCTTGTTGGATGGCCAATGATTTCAGCAGGGAAACTGGTAACCATCTCATTCACAACTCTACAAACGAATGTTGCAGATAAACCGCAACATCCAGATTGTGAACTTTGTGCATATTGAGGACACCAACATGAACGAATCATATCAGATTATTGATGACGATCCGGCAGTATGGTGTTCAGCGCAGTTGAAAAGCAAGAAAGACGTGCTATTGCCTGTTTCAGATGAACAAATCGAAGCATTCAGGCATCACCTATCCGCGATGGAAGATAGACCCAGCGAAGCGTTCAATGCGTCAGATTTTCGCTTTGAGGAAATAACTATCTTACAGGAGAGCATTCATCAGCGTTTGACTGAAGGACGCGGGGTTGTGGTAGTGTCAGGTATTCCGCGAGAAATGTTTACTGACTCAACCCTGAGTCATCTATTCTGGGGAATTGGAACAGGTCTTGGACGTCCAGTCGTACAAAACTCACAGGGTCACAGGATAAGTCATGTAAGGAATGAGAAAAATAATCCGAATAATCGAGGCTATATGTCTAATCGGGAGCTTGGATTCCATTCGGATGCTTTTGAAATTGTTGGGCTTATGTGTTTGAGGGGGGCTGCTTCAGGGGGATTGACTCAAATCGTAAGTGGCCTAGCCATCTACAATCAAATGTTAAGGGAAAAACCAGAACTACTTGACGCCCTTTTTGAAGGATATCATTACGCTACAGCTGAACGCTCTTCGAGTAAACTTCCCTACACGTCATACAAAATTCCGATTTTCTCAAACATGTCAGGCAGGGTGAGCTCTATGTGTCTCGGTGCTTATATGCGAGTAGCAGCAAAACTTCAGGGACGAGCTCTCCCTGACGCACTTGATGCTGGACTCCACGCATTTTATGAAATATGTAGCCGCCCAGAGTTCAGACTCGAATTTATGCTTGAGCCTGGCGAAATCCTTTTTCTCAACAACTATACCACGCTGCATTCCCGCACGGAGTTTCAGGATGATGTATTCAACCAGCGCCATTTATTAAGGCTCTGGATCGAATTATCCGATGGCAGACCTGTGGTGCCCGCACTAACAGCTCGCGGTCGTGATTATGAGCAGTTATTTCTGGAAACGCGTTTGGCGAGTACAGCAACTTAATATAACCAACCGGGACGATGTATCGGCCCGGCCAATCAGGATCAATGTATGAATCGAGATATTCTGGACTCCGGGCACTCCATCAAAAGTTCCGATCAGGGTGATGTTGAAAGCCGGGGAAAAATTAGTCAGTTACTTGATATATGGAATGTGGAACAAACCAATATTTCTGACAACCAGCCGCTGGATTTCTATGTCCATGACCAGCAAGGTGAAGTCGTTGGTGGCTTGGTGGGTCGTACCTCTCTGGGTGTGTTTTTCGTTAGTTATTTCTTTCTTCCGAAAGAACTGCGTCGGCAGGGATTGGGAAGTACATTGCTGAAATGGGCCGAAAAAAAAGCAACTCTACGTGGATGTCATACGGCGGTGCTGTTTACCATGGCGATTCAGGCACCTGACTTTTATCTGAAGCATGGTTACAGCATTTTTGGTGAGGTGTCCTCTTTACCGGATGGAAATGCCCGTATTTTTATGCAGAAAAGGCTTTGAGCAACGACCAGCGTTAGTCAGAAGGATAGAAATTTTATGTCGAGTATTACTATTGCTTCATTTGGGGATGTGCTCATTAATCGTGAAGATCCCGCTTCTGCTTTCAGTCACATGACGTCTTTAGTTGAGAATGCCGATATCGTTATCGGTAACTATAAAGGTGTACTGACGGACAAACCTGAGCCAATTCCCGGACGGCGAGGGATGACGATATCATCAGTAAAAAACGCCAAAGGAGTGGCATTGTTCGATGTGCTTTCCCTTGCGAATAATCATGTCATGGATTCTGGATTGCAGGGTCTGACTGACACCTTGAAAGCATTACATTCTGTAGGAGTGCGAACCACCGGGGCCGGTCTGACATTTCAGCAAGCTTGGAAACCTGCTTTAATTGAATGTAGAGGGATCAGAGTGGCTGTTTTCGGCGTAACGGGCATTTACTATGCCGGAACTGAAGCCGGTAGTTTTCAGGGAGGCGTTGCAGCGTTACGTTCAAGAGATTATTACAGTCCTCCTTTTTCCGGCGCTGTGGTTCCCGGAGCGTTACCCGATATTATGACTGTCATCAATGAAGATGATTGGTCGCATTTTTCATGCTTAGTTAGCAATATCCGTAGCCAAGCTGATTTTATTATTGCAGCGATGCACTGGGGCGATCATACTCGTAAAGACATTATTACAAGATACGAAAAGGAAATATCAAAACGATTATCACAATGTGGTGTGAACCTAGTGATAGGTCATCATCATCATTCCTTGCGAGGTGTTGAATGGCGCAAAAACATGCTGACATGTTTTGGGCTGGGAAACCTCATTTTCGATCAACCTCGCTCATGCTCAATAAATGAATGGTCGAAAACCGGTTTTCAGTTGCCTGATCATGCACGATATACCGCAGCCATTCTGACAAGATGTTCACCGAACGAAATTTTATCTGCTCATCTGCTCCCACTTTATATTGAAGCGGATACCCCTGTCCCGGTTTCCCATGGAAGCGATGAATGGCATGCTTTTTTACGCATTATGAGACGTTGTGCTCGGCAGGATATGGCTGTCAATCATCTTATTGATAACGGTACTCGATGGGGCGATTTCACCGTACTGGATATTATCAAACCCATTTCTGACGTTATGTGAGGTAAAGCATGGCAATATTATGCCTCGGAAGAAGCATCAAGATTAACTTTGCAGAATGGTTGGAGGAATGCCGTGATGATCTGTGGCTTATCAGTTCTGCACCACAATTTCCTCTTCAGCACCGTTACCGGTACGTCCGGCAGATCGACAGCCTTGATGACGGTGCAGGTGTTTTATCTATCGCCACAGAATTAGGACGTTACACCTCATTCAGCCAGATTCTGCCTCATTCGGAATTTGACCTTATCCGAGCTGCACAACTTCGGGAATATTATGGCCTCCCAGGCCAGAACGTTGAAAGTGCCTTGGCGTATCGAGATAAGGTTTTAATGAAAGATTACCTTCAACGTGCAGGCATTGAAGTGGCTCCGTTTAGACGACTTGGCAGTTGGCTAGATGTTCTAACTTTCAGTGAAGAGCATAATTTCCCGGTTGTGATAAAACAGGTGGATGGATGCAGCTCTAAATACGTTAAGGTATGTAGGAGTTTCAGAGAAGTATCTGATTTTTTCCGCGACAAAACCGTTGATGGCTGGATGGTAGAAAAGTTTATTTCTGGAAGTATGTATCATGTTAACGGTGTAATTAATGAAGCAGGAGATTCATTTTTTGCCCCCTGCGCTTATATCAATAATGCTCTTGATTACCAGCATGCAGGTATATTTGGCAGCCGTACTATTGATCCTGCTACCCCCTTGGCAGAGCGACTGAACAGTATTACCTATCGAACTATATCAGCGTTGCCTGCTGCGCCTACTCTTGGGTTTCATGCCGAAATATTCCATACCGCCGACGACCGATTAATTTTATGCGAGATTGCGGCCCGTACTGTGGGTTCACTTACGGGAGAGTTAATAGAACACACCTGGGGGATAAATATACATAAAGCTTGGATACAGAGTTGTGCAGGTATCAATGACGTGCTGAAAGTCCGGACTGAACCAAGAGAATTCGCAGCATCAATTCGCGTTCCTATTCGTCCGGCATATCTGATTTCTTTGCCCGATTCAGTTCCTTATAACTGGATATCCACACTCTGCTTATCAGGGAGAGTCGGGCAAATTTATCAACAAGCAACAACTTATACCGATGACGTTGTTAGCGCCATTATTACCGGCAACAGTGATGTGCAACTTACTGAACGAATTGAACATTTTGCCGACTGGATTGATGATTTAGTCAGATGGCAAAACTGATGAAATTCCTTTTAACCCTGTGTTTTGAGAGAAGATTATAATGAAAATCCTTATAGCAGGTTCAGGTGCCGGCGCACAGGCGCTGGCATGGAAATTATTACAGGACCCAGCAGTAGAAAAAGTATGGTTAGCCCCAGGTAATCCGGCTACGTCATGCGCACCCGGAATGGAGAATATTCCAGTGTCTTCAGGAGATGTTGAGGGGCTGGCTAGGGCTGCTCTAGAACTAAAAGCAGACTTTACGCTTATCACACCGACCCAAACTCTGGCAGCCGGGGTAGCCGACTACTTTAAATCTCGTGGGTTACCTATCATTGCCCCGACTCGTGAAGCCTCCCAACTTGAATGGTCCAAAGGCTTTTCCAAAAAATTCATGAAAAAATATCAAATACCTACACCTTACAGCGCAATTTGTGAATCACAGGAACAGGCCCGGAAATTTGCCGACACATTACCTTTACCTGTGGTTATCAAAGCAGACGGTATGGTACATGGGGGAACGGGTGTAGTGATAGCCCAGGATCGCCAGCATGTCGAAAGCACGCTGAAAGAGTTTTTCACAAGAAATGTCGGACCAGTGCTGGTTGAAGAATTCATTGAAGGTGAAGAAGTCTCTTACACCATCCTCTTTGACGGAAAAAACTATCTACCACTGGCTGAAAGCCGAGATTATAAAAAGCTGCTTGATGGGGATAAAGGCCCTAACACTGGTGGTATGGGAGCATATTCCCCAGTGCTGTCCTCTGCACAGCATGAGGCTATCATTACCCAAATTGTAGAACCTTGTCTGGCAGCTCTTAATTCCGAAGGAATCGAATATACAGGATTCCTCTATTTTGGTGTCATGATTGACAAAAAAGGAATGCCGAGCCTTCTTGAAATCAACTGTCGGCTGGGCAATCCAGAGGTCTTCACAATCCTTGAACGACTTGAGAGTCCCCTTCATGAATTATTCATATTGACCCTACAAAAACAGCTGGACAAAGCAAATGTACGCTGGAGTAAGTTTGTTTCTGTTGCCTTACAAATATCGTCTGAAGGTTATCCTTTTACCGAGCGAAAAGGCGATGAACTCACCTTGCCGTTACTTTCAGAAGATACTCATATCTTTCATTCCTCTGTTGTATCTGATGATGGAAAACTAATAAGTAATGGAGGAAGAGTTATTGCATTAAGTTCAATAGCCCTGACGTTCAGTGAGGCTCGAGAAAAATTGTATGAAACGGCCAAACAAGTCCATTTTGATGCGATGCATTATCGTACAGATATTGCGCTGAATATCAATACTCCTAGTGAATGTGATTAATCAGGGAATGCTTATGGACAACATGAAGCGTAACAAGAGTAATGTACTGCTCGCAGCTAATATAAGTTACATACTCGTCATTCTGGATTCGTCCATAGTGAATGTAGCTTTACCGACTATTAAAGAGAGCCTTTCACTTGGTGTAACAACGTTACAATGGGTTGTAAATGCCTATCTGGTTTTATTTGCAAGTTTGTTACTATCAGGGGGAGCCCTTTGTGATCGTTATGGTTCAAAAGGTGTTTACATTACAGGGCTTGGATTATTCACTCTCGCCTCCGCTTTGTGTGGAATTAGCAGTGAAGCCGCTATTTTATTAACCGGTCGCGTACTTCAGGGTATTTCCGCCGCCATACTCGTACCAGGTTCGCTTGCTTTGATAACTCATACCTACACAGATAAAACAGAGCGAACCCGTGCTATTGCCAGCTGGGCAAGTTGGGGAGGTATCGCTTTGGTGGCGGGGCCTGTCATAGGGGGGTGGCTGACCGAATATCTGTCGTGGAGAGCGATTTTCTTGGTAAATGTGCCGCTCTGCTTAGTAGGTATCTTTCTGACACTTAGGGTGCAGTCTCCAGAGCATGAACATAAAAGTTTAACTATGGATATAAAAGGCCAGCTACTTCTTTTCCTGACAATATTTCTATTTATTGCTGGTGTCATCCGGCTGAATGACTCTACTCAAATCAATTTGAACTCAGTTATCTTGTTGTGCTTGTCTTTAATCATCATGACTGCATTCATAGTGGTAGAAAAAAGAAGTAAAGCTCCTATGCTTCCATTGGAACTGTTCAGGCGGCCAAATTTTAGCGCTATTTCATGGATTTTCTTTTCTGGAGCTTTTTCCTTTTTTGGTGCCATGTTTATTCTGACCTTTTGGTTTCAGGATATTCAACAACTGAGTGCAATACAAACGGGTATGGCCCTGTTACCGCTCTCAATCAGTGTCATATTGGGAAATAAGGTCTCTGGATGGTTTACACGCCGTTACCAAACGAGCCACATGATGATTGTTGGGGCCATGATAAGATTGGTTGGTTTCAGTGGGTTACTGGTTACACAGTTCAACAATGACTATATTTATCTTTTTGTTCCACTTGTGTTGATTGGTTTTGGTGGAGGGCTGGGATCACCAATGTCAACATCTTTATTTATGCAAAGTACTCCGAAACAGTACACTGGCGTTGCTTCAGGGGTTTCCCGTGCAACTGGTCAGATAGGTTCCGCTTTTGCCGTGGCAGTTTTTGGGCAAATGGTAAACAGTGAAAAACTCTTTATTTTAAACATGAAGTATGCGGTTATTACTATTATCATAGCCACTCTATCCATCTTGATTATCAATTTTCTTTTTGTAAAAAATGATATTGATGAATATCACAATTCCATAACACTAAAGGCAAATAAATGATGGATGAAATTATCAGTCTTTCAATTAATGAATTAGGAGAAAGAATACGGAACGGCGTGATATCACCTGTTGAGATTTTAGATGAGTACATGAAGCGTATTTTATGTTACGACCATAAGTTGAACGCCTTTTCAGAAGTCTATGAAGCTGATGCGCGGGCTACCGCAAAACGTGCTGAACAGGAAATACGATCAGGAAATTGGCGTGGTCCTCTCCATGGCATTCCTTTTGCTGTTAAGGATTTTTTTGATCTGAAAGGTAAGGTCACTGGAGGAGGCACGAACTGTTTTAGTCAAAAAGCATATGTTACGGCACCAGTGGTAGCCACCCTCTTGAAACAGGGAATGGTTCTGACAGGAAAACACAGAGCAGTAGAGCTCGGTATGGGAGCTGCGGGCATCATGGAGAATAGCCCGACGCCACTCAACCCTTGGGGACAATCACAGAAAGTTGCCCCAGGTGGCTCAAGTAACGGCTCCGCTGTAGCAGTGGCAGCTGGTCTGACACCGATTGCTCTTGTAACTGACACGGGTGGATCTGCGCGTATACCCGCCGCTTGGTGTGGCGTAAGTGGGTTTCGGCCATCGATGGGCAATTTGTCATCATCAGGTATGCTTCCATTAAGCCAGACGATGGATACTGTAGGGATTATTGCCAGACATGCATCTGATATATTTATTGTCTATAATCAGCTGAACCCAAATTTAGTGTATCACTCATGCATTAATAATCTGAATATTGGCATATTACCGTCAGAAGAAGAGTATATTTTAGATAAGGAAACAGGTTTGCATTATGTGTCATTGCTGAAAGTTTTTTCTCAAATGGGTATGGTAATTCAAAAGAAACCTTTCCCATATCCTTTATCACAGTGCATGAAAGCTAATTCTATCATTACTGCGTTTGAGGCTTGGCAGAATTATGGATATTTGTGTAATTCACAGAACTCCCTCAGCGATGCAATTAAAGTAAGATTAGAACGTGGCAAAGAGATAAAGGAGAAAGACTATTCGGAAGCATTGATATTCTGTAGTCATGTACGGAAGATATTTTCAAATTGGTTTCAAAATGTGGATGCGTTAGTAATTCCTACAACCCCAGAACCTTCTTGGCCTATAGCTGAAAAAGATGAACATCAACCTCCTAATGACTTCACCCGTTTCGTAAACTTTGCTGACTTATGCGCGGTCTCCATCCCAACAGGATTAAACAGTCAGGGGTTACCATTTTCATTACAGATCGTATGTAACCGAAAAAAAGAAAAAAACGCCCTTGCTCTTGCGGAATTTATTGAGTGCTGTATCGGTTTTAGCAACACAGCACTCAAAATACTACTCAAGACATGATGAATGCTGTCGCCTATCTTTCGTAAAGAAAAAGTTTGTTTCATAACAAGATCCCTCCTTAGGTTAAATGAGTAGTTCAGCGCAGCATTTAAATTCGACAGGTGAGGCATCAGCCGGGATATACAAGTCTGGCAGAACGTATTGAATTCATCCTTGTTATGTTAATTGGTAGTGGCGTTGCAATCAGCCATACAAAACCATACCTTCGGGAGGCGTGTATTACCACGAAGCTTATGAAATTATTGTTTTTAATTTGATAAAAATAATATTAACGAAAGGAATACATTCTATTAGGCTTGAAATGATAATAAGCCATTTACGCCCCTGCCACTGAGTTGCTAGTGACTTTGATGGGGGCTTTTTATGACTCCTATTAAGAAACTAAGGCTAATTTTTCAGGCGAAACTGACCTTGGCAGATCCCACGCCCAGTAAGTTAATTTTCAACTGATCACCAGGATTAACTGGCACCATTGTGGTGAGGGAGCCAGAGAGAATGATTTCTCCATGAAGCAATGCCATATTCAGTGTTCCTAACATATTTGCTAGCCAGGCAACTGCATTAGCGGGATGTTCTAGTGCAGCGGCGCCAATGCCGGTGTCAACCAATTTACCGTTTTTCTCCAGCGTTATTGTAACGGCGGCTAGATCAATTTCTGATGGCAGACGGGCGCCATTGCCAATGACAAATAACCCTGATGAAGCATTATCGGCAATGGTATCTGTGATTTTTATTTTCCAGTCACGGATACGGGAATCGACAATTTCGATACAGGGCACGACATAATCTGTTGCTCTAAGTACATCTTCGGCCGTAATACCGGGTCCACTCAGATTGTGTTTCAGGATAAAGCCAATTTCACCTTCAGCTTTCGGTGCGATTAATTGCTCAATGGGTACAGTGGCGTTGTTTTTGTAATGCATATCTGAGGTGAGAATGCCAAAATCGGGTTGATCGACGCCCAATATATCCATAACCGCCTGGCTGGTAATACCGATTTTTTTGCCGACAATTTGTGCTCCGGTTGCTTCCAACCGGCGAACAATAACTTTTTGCTGGATGAGATAGGCGTCGTGTAATGTGAGTTCTGGATATTCATCAGAGATAGGATCGATAGCTTGGCGACTTTGCCACGATTGAAATAATTTTTCCCCAAGATGGTTTATGATGTTATTCATCTGTTGTTGCTCCTAATCAAACCAAAGAAGTGACATTCCAACTGGAATATCACTCGTCTGAAAGAGACATTATTTGTTGCCGTTGAGTAAAAAATCGATATGGAGCCGGTTGAATGTATCCGGGTCTTCATATTGAGGCCAGTGACCGCATTTTTCCATCACGACAAAACGGCTATTTTTAATAAGCCCGGCAAGGCGCTGACCTACTGAAACCGCAGCAGTCGGATCGTGTGTGGTCCATAGCACTAGGGTTTCAGCCTGGATCTTTGCCAGCTCATCTTCGGTCAAGAGGTTACGTAAGCGGGTATCCATATCTTGCAGACACATAATGTTTTCCATTGCGGACAACATACCCGGTTGACGATAAATGGCGAAACGGGCTTCAACCAGGTCTTCTGTCACCATCGCAGGGTCTTCCATCAGGAATTCAAGACGCTTGCGGGTAGCTTCCCGGTCCGGGTTTTTCACTGCATTCAAGCTCAGTGTGCGTAGGCGTTCCATCACATTTGGATCAGCAATCATGCCGCCGGCGGTGTTCAACACCAGACGGTGAATATATTGCGGATATTTTGCGGCAAACCGGGCTGCGACCCATCCACCTAATGACTCGCCAGAAAGGTGAATTTTTTTCAGATTTAATGTCTCAATAAGATCCCGCAGGTGTTCCACATAATCGATAATCTCATAGGAACGGACAGGTTTATCTGTGAAGCCATGCCCTAGCATATCGATCGCCAGTACACGAAAATGGGCGGCATGGGGCAATATGTTGCGCATATAAGCTTCTAAATGACCTGCAATACCATGTAAGAAAATGAGAATAGGTCCATTACCTGCTTCAAGAACACGGGTTTTTATCCCTTTTACATCAAGATGATGCAGGTGGATTTCACCACTGGCAATGGCCGACCAAAGCGAACGTAATTCAGGTTGTGTAGGTTTATGTTGAGGATTCGCTGATATTGACATCATGATATCTCCCTTATTTATTTTAAGATAATACGTTATTAATATAACGACCGCGGGTAATATTCACTAATACTTAATATGTCTAGTCTGAAAGGTAAAAACAATGATGCTTATTTCTATTCTTACAGGTATTTATTTTCAACAACATCTATTAAGTGCGATAATAATTCCGAGGTGTTGTCTTTTCGCCATGCCATTATTAACTCTATTGTAGGGGAATATCCTGATAATGGCCGACAAATAACCGCGTCTGTCATGATGCTGGTAATATAGAACGGCACTATTGCACATCCCAAATTCAGACTAACCATGTTTAAGATTAATAGCATGTTATTAGCTGTTTGAATAATATTAGGAGCGACATTATGTTCAGTAAAATAATTTTCTATAATCTGTTGTAATACGCCAGATTGTGTTGGATCGGGAGTAATAAAATTTTCTCCGTGTAGATCGTTGACTGAAATTTTCTCACAATATCTTAGCCTGTGATTGGCAGGCATCAGAACTACCAATGGTTCATTAAGAATGACTTTAAAATCAATATAATCGCTCTTTATTGGCGAACGCATGAAAGCGACATCAATGTCACCTTGTAATAATTTCTCTTCTTGTCCTGGATTAAATAAACTAATAAGTTCTACTTTTGCTCCAGGATGAGCCAGGCGAAATATTGGAATGACTTCAGGTAATACTTTAACTTCTGCTGATGGGACAAATCCAATAGTTAGCACAATTTGTTCCTGTGCCGCTCTGCGGGCCATTTTCTTCGCTTTTTCAGCATTATCAAGAATAAGCCTGGCTTGTTGGAAAAAAACTTCTCCCGCTTTGGTTAGAGAGACTCTACGTTTATTTCTCTCTAATAGTGTGGAACCAATATAATCTTCTAAATCTTTTATTTGTTGACTTAATGAAGGTTGTGCGGTATGTAACTTTTTTGCGGCTTTAGTAAAGTTTAATTCTTCTGCCACCGCAATAAAATAGCGTAAGTGTCTTAATTCCATTGCCGTTTCCTCACATATCGAAAAAAAGTCTCAATTTAAACAAACAATGTATTTCACAAAATATTAATCTATTAATAGCATTCATTTTGCATGTTGGCAAAAAGTCAACCATTCTTTTACTTGAGGATTAAATAATATGACATTGAGCAAAAATTCAGATATTTACCGCCTGATTGATGCCCGAGCCGGTCGTGTAACTCCTCAGATTTATATCGATCCCGAGCTCTATCAGTTAGAACTCGAAAGAATATTCGGCCGTTGTTGGTTGTTTCTCGCTCATCAAAGTCAAATCCCCAATCCTGGGGATTTTTTTAATACTTATATGGGAGAAGACAGTGTTGTTGTTGTCCGCCAGAAAGATGGTTCTGTTAAAGCTTTCCTAAATCAATGCCGCCATCGTTCTATGCGGGTTTGTTATGCGGATAGCGGTAATACCCGTGCGTTTACTTGCCCTTATCACGGTTGGTCATATGGTGTGGATGGGCGATTAGTTGACGTTCCGTTGGAAGCGTGCGCCTATCCACATGGGCTTTGCAAAGAGCAATGGGGACTTCAGGAAGTGCCATGTGTGGAAAATTATAAGGGATTGATTTTTGGCAACTGGGATACGACGGCGCCCTCCCTGATGGATTATCTCGGTGATATGGCGTGGTATCTTGATGGTGTGCTTGATCGCCGTGAAGGAGGAACTGAGGTTATTGGCGGTGTGCAAAAGTGGGTGATCAATTGTAACTGGAAATTACCCGCTGAACAGTTTGCCGGTGATCAATACCATGCTCTATTCAGTCATGCCTCCGCTGTACAGGTTTTAAGTGTAAAAGATGGCGATAGTAACAAAGCATTAGGCGCTGATCAGACTTCACGGCCAGTTTGGGAAACAGCAAAAGACGCGGTGCAATTTGCTCAGAATGGTCACGGTTGTGGATTTTTCTTGACCGAAAAACCCGATGCCAATGTTTGGGTTGATGGCGCCGTTGCCCGTTACTACCGTGAAACTTATGAGGAGGCAGAGCAGCGACTGGGAAAAGTCAGAGCACTGCGTCTTGCCGGTCACAACAATATTTTCCCGACACTTTCCTGGCTTAACGGTACCGCAACTATGCGGGTGTGGCATCCACGTGGACCTGATCAGGTGGAAGTTTGGGCGTTCTGCATCGCAGATAAAGCGGCTTCTCCAGAAGTAAAAGCCGCTTTTGAGAACAGTACTGTCCGTGCATTTGGTCCGGCAGGTTTTCTCGAACAGGATGATTCAGAAAATTGGGTAGAAATCCAGAAGGTACTTAGAGGTTACAAAGCCCGTAACAGCGCATTGTGTATGGAAATGAGATTAGGACAAGAAAGAGTGCGGGATGATGGAATTCCGGGTGTGACTAATTATGTTTTTTCTGAAACCGTTGCCCGTGGCATGTATCAGCGTTGGGCTGACTTACTCACCAGTGAAACCTGGGATGAAGTAGAGGAAAAAAACCGGGTTTATCAGCAGGAGTTGGTCAAATGAAAGAGTTAATTGTCAATCAGGAAAAAAGGGTATCGCCGGAACTGCATTATGAAATAAGCCAGTTCTTGTATTACGAAATTGCATTACTGGATGAGTGGAAATTTCGTGATTGGCTTGAGCTGTTATCAGAAGATCTCAGCTATACCATGCGCACCATTGTTAATGCTCAAACCCGCGATCGCCGTAAGAGTATCCAGCCGCCAACCACTTGGTTGTTCAATGATAATAAATTTCAGCTTGAACGCCGGATAGCCCGGTTGGAAACCGGTATGGCATGGGCAGAGGAACCCCCATCTCGTACACGTCATTTACTGACAAATTTAGTGATTACTGAAACGGACTCGCCTGACCAATTTCATGTTCAGTCCAATTATTTGCTGTACCGTTCACAAAAAGAGCGAGATGAAGCTTTTTATGTTGGTAAACGGCTGGATTGTGTTCGCCGTAATCCAAAAACGGATAGCTGGCTGGTTTGCAAACGTGAAATTACCTTGGATCAGGCAGTCTTAACTTTCCATAACTTGAGTGTCTTATTCTGATGAATCAATTATTCGTATGTACTGTTGGAGAATTGCCTGATGGAGAGGCGCGTAAGGTTGAATACACACCGGATATTGCGCTGTTTCACTGTGATGGCGAATTCTTTGCTGTTGATGACCGGTGCAGTCATGGTAATGCCTCGATATCCGAAGGGTATTTGGAAGACAATGCGACAGTTGAGTGTCCACTGCATACGGCCAGTTTTTGTCTCAGAACCGGGAAGGCGCTTTGCCTTCCTGCCACAGATCCATTGAGAACGTATCCGGTTGTTGTCAAAGACGGAAACATTTATATCACTGTATCGGAGGAGCAATATGAGTTGGATTAAAGATCAAGTCATTTTATTAACAGGCGGTGGCTCCGGTTTAGGTTTGGCTTTAGTAGAGCGTTTTATTGCGGAGGGAGCTAAAGTGGGGGTTTTGGAGCTATCGGCGGAAAAAGCGACAGCTCTGGCACACTGTTTTGGTAACGATATCTGTGTTATTCACGGTGATGTCGCCTCTTTTGAGGACAATGAACGAGCAGTGGCTGAAACTGTTCGGCGCTTTGGCAAATTAGACTGCTTTGTTGGTAATGCCGGGATATGGGATCACAAAATCAGCTTGCTTGACGCCTCGCCAGAGCAGATTGATAAAGGATTTGATGAGCTGATGGGTGTGAACCTGAAAGGGTATATTTTAGGAGCTAAAGCCGCGTTACCGGCGTTAACCGCATCAGAAGGCAGCATGATTTTTACATTGTCAAACTCGTCATGGTTTTCTGGTGGCGGAGGGGTGTTGTATACCGCCAGCAAGCACGGCGCGGTCGGCATGATCCGCCAGTTAGCTTATGAATTAGCGCCAGTTATCAGGGTTAATGGTGTTGCGCCTTGTGGTATGCCAAGCGATCTTCGCGGGGCCGCTTCACTATCTCAGCAAGATAGACGTATTACAGATAACCTGTCATTAGAAAGTCTCGGTGCGATTTTGCCTTTGCAATTCATACCTCAGCCAGAAGATTTCACCGGTCCGTATGTCATGTTGGCTTCCCGCGCCAATAACCGTACTTTAACGGGGGTGATGATAACGGCTGATGCCGGGTTAAGTATCCGTGGCATTCGCCAAGCTACAGCGGGAGTGATGTCTCCGAACAAAAAGGAGAGTTCAAATGACCGTTAAATTGATTTGTACTTCACACACGCCTTTGATGGACTTTGGTTCCCCGCCGAAAACGACAGAAAAGCATGTTCGGCAGGTTTTTCAGCAACTGGCTGAACAGGTAAAAGCCTACGACCCACAATTGATAGTCATTTTCGCTCCTGACCATTTTAATGGTTTTTTTTATGATCTCATGCCGGCATTTTGCGTTGGAGTCAGGGCGAATGCAGTGGGGGATTGGGATATTGGTAAAGGTCCACTCAATGTTCCTGAAAACACCGCGCAGGATCTAATTTCCGCCTTATATAACGCTGATATTGATGTTGCCCAGTCTTGGCGTATGCAGGCTGATCACGGCTTTACTCAGCCATTGATGCTGCTTTGTCAAGATTTACAGCGCTATCCAACTATCCCAATATTTATTAACTGTGCAGCTAAACCATTGCCGACATGTCGCCGCGCTGTTGCGTTAGGTCGTGCGGTTGGTCAATTCTTATTCACCACAGATCAGCGGGTATTGTTGTTAGGTTCTGGCGGTTTATCACATGATCCTCCGATACCCCAAATGGGACAGGTGCCGCCGGAAGTTGAGGAAGGACTGATTGCTGGAAGAAATCCGACAAAAGAAGTGCGCCAGAAACGGCAAAACCGAGTCATTGAGGTTGGAAAATCGTTGGCTCGTGGCGAAAATATCGTTACCCCGTTGAATCCGCAGTGGGATGACGAGTTATTGCGTATTTTTTGTAGTGGCGATATTCAGCGCCTTGCTTCATTAACTGAGGAAGGAATTGCCATTCAGGGCGGTAAGGGTGGACAGGAAATTCGTTGTTGGATTGCGGCTTTTACAGCGCTTTCTGTTTATGGCGAATATAAAGCACAGCGGCATTATTACCAACCTATTAAGGAGTGGCTGGCAGGGATGGCAATGGTCAGTGCTCAACCTGTAACTCAGATAGGAGCGTAATATGCGGAATCAGACTTTTGTTATCGTTGGAGCAGGACAAGCGGGGGCGATGGCCGCCGCAACCTTAAGGCAGCAGCAGTTTGATGGCGATATTATTTTAATTGGTAAGGAATATCATGCGCCTTACGAACGGCCAATTTTATCGAAAGAGTATTTAATCAACCCAGATGAAGCGCCTAAATACTTGTTCTCCGAAGATTTTTATCTAAAAAACCGGATAGATCTACGCATAGGCCAATCGGTCAGCCAGATTATGCCATCAAAACATTGTGTTGTTTTAGAAAATGGCGGCGAGCTTAGGTATGACAAACTCCTGCTTGCTGTGGGGGCAAGAGCCAGACGATTTCCGCTCCTCGATCAACTGGGTGAAAATGTTTATACCCTGAGGACGTTGGATGATGCGCAACGTTTACGCCAGGCGGTGAAAAAAGACAAACGGATTTTGATTGTTGGTGGTGGTGTAATTGGCTTGGAACTAGCGGCGACTTCCTGTGAATTGGGAGCGAATGTCACGGTTATCGAACAGACGGATAACATCATGGGGCGTTGTGCCCCGCCGTTATTGCAGGATTATCTTTTGAATCGTCATCAGGAAAACGGGGTGCAATTCTTCCTTGATACCAAAATTGTTTCCGCACAAAAACAAGGGAGTGAATTAGTACTTATATTGAACACCGGAGAAAAGGTGATCGGAGATATTATTATTTATGGCATCGGCGCCGAATTCAGGGATCAGCTTGCCGCTGATGCCGGTTTGGTAACTAATGGCGGTATCGTTATTGACAGCCGTTGTCAGACTTCTGAACCGGATATTTTTGCTGCCGGGGATGTTTGCCTCCAGAGAGAACCACTAACAGGTGATCTCCAGCGCCGTGAAACCTGGGAAAATGCTAACCGTCAGGCGACTATCGCCGCATATGCCATGATGGGATTGGAACCCCCGCAGCCAGGCGCTCCGTGGTTCTGGACCGATCAGTGGGGCATTAACATCCAGATGGTTGGCAACATGCAGGCTGAGGAGTGGCATGTTCAGGGTGATTTGCAATCAGATAAGGCCATTTTATTTGGTACAGAAAATGAAGTTTTAGTCGGTGCCGTCGCGATTAATCAGGGAAGGGAAATGCGCAATTTACGGAAATTACTTGCTAATCCTACGGTTGTTCCGGTGTAGTATTTGAATAGTTAGTTTTATAGGAATAAGCAGTTTTATTATTGCTATTGGTGATCCTCTAGAGGATCACCAATAATCTATGTCAAATTAACGGGGTTGGAGTGAAGGGGTAAGATGAGGCGACCATGATCTGTAATAGACATTTCATTAACAACAATATCGCTGTTATACAAAATAAAATATGATTCTATTATTAAGTCTTTTTCTAATACCATTACATAACCGCGTTGATCACTGCGGGTCCACTGATCATCTTTTCCAGGGTCTAATGGCCAATATTTGTCGTTACCATCAGAATTCCAAGCACTAACTGAAACCTTAATCTGATTTTTCGAATTATTTTTAACTTTCATAATAATCTCCAAAATTATATATTTATGAAATTTAATTATATTTGATACGTAGATAATGTGCATTTGCAATATTGTATTATATATAAAAAAAACATTATCACATCTGGTATTTTTGATAGTTTTTATGAGATTTTTACTATTATAATTCAGTGGTAGATTAGTACTACAGCCGTACTTCCTTTTTTCAACAGAATAAGCGTTCATAGGAATCAAATCATGCGATTTCTTTGCGTCATGAACATCAGAAAAAACACGGATTTTGGGTTTATACGACCATAGTACTAATATAAAGTTAACAATTCATATGTTAATTTTTGCCGGATTTTAACTTCGTATTGTGATCAGGCTATTAAATTGGTTTGTTAATTAAAGCTATAGAGTAAATCATTACGGTTTAAAACGAATCATATTGTTTTAAACCGTAGTGTTTGTTTAAATGTAAAAATAATATTACATTAGTGTTTAATAACATAAAGATCTTTCGATGACATAAGACCAAGTGGGCTAATATAATATCCACCAATATAAGGTTTTATTAATCTGGCGCTAACGTAGTAATAAATAGGAATTGACGGGACATCTCTTGTAAGAATATCTTGTGCTTGCTGGAAATACTCTATGTTGTTTGTCGCTTTGGCTTTACTGATCAGATCATCATAAATATCGTTATGATATAATGATGTATTATTAGAACTATTGGTGACATAATTATTTAAAAACGAAGCAGGATTATCGTAATCAGCTATCCATGCGTGTCTTACCAAATCAAAGTTACCTTGATGCATGGTGTCTAACATGGTTTTCCATTCTTGATTTTGTAAAACAGCATCCACGCCCAGATTTTTCTTCCACATTGAGGTGGCTGCGATAGCAATCCTTTTATGATCCTCTGATGTATTATAAAGAAGATTAAGTTTCAATGGGTTGTTTCTATTATAACCCGCTTCATTCAATAACTGCCGGGCTTTTTCAATTCTTTTTGCCAGAGTCCATGATGCATAATCCGGCTGTTTTAAGTTCATTCCTCCTGTGCTTGGTGGAGTATTATTATAGGCCGGCTTTTGGCCTTGCCCCAGGACTTTATTGGTTATGATGTTCTTATCTAAAGCCAGATTGAGTGCCTGTCTGACTCTAATATCGTTAAAAGGGGCTTTTTGGGTGTTAAATTCGTAATAATAAACACCTAATTTTGGAGAAATATGGACCTGACTACCTAACTTGGTTTTTAAAGAGTTAAATAAAACCGATGGGATATTTTTTGTGATATCTATCTCTCCTGCCAAATAACGGTTTACCACCGCTGTTTCTGATGTGACGTTAAGATAGGTGACTTTATTAATCACGGTGTGTTCATTATCCCAATATTGTGGATTTCTGACGCCAATCACTTTTTCGTTAACGATCCATTCAGAGAGTTTGAATGGGCCACTACTGACAAACACATTTGGTTGAGTCCATTTCTCACCATACTTTTCAACCGCTTTTTGGCTGATAGGCACCATAACTGGATGTGCCAGCATATTTAAAAAATAGGATAACGGTTGCTCTAATGTTACTTCTAGCGTTAAATTATCCAATGCTTTTACACCTAATTCATCGGTTTTTTTCTTACCTGCAAGAATATCTTTGGCATTTACTATATGCATGTTTTCAATATAACTGCCATACGGGGACGCCATTTGGGGATCAATTAAACGCCTCCAACTAAAAACCACATCGTGAGCGGTAATCGGTGAACCGTCAGACCATTTTATTCCTTCTCTTAGATGAAACACCCAAGTTTTATTATCGTTAGTTTCCCAACGGATAGCTAAATTAGGATTAAACTTACCATCATTTCCTATACTGACTAATCCACTAAAAAAGTCGTTTATAATATCAAATTCAACATCACTTTCAACTTTATGCACATCAAGAGAAGCAGGCTCTGAACCATTATGACGAACAATATTCTGGTCGGTTGCCAGTTGTGTACCGGGTGGAATAATTGCTGCATGAGCTAATGTCAAGCTTCCAAGCATAACTCCTGTAAATAAGGATATATTTTTTATTGTTTTTTTCATCATGATTTCTCCAGTAATAACGGGTTTTTTCGGGTTAATGTTGCAAATTGTAACGCCTGAAATCGGACCTAGGGTAAATAATTAGACTGAACGTGGAGCTAAAAGTAATTATAGCTAAATATGTATTATTTCATTCCAAATGTCTTTGATTAATAATTTTATTTTTCTAATTACCCTGTTTAAAGAGTGATAAAAATAACCTGAATGACTTATTTTTATAAGAATTTATCTGAGCATTGTTATTTTTTTATTAAAAAAATTTATTTAACAACAATATTATCTGTTTCAGATATTAGTTGGTTTTTAACTTTGAAAATCGTGTTTTGTGAATTAACTCGCAATTTCTCAAAAGTGTGATTTCCTGCTACTGTCGGGTATCAACGAAGATTTATGTAGTGTAAGAGGTGAGTATGAATGTTGTAGATTAGCAAAATCCGCCGTAAACCCTCGCCCAATGCGGGCGGGGATATAAGGCGAAAAGCCCGTAGGGCTTTAAAGATCAATCAGGCGTTGTCTGGCTTTGAACATAGGCTCTGAGCGTTTCAATCGTTGCTCCTCCGGTGCTACAGACAAAGTATGATCTTGACCATAAAAGCCCCGTTTTACTCTGCATCCGTAAATGCGTGTTTTGCTGGCGCAGCAGACGCGACGACACGGATTTCAGATTGTTGACCATCACACTGACAGCCAGTTTTGGCGGATAGGCAACCAGCAGATGCACATGGTCTGGTTCTCCGTCCATCTCAATAATTTCACATTCGAGTTTTGCGGCAGCAGAAGCAAAAGCATGCCGCAACTGTTCTATCATGCGTCCATCAAACAGTCTACGGCGGTATTTTGTCGTAAAAATCAGATGCACAACAAGTTTGCTGACACTATGCCGTTTACGGAAGAACCCCTCCAGTAAATCATCGTGATTACTCAATTGATATATTCCACTAACCTGTTAAAATAAAAGTATTATATCAATGAGCGCTGACGATGTTAAGAGCCACGAAAGTACGCATTTATCCGACACCGGAACAGGCTGAGTTTCTCAATGCCCAGTTCGGCGCAGTTCGTTTTGCGTACAACAAAGCTCTGCACATCAAAAAACAGGCTTACCAGCGCCACGGTGTCAGTTTAAGCCCCCGTAAAGATCTGAAACCGCTGTTGGCAGTCGCGAAAAAATCCCGTAAATATGCATGGCTCAAAGAGTATGATTCCATCGCATTACAGCAGGCGGTCATTAATCTTGATGTGGCTTTTTCCAATTTTTTTAATCCGAAACTGAAAGCGCGTTTTCCGGCATTTAAAAGTAAGCATGGAAAGCAATCAAGCTATCATTGCGTTGGGGTTAAAGTGCTTGATAGCGCGATCAAGATCCCGAAAGTTTCACCGATTGAAGCGCGTTTACATCGTGAAATTACGGGCACATTGAAAAGTATCACGCTGAGCCGCAGCGCAACGGGGAAATATTATGCTTCAATACTCTGCGATGACGGGACAGAAGTGCCAGCGAAACCAACATTGATATCAAATGTTACGGGTCTTGATATGGGACTATCGCACTACGCCATTAAATCGAATGGTGACAAAACCCCGAATCCCCGCCATCTCATCAATGCCAGTCGCAACCTGCGACGTAAACAGAAAGCGTTGTCCCGTAAGAAAAAGGGGAGTGCGAACCGTCGTAAAGCCCGTATACAGCTTGCGGGTGTGCATGAACGGGTAGCCAATACCCGTGCTGATTTCCAGCATAAACTCTCCCGCACAATTGTTGACGAAAGCCAAGCGGTAATTGTGGAGACACTGAAAGCAGCAAATATGATGAAAAATCCCCATCTGGCACGTGCTATCGGCGATGCCGGATGGTCTGGGTTCATCACAAAACTGGAATACAAGGCCGCAGAGAAAGGTGTGCATCTGGTGAAACTGGATCAATGGTTTGCCAGTTCAAAAACCTGTCACTGTTGTGGTCACAAAATGCCGGAAATGCCGTTAAATAGGCGAATCTGGCAATGTCCAGAATGCGGAGTTGAACATGACCGCGATATCAATGCGGCAATCAACATTGAACGCAAGGGCATACTGGAATTATGTGCGGCGGGACTCGTCGTGCAATCTGCCCATGGAGGCCAGCGTAAATCCGTCATACAGACGGTTGCGGCCTAGGAAGTGGGAAGCCTCGCTCGACAGGGCGGGGAGCAGTCACCGGGTGTGTAAGATGATGGCGGTTGTTCTTGATAATAGCACCCAATACAGATGGGTAAGATTTGCATTGGTTAACGATTGTATGTATATTCTTTATACCATCAATCGTTAACTCGAGGTGCATTATGCAAACTGTGTATAGGAAAATCAAAGTCAATAATAACGCGACGGCACCTCATCATGAGTACGATGACGCTGATGTAGCGGCTGATCGCCTTGTGAATATCATTAAGGAACTGGCTGATGGTATTCGTAGTAAAGGTAAGGCTAATATCAAGCATCAGCTAGCGTTGCCGGATAATCAGTTTCTGATGAATATGTTGTTTTTGGCGATACCAGCACGAGCGCTTGCCGAACTGACGCCGGAAAAGAAGAGGTTACTCAATCGTGTGCGTAGCCGCGCGCGCTTTTTTGACAACGTGCGTGAAAACGGTGGTGTGTTAAATTCTGCCGAGGTAGCGAGTTTGCTCGGTGTTAGTAAAGTCACAGTTAAAAAGAAAAAGGACACCGGTAAATTATTGGCCTTGGAATACGATGGTGAGTTTATTTATCCGGCTTTTCAGTTCACCGATGATGAAAGTAAAGGCGAAAAAGGCGTGCTCAGGGGGGTGACGGAGATTTTGTGGCATCTTAATCACGTTAGCGGTGTGATGCAGTACGGATTTTTCGTGCAGAAACGTAATGTACTGGATCACCGTTTACCAGAAGGTCAAGAGTTCACGGTTATTGCTTTGCTGAGAGAGGGTGTTTCGGATGATAAGCTTCAACAGATAATCCGTTTAGCCAAGTTGTTTGGCACTCAAGATGCTGCATAGAAATATAGAAGCATAGTAAAAAGAGAGGGAACGGGCACATACCGGCTCCCCCTTTTGTCATATTACGGGGATATCCAGGTCGTTCACCAAGATATCCTCGGCAATTTCTCCTTCATACTCAAATTCCCTAAGCACCTTGAGTTCCTCGGTGCGTATCGTGCCTTTACCCGAAGGATCGTCATGCCAGAGCACGATGCATGGCTCAAGCGTAACGTTGGACATGTAGGCAAGTCCATCCGCGTGCGGTGACAGCTTCGCCGCGAGTTGCTGCGTGATCCGGTAATCTGTGCCGGTTAGCTGATGGGCAGTGATGTGCATTTTTGGCGCAAGCCGGGTAATGTCTACAATACGTAACTCTTTCTCTGTCACTAATGTCGCCATATGATACCCATCCAGTTCCCGGTCTGTAATGGCTGGCAGACGTTGAAACACCTCCTTCATCGATGTTCTTGGCGAGTTGGCAAGATATAAATTACCAATTGTGCCGTTCGTTAATCCGTACCGGGTATGTCCTCCATCGCGGTTAAAGAATACGCCGCTGCCTCCGTATTCACCCTCTTGTAGTCGGTAAAAAATTGTGCCGACTGAGATGATAATGATACTTTGCGTAATTTTATCGATGGTGAGGGTGTCTAACTGTTGCTTTGTCACTGAGTCAGGGCTTGCCTCTGATTTTGTTACCACTGAACACTCCTGTATTCTTGCCTGTTTCAGCCATATGTTGCCTCCGGTTTTATTACATTAACTGGACAGTAAAGATGCCCAATGCTGTGTATTCGTCCAGTTGTGTCAGTATATTACAAACCACAGGACAGGGGATATGTTTTGATACAGAAAATGATTGAAAAATGTACCTCATTGTATGCTGTCAGTTAGCCGTGAGAATATGCGGTAGGACAATATTAATGTATTCATTGCTGATGTGCTTATTCACGAGAATAATATGAAATATTTATTATATTATTTAATTTAATTGTATTTCTGGATTATTAATGTAATAATTGAATTCATATGCTATGAAATGAAGATTGCGCAATAATTAAAGCTATTGTTTTTATTTTATCTTTATACAATGATATGCTTTATTAAATAGAATAATAAGTTAATGATAAATAAACCCTCGGGGTTTATCATGATATTACAGCCGAATGTGATGTGAATAATTATTTTCTCATGGATATTTATCATCGGTTTTATTACATGGGTAAAATAATCCATCAATTAGTTTTACATAATTCACAAATAGCGATTCAAATAAGCAGAAATATTGAAAATACTTATTTATGATTATGGTGATATATCTTCATTAGCCTACTTTTATAACTAGGAAAATTGACATTTTCAATCCATGTATGAATGGTAACCAATATGCAGAAAGCTCAAAGAGTTGTTATTACAGGTATGGGAGCGGTAACACCGATTGGTGAAGATGTTGAATCATGTTGGCAAAGTATTATTGAGAAACAACATCGATTTCACAGAATTGAATTTCCCGATTCATTCATTAATTCGCGTTTCTTTTCCTTCCTTGCACCAAACCCATCCCGTTATCAGTTATTACCAAAAAAGTTGACTCATACGCTTTCAGATTGCGGAAAAGCAGCGTTGAAGGCGACTTATCAAGCTTTTACGCAAGCATTTGGTGTGAACATATCACCGGTTGAATATTACGATAAATATGAATGTGGAGTCATCCTTGGCAGTGGTTGGGGAGCTATCGATAATGCTGGAGATTATGCCTATCAATATAAGAAAGCTAAATTAGCTCATCCTATGAGTAATCTCATCACCATGCCAAGCGCCATGACGGCGGCATGTTCAATTATGTATGGGCTGCGTGGTTATCAGAATACTATGGCGGCCGCCTGCGCAACGGGCACAATGGCAATAGGTGATGCCTTTGAAATTATTCGCTCAGGACGTGCAAAATGTATGATTGCTGGAGCCTCTGAATCACTTACTCGGGAATGTAATATTTGGAGTATTGATGTACTGAATGCATTATCAAAAGAGCAAACGGACCCAAATCTCGCATGTTGTCCATTTAGCCTTGATCGCTCAGGGTTTGTATTGGCCGAAGGAGCGGCGGTGGTTTGTTTGGAAGATTATGATTCGGCCGTCGCGCGTGGTGCGACGATTCTGGCGGAAATTAAAGGTTACGCTCAATATTCAGATGCCACTAATTTAACTCGGCCAATAGAAGATATTGAACCTAAAATATTAGCGATAACCAAAGCCATTGAACAGGCACAGATTTCGCCGGAAGATATTGACTATATTAATGCTCATGGCACTTCTACACCGTTAAATGATCTTTATGAAACCCAGTCAATTAAAGCAGCGCTGGGGCAGCATGCTTATCAAGTCCCCATATCAAGTACAAAATCTTATACCGGTCATCTTATTGCTGCGGCCGGCAGCTTCGAAACTATTGTATGTGTAAAGGCATTAACTGAAAATTGCTTGCCGGCGACATTGAATTTGCATCGGGCCGATCCAGATTGTGACCTTAATTATTTACCTAATCAACATTGCTATACCGCTCAACCAGAAGTGGCGCTCAATATTAGTTCAGGTTTTGGGGGGCATAACGCTGCGTTGGTTATCTCTAAGGTAGGGTAACTGATATGTTGATTTTTGAAATAGAAGATATTGAACATTGGTCGAATTTTTCCGGGGATTTTAATCCTATCCATTATCCGGCGAAAAGCCAGTCTTTACATAATATGCAGCAGCATCCGGTTCAGGGGATGTTGAGCCTGCTATATGTGCGGCAACAGTTCTCTCAATTAACTTCAGCTTTTACCACTGGGATATTGAATATTGATGTGTCTTTTCGTCAACATGTTTATACCGCATTACCACATCAACTGAGAATTGATACTAAAAACAAAACGTTTAAATTGGAAAACCCTGACAAAGAAAGCACGTTGTTCGGCAATACCCGCATAGAAAATACAGTGGAGTCAATTGAAAATTGGATCGTTCAGGATAACTGTCAAAGATTAACAATAACAAGGGAAGAAGTTTGTGAAAAATATGCTGTCTTTAGGCACTATTTTCCGAGTGTTACTTCTGTTGGCTGGTTCCTGGATGCACTTGCTTTTCATCTTGTCATTAATTCGACAAGTTTTCTTAATTTTGAACACTATCATTTTAATCAGTTACAGGATTACCTGAATCAATCCTTTACTTTGCATACTGGTCAGGCAATTAAGATAAATAAAACGATTGTTAATAGTACGCTATTACCATCTGAACCGGATATCTGTATTGAGTTAAACCCGCCATTAATGATTAAAAATGGACCTAAAGACTATATTCGTATTTTTCATTATCGATGTTTATATGATAAAAAACCTATTTTCGTGTCAAAGGTTTCAATTGTCTCTAAGATGAAATAAAAGGAAAGCGAAATGCCAACACAAAGTGATATTTTTACTAAGATAAAGGATAGAATATTAGTGATGAAGGATATCGAAGAGGAGGAAATAACACCAGAATCTTCCTTTGTTTCGCTTAAATTTGATAGCCTTGACTATGTGGAAGTTCAGGTTTTTGTATTGGAGATGTATGGTATTAGTATTAAAGCTGAACTTTTTTCAAATCATTCTATTTTAACATTAAATGAACTTACGAATTATATAGAGTCTAATTTATAAACTGAGATTTTAATTTTCATCATTATACCCTATAGATTTCAAGATGCATCACGGCGGCAAGGGAGCGAATCCCCGGGAGCATAGATAACTATGTGACCGGGGTGAGTGAGTGCAGCCAACAAAGAGACAACTTGAAAGATGACGGGTATAAACCACCTCGTCGAGAGGTGGTCTTTTACTCTAACCCTATTTTTACTATTAACATTTAGAGGTTATAATGAACATTCTAGAAAAAGGTAAAATTGCTGCTTTATATTCAGCCTATACAGAGACAGAAGGTTCTTCGTGGGTTGGAAACCTATGCTGTTTTTCAGTTGATCGAGAACATTTGCCTATTATTGTGAATGGACGTCGTTTTTTGATTGAATTTGTTATTCCAGATCATTTACTTGATAAAACGGTTGAACCCAGAATATTCGATTTAGATATTAATAAACAGTTTTTACTGCGCCGTGATCATCGTGAGATAAATATTTATCTTTTAGGTGAAGGAAATTTTATGGATAGAACGACGACAGATAAAAAACTATTCGAATTAAACGAAGATGGTTCACTATTTATTAAGACGTTACGCCATGCTCTTGGTAAATATGTTTCTATTAATCCTTCAACTACACAATTTATCTTTTTTGCACAAGGAAAATACAGCGAATTTATCCTGAACGCCTTGAAGGAATTTGAAGACGAATTATCAAAACGCTATCGCGTCAGAATTATTCCTGAATTGCAGGGGCCATATTATGGCTTTGAACTTGATATTATTTCTATTACAGCTTAATTCACAATATTATGGAGAATGTTATGGAAAAGAGAATAACAACATTTACCATTGAGAAAACTGATGATAGTTTTTATGCTAATGGTCGGCATCAATGTATGGTGAAAATCTCTGTACTTAAACAAGAATATAGGAATGGTGATTGGGTAAAATTAGCGTTAAGTGATGCTGAAAAAAGATCGATTCAGGTGGCGGCGTTAAGTGATAGTCTTATATACGACCAATTAAAAATGCCTTCAGGTTGGACAACGACAGAGATAAGAAATCGATATGATCTTGGGTTATTAAATGGTGTTTATCGTATTGATGCTTCTATTAATGAGCCGGCAGTAGATCATGCGGGAGATTGCTGTACAAATGAAAGCTATCAGAAAAGCGTGAAGAGTGTTCCTGAATATATCTATCGTTATGTTAGTAGTAATAGAACAAGTACAGAGTATCTAATAGCGAAAATGACCTTCGAAGATACGGATGGGAAACGCACACTCACAACGAATATGTCAGTTGGTGATGAAGTTTTTGACAGCAAGATTTTATTAAAAGCTATTGCTCCTTATGCAATTAATGCAAATCAATTGCATGAAAGTACCAATATATTGTTTGATAAAACAGAAGAACCAACGAAATCGGATACTCATCATCAAACAATTAACCTTTATCGCTGGACATTGCCATATCATTTGAGGATTCTTGAAGGGAATGATAGTACTGTTAATAGAATATATGCACTTGGTAAAGATCCATCAGATGATAGATTCCTGACAAGAGGAAGGGTATTTAAACGAGGAACTTCATATGTAAATGCACGTGATAATGTGAGTGGAGGATGTGTTATGGACTATGGTTATAGCGTATCGGTCCCGGACACGCAGCTTGCCGCTGAAGTACTCCATGTGACAGGATGTTCATGGACGAGTGGTTATTATGATGGATATCATGATGTCACAATCATTGATAACTACGGTTGTCAGCATAAATTTAGAATATCCTCGGTTAATATTGGACGTGCGCTGAGCATAGCAAGAATAAGTTGATTTTCCTTAGTAAAGAACCTTTGTCTATGCCGGTAATCGCATATGTGTTTACCGGCAATTAAGATATTCCATTATTGAAATGGAAATATAGAGATATCTGTTATTGTAAATAAATGAATGGCTAAATGGATATTTAGTTTGGCTATAATCTTAGTTAACCAAACAGGAAATTTAAAATGAAAGTTAACGATATATATTCCAATGCTTTTAATTTTGGATCTTATATTAATACTGGTATTGATCCTAGAACGGGTCAGTATAGCGCAAATATCAATATTATCACGTTAAGACCAAATAATGTCGGCAATATTGAACAGGTATTTAATCTATCATTCTCGCCATTAACAACGTTAAATAATGGGTTTGGGATTGGCTGGCGATTTTCATTAACAACATTGGATGTAAAAACACTCACATTTAGCCGAGCAAATGGAGAGCAATTTAAATGTAAACCATTGCCGCCTAATAATAATGATATTAGCTTTAAAGATAAAAAGTTAAAAGATTTACGCGTATATAAGCTCGATAGCAATACCTTCTATGTTTATAACAAAAATGGCATTATAGAAACACTGAAACGAATTGGATCGAGTGATATAGCAAAAACGGTTGCACTTGAATTTCCTGATGGCGAAGCGTTTGATTTAATTTATAATTCACGATTTGCATTATCCGAAATAAAATACCGTGTAACTGGTAAAACTTATCTTAAACTCAACTATTCTGGAAATAATTGTACATCGGTCGAATACCCTGATGATAATAATATCTCTGCGAAAATCGCTTTCGATTATCGTAATGATTACCTTATTACAGTGACGGTACCTTATGATGCTTCTGGTCCTATTGATTCTGCCAGATTTAAGATGACCTATCAGACGTTAAAAGGAATATTTCCGGTTATTAGTGCTTTTCGTACACCGACAGGTTATGTTGAGCTGGTAAGTTATAAAGAGAATGGACATAAAGTGACGGACACGGAATCTATTCCTTATGCTGCTGCATTGATTATTCAACCGGGTAATGGGCAGCCGGCGATCAGCAAATCCTATGAATATAGTTCAGTGCATAATTTCTTGGGCTATTCTTCTGGTCGGACAAGCTTTGATTCTAGCCAGGATAATTTGTATCTGGTCACAGGGAAATATACCTATTCATCCATTGAACGGGTTTTAGATGGTCAAAATGTCGTTTCAGTAACAGAAAGAGTGTTTAATAAATTCCATTTAATGACCAAAGAAGCGAGAACACAAGATAATAAGAGAATTACAACAGAAATTACCTACAATGAAGATCCGTCAAAAGGTTTCTCCGAGCAACCAGAAAATTTACAACAACCATCTCGGGTATTAACGCGTTATACAAACTTACAAACCAATACTTCACGAGAAGAGACCGTTAATATTAAAAGCGATGATTGGGGAAATACGCTACTTATTACTGAGACCAGTGGGATACAGAAAGAATACGTTTATTATCCTGTGAATGGTGAAGGGAATAATTGTCCTGCCGATCCATTAGGTTTTTCCCGATTTTTGAAATCAGCTACGCAAAAAGGATCGCCTGATGCCGCTCAAAGTGTCGCGAATAGGGTGACTAATTACACATATCAGAAATTGCCTACGTTTACAGGTGCTTATATAAAGGAATATGTCAGTAAAGCTTCAGAAACCACAGATAATAAAATAGTGAGAACCTTTAGCTATGTTAATTCACCGACAAACAAATCTCATGGATCGTTAGCGAAAATAGCGTCGGTAATGAATAACCAACAAACGGTCACAACATTTAAATATGAATATTCAGACAGTGAGATGACCACGAACTCTACAGTGACGGGGTTTGATGGTGCGCATATGGAATCGAAAAATGTGACCTCTATTTATACACATCGGCAGCTTCGTAAAGTTGATGTGAACCGTGTGATTACAGATCAGTCTTATGATCTTTTAGGCCGAATTACAGGTCAAATTATTGACCCTGGCACGACAAAAGAGACTAAACGCAGTTATGTTTATCAATATCCCGGTGGTGACGAAAATGATTTTTGGCCGGTGATGATAGAAATTGATCCCCAAGGTATCAGGCGTAAAACCCATTACGATGGACTGGGGCGTATTTGTTCGATTGAAGAACAAGATGATGATGGTACTTGGGGTACATCGGGGATTTATCAAGGCACATATCGCAAAGTGCTCGCCAGACAATATGATGTTTTGGGGCAATTAATCAAGGAAATTTCAAATGATTGGCTATGGGATTTATCTGCTAATCCTTTGGCTCGTCTGACGACTCCTTTGGTTACAACGAAAACTTATCAATATGATGGTTGGGGAAATCGTTACAGCACGGAATACAGCGATGGTCGGATAGAACTGGAAATCCATGACCCTATTACGAGGACAATTATTCAAGGGGTCAAAGGGTTGGGGATGTTAAATATTCAGCAAAATAGCTTTGAGCAGCCCGCTTCAATTAAAGTTGTGTATCCTGATGGTGCGATATATAGCACTCGTACCTATCGTTATGATGGATTTGGTCGTACTGTGACTGAAACAGATGCAGAAGGTTACTCTACCCAAATTGAGTACGATGTATTTGATCGTATCGTGAAAAAAACATTGCCAGATAGCACAATATTAGAATCCGCTTATGCAAGCTTTAGCCATGAAGAATTAATTTCCGCACTGAACGTGAATGGAACACAATTAGGCTCGTTAGTTTATGATGGTCTTGGGCGAGTCACCAGCGATACGGTGGGTGGTCGCAAAACAGAATATTTATATGGGACTCAAGGTGATAAACCTATTCAGTCTGTCACTCCCGCGCGTAATAAACAAAATATAGATTATCTTTATTCTCTCGGCAGTGTGATGTCCAAATTCACCACAGAGACAAGCCAGCAAAACTTTCGTTATTATCCCAAAACGGGGGCGCTATTATCTGCGTCAGAGGGAGTATCCCAGAGTAATTACAGCTATTTCCCATCGGGTGTATTACAGCACGAATCGTTTTCTCGGGATAATAAACCCGTTTCATCGGGCGATTACCGTTATACGATGTCTGGCTTGATTCAGCGTCATAAAGATAGTTTTGGTCATAATCATGTTTATAGTTATGACGGACAAGGAAAATTAGTTAAAACAGAGCAGAGTTCACAATACGCTACATTTGAATATGACAATGTTGGGCGGTTAATAACAACAATGACAAAAGACACAACGTCATTATCCCAATTAACCACAAAAATTGAATACGATGCTTTTGATCGAGAAATAAAACGCTCGCTAATTAGTGACTTTGCAATGCAAGTAATGACTTTAAGCTATACAAAGAATAATCAAATTAGTCAACGTATCACCTCCGTCGATGGGGTGGTTATAAAGAATGAACGTTATCAATATGATAGTAATCAACGCCTAAGCCAGTACCAATGCGAAGGGGAGCAATCTCCGGTTGACCATACCGGGCGTGTGTTAAATCAACAGATTTATCATTATGACCAATGGGGAAATATTAAACGGATTGATAATACATATCGAGATGGTAAGGAAACAGTGGACTATCATTTCAGCCAAACTGATCCAACTCAACTTATTCGTATTACCAGTGATAAACAGCAAATAGAGTTAAGTTATGATGCCAATGGTAATCTGACGCGCGACGAAAAAGGGCAGACGCTTATTTACGATCAGAATAATCGCTTGGTACAGGTAAAAGACAGTAAAGGTAATCTGGTATGCCAATATCAATATGATGCATTGAACAAATTAACCGCACAAGTTTTAGCGAATGGTACGATGAATCGTCAGTATTATGCATCAGGTAAAGTGACGAATGTTCAATTAGGAGATGAAACCATTACCTGGTTGAACAGCGATAAGCAACGGCTTGGTCATCAGAGTACCAAGAACGGCCAGTCCGTCTACTATCAATATGGCACGGACCATAATAGTACGGTTGTAGCCAGTCAAAACGAAAACGAGTTGATGGCTTTGTCCTACACTCCTTATGGTTTTAGGAGTTTAATTTCTTCATTACCGGGTTTGAATGGCGCGCAGATCGATCCAGTGACCGGTTGGTATTTCTTAGGTAACGGATATCGTGTTTTCAACCCAGTTTTCATGAGATTTCAAAGTCCCGACAGTTGGAGTCCTTTTGGTCGGGGAGGGGTTAATCCCTACACTTATTGCGAAGGCGATCCCATAAATCGGATTGATCTGAACGGTCATCTTAGTGCCGGCGGGATATTAGGCATTGTGCTAGGGGCAATTGGTATCATTGTGGGCATTGTGTCACTGGGGGCTGGCGCGGCAATTAGTGCAGGTTTAATTGCCGCGGGGGGAGCGCTTGGCGCTATTGCTTCTACCAGTACACTCGCAGTGACTGCGACGGTTATTGGATTGGCGGCTGATTCGATAGGGATTGCGTCAGCGGCATTATCGGAAAAAGATCCGAAAACAGCCGGAATATTAAATTGGGTTAGTGCGGGGTTGGGGATTTTAAGCTTTGGCATCAGTGCAATAACCTTTACCTCTTCGCTGGTAAAATCGGCCCGGAGTGGTTCCCAAGCGGTCAGCACGGGTGTTATCGGGTCAGTACCGATTGAATTTGGTGAAATTGCCAGTCGTTCTAGCAGACGCTGGGATATCGCTTTATCCACGGTGTCATTGAGTGCGAATGCTGTGGCGCTCTCTACCGGAATAGCAGCTTCCGCCGTTGCGGGTAGTAATGCGAATGCGGCGAATATCTTGGGATGGGTCTCCGTGGGTTTTGGTGCGGTGTCAACAACTTCGGGGCTAATCAACCTTGCACGTACTGCTTATGCAGTGAATCATCATACTTGGGAACTCAGTTCATCGGCAGGCGCTTCGGAAGGAAGCGAAGCCTATACTTTATCTCGTTTTACGCAATTGGAGCCGGAAGCGGTAAATGTTCATCCATCCATTCGGGCAGTTGAAGTGAATCAAGCATTCCGAAATAGTACCGGAAATCTATTTAGCCAATCGTCTGTTGAAACCCGTAATGTGTTGCGAGGCCGTTTGACCATATAAAGATTCTGTGGGCTGAACGAAATAATAATCAGGGGGCGACGTCTGTGTCGCCTTTTTGGTTTCTTTGAGGTAAAAAGTGGAATGAAATGTTGTCAAGGGTTATAAGTGTTAATTGTAAAAAATGTGATTATATTCACGTTTATATGTCGATATAATGCCTCTGATTATTTAATTTTATTGCACTTACTATACGAAACTGCCTTATAATTTTATTTTTAATAAATTATTATCTCATTATGAAATTAAAATAAATTATTTCTAGATCATATTCTTGAGTTTGTTTTTTTATCCAGTTCCGGTTCTAATTAATGTGCTACAAAGCGCATCTTGACCTATTCAAATTAATAAGCGCTTATATAATGGTTCCTTGCTATTCTAGCATCATGACCTATTATTTTTTTATCTACCTACCTATCTCTCTCTTCGCTATCATCAAAAGTCGGGATCACATATGAACGCTTATATTAAGTACGTTAAAAAATTTAATGAAGTTTGTGAGCATTATCAGATGCATAAGATAAGAGAAGATGAACAAGTTTATGATCCAGTTAATAAACCTGTGATTATGTCAGCTAAGTTAATAAAAGAAGCTTTTAATCCTGAGTTGTTTTCTGATGATGCTTTATTTTCACTATTTAACATATTGAAAAAAGAAATGATGGTTTCTCAGGAGTCTTTAATCCGGGTATATATAGAGGGAAGATTGAGTGCGGAACACATTGATCCTATTCTTTATACTGAGCCTAATGAAAATGAGACATTTGAGAGTTGGATATCACGAGCTACTGGAGGTGAACGGTTCTGTGTTATTGTCAATGATACTGAACGTTGGTCTGATTACATTTTTCAAGCAGTTTCTTCTATTTTCGCTCCTTTGCGAAAAATTCTTGGGGAAAGAAATACTTTCATAGGAACTTGTCTGTTTATTGGTAACTATGGATACACGCCATTTGGTGTTCATCTTGATGATCCTTATAGCTCGGTAGTGCATTTCCATTGTGGGCCTAACGCCAAAGAAATGTCTTTGTTTAATAAGGATGTTTTCGAAAAAATAGAAGGGATTAAGTATCGGTTTAATATGGATAAACTACGGCCCTACGCTGATAACTGGATAATAGAAGCCGGTGATATATTTATTCTTCCACCACATCATTATCATATTGGGAATACGCCGCAATACTCAGTTGGAATGGGGATTGTAGTGAATAGAGAGACAGAAGATCGTTTGGAAAATATGCTGATTAATAAAGGTATTGCCCAGTCAATCGCTAAAAAAGGTATTGATAATCTTATAATTGAAGCAGAAGAAAAAAATATTTCTCTATCAGACTGGTTACGTGCTTCACGTGATAGTTATTTTACCTCTCTATATGAAAAACAGGGACTGCCTAAAGCTGGTCAGAGTAAACGGTTACATTTTGATGAGCAGGAAGCGGAAGAAATTTCCAAGTTGGACCAATTGGAGAAAATAATTACTAAGAAGATGGCGGATAATGGTGGAGATTTCTGGTCGGTTGGAGAAGTTTTGGCTAAGTTATCGCGTGATAATATTATCGATATATTGAATGATCTATTGGAAAAGAAAGAAATTACTGATAAATATGAACTTCTCTCCGAAGATAGTATTTATATTCATCGGCAGAAAAACTTTAATTTACTTGTTCGCTTTATTGGTAAAACGAATAATGAAAGACTGTACGTCAATGAATTCGATACTTTTATCATCAATCCATCACAAGAGGCAATACAAGTTCCTTATTATAAATGCAAAATTAATCATAATGATCCATTTGTACAACCAGAAGCATTGACCTCATTAGGCGTTTTTACTTTCGAACCAAACCAGCTATATAGCTTTAAAGCTTACGAGGATATTCTTGATTTCGGTTATGAGAATCGTAATGGCTCTTTTTTACTCATTGCACATTCAGAGGCTAAAGGGTGGATTAGCTGGATTTATGATCGAATGAGTCTACAACCCGTCGAAACCATTTGCACTAATTTAAGTGCGTCACGTATTCAGCTGTATGTTCGGCTCTTGGGAGCGATGAAATATCACGGTGCAAGTACTGTACTGGAGAAACTCGCAACATCTGACTATGCCAATTTTGTTCGCTGGGAGGCGGTTGAAAGCCTGGCACAGATTGATAGTGCCGCATGTCTGGAATTGTTACACCAGATAGCCCGTGAAGATACCGATACGATGATGCGTGAAACGGCAAAAAATAGTTTACGGCTCAATGGATTTGACGTTGTAAGGGAGGACTAAACATGGCGATAAAATTGGTGGTCGAACCTGGCTTTCAAATCACTTTGACGGCTTTAATTGAATATTTGACCGATTCCGGCGTGCTCGAGAGTCTGAGAGCATCCTGTTATAGCCAGGATGATATGTTAAATACGGCAACCCATCTTAAGGCTTTAGCGCTTAATCGCCATGAAGTATTGCAACATATAAGTAACGCTTTAGTGACTCCTGAAACTTTCCAATATACCAATAATGGACAATCCCAAAGTTATGTTTTGTACACTTGTCCAATTTTTACATTGCGTCTGATGGTTTGGATACCTGCGGGATTTCAGGCTCGGAGTATCCCTTTTTCCTATCGTTATGCCCATGATCATGCATTTGACCTGATGAGTGTTGGTTTCTTTGGGCCTGGATACCGTACCTCTCTGTATGGTTTTGACTATTCTCAGATCGAGCAGAGTGACAGTGGGGAAACACTTTTCAGCTACGCGGGGGATATGTTTCTAGAAGAAGGGGATATTATTTATTATTACGCCAATAAGGATGTGCACATTCAGCACGAACCTGTTTCGTTGTCAGCATCTTTGAATCTCATTATTCCTAAAAGTATTCCTTCGGTTCGACAAACGATTTTTGAACTATCGGAATCGGAAGGGCGTATTGTTGGCAAACCAATATTCAATAGTTTGCAACGGGTAGTTTCTCAGCGTTCGATTTTCTCATTGATGGCATATCAGGGGAATCGACGTACACAAAAACTGCTGATCCATATTGCTAAAACTCACCAGTCGGAAGAAGCCAGGGCGATGGCATGGGCTGCTATTCTTCGTCATCGGGCCTCACAACCGTTGATTGATAGCGCGCTGGATGATAACAGCAACTATGTCCGTAACGCGATTCAGGCAGTGTTGGAAACTTTGCAGGAGAAAATTCATGACTCTTGAATTCACGCCTAAACCAGGTAAGCCATTGGCATTGCCTGAGCTGGTTCAACTTTTGAAGACCAGTAGTATGGTGGACAATGTTTCCTGTGGTCATTACCAACGGGAAGAGATAGAAATAGCCAGTCAATGGTTGGTAGATTTCGCGGCTAACAAGCAAGAAATATTGGACATCATCTGTAACCAATTAGTATTCCCTAACCAATTTCAGTCAGGGAACGATGTCCAACCACCGACATTTATTCTATACAGCGACCAGAGATTTGCTGTTCGTATGGTTCTGTGGTTACCGCCTGGGCCTCAGTCCGCACCGGCCCCATTTTCCTGGCTAGAACCTCATGACCATAATTTTGATTTTTTGACCACTAATTTTTTTGGTGATGGCTACACTACACGTCTTTATGAGTATGACTATGACAGTGTTGATGGCGTTGAGGGTGAAGAAGTCGCTATGAATTACTTTGGCGAACAAATGTTATCCCCAGGCAAAGTCATATTTTTCTTTCGCAGTAAAGATATGCACATTCAATTTCCACCACCAAATTTATCCGTCTCTATCAATATCATCATTCAACCCAGAGGGAATGGACAGCGCCAATATGAATTTGATCTGGATAGGGAAAATAATGCTGACTTTCAGGTTGCACGTATTAAAAACGGGCGATTTGAACGGTTTCGTGCACATAAGGCTTTGTTTTCTGTTTTGATGAAAGAAGGCAATGAACGTAGCAGAGAGCTACTGCATACAATTGCCAGTAGCCATACCCGTGAAGAGCTACGTTCCATCGCTTTTGTTTCCATGCTGAGTTTTTCTACCGATACACAATATCGTGATCAGGTTTATCACCTTGCCATGAGTGATCCCAGTAGTTATGTCCGTGTGCAAGCTCAGCAATGCATGTTAACGCTGGCCTAGCGAGCGTTAATAGTACCGCGTCGTACCAGACGCACATTTTACTATCTAATATAAAAAAAGAGGTAAATTATATGAAACATACTAAATTGGGCAAGATTGAGACAGGCCAAATGGAAAACTCTCTCCGGTTAGCGACTTTTTCCCAACCGGTTAGTTTGGCTGGGGCCGTACCGCGCACCTTATCTGGTAGTGAAGCGGGAAGGGTGCTTGGCTTTGGCTGTCGCTCTTGTACCGAATCATCAAAAAACGAGTAATAAATAATTCTGTAGCTATTTGATAGCAATATAAAGTTAAGCGGATTTCTAATTGGCGAATAATACCACCGGATGGAGGTCCGCTATTTTGCGTTATTAGGGAGGGAAAATGTTGCGTGGTAAACGAGTATTACTTACCGGCGCCAGTGGTCTGCTTGGTCACGCAATCACTGAAATGCTTGCAGGCAGTGGTTCCCGAATGGTGGTAACTGGAAGATGTGAGAATCGACTTAAAGAATTGCCTCAACAATATCAGGGTAATTGCGAAATATACTCATTTTCTGGGGATATATGTCATGATAATTTCCGCCGGCAGCTAATAGATTTCACCTGTGCAAAGTTGGGGGGATTAGATATATTAATCAATAATGCCGGTGCTTTCCATTTTGGCAATTTGATGGATCTAATACCGGAAGAAATTGATCAGGTTATTACGACTAATGTCACTGCTTTAATTCATATGACATATCTCGCCTTGCCACATCTATTATCAAGCGCACAGCCCTCCATTATCAATATTAGCTCCTTGGCTGGAAAAGCCAGCTTGCCAGGGGCCAGTTGTTATGCAGCATCAAAATGGGCAGTCATTGGGTTTACTGTAGCGTTACAGCAAGAATTATGGAAACAAGGTGTACGAGTATGTGCAATTTCACCGGGCCAGCTTGAGATGTTAGGCGCGGTATTACCAAATGGTGTAGGGACTATCCCGCTTTCATCCGTCACTGACGCGATTGTTTTTATTCTTCAGCATCCAGCAGGTAGTTGCCCGGCTGAAATTGTTTTACGGCCGATAGCGAGTTGTTAATCATAAATAAAGTATTACTTGTCTGTTGCTCTTAACTAATTTAGTCACTTATCCTCCTTGCCTCTTAGGATGAGGAGGATAAGAGTTTACGATGCGAGAAAATTTCAAATGTAATCTTCATTGCACTCTTTTAATACCCAGCGATCTTCTCCATCCAACCATTCAGTAAAACTGAATGTGGATTTGACTAACCCATCACTCACTCCCTGTCGCTCAATGGTCAAAGTGGAGGGCTTCCAGCCATTCCCTTCTTCTTTCTGGAGAATGACGCGGGTAATGGGACCAATCAGGTCGTGTGGGGTATCAACTCGGAAAGATTCAGTATCACCTCGGGAAAACTCCCCCAGAAAGTTATTCATTAGTATGAATTCTGAAGCATTTCCATGTGAATCAATAAGCTGTACAAAAACGTGATCATTTGTTTCTGCATTTTTATCAGCAGAAGTTGCGACCGTAATCAAAAACTCGCTGCAATGCTGTTCTGTTTTATCATTTACTCGTTCGAGATATTGTGACAAGGGGAATGAAGTAGAACTGTTAGAAATCCAATGCGATTCTGTTGTGTGATAAAATTGCCCATTGCTTGTGTTAGTCACAAATATATGCTGGCAGTTCCAATCATCTTTATTCTCAACATACATGGTTGTTGATACTAACGAACTGTTATCTAATGGCAAATTAAAATCATCGGTTCTGAATTTATTGAAATCTCCCTGTTGAAACAGATCGTTATCGTGTCCACCATCAGTATGGTCTTTAAGTAATACTTTCGATGATTGAGAAGTGTTAGTCTGTAATGTCATATGTACTTGTTTGTCATCTGCCTGGCTTCCACTATCCTTCCCTGTTACGGTGGCAATTTCGAATGTTACTAGGGCTGCACTTGTATTGGAATTATTCATAATTACTCCTGATATAATAATGGTAATACATGTAAATTATTTGAGGATATTCATCTCATGTACAGAATACATTCTGAAATAGTGATTGTTTTGCTACTATTATTATGGTTTGTATTATCTTGGAAGCATCATCGCCAGTGAACTCGGATTATAATACAGCTGTAACTCATATTTTTCCATGATGACCTCCTCTTTTCTTCCTTAAAATAAGGGGAAGTGTCAGTATAATCCCGAAATTTTATTATCATTCAAAGTGATGAGCATAAGGAGATTAATCCGGTGTATTCTCATTTCTCGATTTCCTGTCTATTCCCAGATGGAAATAATCTTCCTGTATATTATTTTAATATTGATATCGGTGCTAATAATAATTTTGCAGTAGGTGAATATTTTGCACTTATCTTAAATAAATTTCGGTATTTTACTATTTCCTTAATCATCTTGTTATTTTCTTAGCAATGTGATGAATATGAAGTGATTTTGATCGTGGAATGTTAGCGGTAATCAGATTATGGCATTATACTGTGAAAAAGAGATAATAAACAAGGTTGGGGCGATTGAGCCAAGTAAATCAATTAAAAGATGAGGCACAATGATGACTAATATTTATGTAAACAAATATGCTCCAAATGGTATCGTGATGAAATTCCCATTGGCGCCCGATAGAAAGATAGAGAAGTGGAAAGCGGAGAATTTGAATTTTCGCATTGGTACTCCAGGGTTTATATGGTTGAATGGCCAGAATATTTCAGAATTTCGCAACTTATTTTTTTATCCAAATATTTCAAATCTTTATCTTGCATTTACGTTTAAAGCACAGTTTTTCACTCCACGAAATTTTACCGCAGAAATGTCTAGGGAGAAGCCAACTCAAGATTGGTTCTTCAATAATGGGGAATACGTTGAAAACGGTTTTGATAATTTTGGCATTTATTCCGATGATACTGGTGCCGGAGAGTACAGCATAAATTTAATTGAACCCTGTTGTTATATTATAAAACAGGGTGAATTGAGTTATAGTGGTAAAGGTTCCATCTTTCCAAATCTATCTTTTTTTGTAAAAAATAAAGTGAGTTCGAATTTTTTAGCAAATTTAATTTCTACAGATTTTGAAGTCATTATTAATTAGTGAATGGTTTGATTATATATACCCAATGGATTTCAAGATGCGTCGCGACGGCAAGGGAGTGAATCCCCGGGAGCATAGGTAACTATGTGACCGGGGTGAGTGCGGCTCATTCTCTCTTTCTATTATCTTGCCTCTGGAAGTTTGGCGAGTTTAAATCCTAAAAGTAGGGCTAAAAAGAGAAGAATAGCAATAAATAAAACAACGCCATTCCAACCTGATTGGAGCCAAAATATACCGCCCAAAGTACCTGCCACACTTGAACCAAAGTAATAACAGAACAGATAAAGGGAAGACGCTTGTGCTTTAGCCCGTCGCGCCCGACGTCCGACCCAACTGCTGGCGACAGCATGTGCGGCAAAGAAACCGAAAGTAAGGACTATCATGCCAATGATAATTGTCACCACAGATGAGAATAAGGTAATAAGCGTACCGATTAACATCATACTTATCGTCGCGATCAGCACTTTTCCGAGTCCATATTGATGGGTTAATGTGCCCACTTTAGATGCGCCGTATGTCCCTGCCAAATAAACAATAGATAACATACCGACAATTGACTGATTAAAATGATAGGGTGAATCTAATAAACGATAACTTATGTAATTAAATAGGGTAATAAAGCCGCCCATGAGTAAAAAGGCTTCAAAAAATAGTAACGGCAATCCTTTATCACGAAAATGTAATCTCAAATTGATTAATAAAGATTTAGGCTTGAGAGAACTTGGCCGAAAATGGCGCGATTCAGGTAACATGCGCCAAAATATCATTGCCGCAATTAATGCCAATAAACCTAATACAATGACAGAAACCCGCCATGAGAAATAATCAGTGATAACACCTGATATTAATCGTCCACTCATGCCGCCAATAGAATTACCACTAACATAAAGTCCCATTGATAAAGCGACAAAATTAGGGTGGATTTCCTCACTAAGATAAGTCATTGCAACGGCGGCTACGCCACTGAGAGATAAACCAACCAGAGCGCGTACAATCAGAATTCCATGCCAACTGGTTATATATGCACTGAGTAAAGTGAAAAGCGCAGCGGCAAATAGCGCTGTTACCATCACATTTTTACGGCCAATCGCATCAGACAGAGGGCCTGTGATTAATAAGCCCAATGCCAGCATGCCAGTTGAGAGAGATAAAGATAAACTACTGGTAGCGGGAGAAACGCCAAAATCATCCGACAACATGGGTAAGATTGGTTGGACGAAGTAGAGTAGGGCAAATGCGGCTAACCCTACGGTGAAGAGTGACAACGTAACCTTAACATATAGGGGATCGTCTTTCTGAATATGATTTTTCTTATTTTGAATATGTTGGACAAGATGGTTATCACGAGTCGGATTTTCATTGATACTATTACTGCTAGGACTGGCGCTCACATAATTTCCTTACTTAACTCATTAGCTAGCTGGTATTTTTATGAAGATCAAGCATATGAATTGCAAAATATTTTGTCTAATATATTAATCATTAATAATAATATCTATTAGATCTCAAAGGTGATTATGGCTATTGAATTGCGGCATTTACGCTATTTTATTGCAGTGGCGGAGGAGTTACATTTTGGTCGTGCGGCAGAACGGCTTAATATTTCACAGCCTCCATTAAGCCAACAAATTCAATCACTTGAAAATAGTATAAATGCGCGGTTGTTAGAACGTAATAACCGTAATGTGAGCTTGACGCCGGCAGGTAACATGTTTCTGAAAGAAGCTTATCAGATCCTGGCTCAGGTTGATGCCGCCGCAACTAAAGCAGCAAGAATGCAAAAAGGAGAATTAGGTGAAATATCTATCGGTTTCACCTCTACGACGCCCTTTATGCATAAGGTTACTCTGAGTTTACGGCAATTTCGGGAGCGTTACCCGGAGGTCGCTATTCATATGCATCAGATGAATACTAAGCAGCAGATTGCGCCATTACTGACTGGTCGGCTCGATGTTGGCATCATGCGTAATACCCAGTTGCCAGATAATCTTGAGTATCGGCTATTATTTCGAGAACCTTTTATGCTTGCTGTTTATGATGGACATCCTTTACTGGAATATGCTCCGCAGGGAATAAAGCTCGAAATGTTGGCAGATTATCCGATGGTGTTTTTTGAACGCGAAGTAGGGACTGCTTTGTATGATGAAATCATGACATTACTTGCTCAAGCAGGCGTGATACCGATGATTTCACAGGAAGCAGGCGAAGCAATGACCATTCTTGGGCTGGTTTCCGCGGGATTAGGCGTCAGTGTTGTGACTGAATCTTTCACCCGAATGAAAGTGGATGGTGTCCAGTATATTCCATTAGTTAGTAACCATTCTTGCTCTGAGGTCTGGTTGGTCAATCACAAAAATCGGCCAATATCGGCCGCAGCGGACAGGCTGATAAACCTACTCATATCTAATATATTAAATGGAAAAAATAAGTAGAAATCAGCTAAATTTCGTGCTGAATATCACATATTTACTGAAAGAATCATACTTTTTGCCTAAAACCTCGACATAATCAGCCAACAATTATTTTGAAACATGAATTAATTAGAGCGCAAAAGGATGAATAATGGATGGACAACCGGGGCATATTGATCAGATAAAACAGATTAATATTGGTAATGTTTATCGGTTAATTGATCAATATGGTCCAATTTCCCGTATTGAGCTATCCAAAAAAGCTCAACTTGCTCCAGCCAGTATTACTAAGATTGTCCGTGAATTAGTCGATGCGCACTTAGTCATGGAAACGGAATTTCTGGATTTAGGATTCAGAGGGCGTCCGGCGACTGGGTTGGAGCTTGATTCTGAAAGTTGGCATTTCCTGTGTGTCAGCATTAACTTGGGAAGTTTAATATTGGGACTGCGTGATTTAAGCAGCAAGTTAATTGTTGAAGATGTATTGCCATTACCGGTCAACAAGGAAAAATCCTTTTTAGATAGTATTATTGACGAGATTGATGCATTTTTTGGCCGCTATCAATCTCGTCTTGAGCGTCTGACGGCAATTAGCATGACTATAAATGCCATTGTTGATCCGACCAAAGGTTTAATCCACAGTTTCCCTTATTATCAGGTTCAGGGATTACCCATCGGTGAATATCTGCATCGTCGTACTGGATTACCGGTATTTCTTCAACATGAAATAACCGCTTGGACGATAGCTGAATCATTATATGGCGCGGCAAAAAATTGTCAGAATATTATCCAAATGGTCATTGATGAATATGTTGGCGTTGGCGTGATTATTGCGGGGCAAACATTACATGCTGGCAACCGTGGTGTAATGGAGATAGGACATATTCAGGCTGAACCTGATGGCGAACGCTGCTATTGCGGTAATTTGGGGTGTTTGGAAACGGTTGTGGGTATTAGTCATATTTTATCCAGAGCAAAACAGCAGTTGACAGTGGTACCAGATTCTTTACTGAACGGTGAGCCACTGACTATTGAATCATTCTGTCAGGCGGCTAATAACGGCGATACTTTGGCAATGGATATTCTTCGCGATATCGGGGTGAAAATTGGTCATATTGTCGCAATTATGGTTAATTTATTTAACCCAGAAAAAATTTTGATAGGTTCCCCTCTTAATACTTCACAACAAATTTTGTATCCGGTGATTAATGAATGTATTCAACGACACTCTTTACCTGCTTATAGCAAACAAATTGAGTTAGTTGCGACAAAATTCAATAATTCAGGTACATTATCTGCGGTAGCATCAGTTAAAAAAGCTTTATATGATGGTTCATTATTAATCAATTTAATGAAAGGATAATATGTTGGAGATCAATTCTCTGGTTTTAATATTAACTTTTATATCGATTTTTTTGCTAAATTGACGTAACAATTAAACAAAACATTGAGCTAACGCAATCTCCCTTATCGTTGCATCCTCTAGACTTAAGCGCTCATTAACCGGATTCTATCTGTCATTATGGAAAACAGAATTTATGTTAACGCGCCTATTTGTTACGGGGACAGATACCAACATAGGTAAAACGGTTGTTACCCGTGCATTATTACAAGTTTTTAATCGCGATGGAGCAACGGCGGTAGGGTATAAACCTATAGCCACAGAAGGGTATGAAACAGAAGAAGGTATGCGTAATCGAGATGGCATAATTCTGCAAAACTCTTCTCCCGTTTCGCTTAAATATGAAGAAATTAACCCAGTTATCTGGAAAAGCAGGTATTGTGAAGGAAATCAGGTTGATTTCGAACAGATGAAAGAAGGATTGAATAATCTTAGTAATAAAGCAGATCGTGTTATTATTGAAGGTAACGGTGGCTGGCGTGTATTACTGGATGATGAAACTTTTTATTTTGATTGGGTGATTCGGGAAAAAATCCCGGTCATTTTAGTTGTTGGTATTCAGCCTGGCTGTGTAAATCACTCAATTTTAACTGCGCAGGCAATAATAAATGATGGGTTGCAATTAGTTGGGTGGGTAGCAAACAGAATTAATCCTGGTTTATCGCACTATACAAAAGTGATGGACAGGTTACGCCGTCACATTGATGCGCCACAATTAGGTGAAATTCCTTATATTTTACGCCCCGAAGAGAAAGATTTATCCTGCTACTTGGATGTCGCCACTATATTTAAACAAGTTGGGGGAAGTGAGAGTGAAGTTGGTATAGAGAGCCAATATACATAAATATACCCGTAATCATTGAAGATGCTTGATTTTATCCGAAATGGAGATCATTACCTTCCTCCATTTTGGATATATATCATTTAATAACTCATTAATCTACATAAAATATTACTATAATGAGTTATAATTTTATATTAATTATAATTTAGTTAATTTTCTGTCTAATTATTTTGTGTTTTTTATAAACCGTGATTTTGGTTTTTTTCTGATAAAAGCGATAATTTTTGAATTCACTTATATAAATCACACAAGGATGTGATATATACTGAAAAAATACATAAAAAAATGTGCATATATGCTGTGACAGTCTATCTTATAAATACCATTCGTAATTATGGTCTGATTGGGAAGGAGGTTGTTATGACGATAAGGCAAGGTTGGGCACCGCCATTAACATGGGGACCGTGGGTTGATCTTCGGATGCATTCAGGAATTTCAGTATATACCATAAGTTTTGATACCGACTCATCGGCCCCATCAGCTTTTGGTGTTGAAATTGAATATCCCGTATCGACTGGAGTGAAACGAATAAGTACAACGGGACCTGGATCACATCAAATTACGGATAATAATGGTGCTGGTACGGATCGTATTAGGTTTAAAAGTTACTCTATAGGTCAAGTCATTAGGATCATTTACAACGCTTAAAGTTGAGCCTATGGTTTGCTTTTTTTGATGGATAAATGAAACACAAGAGTAGCAACCATAGGCTTTTCATTAATTCAAGGATCTAAGAATTCCATCTGACAATGATTTCGATTCTATTGCTTGATGGAAGCCTTCTTCTGGATGAATCATAGAAACAAGTCTGGTTTTTATGACTGGCTTACCGTCAAAGTAAATAAACAACTCTTTCCCTAAGTTTCTTGCTAAAAAAAGTTTGAACCGGTCACTACAATTCAGTCCTTTTTTAACCTTAATAAAAATGTTATTAGCATTCACAGCTAAATCATCACCGACTTCTCCTACAGGAAGAGCTTGTTCTATACAAGGTTTGGATAAATGAAATGTTTCATTATCTGCGATGTAATCAAGAGAAAGTGGTTGTTTCTGCGAAACACACCCTGTAAGACCAAGGATAATAGACAGCGTAAGGATGAATTTAGTCATTCAGTTTGCCCTCATTGTTGACATTAGTATTCTCAATTATAGCTACCAAAATAAGTTATTTTATGCAAGTTATTTTTTTCTTTGTCGGTTTTATTAATTAAGAGCGGGTAAATTTATTAAAGTTTAGCGGGTGATATTTGTGACGTAATATCAAAAATATTCCTATCATCGAATTCAGGATGGTTAATAAATGGCAAATATTAAAAAATTCATCTTATTGTGGATGGTGCGGGTGACAACAAAGCTCGTCTTGTGGAGGAGTAGGCTTATGTTAGCAACATTGAGTGACATTACCTTCCTTCATATAGCCCAAATTTAAACCCGATAGAACGATTATGGAAGGTTATGAATGAATCTGTTCGAAATAACCGTTATTTCGCTGATAAACATGAATTTCGAGACAAAGTATTCAAATTTTTTACCACAACGCTACCTGATATAGCGGACTCGCTGCTGTCTGGAATTAACGACCATTTTCAGGTGCTAAAAACTGCATCTTGAAATCCATTGGGTATATAAGCAATCAATAAGAAAACCTCACTTGAGAAAAAGTGAGGTTTATTATTAATCTAAAATTTTAGACCGATATAATAGGTTTGATCGCTATTTTCCACAAACACTTGTCATTTTTTTAACAAATCTGGGAATACCATCTATTCCATTATATGCAGATATTGTCATGCATTTTTTGTTAACATTAATGATAAAGAAATCACCTTTAAATAGCGCTCCGCTGTCATAGACGTTTGCATTTCCAAATATGGGGGCGTTGTATTCTTTAAGAACATGTGAATGTCCAACGAAAACAGCCATAACGTTGTATTTTTTAATCAGTGACTTAAATTTTTCTTTTTCAGCATAACTACTGTTGTCAATAAAATGGTCATACCCATCATGAAAATTTAAAACCACAGCCTTTCCTCTGGTTTGAGCAGATTTAAGATCGTTTTCCAACCAATCAAGGGATTTTGTAATGTAAACGGTTGGGCTGATGTAGTGGTTCAAATTGACACTATAAGTAGGATAATTTTGCAATTGAACGTAATGAATATCACCAAAATCCCATGAATAAGATAAACTGCCTTTCCATGCTTCATTGTCATAATCATAGGAGAAATTATTTAATTGTTTACTATAATCATTTATTCTCTCTGCCATATCAAATACAGCGGATCTAGCACAGGCATTACGACTGAAATCAAGACCTTCGGGGTAAGTACAATCATTAACATTATTTGCATAATCATGATTTCCCAATCCCATAAATAGTGGGAATTTAATTTTTGATGTATATATCTTCTCAAGGCTTCTTCTGGTACTAGCACGTCCAAACTCGGTAAGATCGCCATTAACGATGCCAAAAACAAGATGATTACTTTCATAAATACTATTGATACTGTTTGCTACTTTTCTATTTAATTCTTCCCACGGTTCTTTGTCGGCATTAGGATCACCTCTTTCAGGATCTAAACGCCACGGCTGAGGATCTGACATCACGGCAATTTTATAATTGCTATCTATATTTTGTTCAGTGAGATAAATATCAATTTTTATACCTGAAGAAGGTGAGCTTTTAACTGTTTTCTCAAGTTTATAATTAGCGGGTACTTCGGAGAGATAGATATTGTAGTTCTGAGCACCCCAATATGAAAGACTCCAGCGAACATTTAACTTACTCTCACTATTGGATAAACGATAAATAACTTCTCCCTCAGTTCCACTAAGAATCTTACCTTTTGAGGCAAATGAATCGCGACTATATGCGGATATTGATGACAATGGGCTTTCAATCCAGCTTCCCCAAAGTAAGTCTGTTTTTTCCGCCACTAATAAATGTGATGTATTATTATGCAAATAAATTTTTACATATTGCTCGCTGCTGTTACCATTAAAACTCTCAATTTCTGTTTGATTTCCTGCGACAGCGTTACATCCTGATATCGCTAATGCTGTGAAAAACACCATGATAGAGAGAATTTTCTTGGCGATAAGATTACTCATAACGGTCTCCTATTTTAAAATTTTAATATGATTTTTTGAGCAAATAAGATATTTAACTCATCATAATTATTCGGCAAATATTTATGTTTCAAAACGTTATGATATTAGAGTTGATTATTTGGATTGTCAGTTTTAAAAAAACTAATGGTTTACATATGAAACTATATTAGGGTTATCATGCAGGAACAACTTGCTATGGAAAACGCCACTAATGTTCTGTTCACTGAGAGATAATATGAAGGCCGAAGCGCATGGCCTCGACCTCTACTCATCAATGGTAAAATATTGGCGTAATATTTTCTCTGAACTGTATGTGTTTTCCTTCAGAAAGATGATGTGGGTCTATTTGGCGGTCGGATGAGGTTGGGATTGGTTTCCTTGCCGGGTATACACAATCTTTTTGGCATTATTTTCACAATGCCCAACGATTTTACTACTGGCTTGTTCAACGTGGTCATTAGCAACAATTTCCAATTTAAAGCCAGATTCCGGCACACCATTATTGATAATCTTCTGCGCAATTTGTTCTTTCACGCTTTCGCATGAAGCTTGTGCAGCAAGGGCAAATGGGGGTAGGGTAAAGAGCAGCGCACTGCATAAAAGTGCTTTTTTCATCTTCATCTTCATTATCATTACCTTTATATTACGGTCTGATAGGCATACCTGTATTGCTGTCTAAACAACGTTCGGTATTGGGTTCCCAGTAAGCATTGATATTGGTACTTTTCATACATGCATCACGAGCATCAATGGCTTTATCGATCTTGTCGAACTCTTTTTCGGCACGTTTATTAACTTTAGTGCGAAGATTTTTGGTTTCATCCCATTGTTCTTTGCTTTGACGGGCGGCTTCTTTATCGAGCACAGAATCTCCGCTGCCATTCACGGTGACACAGGTACTTCCGGCAGTACAAGTCGCCGCCGATACCGGCGTTTGCCATAACAAGGGTATTGCCAGAACGATAGCTGGCATAGCTTTTAATATCAAAGAATTACAAATATTCATCTTTTATCCTCTTGAAAGAGATGGAGCCAATTTAGATGGCGCAATAAGAAACTATCAGATAGATAAATTATAAGATAGCAGCAAGATGTTCAACAAATTATCAAGAAGAATGTGATTATTCATTTCGATGCACACTAAGTCCGGCAAATGATTGGCAAACTGGCATCATTTCTAATGTATTAATGTTGACATGGGCAGGTAAATTGGCTACCCAAAAAACAGCTTCGGTGACATCTTCAGCGGTTAATGCCTGGGTGCCATCGTAGGTTTTATTTACTTTATCATTGTCGCCTTTAAAACGGATTAAAGAAAACTCAGTTCCACCCACTAAACCGGGTTCTATATCAGTAACACGGATATTTTTTCCCTGTAAATCCGCCCGTAAGCCTAAACTAAACTGTTTGACGAAGGCTTTAGTTGCGCCATAAACATTCCCGCCGGAATATGGCCAACTTGCAGCGGTAGAACCGATGTTAATAATATGCCCATGATTTCTTGCTACCATTCCAGGCAGCAGAGCATGGGTCATATTGACAAGCCCTTTGACATTGGTATCAATCATTATTTCCCAGTCATCCAGGTTAGCCAGATGAGCAGGTTCTAATCCAAGCGCCAAACCTGCATTATTGACTAAAATATCGATATGACGGAGTGATTCTGGTAATTGTTCTACAACTTGATTGATAGCTGCCCGATCAGTGACATCAAATTGAACAAAGTAAAAGTTATCACCTAGTTCAGCTTTTAATTTCTCTAACCGTTCTTTACGTCGTCCAGTCGCAATAACTTTAGCACCGTTTTGAATGAATCTTCTGGCAATTGATTCACCAAAACCTGAAGTTGCTCCTGTCACAAAAACGATCATACAAAACCCCTTATTTACTTACACTATTTCTACCTCAGTAAAGGGGGTTCTGTATTTTTAGTCAAGCGATGGTTGAAAAACTTTCAGTGATTTTCTTTTCATTCTTCCAGCATGATTTCTGGCAGAGGAAGTTGATCATTAATAATTGCATCCGCAATGCGGATTATATCTTCATCCAATGCACGATCAGTGATCAAAGGAGAGCTGATTTCCCGTACTGCATGGTAAAATTTAGCGGTTTCAGGCGCAATTTCACTAATATTGCCACGCAGATGAATGGCCTGACAAACTACCAGAATTGTCATTGCAACAATATTACGTAATTTCTGCTCCATTTCTAAAACATCTTGGGCGGCATGCAGACCTAAACTGACAATATCTTGATTGTATTGTTCTGTGGCGAGAGTGTGAATGCCCGATGCGGCACAATCATGGCGAATTGCGGCGACTAAAGCGGTTTGAGAAAGTTGGACGCCTTTAAAGCCTTGATACATGCCGGGTGTCGGGCTAAGTGAATTAGGTAATCCACGTGAGAAACGGTTATCCATCATAAGCGCCACAATGGCGTGAAGATGATTGGCAATTAAAGCAATATCCAGTTTTAACGCATCCATTGTCCGGGCGACATATTGTCCCATAAAATTCCCACCGTGTAGAACATCGCCATTTTCTGGGTCTATCAGTGGGTTATCATTAGCTGAGATAACTTCGCGTTCCAATATTTTCCGAGCGGTAGCTAAAGATTCCGGCACTATACCTAATATTTGTGGTACGCAACGAATTGAATAAACTTCCTGTAAGGTATCGTTTAGCCGGGTAACTTCTTGATGACGACAAGCTTTATTGGCTTGTTCTTTAATCCCAGTTAATAAATTAACCTGAGTTGAACCTGCCAATAAATTACGCAATGTACTTGCCACCGCTTTTTGACCTGGGTGATTTTTGACTTGTTGAATTCGGGCATCATAATGTTCATGAGATGCAAGTAATGCTTCAACAGCAAGGGCGATAGCCGAAATTGAGGCTTTAAATAGTTTTTCCAGTTTAATGATGGTAATTGCACTGATACCTGACATTACTCGTGTGCCGTTAATCAGAGCAAGCCCTTCTTTCGCTTCTAACGATAATGGTGTCAATCCTGCGCGTTTAATTGCTTCAGCAGCATCAATTTCTGCACCCATATAATAAACTTTGCCGATACCACATAATGCACGTGCAATATAAGATAAAGGAATTAAATCACCACTTGCACCCACTGAGCCATAGCGAGGAACCAGAGGAACAATATCATGGTTAATATGATCAACAATTGCTTGAGCGACAATTGGCCTGGTTGCAGACCAGCCTTTGCAAACAGAAAGTAACATAGTAAATTGTGACGCTTTAATACAAGGTTTGGACATATAGTCCCCAGTACCAGCGGAAAGAAAAGTGAGCAGATTTTGCTGATGCTCTGAGATCTTCTCAAATGGCACAACTAAATTGGCATTCCCCCCAAACCCTGTATTGATACCATATATAACTTCTCCTGAATTTAATTTTTCCTCCAATTTCTCACGACCATGCGTCAAAAGTTCAGTGATCTCCGCTGATATCTCTACTTTTTTTTGTTTTATCGCAATGTCATAGATATCTTCCAAAGAGATAAGGCCATTTTTATTAATAATAATGGTTGGCTGAACATCTTTAGCTTTCATTTTAATCTCCATATATAAGTATGGTAATAATATTTCAAAGAAACGAACACCCCTCAGGATACAAATCAGTATAGATATAAAATATAAAAAATAGTCAATTAAAAATAAAATTAAAATAGATGGCTCGTAAAAATTAATTTACAAATTTAATTGAGTTAGATAATTGTAATAATGACGGTTAATATATTTGCAATTTGCAATTATTTGTTTTTGTCATCTGATAATAAATGCTCGGTAATATAAATTCCGTTGACATAAATTTGAGTTGACCATTAATCATAAAACAAATAGCAATTATTTGTTTTCCTAAGAATACAAACTAGAATGTAATTATGTTACCACGCAAGTAAAGCAATTGGAGTGTTCATCGAAAAATAAATTGATATCTAGTCGAGGTGATTTATGTCAAAAATAATCCAGACAGATTCTTTTAGTGAACAGTCTTATAAGATAGATAATTTCAATCCATCAACTGAAACAATAAATTTCAGTTACACATCGGGAAGAATCGCATTACCAGTCTACAATAAATATGACACGCGAAATAAACCTAAAGTTTTTGGTTATTATACAGATTGGTCTCAATATGATGGTAGATTACAAGGAAATCAAGATCCTATTCATCGAGGTAGAGGAATAGATTTACAGCACCTTTTAGATAATCCTTTTGCTTATGATAAACTAGTTATTGGTTTCTGTGGAATATTAGGTGATGAGGGTGAAAAGAAGCAGCAAATTAAAGAGCAAGCGCCGTTATTTGCCCGCACTAATAATGGAGAAGTAACATTCACAGATGCTTGGGGAGATTGCCAATCTTATCAGAATTGTACTTATTCTGGTTGGCAAGATATCCAAATGCCAAGGGATTTTGATCAATCTAAAAGTATGGGCGTATTAGGTGGATTGGCTAAAGTTCAACAAGCTGCAAAAGCTCAAGGCCATGACCTTATTATGTCATTTAGTGTTGGTGGTTGGACCATGAGTAATGGCTTTTATAATATGGTCAGAGACGAGACACTAAAATCCTATTTCTGTTCGAGTCTAGTTGATATATTTCAGCGTTTCCCTATGTTTACCGAAATTGATATTGATTGGGAGTATCCCGGCGTTGCTGGAAATGAAGGTAACATATATGCGCCAGACGATGGCGATTATTACGTTAGTTTAATTAAAGATTTAACTGCTGCTTTTAAAGAAGCAGGGCGTTCAGATATAAAAATAAGTATCGCTTGTTCGGCGGTACCAGAGAAAATGGAAAAATCAAAAATACCTGAATTACTGCAAGTTGGGTTATATGGTATTAACGTTATGACCTATGATTTCTTTGGTACTCCGTGGGCTGAAAGGTTGTTACATCATACTAATCTCCGTGATTATCCTAGCGGTGATAATAGTGTGGAAAAAGCGGTTGAGTATTTATTGGGTCTTGGTGTGCCGGCATCTGCAATCAATATTGGTTACACTGGCTATTCACGCAATGGCAGAAATACGGTTATTGATAGTTATTCTCCATTATCTGGCAGTTATGATCCTGGTTATGTCCCGAAAAAAGATCCGAAGATTACAACAACCGGTTCATTTGAATCAGGGACAATAGAATGGTACGACACGATATATAATTATTTAGATTTGGAAGAAAAAAGAGGGAGAAATAATTTTGACTTGTATACCGATGAAATAGCAGATGCTGATTATCTCTATAATAAGGAGAGCAAGTTGTTTATTTCTCTTGATACCCCTCGCTCTGTTAAGGCTAAAGCACAATATGCATTAGAAAAGAATCTGGGGGGAATATTTACATGGACCGCAGATCAAGATCGTGGTTTATTGGTCAATGCGGCCAGAGAAGGTCTTGGTTGTGAGTTAATCACGAAAAAAATAGATATGGCGCCATTCTATTTCAAGGGTATTAATGTTGAACCGGTTGATCCCGTTAATCCAGATGCAGGGGGCGATTACCCTGTCTGGGATGCAAATAAGGCATATAAGACTGGCGATAGAGTGAGTTGGAACAATCAAAATTGGCAAGCTAAATGGTGGAATAGAGGTACCGTGCCGGATGGCGGAGGAACATCTGATACTTATCCGTGGGTAAAAATTGCGTAATTAATTAAACTAAGCCACCAGTATGATATATACTGGTGGCGGATCATTTTTATCTTCACCTCGCTCTTATTATTGTAATTAATATATCTAGAGTAATGGTATGGAATTAGCTCAGGTATGATAATTTACCCGGAATATTAACGCCGGTGTTGATAACCTTGAGATGTATTTTTTCTTCTTATGCTCAAATGCCGTTGTTTTGGTGGTGGTATTGAAAAATGTACTACAGCGTTCTGAGCGCTGCGCAGTGAAATTCCAACGATTTCATTAGCATATGCACGCATTTGTCGCTCATAATCTGAAATTGCCTTGATTAACTCTTGGTGGCCCGACGCTACACTGGCAAGTTTCTGTGTGAGTAAAAGAGCATCTCGCAGCGCTGTGTTCGCTCCTGAGCCTGTCATTGGCGTCATGTTATGAATACCAACGTGCATAATATTTTCTCTAGTTGTAGGTACGAGAGATTCTGGCTAGATCAGGTGAGACTATATCTATCTGATATTATCTAATCATAGACATGATTTTTGTTGTAGTATTTAAAATAAAAATATACCTTATCTAGAAATAGAGCAAGGTAATCTGTTTTTTCATAAAAATAGCTGATAAAAAATCTATATTACTGTTTATTAAATAATATTAAATTAAAGAAGCGAGCTTGTAGTTTTGTATTTACAGTTTCTGATTTGTCATAAAATTAAAATTTAATCGTGATGTGATTATTAATTTAGTTTAAAACTTCTTCGTATATGAAGATAACACATAAAGTGTTTGATATTCAAAAGTGATGTTCATTTTATTATGAACTTTAATTATTTAAAGGGTTTATAAATATGTTTGGGAATAATTCCAATGTTCGCCAGCAGGTTAAGAGAGAGTTTATTTGGGAAGGACATATGGAGGCGATTGAAAAAGCATCCAGAGAGGGTAATTTTGCTGTCAGTTTTCGTGCAGCAGGTGGACCTACTCTGAAAGCGCTGAGTAAAGGCGCCGCAGCGAAAGGACATGATATTCTTGAAAAAACAATTAAACCGGGTTCAATTAGAAAAGCTTATTTTGGAGATGAGGCTTCAGATGTCATAGATAAAGTGCGCAAGGAGTCTATTGAAGGCTATGTTGGTCACTGGGATAAAGAAAGTGGTCATCTTCAAGGCATGTATATGAGTAGTCGCCACGGGTTCTCAGGTGGATTGATCAATGGAAACATTTATCCAATAGATTTGAATAATCTCGAAACAAGTCTGTCTTCATTAAAAGGAAAAGAAAACTGGGCCGCGCTGCCTTTTACGGGTGACTATGATATGCATGACATGATTAGTTTTACGACTCAACCACATTCAGTTCCATCTGCTTCATTAGAAGAGATGAAAATAATCAATCACATTAACCAACGTATTGCCCAATGTGATTCAAACCGGCCATTTGATGATATAGAACATAATGTTATCAGGCATGGTCCTCAAGTAAATTACCCGGCTTTCGCTATGGACAAAGAAAGGGAAGAAGTCAGGAAGCGTGGCGGGATTGTTAAAGCTGTTGCTGAACCTGGGGAGTTTCCCGTTGCTATTGTCAGTAAGGGGGAATGGACCATAGCAAACGATATTTATGAATTGGAAAAATTTTATAACCGGGTTGGCGCGAAAATGAAAGTAAGTTGGAGACCAGGTGCTGGAAATCCGGGTTTTGTCTCTAATACTGAAAAACCGGGGATGGTTAGATTTAGTCGGAAAACGTAACTCGGACTGTTCACCATGTTATGAAAGCCAGAGAGCTAACGCTGAACATGGATTCGATGAAAGTGACCGCTATATTGTTATTCATATTCATGATTGTGAGCGACTACCACTGATTTACCATTTTGTTCGAGGAGATAAATATGAGTAATCAGGACGTCAAAGCGATGTATAGCCGATATCCATATCCTAGTTCTGTCATTGGAGATAATCTTATTTATGATATGGCATCGGTTGTAGGGCTTATATTTAAGCCGGGTTATTTAACGGGAAAATATGTGCTCGATTTAGGGTGTGGCACAGGGCATCGTTTGGTAGGGCTGGCAAGTATGTATCCCGATACCCAATTTGTGGGCGTTGATATGACGGATAAAGCGTTAGAGATAGCAGATAAGCTAATTTCTTATCATCAGTTGAATAACGTCACGTTAGAAAATAATATGATTGAGAAGCTAACACGAGATAATCAATTCGATGTTGTTGTTTCTACCGGCGTTATCCATCATATGGAGTGTCCACAAGAGGGTTTTTTAACGGCTTCACGTTCATTAAATGAAGAGGGTATCGCACTTATTTGGCTATACAATGCCATAGGAGAATATGAACGATTGAGGCAGCGTGAGCTTTTGCAGATTTTTGCAAAACAAATTCATGTAGAAGAATATTTTTTACATACTGATTTAATGAATAAACTATGCGAAAACTTAAGTCGGAATCAATATGGCGATAGTACAGCTAATCATTTAGATGATAGTGTTGATCAGATTGCTGTTAATGTGGATGCATTTTTGAATCCTATCGTTAATGCATATAGATATGATGAGATATGCGATTTTTATTATAAATTTGGCTTTAAGCATGTGAGATGTTGTGGGTTAAATCGTGAAAACAGCAGTAAGCTTTTTGCTGGATGTTGTGATCAATTCAATGATGAATGTTTTTTTCAATATCGAGATTTGCTTTTAGATGAACAGTTAAGTCAACTGTTTAATACCCTTGATTATAACCAGAAGGTGCGTGTTATTGAGCTTTTATGGAAGCCAACCGGTATATCTTCAATTGGGTTCAAATCTGAAAATGCTCGCTCTTTTGTCAATGATTGGCTAAGAGGGGAAGGGAAAGAATAACAGTTATTCTCGGATAGTAAGTTAAACTTTCGTAAAATGAGAGCCAAGCCAGAAACGTCTACTTTCTAGTTTCTGGCTATTTTGTATTGATGAATTCGAGTTAATCGTAATATTCCGGCGCCTTACGGAATGTTGGCCAGGCATCCGGATCGTGCCCTGTTACTACAATTGCATTCGTGCGTTTGGCTAGATGCCGCAGTTTTTGTACCGAACGTACGGTTTCAGTGGTAGAGGTGAGAAACCCCGGCAATGCACGTTCTTCCCAGTGATCGAGGGTATAAGCGGCATCAATCGTCAGCAGCAAACTGCCACTGTTCGGCAGGGTCACCAGTAGTGATTGATGCCCTGGCGAATGTCCCGGAGTAAATACCGTTTTTAATGCGCCATCTCCGTAAACATCAAACATGTCATTGCGTTCCCCATCGAGAAACTCCCATTTCAGACCGGGCCGATCAAAATCCTTGCGGATATAACCACCAGCGGAAAACCAATCTGGTGTGTAGGCGTATTCATACTCACGTCGCTGTACGATATGTGTCGCGTTAGGGAAACGTCCTATTGCGCCGGTATGATCGAGATGAAGATGGGATTGCACCACATAGCGGATATCTGCGGGATCAATACCTAACTTTTTCACTTGAGCGACACAACCTTCATCTTCACGCATCACCGGCCAGTAAGCTTTGGTGATATTTCCCCAGTAGCCTTTGGGGTCAGTTGCGGCTTCAACTGCATTGCCGCCGTCAATTAGCGTATGACCGTTAGGATGAGTGAGTAAGAAAAATGGAATCGGAATTTCATAATCGGCTCCGTTGCCTTGATTCATCTTGATGTAGTGAACTTTACATTTGATGGTTCCGGTTTGCAGCATATACAGGCGAATGTCTGACATAATGTTAACCTTTTGATTGGATTATTCATGTAGGTAAGGCCGGATCGTGGATGATAACAAATGGATGTTAGCATATGTCCCCAGTTGATTTTATCGACATCAAGTTCTGTATGAGGAGGTCCGTGGGGATGATCTTTGGGGGGATTAGAAGAAATTACCTTACGTAGGTTAAAAGTGATTCAGAATAATCCATCAGAGATCGCAATCACCCTTTTGACGAATGAGTCAAAAGGGTGATAAGACATTATAGATTATGAATTTCATCGCGCTGCAATATTATTTTCAAAGGATTTTAAGCTGGAATAATCGAATGCTCTAATTTCCTCGTTAAAGCCGGTCACTTGTTCAGAAATAAGCTTTGTAATTGAAGAAGGCCCTTGTCCCATCGCTTTTTTCATTAAGATCCTATAGGGGAGAAGGCTTGCTCTATCGGCAGAAGAGGGATTTTTACATCTATAAATCACTTGCTTCCCATGTTTTTCACGCTTATACCCAAAATTGAGAAGACCTAATATCTCTCTCGCGGTAACGATATGGTAGCCCTGTTCATGATTCCATAAATTAGACGGGGCTTCGGCCGACATTAGATGAAAATCTGCATGTCTATGGATACCACCAAGTACCCAACAATCATTTATCACATCGGTCCATTTATCTACCATTAAAATATTCCCCTGGGCGTTTGGGTTCCATGAATTCTCACTTTTTTCTCGGCCGAGTCCGAGTGGCTTAAGCAATCTATCCTGTTGAACATCGCTAACTCGACCAATTAGCATCGGTCCATTTGCTGAAAGGGCTTTACGATAAACTAACCAGCAATACTCGGTTAGATCATTAAGATAATTCTTACGTCTTTGGTTGCCAGGGAACTGACTGGAAAGATTTTCATGAACAACATCTTTATCTTGTTCCCACAAGAATGGATTGACCTTTTTTTTGTAACTTAGCGACTCTAGATCTCGCCTTAATGTCAACATTGCATATGTCATATCTTATACCTCAACCGTTTATAATAAAAAAAAGTTATATCAAGCCACACTAATTTTTATAGCAGTAGTTTATGAATTAGTCCAATTTGGTGATAATAACGTCAATTTACTGATTGAGGTATCGTTCGCTTCCATTAGCGCCGATGGCATTTGGCGCGTCGCTGGAGCCAGGTTAATTTCTAATGTAACCATAACCCCGTGTTTTTTAATCTGCTAAATCGGCATAACCTCTAACGCCAAATTTTGATTTAGCTGATTTTACGGCATCTAGAACCGCAGCAGCCATGACCTCAGCCGCGAGAATACCAACCGTATTTACCGATGAGTCCACACCACCTGTTGCTGCTGCAAAAATAGTATCTCCATCACTCATGGTATGAACGGGGTATATCGTTCTCGCCAGACCATCATGAGCCATCTGGGCAACTTTTTTCATCTGGCTTTTATTCATATTGGCGTTACAACAAATTATGCCAATAGTCGTATTTGCTCCCTGAATGAAATTATTATCTTTATTATTTTTCATAATGTAGGGCATGAGATCGATAAGATGACCGTTTTTATCACATGCGCCTGCAATGGTTTTACCATTTTTAGGGTCTCTGATTTCCCCGACAGCATTCACAACAACCATTGCGCCAATTGTCAGTCCCCCAGGTAATTTAACCGATGCGGTCCCAAGGCCGCCTTTCATGGCTTTGTCAAAACCGGCCATTTTACCTATAGTAGCCCCGGCGCCTGCGCCAATATTTCCCGATAGAAAAGGGGTTATAGAAGCGTTTTGCGCGGCAAGATAGCCCATTTTAGCGTCAGGGCGCACAGCAGGATCGCCAAAGTTTAGATCAAAAATTATTGCGGCAGGAACGATAGGTACGACAGTGACACCAACATCAAAACCTTTTTTTCTTTCTTCAAGATAGCGCATTACGCCAGAGGCGGAATCTAATCCAAAAGCACTACCTCCACTTAGCACTACCGCGTTGGCTTTCTGAACAGTATTAATGGGATCTAAAAGCTCGGTTTCCCTTGTCCCCGGGGCAGAGCCTCTGACATCAACGCCACAAACAGCTCCGTTGTCAAAAATAATGATGCTACAACCGGTTTGTTGCAACTCGTCTTCAGCATGCCCAACTTTAATACCCGGTACATCTAAAATCGTTCCATTTGTCTTATGCATAAATGTCCACACCTTAATCTTTAAAGTATTCATTACAGGTTTTAATGATTTTCGATGTGAATCATAGCAAAGGCGACCAAACAAGCTGTGATTTTTAGTGGGAATTGTCTTCCCTGTCTCTTGCAGTGTCTCCTTCTTGAAGGGAGATCTCGGCTGCCAGCGTTTCAAGACTAACAGGTGATAGGGGAATGCGAGGGGATGGTATTGCCCAATGTTTGATATCGTGGAGAATGGCAGAACAGATTTTTCCCTGACAAGCTCCCATGCCGCACCGCGTCGCCATTTTTGCACTGTTCCAATCTTGAAATGGTTCAAGTTCGTTTAAACTTACATCTTCACAACGACAGATCAAGGTATCGGGGGGAAGCGCTTGTGTGATCTCTTTGTTTAATTTAAACGTTTGTGCTACCGCTGTGGCAAAATGTTGCCATTTTATGCGTTTCCGCCGCCATTTTTCAGCCAGCGTGTATTTACCACTCGCTGCAAACCCGGCAATAAATCCTTCACAAAATGCAAGTTCACTGCCGCCAATACCTGTGCATTCTCCCGCTGCATATACACCAGGTATAGTTGTCTGTTGCCACGCATCTACTTGGATATTTCCTTGTTCATCCAGCAAACAACCAAGCAATTGCGCCAATTCTGTATTTGGTCTTAAACCAAAACCGCATGCTAAACGCGTACAGGATAATTTCCGTTTTTGCCCTTTATTGCTGATATACACTCCTGTCAATGTTCCTTCTGTCGAAGTTTCCACTCCTAACACCATACTGTTTTGGTAATAATTTTTAAGTGGCATGAGAGAGATGGCTTGATACAACTTGTCTGGCCAGCGCAGCAGTCGCAAGCTGAATGAGAATAGGCGGTGTAAAGGCGCTTGTTCAATGATACCAACCACATTCCCACCCGCTTTTTTTACTGTCTCCGCCACTGCGAGCAACAGGGGGCCGCTGCCGGCAATAACGACACGTTCACCCGTCATGGGGAGACCACTTTTTATCAGCGCCTGTAATCCGCCTGCGCCGGTGACACCCGGTAATGTCCATCCGGGAAAGGGAAGTAATTTTTCTTTGGCGCCGGTACAAAGTATGATGCGTTGGTAATGAACCATTCGGTGTTTACCTGCCATTTCAACAATCACACATTGGTTGTCTATTGCGAGCACTTTACAATCCGATAAATAGATTAATGCATCTTCTGATAGTACCGATAAATAACGTTTCGCCATCGGTGTCAATAATGTATGAAATGGCCCTTGGCGCCAAATTTGTCCTCCTGCTTTGGGATTATCATCAATCAGGATAACGGATTGTCGCCCTTGTATCGCAGCCTGCGTGGTAGCCAATCCTGCCGGCCCTGCGCCAACAACCAGTACATCACAGTGCCATACCGCAGAACGCGATACCGTAGAAGAAGATGGTGTTGCCATGTTCAGATCCTCTCGACTTTCATACCCATTTCACAAACTGTCTGGCACGCTACACGACAGCGACCATTAATCATCAAACGGCATTCCTGGCAGATCCCCATACCACAAAAAGGTACTCTCAGTTGATGTGATACAGATATACGACAATGTTCATCGCCGGTATAAGCTAGCGCCGCCGCAACAGTAATCCCCGCAGGAACCGTGATCAGTTCTCCATCAATAAACAAAGCAGTAAAGGGTGGTTTTTTGAGTGTCATGGCAACCTCTGGCGAGTCATGGCAGTAAAGCGTGTCGGTTGGTAAGGCAGTGGATCAATCTCCGTTTTTCTATTCAGCATCAATGCAGAGATGATTTTGGCGCTGCCCGGTGCGGTGGTCACACCTAGTCCTTCATGGCCTACAGCTAGCCATAGCCATTCGTAATCAGGATGTTGTCCCAATAGCGGCAAGCCATCTGGAGTCGCAGCCCGAAAGCCAGACCAACAACGTAAAATATTCATCTGACCAAGCTGAGGTAAAAAATGAAGTGCACGCTGGAACATAGAACGGAGTAGGGCGAGATCAATAGTGTGTTGTTCGTTATGGAACTGACGTGAAGAGCCGATTAGAAGCTGACCAGTGGGGCGGGCCTGAACGTTGAAAGCGATTGACGTATCATTCGAGGTATGTGTACTGGCGCTATACCCTAATTCCACCAGTTGATGTGTGATGCAGGTTGGATAACGATCTGTAATCGCCAGTTGCCCTTTTTTAGGAACAATCGGTAATTCAGGTAACAGATGTGTACTCCACAGCCCATTTGCTAGCAATATCCTCGGCGCACAATATTTCTTTCCATCACTTAGCACAACGGTTTGAGGCTCTAAGGTATGCACCTGTCCTTTAATTGACCAAATCTTTTCATTACAGCTAGCAAGAAACCAGTGTACGACATTCGGTGCATAGACAATTCCATCCCCAGGAACACACAAACCACCGGCAATCCCACTCCTCACCATCGGTTCCACTTGATGAATTTGTGTCGCTGTCATTGGCGTATTCTCAATTCCATAGGAGGTAAGGCGTGCGCTTTTTTCCTCTGCCAGTTCCATTTCGTGCTCTGCATCCGCCAGCCAAAGTGTGCCGCATCTACGCCATGCACAATTTTCTGGCATATGTGGGGTGAATGTTCGCCATATCTCTAATGAGTAACTACTCAGCGCCAATTCAGCAGGATTATCGTCCATACACACAAGATGCCCCATCCCTGCCTGTGTCGCCCCTTTACCGCCATCATCAATTACAGCAACTCTCAAACCATTTTGTACCAACTGATAAGCACACGCGGCTCCAATGATGCCAGCGCCAACGATAATGACATCTGATATTTGGGAGGGGGTCATACATTGATTCCCCAGACAAAAGGATCGCTCTTGGTAATGATTAACTTGTTATCACCGTAAACATGCGCTGTTCCCCGGATCACCGGGGCAATTTTCTGACCAACCCACTGATATTGGGCTTCAAAAACACTACCAATAATGCTGGATTGACGCCAAATTTCACCCGGCTGTAATTTTCCATCCGCTGCCAGGCAGGCTAATTTAGCACTTGTTCCAGTGCCGCACGGTGAACGGTCATAGGCTTTCCCCGGGCATAACACAAAATTACGACTATCTGTATCGTTATCAGGAGCGAACAATTCAATATGGTCGATACACTCACCATTTTCACCGGTGATTCCTGCTTGTTCCAGTGCCTGCCTAACGGCCCAACTGTATTGCGTGAGTTCATCGATATGGTGGGGGGTTAGAAGCAGGTCATGCTGACCGATCATAAAAAACCAATTTCCTCCCCAAGCAATATCTCCATTAACATCACCTACACCAGGCACGTTCACGGTGACATTTTGCTGATAACGATAAGAGGGGACATTATAAACAGACACTGTTCCATCCTTATGGAGCACTGCCTCTACAATCCCAACAGGGGTCTCAATTTTATACTTGCTAGGGTTCAACCAGCCCAGATGATAGAGCGAAGCAATAAGGCCCATAGTGCCGTGGCCGCACATGCCTAAATATCCCGCGTTATTAAAGAAGATCACCCCCATATCGGCGTCAGGTACAGTAGACGGACATAAAAGTGCGCCTACCAACATATCATTCCCTTTTGGTTCAAGAATGAGGGCTTTGCGCCAGTGATCAAATTCGGCTTCAAAGCGTTGACGTTGTTTGGCGACGCTTCCTTTGCCAAGAGATGGAAATCCTTCGATTACCGTGCGGGTAGGTTCTCCACCCGTGTGTGAATCAATGACGCGAACAATCTGATAATCATGTTTATCCGCCATAAAGCCACCCAATTAACGTATTTTTAATCAATGGTGGCGTACTATTTCGTTTGCCGCTTGATGAATTTCATATTGCAATATGCTGAAATCAGCACAACGAAAAAGTCACTTAATATCATAGAGACATTCCAATAGAGTAAAGGTAATAAAATGAAAAATTATAAATAAACCTGATGAGTGTTATTTTTGTTTTTACCAGAAAAATTTATAAATTAATCTATAAAATCAAATAGATAAATAAGAGTGGTTGGAATAACTTTCTGTGACAATTATCACATGAATATAAAATAGTTCTTTTGAATATTGCTAATACGTTGAATCTGATATTTATCTTTTTAATCAAGGTGAATAACTAAACATGAGTCAAAAATCCCATTTTTTTGGTCATGGACTGGAGATATCGATGATGAATATACATCAGAACAATGAAAAAAACGGCATTGGCACAAATGGTCATGATGCTTGTAATGTTGAGTTTTTATCGGCGCTTTGTAGCGGATTAGTTAATCACAAACCCAATAACTTGCAAGATATTCTCAATGCGGTTGCCTTAATTACACCGTTGTTAAATGCAATCCCCAGCGTGGTTTTCTTTATCAAAGATATCAAAGCACGTTATCTCATTGCGAACCTTACGCTAGCCACACGCTGCGGATTTAAGTCTATCTCTTCGCTACTCGGTAAGACTTCTTCCGAAATCTTTCCTGCACAAATGGGCAGTTGTTACACCGAACAGGATTTGCGTGTGTTACATCAGGGGATAATTATCCAAAACCAACTGGAACTCCATTTTTATCATGGACGCAAAGCAGGTTGGTGCATGACATATAAATTGCCATTGTATAATCAACATAATCAGGTTATTGGTATGGCGGGAATTTCTCATGATTTGATGGAAGTTAAGGAAAATCACCCTGTGTACCAAAAGTTGGCTATTGTTGATGATTATATTCGTGAAAATTTTGATCGAACAATTCGTCTCGAAGAGCTAACTCATTTAACACGTCTCTCGGTTGCTCAATTGGAACGTTACTGTAAACGCATCTTTCACCTGACGCCTCGGCAAATGATCCACAAAATTAGAATTGAAAAAGCTTCGGAATTGTTGGCTACAGCATTACCTATCACAGATGTCGCTTTGCAATGTGGTTATACGGATCACAGTGCCTTTACCCGGCAATTTAAAGCGTCAACTGGACTCACTCCCAGTGATTTTCGGCAGTCAATAGGGCTGGCGTAATTTGCTGTTTTACTAATACTTCTGTTCTTTAGGAATTATTGACTCCATCAAAGTCTCTCAGTTTTAAAGTTTGCCATTTCTATTATGCTGATTTCGTCATTGTTCACTGCGAAAAGTGACAAGCTTCTCTGATGCGAAATAGTCATCATTCCATCAAAACCAATGATCCACATTTTATTAACAAAATAAAAACAATTTATATTTTAAATATCAAGTAAATAAATCCGTGACAATTAAAGGATAAGGTTATGAGGAAGAGAAAGGTTAGTTGGCATGGTGTTTTTCCGGCAGTGACGACACAATTTAACCCCGATTTTTCCATTAATTTGGACGCCACACACAAGGTAATGGCGAACCTGATTAAAGATGGGGTTTCCGGTTTAGTCGTCAATGGTTCTGTAGGGGAAAACACCTCTCTATCTATGCAGGAGAAGCGTGCTATTGTCGAACTCGCAGTAGATGTTGCTGGTGGGCAAGTTCCCGTTCTTTCGGGTATCGCAGAATTGACAACTGATAATGCGTGCAAAATGGTCTCTGAATGCCGACAGGCAGGGGTTAATGGGGTGATGATCATGCCACCTCTGGTTTATACCCCAACACCGAAAGAAAGCAGGGCGTATTTCCGTACAATCGCTGCCTCTACCGATTTACCCGTCATGCTATATAACAACCCTCTGCTGTATAAAAATGATATTACGCCGAAAATGCTGATGTCTCTGGCCGATTGCGAAAATATCGTTGCATTTAAAGATTCATCAGGCAATACCCGGCCTTTTAGTGATATTCCCAACGAGGCAGGCGATCGCTTTATTCTTTTTGCCGGTTTGGATGACGTCGTTTTAGAGTCAGTCGCAGTCGGTGCGGAAGGCTGGATTTCAGGTATGTCGAATGCCTTTCCTCGGGAAGGAGAGACTTTATTCCGTCTGGCTAAACAGAAACGTTATGAAGAAGCTCGGGAATTATATCGCTGGTTTATGCCTCTGTTGCATTTGGATTTCCGCCCTGATTTGGTGCAATGCATTAAGCTGTGTGAAGAAATGGTTGGCCGTGGTAGTGCCATTACCCGTCCACCGCGTTTACCACTCGAAGGGGAAACATTGGCTGAAGTATGCGCCATTGTAGAAAAAGCTCTCGCTAACCGTCCTTCACTGCCTGATGTAGGTCTCTGAATTGGGCTGTAACCGTTTCTGATACCCTTGGAGGAATCGTTATGTTGGTAATACATTCAGGTATGCAGTTTATTGGTGGTCGCAGGCAAGCAGAGGGAGAACGCTGTTTGCACAGCCGGCGAGCGGTGGATAACTCACCAATGGGTTATGCGTTTTATCAGGCTACACGACATGAGGTCGATCTCGCCGCCCAAGCGGCGGCCGATGCATTTACATGTTATAGCCAAACATCGTTAGAAGAACGAGCCGTTTTTTTAGCTAGAATTGCTGATGAAATTGATGCGCTCGGTGATGATTTCATTGCCCTTGCATCAGAAGAAACGGCTCTGCCTCCCGCCAGACTTCAAGGTGAACGGTCGAGAACGAGCGGGCAAATGAGGTTGTTTGCTACACTGTTACGCCGTGGTGATATTCATGCTGCTCGCATTGATACTGCTCAACCTGAGAGAAAACCGCTTCCCAGAGTTGATATTCGCCAGTGCTATATCCCTCTAGGCCCTATTGCGATTTTCGGCGCCAGTAATTTCCCTTTGGCTTTTTCAACCGCGGGTGGTGACACGTCGTCAGCATTAGCTGCGGGTTGTACCGTTGTTTTCAAAGCACATAGCGGCCATATGGCTACCGCCGAAATCATCGCAGAAGCCATTGAACGCGCTATTATCGCCACACAAATGCCCGCAGGTGTATTCAATATGATTTATGGCAATAGCGTGGGTGCAGATCTAGTTAAACACCCCATTATTCAGGCCGTCGGTTTTACCGGTTCACTCGCTGGTGGACGTGCACTGTTCGATGTGGCTATGCAGCGACCACAACCTATTCCGGTTTTTGCTGAAATGTCGAGTATCAATCCGGTCATTGTGCTGCCAAATGCCTTAGCACAGCGGGGGGAACCGATCGCTCAAGAGTTAGCGAATTCATTTACGTTAGGTAGCGGTCAGTTTTGTACCAAACCAGGAATAATCTTGGGTATTCGCTCACCAGAATTTGATCAATTTATTACTCACTTGACGCAGGAAATCACGCTTCGTCCGGCACAGTCGATGTTAAACCAAGGCACGTTGCTCAACTATCAAAAAGGTATTCATCAGCTGGACGATGAACCCTTAATGACACGGTTAGCCATTGGCGAACATCATGAAAATCAGGCAAGTTCGATGCTGTATCGCGCAGATATTGCTTTGTTGTTGAATAAAAATGCCCTGTTACAAGAAGAGGTTTTTGGTCCTGTTGCTATTGTGATTGAAGTCGAAAGCCAATATCAGCTTTTACACGCAATTGACTGTTTGCAGGGGCAGCTTACCGCTACCTTGATTGGTGAGCACGATGAATTAGCAAATGCACATGAGCTTAGTCGACGATTACAGAGCATCGCGGGCAGGGTGGTTGTCAATGGCTATCCAACGGGCGTTGAAGTATGTGATGCTGTGGTTCATGGTGGGCCTTACCCGGCGACTTCAGATGCAAGAGGGACCTCAGTCGGCACACTGGCCATCTGGCGTTTTCTGCGCCCGATCTGTTTCCAAAACTATCCCAAATCCTTACTTCCGCCTGCACTGCAAGACCATAATCCGTTAAATATTTCTCGATTAATCAATGGGGTGATGAGCCGGGAAGTATTGTAAAACGCGCAGTTACCCGACTTTGACGTATATCAAATAAGAAATAGGAAAGGGCGAATAATTATGGCGCTATACAAAGCTTCTTCACTGCCAAAATCCGACTCAGGGCAGGGTAAATTTAAGAAACAGTTAACACTCACGGATTTAACCTTCATTGGATTAGGGGCTATTTTTGGCTCTGGCTGGTTATTTGCGGCCAGTCATGTGTCTGTTATTGCGGGACCAGCAGGGATCTTTTCTTGGGTGATTGGCGGTATCGCCGTGCTCTTACTCGGCATTGTTTATTGCGAACTGGGTGCGGCATTGCCGAAATCAGGTGGTATTATCCGTTATCCGGTGTTTTCTCATGGTGAACTCATGGGGTATTTAATGGGTTCCATCACCTTAATTGCATTTTCCAGCTTAATCGCCATCGAAGTTGTCGCGGTTCGACAATATGCGGCGGCGTGGTTTCCATTTCTCAGTCAGCCTGGTTCTGGTGATCCGACACTGACAGGCTGGCTGGTTCAATTTATTTTATTAGCATTTTTCTTTTATCTTAATTACAACAGCGTGAAAACCTTTGCGAAATCCAACAATATTATTAGTATTTTCAAGTTTATCGTTCCGCTGCTTGTCATTATTGTCCTGTTTAATTATTTCAACCCGAGTAATCTGCAAGTTCACGGATTTTCTCCTTTTGGGATATCGGGTGTTGAAGCTGCGGTTTCAACGGGTGGTATTATCTTTGCTTATCTTGGCCTAACGCCCATTATTTCTGTCGCTGGTGAAGTGGAAAAACCTCAAAAAACAATTCCTATTGCCCTCATTCTGTCTATTTCACTGTCTACGGTTATTTATGTTTTATTACAGTTAGCTTTCCTTGGCGGGATACCCTCTGATTTACTTCTTGGTGGCTGGAATAACATTGGGCAATATTTTTCATTGCCGTTTCGTGATATAGCCTTAATCCTCGGTGTGGGGTGGCTCGCTTTTTTGGTGGTATGTGATGCAGTGATCTCTCCAAGCGGTACTGGGAATATTTATATGAATGCCACTCCCCGTGTAGTTTATGGTTGGGCAAAAAGTGGGACGTTATTTAATGTGTTTACCCATGTTGATGAAAAATCGGGGATACCACGTCCCGCACTTTGGTTGACGTTTATTCTTTCTGTTTTTTGGACATTACCTTTTCCTTCATGGGAAAAACTCATCAGTGTTGTTTCTGCGGCGTTAATTCTGAGCTACGCATTAGCCCCAGTAACCGCTTCTGCCTTACGCCGTAATGCTAAACAGATAAAACGCCCTTTTTATGTTAAATGGTTTGCGATCATTGGCCCGCTTTCTTTTATTATTTCCGCTTTCATTGTTTACTGGTCTGGTTGGAAAACCGTTTCCTGGTTGCTCGGATTACAGATTGTCTTGTTTTTTATCTACTTGTTATTTAAAAATAAAGTTCCTATAGGTAAAGTGAGCCTGCGCCAACAGATAACTTCCGCCTTATGGCTGATCGGTTTTTACAGTGCCATGATCATTCTGTCTTATTTAGGTACATTTGGCGGTAAAAGCATTATTCCTGCACCTTGGGATATCATTGCAGTGGCAGTGATCTCTTTAATTGCTTTTTATTGGGGAACTTTTAGTGCTTTACCCAATGCTATTTTACCAACGGAGGATGAGGATTAGTGCTGATATAGATAAAGGATAGAGAAGGGGGTTAGCGTTTAAGGTTGGCTCTGGAACTGATAGATGGTTTTATTAAAGCTCACTGAATCGTTAAAAACAGTGAGCTAATTTTTTGTATTTTTAGGCTTTTGTCAGTTTTATGGGATTTTGGTGTAATCAGGTGTGCTTAGTGTTTCAACAGCCTCTTTCGGTTCATGAGGACCTGGGTAATGTTTTCTCAGGAGACTGAGAGTGTTGTAGGATATCGGATCACTTTTCCCATCCGTACTTTTGAAGCCGGAGCGATCGATTTCAGCAATGACGAAATTGCTGTTGGTATTATCAGCTTGGGCAATGATGAAGCCGTTGTTGTCGAAAATGGTTGCTTTTCCGATAGAAGGCATGATGGTCCATGCGTTTGAGTTCGATGCGTACGAGGCCGTGTTAACCATATGAAGCCAGTATTGCTCCCGCCAAAGTTTGTCTCTAGCAGTTAAATTGTAGGGCCATGCGGCGATATGAATGTTTTCATGTTGAGCCATCATATTGTAGGTCATAAGAACTTTGAAATGTTCACCACAAGAAAGCTGGCCAATTCTACCAAGAGGGGTATTAACGACTTTCAAGTTATCAGCCATAGGTGCATCCGAGAAGAAACCCCGCTCTCCGCGTGAAGGATTGATTTTACTTCTTTTATCAATCACAACGCCATCCGAGCCGACAAGTATTTGAGTCATATACAGATTTTTGGTCTTGGTGTTTTTCTCCGAGATCCCCATAGACAAATAGACATGGTTATCAGACGCAATTTTCAGGAGCTCTTTCCACTCTTTGCTGCCGATTTCGATGGAGTTATCAACGTATTTTGAAAAAGGCTTAGGAGGCATCCCCATTGCGTATTGCGGGTCTCCATTGATAAATCCAGGGAGCCAGAGCTCAGGGAATGCTACAAGTACGGCACCCTGAGCTTTGGCTTCTTTCACAAGTCGGTCCGCTTTTTTTAAGCTAGCTTCCACATCAAAGCGTACAGGGGCGGCATTGATCGCAGCAACCTTAATTGGACTGGTATCTGTGAGGAGCTCATTTTGGATGGTTTCAGCAGCAAACGATGAACTTATGTTGATGGATAACAGAACAACCAGAGAAGCTTTGAAAAATCGCGACGGGAGTTTGGGAGGGATTTTATTTATAGTGCTTATTTTTGATGAACTAAACAGATGGCGAAATTTCATAAATTTTCCTTATTATTTTGTTGGGAGGAGAAGGGTAATTGACAACAAAATCGCATGCAATAGTTCTAATGCGTGGTTAAACTTTTTAAACCTGTAATATTTTGTTTTAATTAGATTTAATTTTGGAGGACGGGCATCTTAAATATGGGGGCTAGTTCCCAAAGTTCTTTAATATAAAGCTATTGCGTGACCCTGTTTACTGGTCAAGTAAATCCTAAGGTTTTCGACAGACATTGTGATGTAATAGTATTCTTAACAATTTATGCGCAAGGATTCCATATGCGGTTATCTATTCAAACTTTATCGGTCTTTACATCTTTTGCTTTCCTCATTGCTCCGTTTTTCACTCAAGCACATAGCGATAATACTACTGGTATTAACGTTGAAAAATTGCTTGAGACTGAAAAGTCTTGGGATGGTGTGTCTTATCAGGGATACCCTAAAGGCACTCCTCAGCTTTCAGTTCTTAAAATTACTATTGCTCCAAATACCAGCCTTGCCTGGCATGAGCACCCGATACCTAATGTAGCTTACGTACTGGACGGAGTGTTAACGGCAGAAAACAAATCCAATGGCGAAAAACGTCTTATAAAGGCGGGAGAGGTGTTATCCGAGATGGTTGACAGCACTCATCGCGGTTACACAGGCAAAGAGAGTGCTACTCTCGTGGTCTTCTACGCGGGGCAAAAAGGAATCCCTCTTTCTAAACCCGTTGAGTAAAAATCACTCGGGTACATAGCGGGCTATAGTCCACTGGTGATCATAATTATGCCTTGCTATAATTGTATTACTCAGTAATACAATGAAGAGACGAATTTTATGGCACGAATAACTAGTGTTACCCTTGGTGAGCACTTCAACGGGTTCGTTGGTGATATGATCCAATCTGGTCGTTATGGCAACACATCCGAAGTTGTCCGCGATGCTTTGCGCCTGATGGAGGCTCGCGAGCAGCGTATTCAGAATGTTCGTGAAATGGTGTTGGCTGGACTGAATTCCCCCGTCAGCAAAAACAGCATGGATGATATTTTTGTAATGGCAGCGAAGGACTTAAATGTATAAGTTTTCCGAGTTGGCTGATGAAGACATATTTCATATTGCCCGTTATACGATACAGCAGTTTGGTCAAAATCAGGCGAGGTGTTATCACGATGAACTGAAAAGAACTTTTGAGCTACTAGCCACATCTCCCTGGATTGGCAGGGAATGTGATTGGGTATGCGCAGGAATGCTCCGCTTCGAGTTCAAGAAACATTCCATCTATTACATGTTGCAGGATGGCGACATCTTCATTTCACGCATCATTCACCAGTCGATGGATGTTGATATACTCGACTTCCCAGAGTAAGTTGTTATTCCAAGTTTAAAATGTCACTCCATTTCCATATCAGTTGCACGTAGCGAAAACCTGTTGCCAAACTAAAAATGCTGGTAACAGGTTTATATCAAAGCCTTGCTGTTTAACAAAATTATAAATAGGGGAAATATAGATGCACAGCGTGGTTTCATTTCAATGAAATTATTTTTTCTGGTATTTTCCCCTCAATAAAAAAGACTGTGCCGACCATTAAGGAAATATATTACTGTATTTCTCATACCCACCATAGGTATTGGTGTTGATGGTGGGTATGAGAGGTGTTATTATTCTCTTGGTTTTGATTAAAGAGAGGGATAATGTCTAGCGATGAACTAATAAAGCAAATCAAAGCGGTTGGCTGGAATTTTGTGCGAGCCAATGGTTCGCACCATGTTTTCGAGAAATCAGGGGAACCCGGCCCGATAGTAATTCCGCATCCGCGCAAAGATTTGGCGGTTGGGACGTTCAATAAAATACTTAAACAAGCAGGACTGAAATAACTTAATTAAGCGGTTGAAAGGCCGCTCTTTAATCAAAGAAGAAGGTGTAAGCATGAGATATCCTATTTATTTACATCAGGCTGACGACGGATCGTTTTCCGGTTTTGTGCCAGACGTGATCGGATGTTACTTTGCTGGCGATACCATTGACGACGCTATTAGCGATGCTCAAAACGCATTAGATACTTATTTTGAATACATGAGCGAAAAGGGAGAGGCTCCAGTACAAGCCAGAACTGTCGCTGACCATCTAAGCAATGAAGATTGCACCGGCGGCGGTTGGGCTTATGTTGACATGGATTTAACTAAATACGATGGAAAAGCCGTCAAGCTAAACATTACTATGCCCCAACTTTTGTTGGGTAGAATTGATGAATACGTGAACTCACATCGTGAGTATCATAGCCGCAGCGGATTCTTGGCTGAATTGGCTCGGCGTGAGCTGTCGAAACACTCGTAAGATAATCCCTCTATCAAAGCCATGAAAAGCCCGCTAATAAGTGGGTTTTTTCTTTCAGAATACCAAAGTGACATGACTATATTGGTGCTACAACCAGAGTGCGCCTAATGTATATTATGTTAAATAGCCTTAGAAGATGAACAACTTCACATAGAACTAGGTGGTTTTGGTACCCTTTCCTGTTCTAGTGTTACGATAGGTTGAATGATGTACTTTTTATATGTACATTGCATGTGTACACCTACTTCTACCTAAGGAGATAACCATGCAAACCTATACCTCAACTCAGGCCAGAGCCAATATTTCTGTGGTGCTGGATACCGCAGTCAATGGTGAACCTGTTGAAATCACCCGTCAGGACGGCAGCGCTGCCGTAGTGATCAGTAAAGCGGAATTCGAGGTGTATCAGAATGCAAAGCTGGATGCCGAGTTTGATGCCATGATGCAACGTCATGGTCATACAGTAGCAGCGTTGACTGACCGATGATTTGGGTGAGTGCTCAAGAAGTTATTGCCTTCCACTAGTCGGCGCTGAGCCTTCTTTCATTAGCTTCACGGCTTATAGTCAGGTTATCGATATCTAATTCAGCTCCCTTTCCTATCGGTGAAATACGAGGGAGGTTTGCTCCATATAGCTTGGGAGCAAACTGGTTCAATTTATTCAACATGGAAACTCACCTTACGATCAAATGCTAAGGCTCAATGAAATACTATTGCCCTCCTCTCCTTTTCAGGCCATCCAGAACTGAGGGTAGTCAGCGGGGGCAGTTCATGGCCCCTATAAGTCTTCCAGTAAATTTCTGGCAAGTTGCCTGAGCATTTCTAGTTCCTCATCTTTCATCCGCATGATGCAGCGGATCTGATTAGGAAGAGCTGTTATCAACTCTTTCTGCGCCATAGCCTTTTCAGTCAGTACAACTTTCTTCATCCGCTCATCACCGGCAACCGAAACCCGGTTTAAAAACCTCTTGGCTTCCAGTTTTTGTACAAGTGGAGTCAGTGTTCCTGAATCAAACAACGTTTTCTCGCTCAGTTCCCTGAGAAGAATATTGTCCTGGTCATACAGGGCAAGTAGCACGATGAACTGCGGATAAGTCAGATCAATTTCTTTGAGGAGCGGCCTGTACTGGCGGATCAGGGCATTTGTGACCGAATACAGGGTGAAACACAATTGTCCGCCTAATATGCTGTTTTTGCTCATTTTAATGTTCTCTTTCAGGGAATCAGTATAAAAAATTATAAATAATATTTGAATAAAAGTATATTGTGTACAAGTATTATTCGTGCAATATTAATTTTGAGTATGGGATGTAAGCCTTCCCTGAAGAACACAACAACCACACAATTTACCGAGGATTATTATGAAACCAGTATCTGCTCTCCTGACCTCTGCCTTATTTGCCTCCATGACTTCTACCGCCGCAACACAACCCGTCAATTCCCCGGCACCGACGACTGGTGTACAGGCATTTCTTGATGTTCTGAATTCCGGTCACGGCAGACCGATAGAACAGATGACCCCGCAGGAAGCCCGCCAGGTGCTGTCGGATGTACAAAAAGGCGCAAAACTGTCTGCCGCACAGCTATCTGAAAAAACGATAACCGTTAACGGTCAGGACATTAAGCTGAAAATCGTGAAACCGGAGAACGCAATCGGAATGCTGCCTGTGTTCATGTTCTTTCATGGCGGTGGATGGGTGCTGGGTGATTTCCCGACTCACGAACGTTTAATCCGTGATCTGGTCAGGGCATCCGGCACCGTAGCTGTGTATGTGGATTACACTGCGTCTCCAGAAGCCCATTTTCCTGTGGCCATCAGTCAGGCTTATGAAGCCACGAAATGGGTGGCAGCGAACGGTAAGGAAATTGGTGTTGACGGAAGCCGTCTGGGCCTGGTTGGCAACAGTGTCGGAGGTAATATGGTAGCCTCCGTTGCCTTGCAGGCGAAACAGTATGGTGGACCAGAAATACGCTATAACGTAATGCTGTGGCCTGTTACGAATGCAGACTTCAATACTGTGTCCTATAACCAGTATGAAAATGGCTATTTTCTCACGAGAAATATGATGCAATGGTTCTGGGACAATTACACAACCAGCGCCGCAGATCGTAACAATATTCTTGCTTCTCCGCTGCGAGCCAGCACCGGCCAGTTGAAAGGATTTCCGCAGACACTGATTCAGACAGCTGAACTAGACGTACTGCGTGACGAGGGCGAGGCATTCGGTCGTAAGCTGGATGCAGCAGGTGTACCAGTGACGGTTACCCGCTATAACGGCATGATCCATGATTTTGGTCTGCTTAATCCGCTGAGTAAAGAGCCAACAGTCAGAACGGCAATAGAACAGGTCGGCGCAGCACTACAGAAACACCTGAAATAACCGCACCTTTCTGAGTTGGCATATAGCTTACAGGGTGCAGTCCCGCTTGCAAAAGTTTTTAGAACATAGCGCCCTTGCTGGGCGTTATGTTCATGATCAGGAAGTTTCCAGTGGTCGATTGAAAATCCTAAGATTGAGACTCATCAAATCCCTTAACGTGAGTTTTCGTTCCACTGAGCGTCATATCCCGTTTTGGATAAAGATATTTTGTGATCTAATTCTCTATTTAAGAAAAATGCCCACTAAATAAAAAGTGATTTAGTTCACGTTATTTTTGTTTTAAGGTTAATGTTTGAGCGATTTAATTTTTCTGCATGAGTAAAATGTGATCTGAGCAAGATAAATAAGGGGCGAAGAAGAGGAGCTTGGTGATATTAATCACAAAAAAACCTCGCGGTACGCATCCGAAAAAAGGCGTGATAAAGTGAAGGTGTTCAACAATCAACAGGCGTTATTTGGCGATAACGTCTACCAAACCTTATCTTTCTCGTACCACGAGGTTTTGTCATGGTAACATCAAATATCAAATTAAAGGTACAGAATTTTGGGCGCTTTCTCAGTAATATGGTCATGCCCAACCTAAGTGTTTTTATTGCGTGGGGGCTTATCTCTGCCCTATTCATCCCGACTGGCTGGTTCCCGAATGAGACGCTGGCGCGACTTGTCGGCCCTATGATCACCTATCTGCTCCCCCTGCTGATTGGCTATACAGGAGGCCGCCTGGTCGGTGGCGAGCGCGGTGGTGCCGTTGGCGCTATCACAACCATTGGGGTCATTGCCGGCGCAGAGATTCCTATGTTTATGGGGGCTATGATCGCAGGCCCATTAGGAGGTTTTGCCATCCGTCATTTTGACCGCCGGGTGGAAGGTAAAGTTAAAAGCGGTTTTGAAATGCTGCTGAATAACTTTTCATCAGGCATTATCGGGATGCTTCTTGCAATACTTGCCTATCTGGCAATTGGTCCTCTAATTGCTGAGATATCAAAAGTTCTGGTTGCCGGTGTGAATGTGATAGTCACATATAATCTGCTGCCGCTGACGTCTATCGTTGTCGAACCGGCAAAAATTCTGTTCCTCAACAACGCAATCAACCACGGTATTTTCTCTCCCCTAGGGATTCATCAGGCAACTGAAACGGGAGCCTCTATTTTCTTCCTGATTGAAGCAAATCCAGGGCCGGGGTTAGGTGTTTTGCTGGCTTATATGTTCTTTGGCAGAGGGAATGCCCAACATACGGCTTCCGGTGCGGCCATCATTCATTTCCTTGGTGGTATTCATGAAATCTACTTCCCGTATGTATTAATGAATCCTCGTTTGCTGATTGCATTGATCCTTGGCGGCATGACAGGAGTTTTCGTCATGGGGGTATTCCATGCTGGACTGATTTCTCCGACATCTCCTGGCTCTATTTTTGCTGTACTGCTGATGACGCCGAAATCTTCTCTTATTGGTGTGATTCTTTCAGTGTGTAGTGCAACATTGGTCTCATTTCTGGTATCAGCCATTTTGCTGAAGAGAACCCGTATCGGTGATGAAGATGCTTTGAGCTATGCCACTCAGCGTGTACGTGAGATGAAAGCACCCAACTTGGCGAATAAACAGAGAGAAGCCGCTCTGACAGACCGCCATAATAAAAATTTATCCCACGTGAAAAAAATTGTGATTGCCTGTGACGCGGGTATGGGGTCAAGCGCGATGGGTGCGGGCTTACTAGCGAAAAAAGTGCATGATGCGGGATTGATTGACATTTCTGTTACCAACATGGCGATAAACGATCTGAAAGATGATGTGGATATCGTGGTGACGCACCGGGATTTGACAGACAGGGCAAAAATCTTTGCGCCGGGCGCCATTCATATCTCACTGACCCATTTTCTGAACAGTCAGGTATACAGCGACCTTGTTACCCGATTGATAGCAGAAAAGCACCCGAATGCGGCAAACGATGGCAGGATTGCGCGCCGGTCTATCGCGGCTGCCAATGATGAATATTATGACGAAGAAAACCAGGAGGATCAGCTATTTACACTGAATGAGAGCCATATTTACCTTAATCTGACCGCACAGACCAAAGAAGAAGCGATCCGTTTTGCCGGCAACAAGATGGTGGAAGGTGGTTATGTCGAACCGGACTATGTGGATGCGATGCTGGCAAGAGAAAAGCTAACGTCTACCTATCTGGGGGAATCTATTGCCGTTCCTCACGGTACGATTGACGCGAAAGACCGGGTGCTTAAAACAGGCATCGTGATTTGCCAATATCCGGCCGGTGTTCAATTTGGTGAAGAGTCTGACGAAATCGCTTGTCTGGTGATAGGTATTGCGGCTCGTAGTAATAAGCATATTGAAGTCATTGCCCACATTACCCGCACGTTTGATGAAGACGGCGTGATTGAGCGCCTGAGCAAAACGCAGAGTGTTCAGGAAGTGCTGGAAATCTTATCAGGGAAAGTGCCGCTTGAGCAGAGAGGTTTATCATGAAAGTGATTCATTTTGGCGCCGGTAATATTGGTCGAGGCTTTATCGGTAAACTTCTGGCGGATGCTAATTCAGATATGACATTTGCTGATATTAACCAGCCGCTGGTTGACCAGTTGGCACATAAGCAGTCCTATCAGGTTCATATTGTGGGCAAAGAACAACATCGCGTTGAAAGCGTGCGACAAGTTAATGCCATCAATAGTTCTGATCCGAAAACAGTGGGATACATTGTACAGGCTGACATGGTGACAACCGCCGTTGGCCCGCAGGTATTGGAGAAGATCGCCACAACATTGGCAAAAGGCATCATGTTGCGCAAAGAAACAGACAATGACCGACCTTTGAACATTATTGCCTGTGAAAATATGGTTCGCGGAACTAGCCAGTTGAAACAGCATGTACTGGCAGTTATTCCACAGGTAGATCATGAATGGGTACAACGGCATATCGGTTTTGTTGATTCAGCCGTAGACAGAATTGTGCCGCCAACAGATGCCGCCAACGATGAGCCTTTGGATGTCACCGTTGAAACATTCAGTGAGTGGATTGTTGACCAGACACAATTTAAAGGGGAAATCCCGACTATCAACGGCATGGAACTGACCAATAACTTGATGGCGTTTGTGGAGCGTAAACTGTTTACCCTCAATACTGGTCATGCCATCACGGCTTATTTGGGACAACTCTTCGGTCATAAGACGATTTGTGCCGCAATCAATGATCCTCAGATTCGTACCATTGTTAAAGGCGCAATGGAAGAAAGTGGGCGGGTATTGATAAGGCGTTACAGTTTCTCCCCTGATAATCATGCGCAATATATAGAAAAGATACTGAATCGCTTTGCTAACCCCTATTTACAGGATGATGTAGAACGCGTCGGGCGTCAGCCGATACGTAAACTCAGCCCGGAGGACAGGTTAATTAAGCCGTTATTAGGGACTCTGACGTATCATTCGGCGAACGATAACCTGATTACAGGCATTGCTGCGGCTTTGCGTTTCAGGAGTGATTCTGATCCGCAGGCTGTAGAAATGAGAAGGATTATTAACGAGGAAGGTATAAAACAGGCAGTTCTCCATATTTGCCGACTGGATGTTCAGTTTCCTATTATTGAGCGTATATGCAGTGAATATCAGCGCTTAGGGGCACTTATCCGGTGAACACGGTAATCAATTTCTATACTTAATGAAACTGTTAAAATTCACTTCATAGCGACAGGGAACAACGTCGTTGTGAAGTGAAGAATCATCATGGAAAATAGACAAAAAACAGAAAACCAACTCCTCGAACGGCTCAACAAGCGAACTGAGGTCAAGCCATTTATTCAGGAAGTGATCCACCTGATAACGGGAGCTATTGACCAATTGATGCTAAAAGTTTTCCGTAAAGATGATTATGCCGTGAAATATGCTGTTGAACCGCTCCTCCAGGGAGATGGCCCGCTGGGCGAACTGGCAGTCAGACTTAAATTGGCTTATGCGCTTGGCGCTATTTCCCGTGAAATCTATGAAGACATCGAACTTTTTCTGGCTTTAAATGAAACGTTACAGCAAGAACAGCAGCGCTATGAATTTACGGATGATGAAATCATCGGTCCAGTCAGGATGTTGCACTGTATGGGGGTTTTACCTGAAATGATGCGCTTTGACCAACCAGAGGATGTGATTGATCAGCAATTGATTGATTTACAAAAGTACCGATATAAACAAATGGTGCGTTCTTCTTTAGTGCTGGCAGTGACGGTATTAGTTACCGAAATTTTGGATACGGGGAAGATTGGAATAGGGATATGAAGCCCGACTCGCCAAAGTGGACAGCATCGCAGTATTACAGAAGGATAGATACTCCGTCCCAATAATATGTTGTCACCCTCCTCTCCTACTTTTCTGGATGAGTACAATGGTACTTTTTGAAGCTTATGTTTGGTTGTGTTTGAAGATTAACTTTTAAATTAAATTCACTTTTCATATGAAAATATAAAAAGTGAATTTATTATGAAAATAAAAATAATGTTTTTGGAAATCATGAATGTTTTTATTTGGCAGCCACATAATTACGATGAGAGTACTTATTCGGAAGTATTATAGTTAATAGATATAGCATTTGAAGGCAATAATTATAAAAAGAATTTTTACCCTAATTATTCTGAAAAAATATGAAGTAAAATGTTTGCTGTTAATCACATTAAGAACATCCAGGGTCAGGATAGTTGACATTATTACCAGAAAATCCACCGGTTTGAGTGAGTTAAATATAAGCGCATTTCTTTTTATCTCAATTGTCAGTGCCGATTTACCCTTATTTAAGACGCCGCTATATTGTTACCTTTTCAGATTAAATATGTGAGATAAATCATAAATTCTAGAGAGGTTAAATATACTGATATTAAAGATGGTTTCATAGGAAACTATAGAAAAATAAATTGTCATTATATATTAGATTTGCCCTTTTTGATTTCTGGTACTATTATGATAAGTGGAAGTTAGGTTTATAACCTAGGATGAAAAATATAAGCAGTTTTTGAATTTTAAAATTGTAACATCATCGATGTGGTGATTTATATTTTGCATACATTATCACATATGATTTTGGTAAAAAATACGTTTAAATATGTAAATTCTGAAACTATTTGAGGAGAGTTTTATGCTCAAGAAATTATTAACAGTTGGGGCATTAACAACAGCATTAATCGGAGGAATTGGTACTGCATCGGCAGGACTTTGTAATTCTCAGGAACCACAATATATGACTGGGGGTAAGTATTATAGATATGTTGTTAATCCTTATGATAATTTTGCTAATGTATTCACAGAGGATACTAGATTTGGAAGAATGACATGGTATTTTAAAAGTCGTATTGGACCTTGCGAATTTCACACTGGATATAATGCTTTCCAAGCTTACTATGAAGGTAGGATAAATTAAAGATTTTTAAAGAATACACATAAACCTCGTTAAAAATAACGGGGTTTTTGCTTTTATCATGAATAATAATATTTCCTATTTTCCTTTGTTATTGACTACGTTGTTTGAATCAATATAAATGCCAATAGATTTTTATTAAACAGGTTTATTCTTCTCAGAGTAATACCTTATCCATAACGCAATAAATACCAGAATAATAGAAAAAACTGGTACAGACAGAGTAAGTTCCTTAAAAATAAACCTGCTCATATTTATCCCCGATACCTCCCAGGATAAAAACAATGCTACAGGGCATGTTAAAAACCCTGAGATAAATCCAATAACAATCAAATAGTAAAGTTTTCTTTTGTTCATTTTTTGAATAACAGGAGCCAATGTTTTCTGATATCTCCAATACTTCATGGTGAGGTACAATAACCCTAACAATGAACTGAGATGCTGTAGGATTTTATATATACTTATCCCCTGCCCGTTGATAATGGAATGAAAAATTCGTAATTTTAATAGAGGAATTAGCTCGACAAAAAAACCTTTATCGTGTGTGAATGCATCCCAGACAATATGAGTTACAGCTCCTAGAAATAACGACAGCACAAAAATAATTCTATTCTTATAGCTCTGTTTTTCATAACGAGCAAAGGGTATGGGGAAAAGGACGGATAAAGGATATGACAAAAGACGTACAATTAAAAATATCAATAGACATAAAGGAAATGTGGTATAAAACCATCCGGGTAAGTGATGCGCAGTAGTTGCTACATCATATAACCCAACAGAGTAAAAGAAATCAGGAGACAAACTACCCATAATTAGCGCAGGTAAATTCAATAACCTTCCCCCCGGAAGATTTTTCAAAGGAAAAACGGCTGCTGGATGTGAAAATGTCCACGGCATTGCGAAAAATCCTGAAATAAATGTTAAAGTCTGAGATAGGAAATTTTACCATTGGCCGTTCTTCTGGACAATTACCGCCGGTGAATTTAGATATTCCAAATACTACATCGTATTGTTGAAGCATGTTGTTGAAGGATGGTAGTTACCGACTTCAATTTCAGATTTATACCCGTTATCTTTCAAGTTGCCTCTTTGTTGGCTGCACTCGCTCACCCCGGTCACATAGTTCTCTATGCTCCCGGGGATTCACTCCCTTGCCGTCGCGACGCATCTTGAAATCCATAGGGTATAGAACCTTTAATCAAACTCGGTAACTTGTTTTTTTAAATTGAAGTGTCAGATTGAGTTTGAGCTAAGATATTATGTTTTTTTAATATCTCTTGAACTCTGTCTTTAGGAATAGAAAACGAAGTATTGCCATTTCTCCCAACCATTTTTTTGGCGGCGATCATAGCATTAATTATTGCTTCTTCTGTTGCATTTATTGTGGCCTCATATAAAGGATCTAGTTTATCATTTGACAATATTTTTATTGTTTTTATATCTTCTCTAGAGAATGCATCACTATTTGCGGTTGAGAATGCAATAAATATCTCACCGCTGGTATTTCTGGCTACCCCACCTACCTTTGCCAGCCCAAGAGATACTCGTTTAGCTATTTTTTCTAATTGGTGAGGAGCTAATGGTGCATCTGTGGCTACCACCGCTATTATAGAACCGGCATCCTTTATTTCTTTCTTGTTTCCATGATATATCGGCTTGAGATCCTGTATTTCTTTACCCACTGGAATCCCAGCAATAATCAAATCATCCCTATCACCAAAGTTGCCTTGAACAAGAACGCCAACAGTATATCCGCCATCTTTTTTATCTAGAATTCTTGATGAAGTACCTGTGCCTCCTTTAAACTTAAAAAGGTTCATTCCTGTTCCGCCGCCGACATTACCCTCTTCTATCGGCCCTGATTTGGCGCTATTCAACGCATGATATACATGTTCTTTCTTTACATGCATACCGTTTATATCATTTAATATTCCATCCCACGTTTCTGCAACCACAGGTAATAACCAAAATAAATCATCTTTTAGTGGCGACGTTAGATTATTATCAAACATCCAGCTAATTGTTGAATCTCTAACAACACCAACACTATGAGTATTGGTTATTAATATTGGCGTTTCCAGGAAACCACTTTCTTTGACCCATTGATTGCCTGTCATATCTCCATTCCCATTTAAAGAGAATGTACTAGAAAATACCGGGCTAAATTTCTTTCCTCTTGGAAATATCGCTGTCACGCCTGTTCTTATTGGTCCTTTGCCAACCTCTAGCTTTCCATCGCCTTCTATTATGGTTGAATAGCCAACTTCTACACCACTAACATCTGTAATCGCATTATATTTCCCGGTTACTCCAGAGAAAGGAATGCCTAAATCCCTTGCTCTAATCTCATTGGCTAAAGCGTTAGAAGCTATCACTGTCGATATAGATAAAATTATAATGTTTAATATTTTCATAACTACTCCTTGTTATACCAAATTAACTCGAAGGTTTAAGATTCAGAACACGAAGATCCAATACGAGAAGGATTCGTTTTTGACCAGTCGGTATGCCATTTTGCACTGTTCTCTCATTATCTCTAATTGTTGTTTTAAAGTTGAAGATTCGCCACTATCAATAACGCTCACCGATCAAGTGAGCGTTAAATTCTGTATCAGCTATAAAGCAACTTCTATAGATTTTCTATAATGGCACATTGATACCCTTTATGTTCATCCCTCTCTTTAGTTAATGTAATGCAATACTTCTCCAACAGCGTCAAAAAGACGATCCAAATCAGCTCGTTCAGCATTGAACATAGGCCCGAATTGCAGCGTATCACCGCTAAAACGTACGTAAAAACCCGCTTTCCAAAGTATCATGCTGGCATCAAAAGGACGTACAGCGGCATCACCGTCACGGGCAGCCAATTCAATTGCTCCCACCAAGCCACAGTTGCGGATGTCGGTCACATTTGGGCAGTTTGTGAGAGAGTGAAGGGCCATTTCGAAATGCGGGACAAGTTCTGCGGAGCGCTGGATAAGGTTGTCTTTATCGAGTAGATCCAAGGTTGCCAATCCGGCGGCACAGGCTACCGGGTGTGCCGAATAGGTATAACCATGATTAAACTCCACAAGGTGTTCCGGCAGTGGCTGAGACATAAATGCTTCGTAAATTTCACTGCTGGCCACTACGCCTCCCAGAGGAATGGCGCCATTGGTAATTTGTTTGGCAAAGTTAAGAATATCTGGCGTTACACCAAAATACTCAGCTCCAGTCCAGCGTCCCATGCGACCAAAGCCGGTAATAACCTCGTCAAAAATCAATAAAATATCATGTTGATCACAAATTTCACGCAGACGTTGTAGATACCCTTTGGGTGGAATAATCGCACCGGCGGAACCCGCCACCGGCTCGATAATGACCGCCGCGATATTGGAGGCGTCATGCAGTTCGATCAACTTGAGCATCTCATCGGCTAACTCCACGCCGCCGGTTTCTGCCATACCTGGCGTAAATGCCATATTGGCCTGTAACGTATGGGGTAAGTGATCTACGTCCATCAACTGTTGTCCAAACATTTTGCGATTGCCGCCAATTCCTCCCAAACTGGTACCCGCGATATTGACGCCATGATAACCACGGGCACGGCCAATCAGTTTGGTTTTCGTGGGATGGCCTTTCACACGCCAGTAGGCTTGAGCCATTTTGACCGAAGTATCTAAAGTCTCAGAACCTGAACTGGTGAAAAAGACGTGATTGAGATCACCGGGTGTTAAATTGGCAATTTTTTCTGCCAATTGAAACGACAAGGGATGACCGAACTGAAAACCGGGTGAGTAATCGAGGGTGCTCAATTGAGCCGCGACAGCTTGTTGAATTTCTACCCGGGTATGGCCGGCTCCACAGGTCCAAAGACCGGACAGACTGTCATAAATCTGGCGACCTTTATCGTCTTTTAGCCATTTTCCTTCGGCAGCAACGATAAGGCGTGGATCGCGTTGGAAATTTCGGTTGGCGCTGAATGGCATCCAGTGAGATTTTAGGTTTAATGATTCAGAATAGTGGGTTTTAGACATGGATAACTCCTTCCAAAAGAATGAAATTTGAGTTTAGTTCAATCTCCTATTTTTTCCAATAATGACGCGTATTATTAGATCGCAAATAATATTGGACGCAATTAAATATTTAAGTTCTTTATATTTAATCTTTAACCTATTTACAGTTGTAAAGTAGAATAGAGAAAAATATAGGGCGGAGATGCCGCCCTATAAGAAGTTATAATAAGATGAATAAACTTATTTTATAATTTTTAATCTGTAATCTTATAGCTTTGAATAAGATGTTCTCCCTTTTCATAGTCCAAAGCCTTCTTGGTTATATCTAACAGGTGTTCATTATTTTTATTACCTCTTAAAATGCCCCCCTCTTTTAAGGAATATGTAAATTCAATACCAGACTCAACAATCTTTATCTCTTTCAATTCAAAGTCATTTCCATACAAATAACTTACTATTTTTTGCTTTAAGATTGGCACTAACATTTTGTAAGTAACACCGGCAACAAGGGTAATAACTGCACTTATGTACCAAAGAGTAGTTTCTTCAATATCGGATACTCTTTTTTCTTGCCTGGAGTTATTTTCACTATAGTTCTTTTCGACCAATTCAACTAAAGCAGAATGGGATGCAGTTAAATTGATATGGGCAGAAACCAAACTTTCCACTAATGAATTATCATGGAGTAGCTGTGAAGGTTTACCAGGTTTAACTTTCCACTCCCCGGTAGTCGTATAAATAACTGTACATTCCTTTCTTTTATCAAAGTTTTCTTCTGTAATAAATGCAGAATCGCTAGACACGTCACTCATTTTGATAAGCTGATTCTCAATATACTCTCCAGTTTTAACATAAAATTTTATCTTAGGCTGAATGTGATATGTGTCGCTAGGTGATGGGAGCCAGGAATAGCCAATAAAACCCGCGCCTGATTTAATACCAAATGTAAGACAGCTATACCACTGATTAATTTCTTGCTCTGTCAAATCGAAACCATTTATTTTAATTCCGACTTGGTTTGGTTCAGTTTCTTCACTCAACTTACTTAAATATGGGTTTATATGTTCGTCGCTAGAATCAAATTCTGCCTTCCATATGCTACCTAATTCTATATCTTTTAGGGAATGAGTAGATATTTTTGAGCTCATACCTACTACCTTATTGTGTGAACTAGCCTTCAATTTAAATTCAAGCGGAATAATAAAAGCGTTTTCATCTCCTATTTCATACTTAGATAATGTCATATAAGTTGATGAGTTAGCAAACACCTTATCACTTACTTCTGATTGTGGTTCACTAAGAAAGCACCAAAACTTTTTCTTTTTATCTTGCTGGTTAATGATATAAATCTTGTATTCTGCTGACATAATTTCACCTATAAATCCTATAAATAGAATATTAGAGTTATGTGATTAGCTCATTGGCTTACATAACAGGTATAGCAGGTTATATAAATAACATAGTCAGGTTATTTATGTTTGCCGTGATAATCATATAGATCTGTAGCAGCAATTAATTATCTTGCAAAGGCAGAGGCGGTTTATATAAATCAAAAGCTGCTATAGAAAAGAGTAGTACAGGGAATTTAAAAATCCAATTTAACTTAATTAATATAAATTAATTATGTCGTTATTTATTTTATTACAGACTGACATATTTTGTTATTAAAAGATATGAGGCTGGTGTTTATATGGGGGATTAGATTATCAAATATATGATTACGTTTAAGATTATGCCTGATACTTGAGCCTGTAATTTAAATATTTCTGAATGCTGAATTTACTATCTTGGGTATGAGAAAACTCACTAAAATCAAGCTTAAATTTATTTTCAATAAATTCAATTAAATATATGCAGGTTATTTTATGGACTTAATTTTCACTAGATACAAACTCTAAGTCCCCTATCCTTTTGACGGCATCAGTGACCTCGGCAATGAATGAGAGAGAAATGTCATCATCGCACATTTCTCCCTGAACGCTTCCGCGAGTTAACTTAGTGTTCTTTTAGGCATCAATGGAAATATCAGTGATAGGTATACATTGACAAGTAAGGCACATCCCTTGCTCTGAAGGTTCTACGTCATTCAAATGTCGCACTTCTCCACTTTTTAATTTCACAGCACAACTTTCACACTGCCCAACCCGGCATCCACTTGCCATCTTTATACCCATTTTTTCGCTAAAATTAAGGAGTGTCCCTTTGTCAGGAGACCATTCAAGCAGAACGCCAGATTTTTCAAATTTAATTGCAAAACTCTTCCCATCTTTAATTTTTACCGGAGTTAGCGATCGGAACATCTCTTTATAGATATCAAAAGGCGGAACTCCTCGAGTGAGTAAGCCTTCTGCGAAAGTTTTCATCATAGGAGTCGGGCCACACATATAAAAACGAGCTTGCTGTTCAATCAGTGTTGCAGGAACGGCATCCGCAGTAATATATCCATGATGCTGGTAATTAATACCCTCAACATCCACTGGCAGCGGATTGCTGTAATAGTTGATTACTTTCAACTTGTTAATTTTTGACTCAAGCTCTTTTAGCCTTTTAGAAAAGGCATGTGTATTGCTGTTTTGATTAGCATACAGCAATAAGAGTTCAGGCTTTTCACCGTTAGCTGGAAGAGATTCAAGATAACTTATAAATGGCGTAATACCGATTCCTCCTGCCAACATAACAACAGGTTGCTTAGTATTAAGCGGAATAATAAAATTTCCGCCCGGAGGCGTCAGATCCACTTCGGCTCCTGCGACCAATGCCCCGTTAATATATGAAGACATGACACCTTCAAAAGTCTTCCCGTCAGATGTTGTGCCTTTTTGGTGCCTGACGGAGATACTGTAAGTTTTTCTACCGTTGAGGGTTGCCGTTCCTGTCAAGGAGTAGGCCCTGATAACAGGGTCATCCTGACCAGGTATAGCAGCTTGTACGGTGATGTGCTGACCGGGTTCATAATCAGGCAACATGCTTCCATCTTTTGACTCAAGAATAACCGTTTTAACACCTTTAACTTCGGGTTTTGTTTCTACAACACGAAACGTTTTACGATCCTGCCACGCTCTTCTCTCCGGGTTGACATCTTCCGCGAGTTTAATATCACAGCGGAATGAACGGAGCGGAGAAGCGCCGCTGATAGGATCGTAAGAGTCGTCAGAAATGAGCGCATTATAGTTACTGCTGTTTCTTCCTATGACGGGAAAACCCTCTTTCCCATAATCGGGACACGCTTGCCACCAACCAAACTCGGCAATTATCGTATCGTAAGCAATATGATCATCTAACGAGGCTTTAAAACGTGCCTTGCCGTTGCGAGTGATGACCTCTACCCAATCTTCATTTTTAATACCTTTCTCTTCGGCCAATCGACTGTTTATCTCAAGTTTCGGATAAGGTGATTTTTTACGTAGACTGGCTAAACTTCTCTGTTGGCTATGACAATAGAAGCCATTTTTTACCGAGGTCAGTCGATAAGGGAAATGTGACTCAGAGTTTAAATTCTCTTTGGGTTCAGAATATATCGGTAGTGGTGGATAACCATGTCGCAACAATTTCTCAGAATAGATTTCAACCATTCCTGTTTCGGTATCAAAACCTTTAATTGTGTTCTTTACAGGATCGATGCTTGCGTATTTCCGATCATGCTGAATCAATGGAATTGAAATGCCTGCCGGCTTTTTTCTTAACGCCTCTACGGTCAAGCCAATAGGCTCAAGAATATAATTCCATCCCGCTTCAACGCTGCCATTAAAAAATATCTCATTCATGCCTAAGCGACAGGCCAAGTCGAAGACAATTTCATTATCTGACCGGCTTTCTCCCCGAGGTGAAATCATTCTTTGTCTTAACTGAACTAGCTCCTCTGCCTCGGCTGAAATCTCAAATCCTACACGTAGCCCTTCTCTTTCCCAAGGCGTATTCACGGGGAGTAAGATGTCAGCATAATGTGCTGTAGGCGTTTCAAAGAGATCACAATGAACGTGAAACTCAAGCTGTTTTAGCGCCTCTATCCCAATTTTGGTGTCAGCATGAGATGACAACATATTGGTACCAAATGCCATCATAGCTCTAATGGGGTAAGGCCGTTTGTGCAAGATTGCTTGATACAGATCTTGTGATGTTATCCAACCATCTAGTGGCGGCCCCAACGGTTTTTCCTTGAAGCCAAGAGCTTTTTCTTGCTGTTCCTTCGGCATAAGCCCGCGGGCATTCACAGGATTAACTGGATGTTTATTGTACACCCTATTGCTTCCTTGAGTATCAAAACATCCCGTTAATGCGTACAGCACGGCAATTGCTCGTTCAGTTTGGGTTGCATTGGTATGTTGAGCCACACCAGTCCAGGAATGATAAGCAATGCGTTTGGAGGACATGATTAAATCTGCTGCATGTAGGAGTTTTTCTTTGGTTATACCTGTGATTTTTTCTACATATCCAGGTGTATATTGTTGACACTCATCTATAAGTAGTTGGAATGCAGATTTACATTGTATTTTTTTATTTACATCTTCCGCTGAGTTAATTGAAAATTCGCCGAATAAAGCATAGTTATCATTCTCATCACATGGCACATTTTCGTGAATATCATACATTAGCGGAGACTGAGTTATGTTATTCCAGACAACATATCTGTTTTTCCTGGCTGAAATGTTTATATCTTTTTCTCTTAAGAAAAGACCATTATCATTTCGTACTAACAATGAGGCGTTCGTCCACCGTGCGACAAACGCCTGATCATATCCTCTTCGGTTTATGATGATATTGATTAGCCCGAGAACTAATGCGGCATCCGTCCCAGGATTGATGTTGAGCCAATTATCAGATTCTTTAGCAAGAGCCGTATATCTGGGATCTACAACGATAAGTTTGGCGCCTGCATTTCTTCCCGCCCCAATAGCTTCAGCTTGCGCAAGCCATGTATTTGTTGGATTGTGCCCCCATAAAATAATCAACTCGGCATTTCTGTAATCAGCCACAGGAATACTGCACCCAAAGGTAAATTTATGTGCCTCGTCTTTATGCCAGTTACACACCTCTGTACCATTGCAGACGTTAGGACTGCCGAAATTTCGAACGAAGCGATCTATCCATTCAAGGCTGTCACTAAGCGGTGTTCCACTTGGTGAGGTGACTGAGAAAGCAACCGATTCCGCACCAGACTCTGCCTTATAGAAAGCCAGTTTTTCAGCAACATACTTCAAAGCTTCATCCCAGGTGATTTTTTCCCAGCCTGGATCTGCGTCACCTTTGGGATTTGTCCTACGAAGAGGATAAAGAATCCGGTTAGGACTGTGAGCCAATTCTGGGGCCGCTTTACCTTTCATGCACATGGCGTTGCCGGTCGGGTGATTCGGGTTTGGCTTGATTTTTATCAGTGTATCGTTACAAACTTCGTTGACAGTGCCACATCTAGATCTACAGAGAGTACAAAATCCTTCTTTAAACTCACTCTTCATAAGATAGCCTCATATAACTTCACACAATGTTTACTTTGTGGTTTTTTCGGATGATTGATACCAGTACGTATTACTGGCTCCCTCTTAATTAACCAAGGGATTAATTTCATTGTAATAGAGAATTAAATAAACAATTTCACGGATAGAAAGTTTTTGAATTTTCTATCCGTTTAAACTAATGCATATTAATGTTATTGACTGGCCTGCATTGCCTTGATTGTATCCGGGACATAGATAACTTCTTCATTTACCCCCTCTTCTGCTTTGATGATTTGGGTGTAATATTGAGATGCCTGGTCAATGGTAAATATTGTATTAGGTGACCAGACCATCATCCCACTATATCCATTATTGATGACCGAGCGGGTAATATTCTGCACTGTGGATACCGAATTCTTTTCGGGGGAGACACCCAATAACAAGTTTTCCTTTTTCATCCCGAAGTTAACGTACGGAGCCAGCTTACTGACACTGGCGTTGGTGTAAGTCATCTCGTAACCTGCATCCAGTAAGTTTGCTATGTTGGTCGGTCCCTTGAAATAGATATAATCTGACCACAGGGCTTTGGTCAGTATCTTGTTGGCAAATTGTGGATGGCTTTTGATCGCATCCGCTACCCAATAGAAGGATTGACGGTTACCGGAGCATGTTGAATATTCATCATCGATGTTGATTCCATCCAGCCCGTATTTAGCGACATCACTTACCATTTCATTGGCAAGTTTTGTTGCCGTTGCTTTACTCATATTACATGACCAACCTGCATTTTGATGATTGCCTAGATAGGATAGTTGAACTCTGATGCCCTTTTTTTGTAAATTGCGTACTAGGGAAATATTTTCTTTGAGTATCGAACTTATTTCATTGTTGTAAAATAGTACAGGGATATTAGAGGTGCTGCTGTTAATATTGGCTGCGAATAATATAACATCGGAAAAAAATGGTTTTTCAGTTCGTTTCACAACAAAATTACCGATATCCTTGACATGTTGCGGTGAGGGATTATTTAGGAATGCGACATTATTTGCTGCAAAAGATTGATTTGTTACAAGGGCAACAATAAGTGCGACTTTCAACAGATTGATATTTTTTAAAATCATGAATAAACCTCTTACTTGGAAATGAGTACGCTATAAATTCGCGGGCATCTTCGGAGCATTTCGAAATCTCCTTTCGCATCATGATTTCGTCAGTCTGCCAATTGCCTGCGAAACGGGCATGTTACCTTTCTCCCGTTAAGTTAGGGATTATCTGTTATTATCAAACCAATAACGGGGAGACGATTCCCCCCCAGATTGAGGTAGTTCCAGATTTGAATTTTGCATCATAATTGATGGCAGAGCATCTGACATTCTCTTGCCTATCTTAGTCTCTTACTTGCTAGCTCATATGCTTCACTTCGTTCGCGCTTACCAACTGCTACTACGGCGATAATCAACACATTATCTATAACCTCATAAACCAAGCGAAAACCAGAAGCGCGTAATTTTATTTTGTAGCAATTCGTCATGCCTCGAAGTTTCGCTGATGGAATATGAGGTTCAACACAGCACTTTTTCAGCTTCTTAGCAAATTGTTGTTGGACTGATTTATCAAGTTTCTTCCACTCCTTGAGTGCATCTTCCCTGAATTTCACTCTATAGGTCATAGATAATTATCCAAATCTACATCAACCAATGCCTGCTCTCTACGCTCATTTACCAGTCGAATAAGCTCTTGATCGTCCAAAGCATCAAGTATCTGTTCATAGAGCTCCGCAGGAATACAATAAAACACGGGTTGGTTACGATTTAGGATCGCAATAGGGTATCCAGCCCCGGCCCTAAGGGTCGCCATAGGGTTCTTTTTAAGCTCACTAACGCTTGCGCTAATATCTGACAGAATTATGTTGGCCATAAAAACACTCCAAAAGACTTATTAGTAAGTCTTATAGTAGCTTTCTTTGTTGAGAAAAGAAACAAAAAAGACCACTTAAAAGGTCTTTTTCTCTGGTGGTCTTTGTTTATTCTTAATTACTATCAGCGTCTTTTTCCGTTTAGATTTTTCATAATATAGAAATGGCATTAATTACTATTAATTTTAACTGATATGAATTTTAACTAAACAGTCTTTGACTTTATCTTTCCCTACCCTTCATTATGCAGTTAAATCAGATTAATTTCATATTAAGTTCTTCCGATGTTACTTAATGCCATTGGGTCAATGCTGAGGTTTGATTATTGGTAACTTGGGGAATATCGCTCCCATATTAAGGTACATACTCTCCCTAATTGAAATTAAAATTAATTAAAACAATGCATTATGAATTCGCCGAATTTGTGCGTCAAATTAAAACTATTGAACCTAATTTTCCTACCAATTATCCTTCTTCTCACCAAAAAATAATGCAATTACGTTTTCTTGTCTGAGTATTTCGCAGTCTCATATAAAGGAGGATTTATGAAATTTCCCCATCTGTTTAATCCACTAAAAATAGGTGTTATTACTACGCCCAATCGTATTTTTATGGCGCCGCTTACTCGCTTACGAAATACTGAACCCGGCGATATTCCCACGCTAATGATGGCTGAATATTATCGTCAACGTGCTAGCGCTGGATTGATCATCACTGAGGCGACGCAGGTTTCATTTCAGGCGAAAGGTTATTCAGGCGCGCCCGGTTTGCATACTCCTGAACAGATAAGCGCCTGGAAAAAAATTAATGAAGGAATTCATCAGGCTGGTGGTCTTAGCAACGTGCAACTATGGCATACGGGGCGAATGTCTCACTCTTCTCTCCAGCCGAATCAACTAGCCCCTGTGGCACCTTCTGCGATATCGGCTAACGCGCGGACTTCGGTGCGAGACACGGAAGGTAATGTGATTCGAATCAATACCTCTAAGCCGCGTGCTCTGGAGAAAGATGAAATTCACCAAATTGTCAATGATTTCCGTCAGGCAGCCCTCAATGCACAAGAAGCTAACTTTGACATGATGGAAATCCATGCCGCACATGGTTACCTTATTCATCAGTTCTTGTCGCCTTCTGCCAATCAGCGTGATGATGAATATGGCGGCAGTATTGAAAATCGTGCGCGTTTCGCACTGGAGGTGGTGGATGCGGCTATTGAAAGTTGGTGTTCTGATCGGGTTGGCATCCGTATCTATCCGTTAGGGCCATACAATGGTCTGGATCATTACGAAGATGAGGAGAAAGCGGCGCTTTATCTAATCTGTGAGTTGGCAAAGCGTAATCTGGCTTATCTACATATTTCCGAGCCTGATTGGGCTGGAGGAGAACCTTTCAGCGAAGCGTTTCGTCGAGCTATCCGCGAGGTTTACCCCGGTGTGATTGTCGCGGCGGGCGCCTATACCGCCGAGAAAGCGGAGAAGCTGATTGAGAAAGGATTAATTGATGCAGTGGCGTTCGGACGAAACTTTATCGCCAATCCTGACTTAGTGGAGCGTCTGCGAATTGATGCGCCCCTGAATGAGCCGCGTCCAGAATTCTTCTATGCTAATGGCCCTGAGGGGTACATTGATTATCCTACCTTAAAGCAGTTAAGCGCGTAATCATACTGTGCGCTTTAATGACGGTGATAATCACTGCCACTAAAGCGCTTTCACCTACTACGCCCAAGGCATACCGTCTTCCCAGCTTTCTACCAATAGGTCAATAAATCCCCGGATACGGGGGGAGAGATGCTTTTTACTTGGATAAATGATTCGGATGGGTTCAGGCTCAACATGATAATTTTCCAACAAGGGGACAAGCTTACCGTTATTAAGATCCCGACCAACAACATAGCTAGGCAGATGAATGATACCGAACCCTGCTAGCGCCGATTCGAGCATGGCTTCCGCGCTATCTATGTTTAGGCGTCCCGGCCCTTCGAAAACATAGGTTCCTTCCGTGGTCTCAAAACGCCAGGTGCGGCGTCTATCCATACTCTGGAAGAAAATAGTGTCATGCTCATGCAGCGCTTGTGGCGTTTCAGGTATACCTCGCCGGGCCAAATAATCCGGTGACGCACAGGTAATTATCCACTGAGTAGCGATGGTACGTGTAAGAATACGAGAATCATCTTTTGGTTTACCAATGCGAATGGCGATATCGAACCCTTCCTCGATCAAATCAACATAACGATCAGTAAAGGCAATATCCGCTCGTAGATCAGGCCAGCGTTTCAGGAAAGTTTCCAGCAAGGAAAGAATATGGCGCTTTCCTAAGGAGATCGGTGCGGTTAATTTCAGCGTCCCGGTTGGGTTTACCCTGCGCATCGCCATCGTGTTATCTACCTCTTCAAGGTCTTCAAGAATCTGACGACAGCGTTCGAACATAATACGTCCTTCATCTGTCAGACTAAGCCGGCGCGTTGTTCGGTTCAGCAATCTTACGCCTAAGCGAGTCTCCAGGCGCACAATGCTCTTACCAATAGCGGATCGAGTAAGCCCCAAAGACCCCGCCGCTTGCGTATAACTTCCTGCCCGTACCGCAGCAACAAAAGCCGCAATATCACCGATTCGGTTTAATTCCATTTGTGCTCCTAAAATGTTCTGAGGATAGGCTGCTTAAAACAGTCACGTTGCGTTTATTGCGTTTTTCGTTTATTTCGTTTAGTGTTTTAAAGTGAAATGACTAACAGGTGCTAAACATGATTACTTCTACTTTCTCTGATGTAAATCTTCCGGCTAAACACGAAAGTGAAATAGCCGAAAAAGGGTTGCGTGAATTTGCTGCGTTCCTTTCAACAAAATTTGAAACTCAGCAGATTTCAATTATGAGTGATGACCATGAATCTCATCAAATTGAAGTGCCTACATCTGCGCTTACTATGCTAGTGCAAATCTTGAGTGAACTCGCTTCAGGTAATGCAGTGCAAATCGTTCCTGTTCATGCTGAACTAACAACTCAAGAAGCTGCAAACATATTGAATGTATCGCGACCTCATATGGTTAAACTTCTGGAAGATGGTTGTCTTCCTTTCCATAAAACAGGTCGGCACAGGCGTATTCGTTTTGCTGATCTCATGGAATATAAAAAGCAGCGTAACGCTGAAAGTATGGAGGCTATGAGGGAACTAGCTAATCAGGCTCAGGAATTAGGGAGCTACTAATGATTCATTCCCTTGCCGTCGCGATGCACCTTGAAATCCATAGGGTATATAACTTTATTTTTTGAATATGCTCTACAGTCTGGCTCTCCTACTCCCACACGTCAGCGCGGTCTTGCTTCGCTTCTGGTGTCCAGATAACTTTCACGCTTGGTCCACTACATTGGCACGCCGTGCGGCAAACTCGGCTTCGACCTCATCATTAGATTGGCCCAAACCAGCACGCATTGAGGCTCGCCCGGCTTCTACCTTGTGACACAGGAATTTATCGTATTCTCGTTCCTCACGTTGGCGTTGAATAAACTCGCGCATAAGTTCGCGTAGCACCTGTGAGGCTGGGCGGTGAGCAGCTTCGACTTCAGCCATAAATTCGGCACGTAGTTCAGGTTCTAATTTCATCGTAAAAACAGCTTGTTTCGTCATGAGCTAACCCCCTAACATTATTATTCTGTACTAATAAAGTATGTATAATCTCATTACTTTGAGCGATTTTCTAGCATAATTAGAGAGAATTGAAATCAATATCGCTTGTCGGAAAATTTCTGTTTTCCGACAAAACAAATGCCCTTTCTGAACTACATATTAGGATATTAGGGCTGATAACTTTTTTCAGATTGTAATGGCGCCATTAATACAAGTCACAGCACCACCGCCGACAAAAATCTTACCGTCGGAATGGCTGAGCCATACGCTTCCCTGACGGCCAAGTTTTTTGCCTTGTGATGAGTGAACGATTTTATCGTCAATCATTGCTACTTTGTGGAAGCGCATAAATGCGGCAACACTGCCGTTTCCACTACCGCAAACTGGATCTTCATTGACACCGCATGATGGGGCGAAAGAGCGTACTTCGATATCAGCTTCCGCCCCCTCACAATAGGCGCCATACAGACAAACTCCGGTGACGTTCATTTGTGTGTCATGCTCGCACAATTTGGCATAATCAGGTTCCGCTGCCAGCACGGCTTCTGCTCCCGTAGTATGACCGACAATAGTATGAGCGACAATCCAGCGAGCTCCCACGTCAATAAGTGCCGGTGTTAACGCGCGATCTAACGGGCAACCCAGAATGCTTTCAAGGCGATCTATCTGTTCGGTGCTAAGCAATGTGATAGTCGGTTCTGGCAGTTCAAAGGTAATTAATTGTTGACCGGGTTGCATTTCGGTAACGTTTAACGTAATTAGCCCTGCTCCACATTCTTGCACAATACGCCCTTCTCTCGCCTGAATTAATCCGGCTTCAAGCAGAGCATGTGCGGTACCGATCGTGGGATGACCGGCAAAAGGAAGTTCACTGCCGGGAGTGAAAATCCGTACACGGTAATCTGCCAGAGGGTTTTCTACGGGAAGAACAAAAGTAGTTTCGGAAAGATTGGTCCAGTTAGCAATAGCTTGCATTTGTATCGGTGTCAGTCCCTTGGCATCCATAACAACGGCAACGGGATTTCCTTTAAAAGGCTGGTGAGTGAATACATCAACCTGCTTAAATGGTACGAGAGACATAAAATTTCCTTTTTATGATGTTGAAAAGAGTTTAGCAATATATCAGGGAAAATATATCAGGACTATCATGGTTTCCCGAAATCTACCCTACCCTTTAATTTAAATATCTAGGCTATATTATTAATAGAGTAATTTATAATAAAGGAATAATTTCGATAAAAGATATGTGATTAAACTCAAAGAAACTAATTAAGTTAAATTCTTTGTGAAATAACTTAATATCAATATTAAGATAACTGTGCTTAATTAATTCCAATAAATTCATACTTTTATGAGAAATAATAAAACATGATTAGATTTATCTATACAAATAATAAAGAACAATGGAAAGAAGGATTATCGATCATCAAAACAGATGAAAAAGCCAATTTAATTATTACTAATAAACGAGGTCGTAGATTAGATGGTTTTGGCGGTTGTTTTAATGAGCTTGGGATGAAAGCTTTATTAGATCTGGATAAAGAGAATAGAAAAAACATTTTAGATAAGTTATTTTCACCGGATGGGGAGTGTAAATTAACATTAGCCAGGATGCCGATAGGTGCCAGTGATTATGCGGTTTCTTGGTATAGTTTAAACGATATTGAAGATGATTATGGTATGGCTAATTTCTCCATTAAAAGAGATAAACGCTTACTCATTCCCTATATAAAAGAGGCTTTAGAAAGGCAACCGAATTTAAAAATATCTGCTTCACCGTGGAGCCCTCCGGTATGGCTTAAAACTCATCAAGTCTGTAATTTTGGCAGATTAAAACGTGATGCTCAAAGCCAGAATGCATATGCTTTATATTTTGCAAAATTTATTGAAGAGTATCAGAAAGAAGGTATTCCAATTAACCAAATTCATATTCAGAATGAGGTTGCTGCTGATCAAAAGTTCCCTTCTTGTGTATGGAGCGGTGAGCAATTAAGAGATTTTATAAGAAACTATCTCGGACCGAAATTCGAACAAAATAATGTAAAAACTGAGATTTGGTTAGGTACTATTAATGCCCCTGAATTCTTTAAAGAAATTGGGCAGGATTATGATGATTACGCAAACTGTGTATTACGTGATATGGCCGCCTATAAATATATAAAAGGCGTTGGTTATCAATGGCAAGGGAAAAATGCCATTCAAAGAACGGTACAAAGCTATCCAGAATTAAAATATTATCAAACTGAAAATGAATGTGGTGATGGTCATAATAGTTGGGAATATGCTCATTATGTATTTACACTTTTCAGACATTATTTAACTAATGGTGCTAATGGTTATTTTTACTGGAATATGGTGCTGAATTCAGGGGGAGAAAGTAGTTGGGGTTGGAAACAGAATAGTATGATAAGTATTCCAAAAGGAATGAATAAAGTGATATATAATCCAGAGTATTATGTTATGCGCCACTTTTCGGGTTTAATTTTACCTGATGCGCAACATGTTGAGTTAGAAGGTAATATGTCAGGAAATGCCGTTGCTTTCGAGAATAAATCGGGTTCCTTGGTGGTGAATATAAACAATTCTTATAAAGAAAAGCAAAAATTAAATATTGGTTATAACAATGATATTTGGTCTATTTATTTGGAACCTAATTCGATTAATTCTATTATATTTAATTAAGAGAACATGACAATCTGGAGTTACCTATGAAGAATAAATTCCCTACAGGCTTTTTATGGGGCGGCGCAGTTGCCGCTAACCAAGTTGAAGGTTATTGGAATCAGGATGGCAAAGGAGTGAGTATTGCTGATGTGATGACAAAAGGAGAGCACGGCGTTGATCGTGTCATAACTAATGGTATTGAGGAAAATAAAATCTATCCTAATCATCAAGGTGTGAAATTTTATTCCCATTATAAAGACGACATTGCACTATTTGCAGAAATGGGATTCAAATGTTTTAGGACATCAATTGCCTGGGCGAGGATTTTTCCTCTAGGTGATGAATTACAACCTAACGAGACAGGCTTAAAATTTTACGATGATCTTATTGATGAATTATTGAAATATAATATTGAACCTATTATTACATTATCTCACTTTGAAATGCCTTATCATTTGGCTAAGAAATATGGCGGTTGGTATAACCGAAAAGTAATAGACTTTTTCATGAATTTTAGCCTGACGGTTATGGAAAGATATAAAAACAGAGTCAAATACTGGATTACATTTAATGAAATTAATAACCAAATAAATTGGCAGTATCCACTATTTGGTTATTGTAATTCAGGCGTGATTTTTCAGGATCACGACAATCCAGAGCAGGTCATGTATCAAACTATTCATCATCAATTTGTTGCTAGTGCAAAAGTTGTCAAATTAGGCCATGAAATAAATCCTAATTTCAAAATTGGTTGCATGATCCATATGTCGCCATTATATCCAGAGAGCTGTAAGCCAGAAGATGTTTTATATTCACAACAAGCCATGCGCCAGAAATATCTTTTTAGCGATGTTCAGCTTCGTGGATATTATCCATCTTATCTTATTAAAGAATGGGAAAGAAAAAACATAGAACTTCATATTGAAGATGGTGATTTAATTTGGTTACGAGAAGGTTGCGCTGATTATCTAGCAATAAGTTATTATATGAGTAATATCGTCTCTTCATCCACCGAAATGTTAGGAAAAGATAGCCAATCCCTCTCCTTCTTTGAGAAAGGAAAACTCAATCCCTATTTAAAATCCTCTGAGTGGGAGTGGCAAATTGATCCTGTAGGTATTCGTTATAGTTTATCTGAATTATATGAACGTTATCAAAAACCTATTTTTATTGTTGAAAATGGGTTAGGTTCCGTTGATAAATTATCTCAAGATGGCGTTATCAATGATGATTATCGTATTGAATATTTAGCATCGCATCTATCTGAAATTAAAAAATCTATTTTATTCGATGGTGTTGATATTCTCGGTTATACTTCATGGGGATGTATTGATTGTGTTTCTTTTTCAACCGGAGAATACCGTAAACGATATGGGTTTATCTATGTCAATGTTGATGATAATGGTAATGGTAATGGAGACTTTGTACGTTATAAGAAAAAGAGTTTTTCTTGGTATAAGAAAGTTATAGAAACGGACGGTGAAGATATCTAATTAAATTAAAAGCTATCCTATTTGGTTTGAGGATGGCTTATTAATTTGAAATAGTTAATTTTTTTTAGTGATTTGATATTTTTCTCGATACTCTTTAGGTGTCATATTATAGTTTCGTTTAAACATGGAGTAAAAATAATGTAAAGAAGAGTAGCCACAAGCAGTAACAATTTCACTGATTGAAATAGAGGTATGGATTAAAAGATTTTTTACTTTATCTAACTTCTCATTATGAATAATGGTATGAATTGTTTGACCAAATTCATTTTTAAAACGGCTTTCAAGATTAGAACGTGACATACCAACAGCATCAATAACTTGTTCAACTCTTATCCCTTTACAGGCGTTATGGCGAATATAATGCATTGCCTGAATAACCGCGGGATCTTTTAATGCCCGAAAATCTGTCGATTGCCTTGCAATAACTTTTAAAGGTGGAATTAATTGGCGATGATATTTTTTAGGTGTGTAACCCTTAAGAAGTTGATGAAGTAATTTTGCTGCCTGATAGCCCATTTGTCGTGTCCCTTGAACAACGGAGGAAAGTGCGGTGCGTGAAAGAAAACGGGCTATTTCTTCATTGTCTATACCGATAACACAGATTTTGTCAGGAATAGGAATATTGAGATGTTCACACGCGGCTAAAATATGTCTGGCTCTGGCATCCGTTACCGCGATAATACCAGTATTTGGCGGTAAAATTTGGAGCCAATCTTTTAATCTATTTTGTGTGTAAGACCAGTTTTCAGGTGTCGTCTCCATTCCTTGATATACCACTCCTTGATATTTTTCTTTTTCGATTAATTGCCGGAAAGCGTATTCACGCTCTATTGCCCATCGCTTACCACTTGTCTGAGGTAAACCATAAAATGCAAAACGTTTAATACCTTTATCTTTTAAATGATTAAACGCACTTTCTATTAAAGCGAAGTTATTTGTCGCAATATAATGTGCCGCGGGATAGTGATTTTCTTGATGATAAGAGCCGCCAACACCAATAACCGGAATGTCTAACTGACTGAAAATACGCTGGATTTCTATATCATCAAAATCAGCAATAATTCCATCACTCTGCAAAGTTTTCAAACTATTTAATTTCGTGGTGAAATCTTCTTCAATGAAGATATCCCAGTTACATTGGCATGCTTGTAAATATTCACCTATCCCTTCTATCACCTGACGATCATAAGCTTTATTGGCATTAAATAATAGTGTTATATGGTATCGTCTGTTCATCATTGATGTCCTTATTGATTTATACAATATTAATCATAATTATTTTTCTATTTTCAGGATTGAATTAATGCCAAATTATGAGATAAATCACACAATTAACAATAATCTTAATGAAGAAATAAAATAACACAATTGAAAATAGTGACGTTGATGAACAGAATTTTATACACACACGTATGTCTATACCCTATGGATTTCAAGATGGATCGCGACGGCAAGGGAGTGAATCCCCGGGAGCATAGAGAACTATGTGACCGGGGTGAGCGAGTGCAGCCAAAACTTGAAAGATAGCGGGTATATTAGATAGAGGTTGATATGCATCGATACTTTGAGGGAATAAATAGAATCAGTTACGAAGGCAGGCAAAGTAATAATCCATTAGCTTTCCGTCACTACAATCCCGAAGAGATTATTCTAGGCAAAAAGATGAAAGATCATCTGCGTTTTGCCGTCTGCTATTGGCACAATTTCTGTTGGAATGGTACTGATATGTTTGGTGCTGGGGCATTTGAGCGTTTTTGGCAAAAAGGCAATGATGCTTTAGAACTGGCTAAGCTCAAAGCTGATGTTGCTTTTGAGTTTTTCTACAAGCTCAATATTCCTTTTTATTGTTTCCATGATATTGATGTCGCCCCCGAAGGTTGTTCCTTAAAAGAATATATTTATAATTTGGGAGTTATGTCCGATATTCTCGCCGATAAACAAGCAGAGACTGGCGTTAAATTATTATGGGGAACGGCAAACTGTTTTACACATCCTCGCTATGCTGCTGGTGCATCAACTAATCCAGATCTCAATATTTTCGCTTATGCATCAGCACAAGTATGTCAAGTTATGCAAATGACTAAAAAACTGGGTGGTGAAAATTATGTACTGTGGGGCGGACGTGAAGGTTATGAAAGTTTGCTCAATACAGATTTACGTCAAGAAAGAGAACAAATTGGCCGTTTTATGCAAATGGTTGTGGATTACAAATACAAAATTGGCTTTCAGGGAACATTATTAATTGAACCTAAACCTCAGGAACCGACTAAACACCAATATGATTATGATGTAGCTACTGTTTATGGTTTCCTAAAGCAGTTCGGTTTAGAAAATGAAATTAAGGTGAATATTGAAGCTAACCATGCCACATTAGCTGGACACTCATTTCAACATGAAGTTGCCACAGCGATTGCATTGGGGATATTTGGTTCTATTGATTCGAATCGCGGGGATGCCCAACTTGGCTGGGATACTGATCAATTTCCAAATAGTGTCGAGGAGAATTCTCTGATAATGTATGAAATCTTAAAAGCCGGTGGTTTTACTACGGGTGGTTTAAATTTCGATGCAAAAGTCCGCCGTCAAAGTATTGATATTGATGATCTGTTTTATGGACATATCGGCGCCATTGATACGATGGCTTTATCGTTAAAGAGTGCAGTGAAAATATTAATCGATGGCAAATTAGATGAATATGTCGCTCAACGTTATTCTGGTTGGAATAGTGAACTAGGTAGAAATATTCTTCAAGGAAAGATGACACTTGATGAAGTGGCTTACTATGCAGAAACCTTGGCTCAAGAACCTAAGCATCGAAGTGGACAACAGGAATTACTCGAAAATCTTATTAATCGCTATATTTATGATTAAATTCATTATTGGCTAACAGGTCCTACGTTGGGAACAGTCAAATTAGCACAACACAGCATCAAGGGGTTAGTATTCTCGAAAGTCGTTCTTGAAACAATATTCTCAAAATACTACACTATCAGTGAATTCAAATAACGAGGAACGGCCATGATAACGACACTATCTGTACCTGTTGGCACGATAAGGAGCTTTGGGGCGTTTGGGCCAAAATATGAAGTAGGGAAATTGCTCCGTCCGCTAGAGGATGGTGACTGGATGATAGAAGTCGTCTTGGTAGAAACGGGTGAAAAAACCGAATACCGTCTGACCCACATTAACAATGATCCCAAGGCCGCCTGAATGTACGCTATTGCCTTTGATTTAGTGGTCGCTGACACCGAACAACACCACCCTAAAGGAGTATCGCAAGCCTACGCTGAAATCGGTGCAATGCTGGCTCAATATGGTTTTAGACGCGTTCAGGGCAGTCTGTATGTCAGCGAAGACGAAAACATGGCCCAGCTTTTTGTAGCGATCCAATCCCTCAAGGCCCAATCGTGGTTTCCTCCCTCAGTGCGTGACATTCGCGCTTTCAGAATTGAACAATGGTCTGATTTCACTCCTGTGGTTAAAGGTCGGTGAATTATGTTAATTGGCTATGCTCGCGTCTAGATGCAAGAATTTTTTCTGTTTTCTGAGACGCCCCCTATTAGCACCGCTAATTCTTCTTTCTGTTTTTCAGTTATTCACTAAATAAAATTCTGTAAGCCAGTACATTTTCTGATTTGTCATAAAATGAATATTTTATATCTATATAAATAACAATCTGTTTTATTGTTGATATGTGAATATGTATTTTTCAACAATTAAATAGGTATGATAAGATGACTGAAATAAAATTAAAAGATGGTAAAATTATTGCTCTTGATGGAGCAGAGAGAGTACGTTCTCGTGAGGCGAAGGGCGGATATTTGTATATGCTTAATAATATAGTTTATAAGCCAATGAATCTAGGCAGTTCTGTTGAACGTTGTTTTAGAAATGCTGATACTAATTATGGATTGCCAAACGTATACTTAGATGTTTTTAATGCTACATTTTCATTTCAAGATGCCAATGGTGTGACGCGTAGTGAGGAAGCCACTTTTATTAAGATGAAACGAATTGATACAAGTAATAGTAATAATCGTTTCTTTCAAATTTCTCATGGTGGGGAAGCGAATCTTGAGAACTTTATTAATGTAGAGAGTGATAAAGAAAGGCTAAAAAGAATTTTACGAGCTTTATGTGCAGCCCGGGAATCAAAATTAAGAGATCCTCAAGGTTTTTATTTGTCAAGAGGCTCTGATCCGATATTGTTCTGTGATATTCATTGTGGTTCAACACCTCCCCAAGAAATTGAAGAATTGATTAAACATACCGAGAGTAGGATGAAAGAGCTTTTTGGTAATTGACTTGTAATTCGTCACAATCCAATCTGACAAAACACCTTGAAAGGTTGAGAGTTACCCGTTTGGATATGGCTGTTGAATCCTTATACAAAAGCACAAGAGGTAACTCTCATGTCTCCATACTTAACAATTTCATCTGATACAAATTATCTCTACAAGATTCTTAGGCACATCTTCATTGTCCAGAATTTTCACATCGTTTTACATATGTATGTATATACATATGATTAACATCATTATAGAATGATAAGTGCAACTCAATAACAAATTTTACATATTGAGTTATATAACAATGTGTTTTTACTCTTATTTGAATCTGATTTACATGAGAATGACATGATGACACTATCCCCTAAACCTAACCTTCAACTTGTTTATGTATCTGATATCGAACGCTCGACGGCCTTCTACGAGACGATTTTCAATGCTAAGCCGGTGTTTTCGAGTCCTCGTTATGTGGCATTTGCCGCCGATGGTGAAGCGCTATTTGCTATTTGGTCAGGCGGAACAACGCCGGATGCCTCTACCCCACGGTTCTCTGAGATCGGTATTATGTTGCCATCCGGCGAAGATGTAGATCGCTTATTTGAGGAATGGCGAAAGAAGTCCGATATTAAAATTGTGAAGGAACCCCATACTGAGGTTTTTGGTCGTACCTTCCTGGTTGAAGACCCCGACGGTCATATTATTCGGGTATGTCCTTTGGATTAGGGTGGTATTTTCTCTTTATGACGTAGGGCGTAAGCGGCAATGGGTGGTATTTGATTTTTTGCATAGTCGCCATCACGATTTCTTAAAATAACGACTAGAGGACTTCGTTTGTGGAGTCCTTTGAGAGGTAGTCACTTAATAGTGATAGCGACATTGTACGATAATGATTGCATCATCTGTTACCTTGTAAATCAGACGATGCTCTCGATTAATACGTCTAGACCAATAACCTGACCAATTATGTTTTAAAGGCTCCGGATCCCCTAATCCATCGAAGGGTTGCCTTTTAATGTCTTTGATGAGCGTATTAACACGCTTTAGGACTTTTTTATCGGTTTGTTGCCAATACAGATAGTCCTCCCATGCCATTTCAGCCCAAGATAAAATCATTCTTCTAATAGCCCTTTTTCAATTATTCTTCCTGCTTCCACTTCAGCAATTGCCTGACTTAAACGTGCGGCATTTTTCGGGCTAGCCATTAAATAGGCTGTTTCTTCGTAGGCTTGAAAATCTTCCAAACTTAGGACAACCGCTGGCTTGCCATTCTGGCGAGTAATTAAAATTGGCTTGTGATCGTCGTTCACTCTATCTAAAGTGCTGGCCAAGTGAGTTCTAAATGCTGAATAGCTTATTGTGTCCATCGTTGATCCTCCACGCTTCATTGTACTCTTCATTGTACCTGTACAAATATAAGTACGCAAGCGTTACGAAATCAATTCGATGCAATGCCTTGGCTGGTTTCAGACCTGTCTCTTGTTCAGATCTCCAAATCAACCGTATAAAGAGTATATTGAAGGCCACCATGAATGGTTTCTTGAACATAATACGTCCTTCGTTGTACTCCTACATCACCGAAAAGTAGAATTCTATCTTATCAACGTTGATAATTTTTTAGATATTCTGTAAAACTCGCCCGGAAAATCAACCTTAATCTGGAGATGTGTGAATCATGGGCAATTTAACTAGACGCGATGGGTATATTGAATATGACCCTGCTCTTATTACTACTTATCGTATTTTGAACTCTGGTTATGCTACTTTAAATAATGTTAAAATTAGAGTAGCAGATGCATCTGATCCCGATACTCAGGTACTTACGCGTGGGGAATCTATTGATCTTACTTTCGGTACAGATTCCAATGGAAGCACAGCCTTGTTATATAACGGCGATGTTGTACAGCAAATTGACTTTAATGATGGTCATAGCGCGGATGATCTCACCATGCCCGGGTATAATGGAAATGATGAGTATTCAGGACAGATCCAGTACAACTCAGGAAATACGTGGGGAACTATATTTGACGTTCTGAATTTTAAGTCTAATGATTTCCTAGAAAAATTTGAAGATAGAGATGGTATTGATGGCGGTGAAGCCGCTAAGTTCAAACAATATATAGATGTAGAAGATGATTCCATCATCGTGCTTGACATTTCAATTTAAATAGTTCAATGCATCTAGTCCTTGTCCATGTATGAGGGCTAGTAGAATAACCTTTGATATTTTGTCAAGTTTGCTTTTCAGAATGGTGTAATTACCCCTCATTGTGTTTATACCCGTCATCTTTCAAGTTGCCTCTTTGTTGGCTGCACTCGCTCACCCCGGTCACATAGTTTTCTATGCTCCCGGGGATTCACTCCCTTGCCGTCGCGATGCATCTTGAAATCCATAGGGTATATATGTGATAGCTAGTTCTCTTACTTTCCATAGTAACCGGCCTCGTAAGAGTTAATGATTCCCTCAATTAACGCTTTTTTCTTCTTATTTGAAATCTGACTATTATTGACTTTTTCTGTATGTACTTTTGGTGAAATAAATATTTCTGACATATTGATTTCTTGAATTAAACTATCACTTTTAAAATAATTAATTTTTTGATCAATTTCATGTGAACTGATATTGTTCATTTTATCCTTAACTCCCTCTCTATAAAATTGTTCAAAGAATGGAGTCATTAACTTAATAGAGTTATTTACATGTGTTTGGAAATTGGGATCAAAATCATTGTTAGAACGATAAACATAATGTCGGGCTTCCCGTTCATAGGGTGGTAGATTTGTTGAACAAGAGGATAAAAATAAAAAAATAGGTAAAAGATATAAAGTGCGCATACAAAATCCTTAGCAATTTTGTTCTAATCGGCAGTTGGATATTCCATTGAGCGAGAGAGCGTACCCTAAAGATGTTTTCATATCAATAATAGATGCTGGCATGCCTTGAGCTGCCTGATTTACAACTAGGTTGCTGGGATACGAACGCCCAAATTGCCTCTTTAGCTTGCTTCTCTGCTGTTCTTATATATAAAAAAGCCTGCTATAATTACAAGTGTAAAATAACGTGTTTCATACAGGGGTTAACATGCCATCAGCACAAATCAGATTAAAGAAAACAGTGAGTGTGACCGTTGCACCCGAACTGTATCAACAAGCAAGACAGGTAGGGCTTAACTTATCGGCAGTATTGACTAGGGCACTAACTTCGGAATTGAAAGCCATTGAATCTGAACGTTGGAAGCGTGAGAATAAAGCAGGAATGGAGGAACTTAATCGTATCACTAACGAACACGGTTTATTGTCAGATAAGTACAAGGTGTTCTGAGATGCAGTATGTTGTTTATCGTAATATTGGCAATTCTGATTACCCATATCTTCTTGACGTACAGAGTGACATTATCGATGTGCTGGATACAAGATTAATGATCCCCCTGTTTCTGAAAGGAAATTTTAAAGGCAACGTTCCTATAAGATTGTGTCCAATATTGACAATTGAGGAAAGTGACTACATTGTGATGACTCATGAAATGGCAAGTATCAGAGTATCTATGATTGGTGATGAGGTTATTGATGTTACATCCCACCGGAAAAAAATTAGAGATGCTCTAGATTTTCTCATTGATGGATTCTGACCAGTCGAAAAAACAACTTAAAATATGGTTAGATACTCTGACCATGCCAGACTGCTGACAAACCTCGTTGAAAATAACGAGGTTTGTTTTTTTATGATGGTATAAATTGCACTCATCTCTTCACGGTTTTTCTGGATAGTTTCACCCGGTTTTTAACCCTGTAATTCTCCCAATTTCTGCGCAATCTGCTGTTGAAAATATTCCGCACGAGTTAATAAAACGGCTAGTGTTTTCACATCACAATGTTCACTTTTTTCAATCCGCAGGCAGACGCGTATTCCTTGCTGATATTGCGTCAGCGCAAAAGCGCCTTTCATACGATGGGCGTGATGCACAACTTTCTCATGACATTGCTGGTTTTCCTGTTGTTGCAATTCTGCAATATCTTCCGACATCCCTTGTTGTATGGCACTGAGTAATTGACGTTCTACCGCCACATCTTGTTGAGCTAATGCTTGAATCTCATCGAATTTTAACGTTGCTTTGTCATTGACTTGCCGGTAGTAACGGGTAATTTCTGCCAGCAATTTGCTTTGCACCAGTGGTTTGGTTAATACACCATTCATTCCGGCTTCCAAACAACGAGCCTGTTCGGTAGAAAACGCGTTCGCAGTGCATCCCAGAATAATAAATGGCGGTAGTTGCCGTGATCGTTCATGCTTTCTCAGCACCTGAGCCAGTTCGTAACCGTTCATCACCGGCATCTGGCAATCTGTCAGCACGATATCGAAATAGCCCTCTTCCACCAGATTCATGGCCTGTTCGCCGCTTTCAGCAAGTGCAATACGATGGCCCGATGACGCTAACTGTAATGACAGTACTTGTAAATTGGCAGGTAGATCATCAACTACTAAGATATTCAAAGATTCATTAAGTTCCACCCCAATATTTTCGGCTTTTTCACTTATCGCTTCCTTTTCAATAACACTGCGCGTAAGCGGTAACACCACGGTAACTTGTGCGCCGCCACTGGGCGCACCCGTGATTTTTAAGCTGCCACCCATTAATTCAACTAACTGTACAGAGATAGGTAGTCCCAACCCTGTTCCGGTTTTACCGCCATTATGTTGCGTCACCTGTACATAGGGCAGCAAAACGGCTTCATACATGGTTTCCGGGATGCCGCAACCGGTATCGGCAACCACCAGCGTAATTTCATCTTGGTGACTTTCTGGAATAGGCTGATAGCTAGCGCTGATTTGCACACTGCCCTGTTCGGTAAATTTAATGGCATTGCCCAACAGGTTATTGATGATTTGGGTTACGCGTGTTGCGTCCAGTAGATGATAATGTTCAGGCGGCAAATCAAACTGATAGGTGAAACACAGTTCTTTTTCCTTTGCTCGATGGTTAAACGTTGCCACACAATTTTCCAGAATCGCTTGCAGTGATTCCGGCTTGAGATTCAGCACCATTCGCCCGGATTCTATCTTGGAGAAATCCAGCACATCACCGATGATTCCTTGCAAAGATATTGCTGCCTGCCAGGCGATATGTAATGGCGTGGATGGCTGAGTTTGCTTTTTTACCTCCAGATCAAGAATACCAATAATGGCTTGCAGCGGTGTTCGAATCTCATGGCTCATGTGGGCCAGAAAGTCAGATTTCTCCAGGCTGGCGAGTTCCGCCTTATCACGCTCCTGACGTAGTTCTTGCGCCAGCAATTTACGTTCGGTCACGTCAAACCAACCACCAATGATTCCCTGAACAACGCCTTCGGTATTGCTATAACTTTCGAGCCATAAATAAACGTCTTTGTCCTGTCCCTGAATAACAATGTTGCGATCAGAGAAATGCACCGGTGCCCCTTCCAAGCAGCGTAGAAAGATTAGACTAATCTCTTGCTCATCGACCGGTTTTAAAAAGCATAGAGAAAAAAGACTGCGGCCAATCACCTCAGATCCGACAGCGCCCATTTCATGCCGGAAATAAAGGTTAGCCGCCGTGATGCACATGGTAGGATCGCAGACAAACATTGGCGTAGGCATGTTATTAAAGAGTGTTTCCCAGTACGCCAGCAAATCTTGTAAGTTGCTCTCTGCGGTTTTACGTCGTCTGATTTGATGTGCAAGATAACTGCCCCAAAAGATTGAACTTAACGCAATCACAAGTAACGCCCCTCCCCACAGCTTCACCCAAGGAGAGATTTTATTGTCATCATAAGGCGTGACGTTCGCCATAGATAACCACTTCAACCGCAATACTCGCAGTTCATTTGGAGGCAGTGCGTCAATGCTTTTATTTAATATATCAACCAGTTGAGGATAGGCCGGTATGATGGCGTATTGCTCCGGTTGCAATGAGCCTTTAAAGAACTGAATAGAAATGTTGGTACCGTAGCGGCTTGCTTGTAGGTAATCAGCACTGATCAGGCTATCAAAAGTTGCATCTGCCGCTCCGGCCAGCACCATATCAATACCTTGTGTCACGCTGTCAACTTCCATGATGAAAATCTCTGGATACGGTTTTAATAGTGATAAAAGTGCGTTACCGCGTTGAATCGCCACCCGATGGTGTTTAAGTTGTTCAAACTCATAAGGCGCATTACGCTCATTGCGCGTGATCATCACCCATTCCACAGTACCATAGGGATGACTGAAAGAGAGCCAACGGCTACGTTCTGGCGTGTTGAGCATGGAGGTCATTTGCGCTTCGCCATTTTCTAACAGCTTTTTAATGCCTACTGCGCCATCTGTTGGGATAAAATTAAAGGTGATGCCGCTTTTTTCTCCCAGTAAACGTAAAATGTCCACATCCAGTCCGGTGATCTGGCTGTTTTTATCCAGAAAGGAATAAGGCGGTGCATTGCGATTCAGCGCCACATTGACGACGGGATTTTTTTTAATCCAAGTTTTTTCCTGAGCGGAAAAGATTGCGGCGTCGTTATTGTTGCCTAACGCCAGTCCAGAAATCCAACGTTCGTAAACTTTATTTCTGATGGCATGAGGAATGGATGTCAGAATCAGATTTACCGCTTCAACTATGCCATCACTGTTGTGACCGAGAAAGTCATACCGCTCTCCGAGTGAAATATCCCGGCGGTAAGTCAATCCGGTAAATGGGCGAAAAGCCAGCAAATAGGCAATCTGGCTTTGTCCGTCCAGATAGGCATCCATTTCACCATCCACAACGGCCTGTATCCCCTGTTGCTGATTTTTCGCCACCACGATTCGACGGTAATGTTTACGTAATTGTTTAATGACACCGGGATCACTGCCAGGCGCCGCTATAATATTCATTTTGGCAAATGGCATATTTACTTGTTCTTTGCGCATAATCAGGGCGAGTGGTTGTACCAGAATTGGGTAAGTGTCATTTACTCCATTTCCTGATTGTGATGAGGAGGAATTCGATAACAGTTGGATATCTCCACGTTGCAATGCTTTATAAGCTGATTCCCAACTGTTAAACAGCCGTACTTCCACTGGTCTTTTCAGCACGGTTTCAATCAAGCGCAGATAATCCGCATAGATCCCTTCCAGCTTGCCGTCCCAACGATGGATAACCAATGGAGCGCCGATACAGCAGAGAATGCCGACTTTTAATGTTGGAAAGCGAGGGGGAAGAATTCCATGTTCTTTGACAGGAAAAGGCAGAAATTCCTGTGATTCTTGCGTGATATTTGAATAAAACTCCACTGGTAGTCCATTGGCGGGTAGCTCTTGCGCGTTGCGATATTCAAACAGGTTGAGACTCCAGCCAAATAGCGGTAACAGCAATACCAATAGGGCAATCCATCGCCATTCTTTGCGCCGGTACTTCATGGCTTACAGCCCCAGTCCAATCTGATGCAAATAATTATAAAGCGCTGCTTCACTATCTAATCCGAGCTTTTTCATCGCGCTGATTTTTTGTGCGCTGATGGTCTGCTTAGTTCGGTACAAACGCGCAGCGATATCATTCACACTCAACCCTTGCCCCAACAATTTAATCACTTCCAATTCTTTGCTGGTTAGCGTTTTTACAACCTCTTCGTCCGGCGATTCGAGAAATTGTTCACTTAAATAGGGTTTATCACGCCCGGTTGTACTGTATAACCCTTTGACCAGCTCATGGGATAAGCTGTTTTTGTTCAGAATTGCTTTTACTCTGTAATCAATCAATGAAGCAATGATTTTCCGGTCGCTGATCATGGTGATGACCACAATAGGCAGATTTGGATACTGTTCCCGTATCCGGCTAATCATCCTCAGACCGTCGATCTGGTTATGACCTGGCATAATGAAATCCGTAATCAGCATATCCGCTTCTTTTTCCTCCAGTAGAGAGAAAAGCGTGGCGACATCATGGGCTTCCCCCACAATCTGGTAGTTCTCCGGCAATGTTGCCAGTATTGTGCGTAGTCCTAATAAAAATACCGGATGATCATCGGCAATAATGACTCGTCTGGGCATGAGTTATTTCTCCAGATTATTTACTTTTTATATTTACTATTTCACGTATCGTCCCTTCAATAAAACCGGCATCTTCTCCCACATGGACGATTAAGGCGATAATGACCAGATTAAATTCGCCTTTGCCATCGGCAATTCGAACTTTTAGTGTCTGCGGTATTTGCGAGACGGAATTTTTAAGCTGTTCGATTTTATGTCTATCTTCCTGATGCACCCAAGCCATCAATTGCGACCAGGAGGCAGGCGCTTTTCCGCGCCGCATCCAGGCAGAACCATTATGATGCCAGTACAGATGCCCGTTGGCGCTTAACCGAAAGCAATTAACTTGTTCTTGATCCAGCATGGATCTCATTAACAGAAGACGCGCTTTAATCTGATATAATGTATTGATTATATTAGATAAATAACTACAGTATAACAACGCAGGCAAGGTCAACGCTGTGCTGTACCAAGCCGCTATTTGCACATTTTGTTGGAGATTGGTTGACGGGGATGAGAATGGCCCAAGACCAAAAATGGTGGCACTGACGATCCCTACTGTACACAGGGATAAAAAGCTGCTTAATACCAACAGATTACCGCTTAGTGCTAGCAGCATCGGTAAACTAAAAGAAAACAGCAGTGCGATCCCTTGCCAGTGTATTTTCCCGGTTTCCGGTGGCGGACTGATGAACAAGGCTGTCATGGCAAATAGGGCCACCAGCCATAAACCGTAGATTTTCCAGTTCTCAACTCTATTTTTCTCATAGGTGATACAGGAGATAACAAAGAGTGTAAATGGCAGATAACTCAGCACTGAGCCTACGACAATCGGTAATGAGACCGATATGTCGGTAGGATAACCAAAGAGATGAAGTATCCACTTGGCGATAAATCGCTCAATGATGCCACTTAACGAACAGAGCGCCGTCAGGCTAAGAATCTCCATTGCCCGTTTCGGGGTCCGCATGACACCGTAAAAAAACTGCCAGATCAGCGCTGTTACCACCAGCATCATCACATTGATGATGGAGAAGATCAGCGATACGTTTACCGGTCTTCCATACCACTGACTGGCGGTCAGTGCGATCAAGGCGCCCGTTATTAACCAGACAGGCCAATACCGCGGCGCCCTGGCGCAAAATATGCCTTGTAACAAGCCTGCCGGAAACCACACCAGTGATGACAGACTCCACACATCCCGTACCTGTAGGCTTAACAGTGCCAGCGCGAAATTGACCAAGGTAAAAATAAACCAGAAGATCACTATCTTTTTCATTTTCATCGGGATCTTATTCCGTAACACTGATGTTACATTCGTAAGATAATAATAGCAGAGATAAGTGTTTACTACCTTTAGTTGATAATATTAGATAGTGATAGTTTCTTTTGGTCTGATCGTAACTGTATCTGACCTTCTGTCACATCCATCCAGACATCTTCATTGACTGGCGCATCACCGAGCAACAATTGATCTGATAACAACGGCAGGACGAATTGAGTTAACAGATTATCAATTTCACGGGCGCCGCTTTCCGCAATTCGGCACCCTTCGGCAATGAAATCCACCAGCGTGTCGCTATAGTGCAATTCACTCTGGGTTGATTGACGATAGCGCACGACAATTTTGTTCAGCTTATGGCGCACAATGGCATGCAGAACTTCACCATGTACCGGCAGATAAGGGATAACCTGTAAACGACCTAAAAATGCCGGCGTAAAAATACGTTGCAGCTCTGGCCGGATAATCTCTTGAATATCTTCCAGAGCGGCCGGGCGATTTTCCCCCTGCTCTTTTACTCCGTGCATTGCTGCACGCATCACCAAATCTGATGCCGCATTGGTAGTCAGGATAATAAGCGTATTGCGAAAGTTAATCTGTTGCCCCTCGGCATCTTCCATCATGCCTTTATCGAATACCTGAAAGAACAACTCCAGCACATCGGGGTGAGCTTTCTCCACTTCATCAAGTAGCACTACGCTGTAAGGTTGACGCCGAACCGCTTCCGTCAATACACCACCTTGTCCATAACCGACGTAGCCCGGAGGAGAACCTTTCAGGCCGGAAACCGAATGGGCTTCCTGATATTCCGACATGTTAATCGTGATCAAATGATGCTCACCGCCATACAATTCATGGGCCAGTGCTAAGGCGGTCTCGGTTTTCCCCACACCGGAAGGGCCTGCGAGCATAAATACTCCGGTAGGTTTCACCGGATCGGCCAGTTGTGCTTTAGCGATCCGAATTTGACGCGCTATCTGGCTGAGTGCATGATCTTGCCCCATGACCCGTTGACCGAGGCGGGTTTCTAACTGACGCAACACATCACGCTCATTTTCCACCATCCGGCCAAGGGGAATTCCTGTCCAGCCGGCAACAATGTCCGCTACACAGGCGGCATCAACACAGTCAAAGACATAAGCGTGCTGATGATGGCGTTGATGCAGTTCTGTCCGTAGCACAGGTAACCGTTCGTCGTGTTCTTCACAAGCGAGGATATCATTCACCAACTGACGTTGGGCGTGATATTCCGGTAAAATTTCTGTTAGTGATGCCTGCAATTCAGATTGACGCTGCGCCAATTTCTGTAGCTGAGTTTCATGACCGCCTTCACGTAACAATGCTTCCTGTTCGGCAGCAATGTTTGTCAGCATGGCACGCAGATCCTCAATCGGCGCCGGTTCATCCGTCTGTGAAACTGCAACGCGGGCACAGGCGCTATCTAACAGGCTAACCGATTTATCCGGCAACTGACGTCCGGTGATATAACGGTTAGCTAAGGTAACCGCTTCCGTGACCGCCTCTGCAAGTACTTTGACGCTATGATGTTTTTCCATTGCGGGTGTCATGGCGCGTAACATGGCGATTGCCAGCTCCAACGAAGGCTCTTCGACTTTGATCACTTGGAAACGACGTGCTAACGCCGCGTCTTTTTCGAAGTATTTCTTATATTCAGACCAGGTGGTTGCCGCAATCGCCCGTAATTCACCCCGTGCCAGCGCGGGTTTCAATAGATTAGCCGCATCGTTTTGCCCGGCTTGGCCGCCTGCGCCGATCAACGTATGTGCTTCATCGATAAACAGAATCACCGGCGTGGGATACTTTTTCACCTCATCCAATAATTTTTGCAAACGGCTTTCGAACTCGCCTTTTACGCTAGCACCCGCTTGTAGCAGCCCCAGATCCAGAGTAAACAGTTCAGCTTGTGCCAAAACTTTCGGTACACGCCCCTCAACGATTCGTTGGGCAAGCCCTTCAATCAGCGCAGTTTTGCCGACGCCCGCTTCACCGGTTAACAACGGGTTGTTTTGGCGACGACGTAACAGCACATCAATTAATTGACGGATCTCCCGCTCACGTCCTAAAACCGGATCTAGTTTGCGATCACGCGCGGCCTGTGTCAGGTGATGCGTGTATTGTGCCAGTGCGGATTGAGTATTATCCCCGACAGGTGTCGTAATTTGTCGCGGTTCCGTATGTGCTTGTGTACGCAACCACTGTTCTATTTCCTCGGTGTTACCCTGTAACGCCTGCTGTAGTTCTGAGGTAAGGGAACGGTGCAGTGACGGATTTACGATCAGTGTCACAATCAGCGCCTGAGCGGTAATCTGTGATGTACCCCAGTGAGTACTGGCGTACATCCAAGTCTGTTCCATCCACTCAGTGAGGTTGGCAGCCAGTACCGGAGGACGATGATTACCACTACGTAATAGCGTCAGTAACCGTTGGCAGGCATTGAGCAACGTCATGGCATCAATACCGCCGTGGCGACACACTTGTTCCATCGTCGGAAGCTGTTTTTCAAACAAAGCCAATAGCAGATGTTCAATTTCCACTTCATGATGGGTGCGCCGTACCGCCAGATTCGCGGCTTCATCAAGGCACTGACGCGCTTCTGCCGTTAATTTACTGACGATCTGTTTAAGATAATTACTCACTTTTAGGTTTCCTTAATTCGTTCCAATGGGTGGTGATCTGTGATGGCAAAGTAGAGAGGGTTCCTTTTGCCACTGTCGGTTCACTTAGATTTAATAATTGGCTATCCAGTCGGTTGCGTTGCTCCAACAATGCCGTTTGTTGTTGCTGATGTTGTTGCCACTGCTGATACAGTGTTGAAGCCGCTTTGCTTCCGCTTATTTGATAGCGCACAGTGATGTTATTGATACCCAGTGCACTTAATTCATCGCGTCGCTGTGGAAACGCTTGAGCTGCCAGTGTCAGTTCACCACGGGAAAAAGCGTGCATAAATTGCAACAAACCATCGGGGCCAACGTAACTTTTGCTTAATGTAAAGCGGGGAAAATAGACATCAACTTGTACTTTACCGCATGTGCCGGGGCTCCAATGCAGCGTCATGCTGTCATTGAAATTCATACTTTTAAGCTGCTGTACGCCATCATCACAATTCAACGTCACTGAACTGCCCACCGGCAATACTCTCGCCCCTTGGTTAGCGGTCGCCGGCTGACTGACAATCGTGATCTCCGCCGATGGCTTCTGTTCTTGCTCCGGCTCCTGTTGCGCTGTCGCCAGTTGTTGCTCGCTTTCCAGTAAGGCGAGTTTCTCTTGCAGACGACGACGAATATCCGATGTCGCTGAAAGTAGGTCATTCGGTTGGATTAGGTTATTAATATAGAAAATGAAATCATCGCTAAACGGAAAGAGCACATCTTCCATTTCCTGACGCTTAATCCCTTCGGGGCGAATATCCAGCGCATACTCTGCGGTATCCCGTACAAATGCGTTACTGTATTCATACAAACGCGCATTCAATTCCCGGCCATCAAACAGTTCCTGTCTGCTTAATTTCTCCATTGGCCAAATCACTTTGCTTTCCCATTGGGTTTGCAAGCGACTGGCGGCACTTAAGAAGGCGTAACGCAGTACCAGATGAGCATCACCCTGATAGAGTCGCCATAAGGCTTCATTTACCCCGGCTACCCCGGCATTCTGTTTGCTTTCGGTTTCATGGCGCCATAAGGTGAAGCGGCTGAACAATGCACGCAGGCCGCTATCGTCCAGTTGTTCCCCTTTCTCATTGTTTAATGCATTTTTAACCAACACTTCGGTTTCCATATCACTGAGCAACTCGCGCTGGCTATTTAACTGCACTGCTTGCCGGTAAATGCGATAGCGTGTCAGTACGTTGTCATCCAGCCGTACAGAGATCTGCGGTGAAATACCAAACCACGACATGATGCGCTGGCGTAAAGAGAGGTTTCCTAACGAGACCCGTTGCATCACGTTACTTTTTTGCACGTAACCATGCAGTTGCCATAAACGATGTTGTGTCTGTAACCAAGGTTGCTGCTCCGCCGATTCTACCGTGGATAAATCACGTTCTAGTTGTGTCAGAAAGGTGATATAGGGACTGTTGTATTGACCCGTTGCTAATATCAGCGTTTGCCAGTTTTTCTTGCCTCGTACTAACGTTTCTCCTTGAGGCATAGCTTGGGCGAATGCTAACCACTCTGATTGGCGCTGGTTTTGATACTGTTGATAAAACGAGCGCTGTAACGGAGCAAAGAATTCCGATCTGTTAAGAGCTTGCGCCAGTTCGCCCAAGGTTGCCTGAATATCTTGCTCACCGGCTTGGGTATAAACACCACGGATACGAGCGTTAATTGTGGCGGTATCCTCGCTGGTCAACGGCCAGAAATCAGCCAGCGTCAGTGAGTGCGTTCCTGCCGGTTGTTCATTGGCTAACAGCCACTGCCAATTACCGCCATCTGCCAGTAGTGCCTGTAATGTGTCCTGCCATTGTTCAAATTCTTGTTGTGCGTTGTCTTGGCGATATTGCGCCAGACGGAGTGCCACGCGCTGCTCTGCGGATAACGGATCGTTTTCACCACTTAATAGAGAGGCTGAATAAGCGGGCATATGCTGTAAAGTTTCCAGCGTAGCGCCATGTGCCATTGCTTGTTCAATATTGATAAAACGAGCCCAATGTAAAGCCAACAGTTGTTTTTGTGGTGCTTCCGCGTGACGGAAACGTGTTAGCAAGTGTGTCGCTATCGATGCCGGGTTGAATGCATTAACAGGGGCTTGTTGTTGATACTGCCGCGCCATCCGTTGTTCCATCGTATGGGTGACCGGATAGAAAAGCAGAGATGGCAAGGTTTCCTGCAACCAGTACTCAACTTTTTGATAACGCAAATAACTCCGTTCAAGCGGGTTTGCCTCATGAATACTCTCAAGCTGCGTAACACCGCGCCAGGTAGTGATCAATGCGTTGCCTGCGCCGCACACCAGCATCAAAATCAGTAGGCTAACGAATACGCGTTTGGTCAATGTCCGCCACCCTGTCAGCAATACGCTATCACTACGTTGATCTTGACTATGTTGAACTTGGGCTGGCAGATATTCTCCCAACAATCGGTGGCTGAAAATGCCCGTGGTTTGATGCTCCGCGGTAAAAAACATGCCACGCAACAGGCCATGCTCCAGATAATGGTCTTGGTCGAACAAGGCGTTCAGGTAGCAACCTAGCGCTGGTTGCAGTTGAGCGACGGTTTCTGGTAACGCTAAGACTGCTGCGTTGGGTTGCTGACGTTGCTGATTGAGCAACTTAAGACGCATCATTTTCAACGTATTAACAATGGTGCTCATACTCTTATCCAGCACGTCGGCGACGTTACCCACCGTGTGACGCTCAATAAAATCGCCTAGCAATTCAGCACGTTGTTCTACTGACAGTTGGGCGCGCCAATGGTCAAACCCCGGCAATGTTTCACTGTGGGTAAGGATCAACCAGATTGGCAAGCGACGTTCCAGACGTATCTGTAATGGCTCCAACTGCGCTCGTACCTGACGTGCGGCGATATAGAGCGCTCTATTGTCGCTGTTTAGCAACTGTTCCACTGACAAGCAAACGAGTACACCAGCCGGTTTACGTCCCTGCGCTATCCAGCGTATCAGACGTAACCAGGCTTGCCGGTACAGGGATTGACCTTCGGTATAACGGCCGGAAACGACCATGTACATTGCCTGACGGAAGAACCACCAGCGACAGGTAAAGGTCTTTTCCGTCAGCGACGGTAGATTTTTCCCCGTCATGGGCGCTACATTGCAGCGTGTTAACAGTTTCTGTTTGCCATTGCCCCGTTCTCCCACCACCAGAAACCACGGTGGAACAGGGCCGTTACGGTGTAATAGTGAACGGAATCGACGCCAACTTTGTAAATATCCTCCCTGCCGCCAATTCTGGTATAGTAAATATTCCAGACGGTTATCTCCTTTCCGCCAGAATTTATTTATCCAGCGCAGTTTATTCATTATTTGCGGCATGAATGCAATTGACACACGCAGCAGTAATAACAACATGAATAGGCAAAGAAATAGTAACAAGCCGCCTATTGTCGGCCATGAAAATACCACAGCGATAGTTAAACTAAGTAATAAAAGGATAACCATCACGCTAAACCAGCCAATGGCATAAAATAATTTTTTCATGTTTAGTTTCCGAGTTTACCGGCCAATAGTTAATAAATAGACGATAATGAAAATATAAATTAATGTAATAGATGACATGAATAATATTAATTTTCTGCGCCACTTATTATTGGAGTGCTTATTTTTAAACTTATTATCGAATCTATTCATTAATCGGTGATTTTCTAAAGAGAGATAACCACGCAAAGTATCAGGAAGATTATCTAATTCTTGCTGGATAATATTGTGTAATTCCAAATTATCACGTTTGCCATAACGGCCATAAAATCCAGCAAACAGACAAAAAACATAGACCAATCGAACCTGATAATTATCCGCTACTAACGCGCCAAGGCGATCAAAAAACGTATTTCCACCCAATTCGGCATCATAAAGCTCTGCTTGTAGCGATGATTGGCGCCAAACGCTCAATGCTTCCTGACCTGCACACAGAATGGCTTCGTCTGCCCAAACCACCACGGCGAAATTTGCCTCTTCGATATCTTGCGCCCCATAACCCTGCAAACGCGCCCTATTCTGCGCTTGAGTCAACTCAGCTAATAAAGTTTGCCGCAGTGTTTCCGCTTGATTCACCTGCTGCTGAATCATGCGCAATACGCAGGTGAATACAGGAATATAACAATCCAACAACTGCATCATGATGCTCTCACTATAACGATTTCTATTTGTAAATCGTCCGGCGCGTCGGCCCAGTGCACCGCCACACGTTGACTATCTTCTACCTGCCGCCATAACGCGCCACGGTTTTCTACTCGGAAATAGCGAGTATTTGTCCGGTTGGGTAAACCATGTGGCGCAACTTCCTGGTAGTACAGACGCACGCCGGGTAAAGCACGGTTAATAATGTTGTCGATCTGTTCCGCCGCTGCCAGTTTAATCAGGCGATCGTCAGGAATTTCACGCTCACGCTGGCTAAAGCTGTCAGAACGCAGCACCAAATAGAGCCGTTGTTGTTCATTATTGATGCCAGCCCCATTGAAGGCGGCATGATAATACCCGTGGCTTTTTTGTTGCAGAGGGATCACGGTGTTTGGTTCCAGCACCAGTGCATTAAGCAAATCGGCAATTGTCCGTTCACAACTCTCAAAAGTCAGCGCCAGATCCAAGTGCTGATATTTCTCCAGCACCTCTTCTTGCCCGTTCCACTCGCCTAAAAAGGAGCAGCGGTCGGTAAAACAGGAAAGCTCGCTGATCAGTTGACGCAATAACCCAAAAATCTGTAAGGGATGAACATCTCTCGCTTCCTGAAAATGGTGCAATTGCACGACATAACGCGCCAGAGTCCGTAGTGTCAGCAATAGTGTGCTTTTTTCTTGGGTATAAATTTCCCCTTCCAGCGTTTGCGGGCGTTTCAGTTCTTCCAATTGATGGACTCGCCCGGTTAACTCCTGACACAGTTGATCAATGCGTTGGCCCAGTTGTGGCACAGCATAGAGCGTTAAACATGGCGGTAGATAACGGTTATCCAGCGCAATACCGTCACTGGTGCAGTGCAGTTGGCCCACCGGTAATAATGTATAACCCGTTGCCTGAGCAATCTCATCGTGCAAGAAAAAACGTAAGTTATAGGTCAGTTGTTGCACTTCCGCCTCCGGCCCCTCGCCAAAGGCATCCCGCATACGCTGTTCTTGCGGCCATGTTACCCAGCGGTTGGTGATATTACCGACACTGTTGGCATCCGTGATACCGGTGACGTTACTCTGATTGTGGCTGAACATACGCAAGCCAACATAAATGCGCTGCGGTTTGTCTCGTACTAACCAGCAATCCCGCAATGATCGGGCACTGAGCACGCCATTGACATCGCAATCCACGTAGCAACCGTCGGGAAAAATGAACGCGGCGTGATGAACACTCAGCACTTCATCGCTTAGTGCGGCCAGATTGAATGCGAGTTTTACCACACCAAAAGCATAAGGTTGTGTCAGTAACTGATAGCGCCCTTGCCAGTATTGTTGTTGCAATTCATGGGCCTGAAAGTGTTGCGGCTGTAAATACAAGCCTGAATACCAATACATCGGTTTATGTTCAAACATGGGTTACTTCCTCAACACACTTTCGTCACTGCCGGATTCTGCCGTTTGTCCGGGGAAAATGACCTCATCTCCCGTGTTACCTGCGGAGAAATCACTGCGGGTAATGGCGTAACGTCCGAGTGTCAGATTAATGTGCACGGGAACAAATTCAGCGCTCCAGGAACTATTCCACCAACCGTGTTGCTCAAGGCGCAGCGGCAGTGATAATACTCGCGTATGTGTACTATCTGGTGCCGGGTAGTAACCGGCAATTAATGCGATATAACGCGCCTGTTCCGCTCTATCGATATGTAAAGATACGGATTGTCCCGGTATCATCACGTAATTATCCAACTGTAATATTTGCTCTGTTGCACCGGAGCCGGCAAATAAATTGCGTAATAACACCGGATTAGCCAGTAGTTTATCTAATTGTTCACGTTTCTCCGCTTGAACAATTAATATTGTGCAACTGTTCGGCGTATTATTAAAAACATTCAGTTGCGGAACCGCGGTTATTTTTAACCGAATGGCATTGCTGGCATAAACCGGTTTGGCTTGTTCAAGTGCTTGCAAGCGCTCTTCATCGTTGGAAATAGAATGACTGCAACCACTTATTAAAAGAATTACTGTCAATATTAAAAAACGGCGTTTAAGGACGCTATAAAAATTTATGTTATTCATTTGGCTCTCTGTTTATTTATGATCCTTTCATCACGCGCATAATTTCCTGTAGCGCGGAAGAGTTTTCTGACATCATTTCTTCCAGCCATTCGGCCATACCCATATTTGCCCAACGCGCTGCGCGTTCAATTAAATAGGGCACCGGACTGGTAGGTTCATTTTGACGAAAGTAATTGGCGATATTGATCATTTGTCCTATGGCGATAGTGCGCATTTCATGGTGCGCCCGATCTTCGGTTAAAAAAGTCGTATTCATGCCGTTTGGCGCATCTCCCCCTGCCGCTACTGCTTCATGACTATTGCTGGATTCCTGGCTTGAGCCCGGCGCTGCCATTTCACGAAATCGTTCGATTAAGGCCATCAGATCTTGCAATCGCTGGGTACTGGCGCTCATGCTGTTACCGGCATCTGGCAACAGGCTCGCCATGATCTGTTGCAGTTCAGCCAACGTCTTACTAACCAGTCCAGTTTGCATCAGTAATTGGTTAAATCGTTCAACTGGCGTAGTGCGAATACTGCCGTCACATTCAGCGATACCGAAATAACCATCACTGATCAAGGCATTGCGTAATTCGCTACTAACGGCGGCCCGTTGTTCAAAATATTGCACTCGTTGCCAGATGCTGAGGCTCAGTTTGCCATCATCGGTCAGTGTCAGATTGTCCAATTGTTTCCCCAATTGCTTATCCAACCAGCTCAACCGACCGAGACGGGCATCTGCACTGTTTGCCTCTTTATCATCTAACAACGGATAAAGTACCGGCCAAAAAGTTTCCAGTAGACGAGAAAGTAATGCGATTCCGCCACTAATCCCTTCCAGACCATACAGTTCCCCTTGTGCTTGGGTTAACCAGCAGGCTATCTGCAAGTCTTTACTCTGTTTTTCCAGTACTTCCTGGCACAACGCTGAAACCTTCATCCAATCAGCCTGACGGGTTTCATAACCCCATGCGTCGTCCTGGAGAAAATCGTCGTCAGTTTCCCGCGCGGCGTTTATTTGCTCAAAAATAGGTTCGTATTCGATATCGCATCCCGCGGGTTTGTCAGCCGTAATGGGCTGTAAAAAACGCGCGATATCTGTCCGGGCTAAGTTCACAGTGACTTCCATTTCAAGCAATAATCACTAATGGGTAACCGGTAGTAATTGTGCCGCCATGTGCACACAGATCGCCGAGTCTGGCCGCAGGCCGTCCGCCAATCAATACCGTTGGACTGCCCATGACCACTGTGTCCGGCGGCCCGACGCACACCAACATTGAACCCATTGTCGCCGCGGGTAATCCACCAATCAGCACTGTCGGTACACCTGGCGGCATAATCGGTCCGCCTACATGTGGCACCGGCGGTACCGCCGGTGAAACCATTGGACAAATATGCATATCACCCACACGGGCGGCTGGCATTGGCATCATTGCTCTCCTGATAACGTAGTTTCATGGTACAAATAGTTTTTGCGTCCCTGATCTTGTGATGGGGATAATTGCCTCAGTTGTCCGTGCGCTAGTTGAAAAAATTGCTCAACGTACTGAGTTTGTTGTTCCGGCTGTTCACTATAAAGGTGCAATATCAGGCACAACGTATCGGCTAATACCGTCGGTGACTGCCACGATTGTGGATAGACCGCTTCCAGATCCGGCGTGGTCATGCTGCCTTCACTCCAAAAAATGGAAAGCGCCAGACATGAGATTGGGTTATCGAACCCGACTGTTTGCGCCTGTTCGAACAGTTCATGACGCAAAGGATCGCCACCATCTATCCGCCAACGCCGCACCTGTTGCAATAACGACCGATGTCCTTGCATCAGATCGCGTTCGTAAACGCAGGAGATAAACGTCAGTACCAGTTCAAGGGCTTGAGTGTAAGGCAACATAAAAATGGTGTAGTACACCGCGTCTTGCCACAACATTTCCTTATTGAGCGCCGATAGATTCTGTTCATGTGCCGCGTGTTGTTGTAGTGCCAATTCCGCTTGTGGCGAAAGTCGGCAGTGTCGTAATTTAACCATGACTGCAAACTCTTATTATTCGTTGATCTTGCCATTAACCAATCTTGGTCAGAGCGCCTTTCACCATAGCAATGCCGGTCGCATCCACCTGAACAATGCCGCCTTTTAATTGCGCCATCGCACTACCTTCTACTTTTACTGTGGTGCCGGTTAGCTCTGCCATGCCGCCGCTTTTCAACGCCAGTTTTCCTGATCCTTCTACTGTGACGGACGGCGCTTTGATGGTAATCCCAGATGGGGTAATCGATAATTTGCTGGCGCCGACTTTCAGTTCAATGCCCTGATTTGCCGTAATTGTGCATTGTTGACCTACATTGATTTTGGCGTTACCTCTGGATACTTCCAGCTCATAATTACCCGCGCTCAAAGTTAACGTGTCATTGCCCTTTTTAATTTGGGTATCGCGTTTTTCTTGGATTTCCCATAACACGTTGCGATCGATCTGCGCTGAAAAGTCATTTTTCGCTTTCAGGCGCATATCTTTTTGTGAGTGAAGCAAAATAAACTCTTGACCTTTCTTATCTTCGAAACAAAACTGATGTCCTTGCTCCACTGTGCCTTTTGCACTACTGCGCGTAGCAATACCACTTTGGGTTTTCTGTCCCGGTAGCGCGAATGGCGGCATTTTTACCCCGTTATAAACCGTTCCGGTCACCAGCGGGCTATCCGGGTCGCCATCAATAAAACTCACCAATACTTCGCTGCCCACACGTGGTACAAATTGCGCGCCAAACTTTGCGCCATTCCAGAACTGACTGACGCGTATCCAGCAGGAGCTGTCATCATCTTTTTTATGTTCTTTATCCCAGTGAAACTGGATTTTGATGCGCCCTTGTTGATCAGTGTGGATCTCTTCTGACTTCGGCCCCACCACCAGCGCGGACAATACGCCGGAAATGTAGGGCCGCGTAACAGAAGAACGCGGGCGAAATGCTTTATTCGCTGGGAATAAGGTCACTTGAGACGAAAACAGTAATTCGCCTTCCTCCAGGTTGTTCTCCGCTTTTAATCGCTGGTGGCCCACGGCATAACGGCCATCGGCACTGGTGTGACCTTTCAGGGTGAACTGATGCCCCACTTGCAAACCGGGATAACTGTTAACGGCACGTGCATAATAAGACTGTGATTCCCATTGTTCCATGCACAGCGTTGCCTGTGCTTCCAGTTGATTACGCTCCTCCTGACGTCGATCATCATAGATAGAAAGTTTGGGATTGGTGGAATAGCCGCTGTTCGCTTTGGCGCTGGCACTGATTGCCGCCGCACTTTTAACGTTATAGCCATTCATTTCCGCCGTACCTGGAATCATTGTGCGATGAATATGCCAGGCGCGCAGTCCATAGCCCTGTTGATCACCTATCTTCGATTGATATGGCAATACCGCTAAGGGCGCGTTAATAAACGTTGAAGGGTGATCCGCCAATACCAGTACGTGACGCCCCTCTTCATGACGAAAGAAATAGAAAATTCCCGCTTGTTCCAGTTGGCGCGTCACAAAGTCAAAATCTGATTCCTTGTATTGCATACAATATTCAAGTTTCGGATAACGGCTTTTTAACGCCACTTCAACGTCGTTAAACCCACGTTTACGGAAGATATCGCATACCATATCCGGCACGCTGACGCGCTGATAGACGCGCAAATTATGGGTTAATGTCAGCATTTTTAGCCAGGGTTCAATACGCGCCTGATAACAAAACTGGCCGTCGCTGAAACCTTGTTGCCGCAATTCAGTCAATATGCCGTGCACAATGCGATGATTCGGCGCTTCACCAAGACGAAATGCCAAAGGCTTACCGATATGAGACTCCAGCTTATCCCAGTCTGCGTTGGAATAGAGTTGAGCAGAAAATGAATAAGGCTGCGACAGGCGCTCTTCCCCCTCTATTTTGCTCAGTGCCACAATGTCTGACAGGCTACCGATAACCTGTAGAAAACGATTCTTTTGCCCTAACAGCATATTTTTATTACCTGCGTTTTTTGTTTAACTTGCGTAAGGACCGGTACATTCAGCCAAATAGATACGCTGAATATTGTTCTCGCCGGTATTGCCCAAACAGCCATCCCATCCCAATTGGCGGCTGCCATTTAATACATTGCCTTGCCCACTGTGCTGTACCAACAATTCCAGTGAAAAGGAGAGCAGCGGCCCGGCGAATTGCCACACCCATTGTGTCAATTTGCGATATTGTTCATTTCCCGGCATAAAGGCGGCGCGCTGCCGAGCGGCAAACGGTCCTAACTGAACATGAAATCCTGATTGAATATCCCAATAAGCATGTCCCAACATCGGGTTATCGCCTAACAAACTACGACCTAAACAGCAACAATGCGCCTGTTCGGCATATTGCCAGCGCCCTTTAAAGGGCTGGATGTTGACCGCCATACCTAATTCTCGTTGCAATAGGTGTTGTAAATTCACCATTGAGCGGACCGGTGTTGCTAATAATCCGACACAGGCGGGATGAGAACGTTGTGTGGTGTCCGCCATCAACTGGCCGGCAACCGCTGGAATAACTGCCGGTAAAGCTCGATGAGTTTGCAACTCTGAATTGATATATAACCGGTATTTCTGCCATGCCTGAAAACGCAGGCTAAGCAGACGATGAGTAAAAATATCAATAAACGCTTGAGCTGATTCGTCGCCGTAGCGGTAACGTCTGTCAATCAGCCATTCGGTATAGCGCAACGGTAATGCACCAAGGGTTCCTAATAGGCCAAAGTGATGTACCGCCATGCGATATTGCTCGTACCCCTCTTGCGGTGGCAATAGAGACTCGACTTCCCTTTCCGGCGCATCCAATGTGAGTACAGAGCTAAATTGCACTACATCATCAGGGGTGATTGCTGTTTCTTCACGTTGGCGACAACGTTTAAGCAGACGACGTACATTTTGATAAAAGCGGCCGCCGACTAAACGCATCTTATTTTCTAAAGCCATGTCAGTCTCCCACTGCGACGCGGCCAACGACGGGTACTGTTATTAACTGTCTCGAGCTGCGTTACGGTCTGCGTGAAGCTGTTAATCGGCGCATACATCGCGATAAAACGTTCCAACAGGCTGCAAAATAGATAAAAATCAACAAATTCCTCCGCTTGTGGCTGAAATGTCAATGTCACCTCCAGTCCACGCGCCAGGGAATGGGGATCGGCGGGATTCAAGCGTGCACTCACCGGCGCAATAGCAACTTGCTGTAATTGAGCAATCAACCGCGATATGGCTGGATCACCAAGCAAGTTGTAGAGTTCTAGCGTCTCTTTTAAGCACTGAACACCCTGCGGACCACTCAGTAGCATTTGGTTCAAATTGAGTTGCGATATTAACCGCCAGTTCAATGCACTATTGGATTGTGGACGCACCGGCAAGCGAGGACGAATCAGGCCCAGAATTTTTACGCCCGGTAGTGCGCTTTCTGATTCGAAATCGCCATCAGGATGACCGTTGCTCAACTGCCGCGGTATATCACGGTTAGTACAGATCAGACTCAGGATCACCACATCGGTTTCGGGTTTTAGATGTTCGCCGCCGCTATCAGAAAAACCGATAAACATATTCATCCCCAGATCGTTATGCCTCAGTGAAGGGCGCGGCGTAGCCTGCCAAAACAACGGTGACTGTTCATCAGACTGTGTATGTTCAATACCAAATAACGACGGTACCGGCTTGGAACTTAATTGTTCCTGCTGACGGCTGACAATCTCGACCTGATCGATAGTATAAACTTCCATACTTTGTGGGCGACGCGCATCCGGTTGAACCAGATATTCGTGCTCTGTTTCCAATGGAATAATCGGTTCCGCCTGATGAGGAAACAGGTTGATTATCGGCACACAATTTAGCCGGAAAGTTTCGTTGCTGACTTTATCACTCATACGTTCCATTCGACGTAATGCGACACAATCCTTAAGCCGGAAACGGTATTGCAGCTCACCTAATGAACTGGTAATCACACCGGCGTCCGGTAGCGGAATATCCAGGAATAAGAATTTTTCCGGGAAACTGAAATAATCACGAAACAGGTGATGAACCGGGTTTATCAAGGAATCATCGGCGCATAAGTTATCTTGCGGATCGAAGCCCACTACCTGAACATCTTGGTTATTCAGGTTGAATGTACGCTCACCCAATCGACATTCTAGTTGTTTAACTTGCGCCGACAATAATTCATACAAACTATGGGTCAGCACTGGTGCGCCATGTAAATACAACCGGATATGTCGCGCCTGAAAGCTGGCGCCCGGCCACAGGGTAAAATTTAGCGTTAAGATAAAGTCCCGATCATAAGGGTCTGGTATTAGTTCTGCATGTGTTAAATCTAATGGCAACATCTCCAGCGGATATACCGTGCGGAAACGACAGGCTACATCACCTACCGGTTGAGAAATCAACGGGGTATGCCGCGCTACCGTCATCATTCCGGTCACGCCGGATGTCAATGGGTTCTGTTGGAACTGTACCAGCGATACCGACGGTACCTGACGTAGAAACTGTGGCGCCAGTACCTCCAACATAGCGTTACTCAGCTCCGGCATATCTTCATCAATCCGCTGGTGGATTTTTGCTGTCAGAAACGCGAAAGATTCCACCAAACGTTCTACATGCGGATCTTCTGAAACGCCTTCTGCGAACCCAAGACGTTTGGCAATTTTAGGAAAACGCTGAGAGAAAGCGGCGCCATATTGTCTTAAATAGCTCAATTCCCGGTTGTAATAAGTCAGTATTTTTTGTGGTAATAACATCATTTTGTTATTTATCCCATGAAATTGAATAGGTATACGCGGTACTGTTCCATGAGATAGAAAACACCACTTGTTCGTTGAAGAAAATTCCACTCACCCAGAAAATTATACTTTCTGGCGTATTTTTTTGTAATGTAATAACGACGCTTTTCAAGCGCGGTTCGAACCAGGAAATAGCCTGGTAAATATTATTGCTAAGTGCGTCAATACGTTCATCATCGGAAATATCTACATTAATGACATCGGAAACACCATAATTTAAAACTGATTTCGGTAACTCACCAAATAAAGGGGAAATTTCAGAAATCGGTCTTGATGAAAATAACATATTCAAATCAGAAATTAGACTTTGTGCAACTTCCTGACGTGACCAAACCAATGTGACACCCCGTTTTTCATCTTGTGGGTAATCATCTTTTAGGAGATGGAGAAGTGAAGGTCGAATCATCATATTTTTCCAGTTAGAAACTGCCGGCCAAAGGCCGGCAGTAAACGATAATTGTTACTGTTTTTTGTTCTCGATAAGATCCCAACCTTCCGGTCCTATCTTCTTTCCTACCGTTCCATCTTCTTTGATCGGTGTAAATGTCCACTTAATTTTGGAATAGGCGATAGAAAGCTGTTCTTGTGGGAATTCACCACCACGTGAACACGTTTCATGAATGTCAGAGATAATACATTCGTCCATTTCCACTTCCGCATAAGGATGCATTTCGCCTTTGAAAAGCGTGCAAATTTCCAATTTCACTTTCTTAATTGCGGTACCTTGCGCCACAGCGGACAGCAAACCAATTGAACTGGAATCCAGCACTTTCACACAGTCAATGGTACGGAAATCCGATGCGCCAACGGTAATTTTACGTTTACCGCTGTCTGCGATACGTGCATGGTTGAACGCGCCAAAATTGACATGACTCAGCTCAATCCACTGTTTATGTTTGCTGTCGGTACTCTCACCTGTAATACCATCAATTTGTAAAAAAATTGAAGAACTCATAATTAACTACTCCAGTTAGTTGTAATAAATAGGATAAATACTAATAAATAGAAAAATCAGGCAGCCGATGACGGTGGTAAATCGGCAACCAACCGTAAAGACATACTTAATCCTTCTAATTGGAAATGCGGCCTTAAATAGGCTACAGCCCGATATGTTCCCGGTGAGCCGGGGACTTCAACGACATCAACTCTTGCCTCACGTAATGGGTGGCTTGCTTTAATTTCCGCGCCGACGGTATCAGAGCCGACAATATATTGGTTGATCCAATTTTGCAGATAAGACTGACATTCCTCACGGGACATAAAACTACCCACTTTGTCACGCACAATCATTTTCAGATAATGTGCAAAACGAGAAGTTGTCATAATGTATTGCAATTGGGTTGATAATTTTGCGTTAGCGTTTGCCAGGTCAGAATTATATTTCCTTGGTTTATTCGGTGACTGTACCGAGAAAAATGCGGCGTAGTCAGTCCCTTTATAATAAACCAGAGGAATGAACCCTAATTCTGCTAACTCTTTTTCACGGCGATCAGAAATAGCCACCTCAGTCGGGCATTGCAGCACATTTTCACCGGACACAGAGACATAATGATACGCAGGCAATGCTTCTACCAATCCTCCCCCTTCCACACCACGGATCGCCGCACACCAACCATACTGTTCAAATGCCGCCACCATGCGACCTGCCAGTGCATAGGCGGCGTTAACCCACAAATAACTGCCGCTATCCCCTTCCTTCACCTGCTCTTCGAAGCAGAATTGTTCGACCGGGATAGTTTTTGCCCCATAAGGCAAACGACCAATCACTCGTGGTAAGGTCAGGCCGACATAACGGGAGTCATCAGAGTCCCGGAAGCGTTTCCAACGCAGATAATCGGATGTTGCAAGTAGTTTGGATAAATCACGAGGACGTGGTAGTTCACCAAAATCATTCATCCCCAACATGCCCGCGTTGACTGAACTGATAAACGGCGCATGGGCTGCTGCGGCCACATGAGAAATCTGCTCCAGTAAGTAAAGATCTTCCGGGCTATTATCAAAGTCAAAATCACCGACAAACGCTGAATAAGGTTGACCACCAAAAGTACCGTATTCATATTCATACACATTTTTAAACAGCATTGACTGATCGAAATCCGATGCCGATTTAAAATCTTTAATCAAATCGGTTTTCGTCGCGTTCAACATGCGGATTTGGGTATTATCCGTTTCGCTTTGGTCGAGTAATCCTTTAAGCCCTACCCAAGAGGATTCCAGACGCTGAAATTTCGGATGATGTAATACCAGACTCAGTTGAGCGGACATCAGCGCATCAATCGCTGCGATACGTTCGTCAATGCTGTTTACCAAATCGCCGGAAACCACCAGTGAACCGGAGGTGACTTCGGCCAGAAACTGGTCGAGCTGGCTTTTTACCCGATCACGATCTACTTCCCGACGAATGGCTTGCGTGTTATCAATAATCTGATCAAGAAAATCACCATTTGTTTCCGTCGTTTTCAATTCTTGTTGTTCAACAACACTCTGTTCCATACTGCCCTCACTGTGCATTGTTATTTTCCGGGATATTGCTATTTTCCGGGGTGACGTCATCTGCTTCTTCATTAACCTGTGGTAATTTATCCGCATGTTCAGCCAGAATTTCCGCCAGACGGTCACGCAATTTTTCATTGCTCAATGCACGGCCTTTCAAATCACTGAGTTTGCCGCGTACCTCTAATAAATGACGAAGCGGTTCTATCTGTTTCGCCAAATTCTCTGGGGTAAAGTCAGACATTGATTTAAATTGCAAATCGACATTAATAAATCCGCTCTGACCCGGCAGCGCGCTTTCAACCTGTAATTCCAATGAGGGTGATAAACCTTCCATCACCGCGTTAAAATTATCTTTATCAACATGCATGAAACGACGTTCACGCATCGGAATAGATTGCTCCGCGAATTGCCCAACAACACCAATAACCAAAGGCAATTCTTTTTTCTCGACCGCGCCACCTAATTCAACATCATAAGTAATCTGAACTCGGGGCGGTCTGACTTTATCAAGCTTACGTTGAGTATTCATGGCACCTTTTACCTTTATATATGACAGGAAGTGCAAATTTATATTAGACCGCACCAAACCTGATTAAATAGCCGAATAAGATGAGAGATAGATGAAGAGATCAATTAACACTATTGATAGCAAGTTAATATGCTGTGACACATTTAATGATATTCAAAACCCACCGTATTTCGGCGGTGAATAAGTTCTCATGGATATTAATTTAATGCAATAGTATCAGGGTGAAATATAATATCTGTAATTTCACATTATTTTGTAATTGATTGTATTTACTGTGAAAAATAGATAAAGCACATTGTGGTGAAAATGCATTTTCATACTTGTCTTATTTTTCATATCGCTGTTTTTAATAACGAAAGTCTGACGAGTCAGAAAAATAGAAAAATAGAAATATAGATGGAGTTAGGGTTTAATTTAACCTGTGATGAGTTTTTGAATGGAAATGGAATATTTTTCGAGTTTTTATTGCATCAAAGCGCTGATTAAGAAACAGCGCTCTATTAGTATTTGATTTTGTGTCTTTTTAGGCTAATTAAGTTTAGCGCTAATGAAATATCAACCTGATTTATATTAACCATTAACTTTAAGCGAACTCTTTGATTTTCAGGGATTGCATGAGGTGGTTAACAAAACGAGGGTCTTCTTTTACTTATTCTTTTTGAAAATTTGACATCGTATGTGATGTGACATATATTTCAGAGCATGAATAGATTCGTTTTAGATACTGATGTCATCGTAGCTGCCATGCGTAGCCCAAGTGGTGCATCTGCTGCTCTGTTAGGAGCAGCCTTAGATAACAAGATTGTGTCGCTGGCCAGTGTCCCGCTATTTTTTGAGTATGAGGCAAAGTGTACTATGCCCATACATTGGACTGCGGCGGGCCTAACTCAGAAGCAGGCTCATGTTTTCGTTGATGGGCTTGCAGCATTGATTGAACCGGTCAAGACGCATTATTTATGGCGACCAATGCTCCGTGATCCCAATGATGAAATGGTATTGGAAGCAGCGGTTAATGGCAGAGCCAATGCCATTGTAACCTTTAATTTACGTGACTATGGTACTGTACCTGGAACGTTCAATATTGAGGTTCTGACACCGGCCATTGCCATTAGGAGAGTGAGAAATGAGTGAAACATCAACCTATCCATTGCGATTACCGAAATCTCTAAGAGAGGAAGTCACCAGAGTGGCAAAGCGTGATCGTACCAGCGTTAACCAGTTTATTGCTATCGCAGTTGCGGAAAAAATTTCTGCTCTGGAAACTGAGCAATTTTTTTCAGACCGTGCCAAAGCTGCTGATATAAAAGCATTCCGGGATATCCTATTCCGGACAGGTGGAGAAGCGCCTCGCACTGATGATGAACTTGTTCATCGATAACATACTGAACTGGAAAGTTACTTTTTCAGAGCATAGGAACTGTATTCTTGTCCATCTGGTTTTCCAAAAATGATGACGATGCTCAATCCAAACTTCGAGCGTGTCTAGAAAGCAATAAAAGCTCATCTTACCTGATGAGCTTTTATTATCCGTGAAAATGATTTTGCTAGAGCCACGTGTCATGATTAACGGTGATGTTATTCATAACTAATATGGCTATGGCGATTTCAGTATCTAAGATATATTCTTGTGTCATTATTATTCCGCTTTACGATGTAGTTAAATGCGATATTGCGAGGACGGTTTTCATTTGCTGTTGGGACAACACGTGATGCATCCAACGTGAATTTTTCAGTATCGCCTCCCCCAGACGCGTTACCCCAATCGGACGCATTTTCTCTCACAAAAGCGCCTGATGCTGACGAAACGCGACTCCTTCCATGAGTGAGCTACGCTATCGATTGTGCCTGTGATGTTAAAATTCCGCGCCCGCTATCCACTCCACGTAATAATTACATCAATATGAGCAAGGTTGTAGAACGCCGCCAGGTATACACGCAGGTATGACTGCTGGCGGACGTACAGATGATGGCGTAGTTTCGTTGTCGATCTGTATTGTCGCTTTACTCTCGCTTACCGGCAATTTGATACTTTTGGTTGCCGCGGCCGTATTACCATATTCGTCTTTAGAAATAGCAACCACGAAAAGTGCTTCTGCGGCTAATGCTGTGATGTTGTAGTATTTTTTGGTGTCAACTTTCGCCTGCCAGTTAACCAAATCGCCATCAAATGGTATCTATCCCATTAACATAAATACGCGTTGTCGCAATTTTACTTGTGTCCTTCGCCGTACCAGAAATTGTAAGCGTAGTACCGGCAAGCGATGCATTCAATACTAACACTGGGGGCAGCTTATCCGTACGTTGCACGGGTGGTACTGTTTTCCCGTCTGAATAGTCCAGTATTTCGTCGAACAATGGGGAAACTCGGGTTGCTAGGGTTCTGTTATTGGTGGCGAATTCATAAGCGTATGCGTACCGAAGCAGATCGTTGTCGCTGTAAGCTGGGCCAATGAATGTTAAGTTAACAGGAATACCCGTATCCTTCATGGTCCCCATGCTCACTGAAACACTTGGGATGCCCAGGTGACGGAGAACATAGTTGGTGTTTGAGTACAGGTTACCGTTCTGCAATGCTTCTTCGTATGAGACATTATTGACATCTGCGTTAGCCTTACCGATGTTGCCGTTTGCCGGAAAAACAATGAGATCAAGTTTCTCCGCCTTCATCCAGTTCTCAAGGTCTATCTTTCGCGTTTCTTCAAGGCCGCGGAGCATAGCCGCAAAACCCGGTAGTTTCTCGATGGGTTGGACCCCAGCTTTGATTGTGTCGATGAGCAATTTATAATCTGAATTTCGATTAAATCCGCGACACGCATCGACGGATGCTGGCGGGGTTGGAAATACTGTCGCCGGGTTAATATTAGCCCAAGAAGGAAAATTCGGGTCTCCTACGCTCTTGAGGAACTCTTCGGCCGCATAGGAATTTATGTAGTTAAACTCCAATTCCATCCAGTTGAGCGGAATAAGTCCGCGCTCTTCCATCGTTCTAGTACCTACACGGTCCCCCTCATAATTATTCTGGAGTGGGAAATCGATTTCAATCACGTCAGCGCCAAGCGCACGAAGGTCTGCGGCAGCCTTATCCCAAAGTTCAATGATAGACGGCCTGACGCGAACGGGATCACTGCCGCCAAAATCTTTGCCAATGTACATCTTCGGAACGCCAACTCTTCGTCCTTTCAGCGAATTTGGGTCCCTGAGTTCAAGATAGGTTTTAGGGCGTACTGAAGTCACGGCAGGTAGTTGGACAACTTTCTGATGACGCCAGAGGTCTCCTTCTGTGATTGGATCATCAGCCACTACCACATCCAGGACTCGAAGCATATCCTCAACAGTACGTGTATGCGGGACAACCACATCACGTATAGGGTACAGAGGCCAATTGCCTCGGATTGAGATCAATCCACGTGAAGGAGTATAGGCCGCCAGAGCATTATTAGAAGCAGGTGAACGACCAGACGATATGGTTTCCTCTCCCATCCCGAAAGCCGCAAAATTTGCAGCCGTTGCAGTAGCCGAACCGTTCGATGAACCGGAAGACCATGCGGCCGTAAGATAGTCGGCGTTGTAGGGACTTTCCGCACGACCATAAACACCTCGCTGCATGCCGCCGGCTGCCATCGGAGGCATGTTGGTCTTTCCGATGAGAACCCCACCAGACTCCCGAATCTTTTTAACCGTGAAAGCATCATCTTTTGCCATTAGCTTTTTGAAAGCGGGCGAACCCGCAGCTACGGTGAGACCAGCAACCATATAGCTATCTTTAACAGTGTAAGGGATTCCGTGAAGAGGTCCGAGTATAATGCCCTCAGACCGCAGACGGTCTGCCTCCGCAGCCTCCTCAAGCACTCTCGGATTTAAGACAGGAATGGAGTTCAGTTTTATGCCATTGAGATCATAGGCATATATTCGGTTCAGGTACATTGTCGTCAATTCGACACTCGACAACGCACCAGCCTCCATCGCTTGCTGCATCTGTTTGATGGTTGCTTCTTGCAACGAAAAAATCCGCGTGTTGGATGCATCAGTCGTTGGCATAAATACCGCGCTCATGAATAATGAGCCCATCACTACTAGCACGCTGTTGGGTATGTTCCCGGTGAACTTCCTTAACCAGAACAACCATGCATTACATGTAATAGGTCGACCTGACCGAACGGCAGTTATGCTTTCTAAGTCCATAATTAATCTCCAATAATGGGTGAACTGAATGTGGTTAAATTAGAACTTAAATATGAAGATAGATAAGTCATTACGCTATTCGGAAAAGCAAACTTGATAAAATTGGGGATTATTCCATTAGATCCCTAATACAGCGTTTTTGAATCCAAGATATTTTCTTGTGTCATTATTATGCTGCTTTTACGATGTAGTTAAATGCGATATTTCGTGGTCGTGACACTCCTATATAGTTCTTATCTACTGGCCCGGTATTACCATTAATAAATTGAACTCTTGCTGAAATATTTTCATCTTGGGGAATATCCCACTGTAATTTTGTGCGACCATTGAGTGCAAAGGTAATAGTATTAATATCAAGGCTTTGTAGCAAATAAGACCCTTCTTGCCATGACAATAATGAACGAGATGGATCTACTCCCCTGCCATCATCCCAGCCACGAATGAACTCGCCTCTTAAATCGGGCAATTTACCATCAGGATAAGTTTCTGCTAACTTTGGATATTGTAATTTATTAAAAGCGGAACCATTACAAGTGAAATAGCCGACAGGTGGATGCGCTAACGGCCAAGGAATAGGAGCGCCAACAGGAATGTCATTGGCTGTTTTAATCAAGCTATCTACTTCTGCTCGAGTATATGCCCCTACATCACCTGCATTCAGATTAATATCCCCAGTCAACGCTCTACCATTTATTTTTCGGCTATTGGGGACTTTACCATCAATATTCCCACGCAATGAGTTGATGATTTCCTGCACTAGCTTTTGTGTCACTGCCAATGTGTCATTATTGCCAATTTCATTGGTCAGTTGAACAACGCCTTTTTGTGTTAATGAGGCATTGGGAATTTCTGCTATGACTTTTTGTTTTAACGCTTGATTTAATTGGGTGGTGAGTTTAGCGATATCACCATCATCCAGAACATCATCATCAGATTGTGTCGCAATAAAGTTAGCGATAACAGCGGCTATTGTTGATGATTGGCGTAATGCCTTATTCAATACGTGAGTAGATATATTGTCTGGTGGAAATCCCACGTGTAAGCCTTGATTTTCCTCATATTTTTCTTGACTCACTACATTAGCATTATTACTAATAGAAAAAGCTTTAAAATCATTTTTTTGTCTCATATTCCTCTCTTGAATAAAATAATTTTATTACGTAATTAATATGTTAGATTATCGTATAGATAACTCTGTCTGTTGACGACAATCATAGTCTAGTTCAAGAAAATAATAATGGGTTGTTTTTATAACTTACAGGGTTAATTATTTTTGTATAAGTGACTAATAATTGGATTAATGAGTGGTAAATTATTTTCTTTATATTTTTTTGAAGGTTAATCTATAAAATATGAAAATGTTTTTATTTGATTTGATTTTTAATAAATACATTAATATCCATGTTTATTTTCTACTTAATATAAGCATACATATTTAAATATTTCATCATCCTTAAACCCAAGGATTTAATATTGGCACGCCGGTCAATTCAAAATTAATCACATTTCGTGTGACGACAGTCATACCATGAACCAGCGCGGTGGCGGCGATTAGTGCATCACGCTCTGAGCATGGATCAGGGACATGCAACCGGGCGCACCGCTGAGCTACAGCCGTATCTACCGGTAAGATCCGCCCAGTAAATTCCGGTATTACATGGTGGTTGAACCATGAGCGCAATAATGCTCCTTGGGTTATGTCTCGTCGTTCAATCTGTAAGATGCCGGTTTCCAGCTCCATAATGGTAATGGCTGACAGGAAGAGCTCTGTTGCATCAACACTTTCAGCCCACGCAGCCACACTGGCATTAGCCTTGCCCTCTCGAACTTTCCGAAGCTCGGAGACAACATTGGTATCAAGAACAAACATCATGAGAAATTGGCTGGACGGCTATTGATAACGACACGTGGTGGATTGAATTCAATATCTTCAACACCGGGCATTGCTAAAGCATCAGCGATGTTTCTACTCTGCTTGGTGATTCGTTGGTATTCCTCAATGGTTAGCAGGACATGTGCCGGTTTGCCACGATCTGTGATGAACACTGGACCGCTTTTAGCTGCTTTTTTTGCCCCGCTGACATCCTGATTGAGCTGCCGACTCGATAAGGTTGTGATTGACATGGTGCACCTCGATATAATAGCTAATTTATGTAGGTACGTTACTACATATTGCTAAGGGGTGCAAATTTTAGTCATTCACCCTCTTAGCATCCCAGGAAAAATTAGGTTAAGTGTGCCATCACCAACCGCGTAGCCGAAGCAAGTACATCACGGCGTGATTCGGCATCTTGCTGAGGTTGTATCAAGTAAGTGAAAAACGAAGGTTTTCTTTACCTGGTAGCAAGGCGGAGATTTCATGGTATAGTATTAAAAGGTATTACCTTTTAATATTTAGGTGGAAGAAAATGGCAACCTCAGTAAAACTTGATGATAACTTGAAAAGCCGGATTCAGTATTTGGCAGAAGTGCGACATCGTTCAGCTCATTGGATAATGCGTGAAGCTATACGTGACTATGTAGAGCGTGAGGAAAAGCGTGAATCTTTCAAACAAGATGCATTGCGTGCCTGGGAAGCGTATCAAGAGAATGGATTACACCTGACGCTTGAAGAAGCGGACGATTGGTTAGCTAAGCTCGAAGCAGGAGAAGATGCGGAGTTACCTGAATGCCACGTTTGATTTGGTCTCTGCCTGCTCTTGCTGATATACAGCGGCTCTATGGTTTTCTTGCCAAAAAAGACAAAGACACTGCTCGTCGAGCCATTAAAACAATACGTGCTGGCGTGAAAATGCTGGCATGTCAGCCTGAAGCAGGACGCCCTGTTGACGATATGGATCCGGCATTCCGAGAGTGGCTTATTGATTTTGGAAGTAGCGGCTATATCGCCTTGTACCGGATTGAGGATGAAACAGCCACAATTTTTGCTGTACGGCATCAAAAAGAGGCCGGATATTAAAATTATGCAGGCGCGTTACTACATAATGCTAAGGGGTGCAAATTTTAGCCATTCACCCTCTTAGCATTTCAGGAAAGATTAGGCTAAATGCGCCATCACCAACCGCGTAGCCGCAGCAAGTACATCACGGCGTGATTCGGCATCTTGTTGAGGTTGGGTAAAATAAACCGCCAGAACCACAGGAGCTCCCTTTAGCGGCCAAAGTACGGCGACATCGTTAGTGGTGCCATAATCGCCAGCACCGGTTTTATCACCCACTACCCAACCGGCTGGAGCACCGGCGCGAATACTGGCATCTCCCGTGGTATTTCCTTTAAGCCAAACGATTAATTGTTCACGTTGTGATGCTCCAAATACCTCTCCAAGCACGATTTTCTTCACGCTGGCCGCCATTGCCGCAGGTGTTGTGGTATCTCTGAGGTCACCGGGAATGGCGCTGTTCAAATCGGGTTCCCTGCGATCGAGTCGAAATGCAGGATCACCGATACCTTGAGTAAAGCGATTTACTGCCTCTAATCCCCCCAATTCTTTAATCAATAGATTTGCTGCGGTGTTATCGCTGTATTGCACGGTTGCCGCACATAATTGTGCAACGCTCATCCCTTGATTTAAATTCTTGTGCGCAATAGGAGCATAAGAGAGTAAGTCAGACTCACGATAATGAATATGTTTTGCTAATAATTCTGGCTGGGACATGCTTTTGTGCAACACCGCCGCAGCAAGTATCAGCTTGAAAGTACTACAAAAAGGAAAACGTTCATCCCCTCGGTACTGAATTTCCTGACCATTCTCCGTATTAATCAGCGCCACTCCTAAACGGCCTTTTGTGCTGTTTTCCAGTTCGGTAAGTTGTTTATGCAGGGATGAGGGAATAACGCCAGCCCATGCCGGAAACGCAAAGTTGACCAATGGAATGGTAATACCGGCTAATAATAATGAACGCCGCAATGGAGAGTGTTTCATATTTGGATCTCGTAATATAGATAATAAAAAAGCGCATTATAGAGAGAAAAAAGTAATGTCGCACTATTTTTAATGATATTTTATTATGGCGATTTTTATCATGATAAGCACCGTGTTTAATCTGCGATATAATGTTAAATAATATTTCATTTAATGCTGTGGTAATTGTAATCAGAAGATTTAAAATTATTTTGGTTATCTTTGGTTCATTTTATACCTTGTGTAAAAAATTAAATTCAATAACTTATTATGAATAATATACATTACTGATGGCTGTGATTTTACGTCAATGAAATGGTAATATTTTATTGATTTTTAAGTGTTTTTAATTTAATTTGGCGTATGAATATAAAATTAAAATTTTATCAAAGAAAAATAATTCAAGATAGTAAGTATTAAAAATATAAATACAGATTTATCATTGCAATTTAATAAATAGAACTATTAACATAATACAATTATAATCTTATTTTAAAGTTTGTTTTTAAATAAAAATCAATGTATTGTATTTGTGAATTGATTATTAAAGAAATTATATTGAAAGAGTAATAACAACTATTCTAATCAATAAGAAATGAATGTCAATATTATGCATTAATTTGAATGGGTTTTAATTTCCTTTTTCTAACCAATTAAGTGAATCAGCGATAAATTTTTTCCTTTAATTTAAATATCCATATTTATTTTATATGTATTATACCCTATGGATTTCAAGATGCATCGCGACGGCAAGGGAGTTGTGGGCTATAGCCATCCATTAATTTAGTTACTTTTGAAAATTATCAACAATGATAATAGATATATCCGCGAGTTTATTCTCACCTGCGCGATCATTTAGCACATAAACTTTATTTTTTCAATTAAAGATTTGTAAAAATATTAAATTTTCATTATGGCTCACTAATTTATAAATTTTTAGACAATTACTCTTTAAATGATCTACATCAATCTATACTTACCTAGCTGGTTAATATTTTTAGAACACTTTTTTAACCTTATTTTAACTTAACAAGGATATGCATCATGGGCGTTTTTCAGTACAAAGACTTTGATAGCACTACTTCCAAAGAGTTGTTTTCCGACGCAAAAATTATCTCTGGATATGCTTATCATAATCTGGGTAGCGGATTTGCCGAGGGGTATTACAATTATGGTTTTGGTTTAGGGATGCCATTAACATTGCTGACCGCAATTCTCGGCAGCACGACATCGCAGGGCATCACGCCTAAATTGCCTTGGAATCCGGACGCGGAAAAACAGGCACAAGATAAACTCAATGAATCAGGGTGGTTTACTATCAGTGCTGATGAGTTAGGCTATCAGGGTAGAACTGATGCCCGCGGTACTTTTTTTGGCGAAAAAGCAAGTCATTCCACTGCTCAGGCAGAGGTAATGGGAAAATATGATGCTGATGGTAATTTGATTTCTATTGGCATTGCGTTTCGCGGTACGAGTGGTCCTCGAGAGTCAGTTATTACCGATACACTCGGCGACGTTATGAATAATGTGTTGGTAGCTTTAGGTAAGAAAGAATATTCGAATGACTACGCGCCAAACGCCTTCGGCCGACTGCTGGACCATGTAGCCAATTATGCTAAAGCTCACGGTTTGACGGGCAATGATGTTGTGGTCAGCGGACATAGTTTGGGTGGGTTGGCTGTGAATAGTATGGCGGAGTCTAGCGATACGAAATGGGGGGGATTCTACTCCCAGTCGAACTATATCACTTTCGCTTCGCCATCACAGTATGAGAAAGGTAATAAGGTTCTGAACGTAGGATATGAAAATGATCCGGTATTCCGCGTATTAAACGGCACTAGTGTTGATTCGAACTCTGCGGGTGTTCACGATGTACCAAGAGATTCAGCGACAAATAATATTGTTAATTTTAACGATCACTATGCGTCAGACTGGTGGAATGTTCTGCCCTTCTCTATTGCTAATCTGTCAACTTGGGTTTCGCATGTGACGCCATTTTACCAGAGCGGCATGCAACGTATTATGGATTCAACGTTCTACGACCTAACACATAAAGATTCGACTATTGTTGTCAGCAACCTTTCCAATGTCACCCGTGAAAAAACCTGGGTACAGGATTTAAACCGGAATGCTGAAAAACACACTGGTAGTACTTTTATTATTGGTACCGACGGCAACGACCTGATTAAAGGTGGTAAAGGGAACGATTATCTGGAAGGACGCGATGGCAATGATATATTCCGTGATGACGGCGGATTTAACATGATTGCCGGCGGGAAAGGCCATAATACTTTTGACTTACAGAAGTCACTAAAAAATGCAGAAATAGCCTATGACCAGGCAGGTACATTGTATGTGCGTGATGCACAAGGTGGTATCACCATTGCTACCGATATCTCGACTATAAGAAGTAAGGAAAGTACCTGGCTGTTTCTGACTAAACAGGTGGATTCTCAAGTCAGAGCCGATGGTTTGTATTCCAACAACGGATTGAAGACGAAATATGCCAATTCAGTAACAGGCAATGATGGGAATGATACACTGACTTCTAAAGCTTCCGGTAGCTGGCTGTTCGGTCTGGATGGTGATGATACGTTGATCGGCTTCGGTAACAATAATGTCTTCGTCGGTGGTGAAGGTAACGATGTCATGAAAAGTCAGGGGAATCACAATACCTTCCTGTTCAACGGTGATTTTGGACAAGATATCATCTATGGCTACAACAAAACCGATAAACTGGTGTTCATAGGAACTGAAGGTAGCAGTGATAAGAGTGATTATCTGGATCATGCCTCTGTGGTGAACAATGATTTAGTGTTTACCTTCGGCCAAAACTCAGTCACTTTGGTTGGCGTCAGCATGGACAGTTTGTTGGTGGATAATATAATATTGGCGTAACATATAAATTATGCGATACCCCTATCCATAAAGTGGCCATGCGACATGGCCATCTTTGCTCTAGAGTCAATTGAATAGTTAGGTTCCGGCTACGATATTTTCTGTTAATAAGGTGTGCCCAACGGCATATTTCGCCTGCCATGCTTTAGGGTTGATCAAATAATGTTGCCGGAAGCGTTTAGAAAAGTGACTTGGGCTGGAATAACCCACCGCGGTAGAAACATCAATGACACTCATGCCCTTTTTCAATAAATCTTCTGCGGTTGTCATACGGACATTCTCCAGATATTGATGGAAAGTGCGAAAAACAACCGCACGAAATCCCTCTTTTAATTTCCGTTCATTTAAACCAACGGCTCTTGATAATGATTTTATCGTCCAAGGGGAATGATAATCACTGTTAATTATTTTTATTGCATTATAAACAGCACGGCGTTGCGACCCGCTGATCACATTATACTGGCAGTCATAAACCTGAGATACTACACAAGCGAGTATTTCTAACGCTTTTGCTTTTAAATAAACCTTTCTTACATTGCCGCTTAATTGGCACTCTTCTATTTGATTCACTATCTGCATAAATGGTGGGTAAATGGGACATGCCATCATCAATGCATCACTGTAGCTGGCGTTCTTCTCAAAACCTGCCGCTAATTGGGTGAAAGGGGGTAATTCCTGAGCTTCAATTTCGTTCAGTGAGAAACGAATATCGAGAATATGCCATGAGCCGCAACCAAAGAAGTTCATGCCGCGAGTCATTTTAGGTGAATGGAAAAATATCATCATTCCCGAATTGATATCTAAAACATCACCATTTTCAATCGCCATTTTCCCTTTCCCGTTTAAAATAAACGCAATTGATACCGTTGGCGGCCCTTCACAATATTCTGTGACATCCTTGTCGAGCTCAAAACGAATTCGGTTTATATGAATTCCGTCAGATAATTCCTCAATCAATAAGGGAGTATTTGTATTATTTTTCTCCACATGCGAATGCATGCAATTGCAATGGTCAGCCGTGAAAACTCCTAATTTCTTGCTATAGATCGTCTTCATGAGATCCCCTGTAAAATTAGCATCGGATACCGGTTAAAAAGTGTTTTCTCACTTAAAACAGTGTGTTTTGCATATTAAAGACATTATATTTTTATTTTATATATATATACATATTGTGAATGTCACTCACTTTATCATTAATGAGAATCATTATCAATAGTGCGTAATGCGCTACTTTTGTCCCTATTCCGTTAGCCCTGATGGAATATTATCGATAGTCTCCCGTTATGTTTTTTGTTTTACCACGTTTAATTTTTGTAAAACATGATCTTAAACAGTGCATAACGAGTTATTTATATGAAAAAAAAATACGCTAAGGCGTCTGTTTTATGTTGTTTAATTTCGCCTGTTGTATGGGCGGAACATTCGCCTGGCGCGGCAGAGGATTCTTTGATTGTAACGGCTAATAAACGAGAAGAAGCGTTAAATAAAGTGGATGGTAGCGTTCTGGTTAAAACAGGCGAAGAACTCGTGCAGGCCGGTATCACTCAAGTGCAAGATCTTGAGCGCGCTTTTCCCGGCTTACAAATTCGTTCACGGGGGAACCGAACTTATTCAGCAACAACCATTCGAGGTATTAGTTCGCCGGATTTCTATTCTCCTTCTGTTCGAATTTATGTCGATGGCGTTCCTCAGGATCACCAATTCTTAACACAAGAATTAATCAACGTGGAGCGTGTGGAATTATTACGCGGTCCGCAAGGGACTTTATATGGCGGCAACGCGCAAGCGGGTGTTATCAATATCGTCACCCGTTCACCAAAAGAAGGCCCTTGGCTAAACCTTGCCGGTAATTACTCTAAGCTGAAACAAGGCGGTTCTTTCAGCGGATCAATGCCGCTTATTGAAGATATCCTTTATGGCAGTACCAGTTTGCGTTGGGTAAAAGAGCCTGGACAAATTGATGCGCCTAATAGCGGTAATAAAAATGTTGATTCCAGTAAAACTTGGCTCGGTCGAGGGCAACTGACATTTGCGCCAGAAGATTCTTCGTTCAGTGCTGAACTTAGCTTCGCTCATGAAGATCTCGATTCCCATGAAGAGCTCTATTTAAACGACGAACAATTTCGTCGGAAAGAATATGATGGCCCTATCCCTGATTTAACCCGGCGGGTTAACAGTTATGCATTCAAGGCTGAATATGATTTCGGCGACAGTGTGTTAACCAGTGTGACTTCTTATCAGGATCGCGATATTTACCGTGATTTCATCGGGGGTAAATGGAAAGAGAAACACCACGCCGCCACGCAAGAGTTGCGTTTGAACTCCAATTTCTCAAATGGCATTACCAGCGTTCTCGGCGGCTGGTTTTCAGATGAAAAGAATAAACATCATACCAGTGGTTATCCCGGTTACTATGGCGATGCCGCTAACACAATAAAAGCAAAATCGCTGGCACTGTTTGGCGAAGTGAAATTGCCCTTTGCTTCTCAGTGGGATTTAACCTTGGGCGGGCGTTTATCCCATGAAAAATCGCAGATAGATTATGCAGGCCGTTCTGGCATGATGGCGCTCGAAGCTTTTGATAACCAGGTTTCCAGCAATGAGTTCACACCTAAGGCCGCATTAGGTTGGCAATTGACGCCAGATACTCGTTTCTATCTCTCTGCCACTAAAGGGTACAAACCCGGTGGATTTAATAACATTGTCTCCTCCGCCAATGATAGAAAACCCTACAATACTGAAACCTCAGATAATTATGAGCTTGGTTGGCATACCTCGTTCTTTGATAACGCAGTGACATTAGACAGCGCTGTTTACTACATTCGTTCGAAAGATAAACAAATTTATGTTGGTCCGATCGGTGCGCAGTTTATACGCAATGTGGGTAAAGCAGAGAGCAAAGGCATTGAGTTGAGTAGCCAGATTAAGCCAATGAAAGGGCTGAAATTTTCTCTTGGGGGAAGTGCAGGCAAATCAAACTTCACTGATGCAACTGATACAGAAAATGGCATAAGTTATGACAATAAACGTCTGCCTTATGCGCCAGATGTTATGCTTAATGCAAGTTTTGACTACTTGATTGATCAAACGTTGTTACCCGGTAACCTCTATTTAAATGCCGGCGCCCGTTACTATTCAAAAAGCTACTTTAATGAAGCGAATACCCTTGAACAGGGAGGATATACCCTCTATGACGCTTCATTAAGTTTAGAGATGGCGCATGGGGTTAACGTAAAACTCTATGGCGAAAATCTGGGCGATAAAAAGTATCGCGTCTCCAGTTTCACCGTGGGGCCAAATACGCTCAGTATGATCAATAAAGGCTTGAATGTTGGGCTGGATGTGAGTGTCGCATTATGACGCATAATATCTCCCATCCCCGTCATATATCGTTATTACTGCTAACTTTGGCGGGTGTTTACACCCTCCAAAGCACTATCGGTATGTTGACGTTACAAAGTATGCCGGCTTTTCTGCGTAGCCACGGTGTAACTCCGGATAAAATCGGCTTGCTCTATCTGCTGATGTTGCCTTGGGCGTTCAAATTCCTTTGGGCGCCTATTATAGAGCGCTATCGTAAATCTGGTTCGGGGGATACCAACCCCCGTCGTATCATGATCTGCGGTAATCTGCTAATTACATTGCTTTTTTGTTCCATGTCATTGGCAAGACCCGCTGAACATATGCCGCTAATTATTGTCGGCCTGTTTCTGATCACGATTTGCCTGACTGTGGTGGATACCACCACCGATGGTCACGCTATTGACCGGTTGCCACCAAAGCACCGCCCTTGGTGTAATGTTATGCAAGTTGGCGGCGGTTATTTGGGTTCTATCGTCGGCAGCGGCCTGTTTCTATACCTTGTTTCACTGTATGGTTGGCACATTGGCGCCGGGGTGTTAGCCATAGTGATTCTATTGATGTCGTTACCTGCCCTATTTTTACGGGAAACACAGGTAGAAAAAGCGCCGACGGTTTTAAAAGCCCCGGTTGCTTCCCCTTCTCTCAAGAATGCCCTCAGCCGGGCGCCGGTTAGACAAGCACTGGTTTTGATATTGTTGTGTATGATCGGTACGCGCCTTTCACTCGGGATGCTTTCGCCGTTTTTGATCGATCGCGGTGTGGATTTAACTCAACTCGGTATCATCGCGGCCAGTGGTGGTGCATTAGCTGGATTATCTGGTGTGCTGCTTGGTGGTGTCATTGTACGTAAATTCGGCGCTGTCCAGACATTACTGGCTATCATGCTGCTTGAATCTATCGTATTAGCCTGCATTTTCTGGCTTGCCAAGCAACCAGAAGCGCCGTTATCCCTGCTTTCAGCCGCATACGTCTTCATCACGTTAATCACCGCCGCCAAATTTGTCGCGCTGTATACCCAGATGATGTCGCTTGCGGCAGGCGCTCAGTCTGGTGTGGATTTTGCGTTGATGCAATCCGCTGATATGGGCATTGCAATTATCTGTTCCATGTTGGGGGGATTGATAGTGACTAAAGCAAGCTACGCTACCCTTTTCATGCTCGCACTCATTTTCACCTTTACTGCCCTGTTCTGGACATTGCGTAAATTCCATGATTTCCACAGGGAGAATGTGCATGCATAGCCATGATTCTTCTGTTCAGAACTCACCGGAGCAACGTGCGGCTGACGCCGGCGTTATTAAAGAGTTATGGCATCTGATGCGCCCATACCGCACGCTGAGTTACGTCGCTATCGCACTTGCCATTCTTTCCGCCGGTCTGCAAATGTTACCGGCGGCGGTTGCCGGGCTTATCACCCAGTCTATCTATGATGGGCAATATGACACGCTATTGCATTATGGCGTCATGTTATTGGGATTCACGTTTGCCGCTATGTTGACCTTTAGTGGTTCAACGTTTTTTGCTCATTTGATCGCCGCTGATGTACAGGCTGACGTTCGCCGCAATATCAGCAGCAAGTTGAAATCTGTGCCTTTGGGCTTTTTCATGCTGACTGACAGCACTGAAATAAAAAAGATGATGCTAGATGACGTCGAGCAACTTGAAGATGGTATTGCCCATATCATTCCAGAGATGTCAGCTACCTTGTTTGGGCCGTTGATCGCATTAAGCGTCATGCTAGCCATTGATTGGCGGTTAGCTTTGGCGGCATTCGCGCCAACTTTGGGCGCCTGCTTGTTATTCGTCTATATCCAGATGAAGGTGCAAACGACAACTCAGCGTTTTTATGCCGCCCAAAACCGTATTGCTTCAACAATGGGTGAAGTGATTAATGCGATTCCGGTGGTTAAAACCTATTCAGGCGGCAAGGTTGCGTTGCAACGCGCAGAAGAGGCTTTCACTGCTCTGACTCGGATTATTGATGTCTGGGTTGAGAAAGTACAGGTCAAATCCAGCCGGTTTTTCGTGTTATCCAGTGCTAACCTGTTGTTTGTTCTCCCTTTGGCGGTCTGGTTATTAAACCGACAAGAGATCACTTTATTCGAATTCACTTTCTTTATTCTGGCTGCAATGGCATTCGGCAATATTGCCTCATCCATGTTCGCTGTAATGACTCGTTTGCAACAGCAAGAGGCGTTAATCACACGCTATCGTTGGTTAATGAATCAACCGGAGCTAGCGCCTTGTACCCAAAACCAAACACCGTCGGATTGCAGTGTCGCTCTGCACAATGTCAGTTTCTCCTACCAGGATGAACAGGAAAATGCATTGAATAACGTTTCATTTTCTATACCGGCGGGAAGTTCATTAGCCTTAGTTGGCGCCAGTGGCTCGGGTAAATCTACTGTAGCGAGTCTCATCGCCCGTCTTTGGGACCCTCAACAGGGTCGGGTGACGATTGGCGGTGTTGATATCCGTAATATGGATGAACCGACGCTACGCAATAACGTCTCTTTTGTTTTCCAGCGTGTGTTCCTGTTCAACGATACGGTGGCTAATAACATACGGCTCGCCCGTCCTGATGCTTCACAGGCAGAAGTTGAAGCGGTTGCTATCGCAGCGCAAGCCCATCAATTTATTCAGCAATTACCACAAGGCTACGACACCGTACTGAACGGCGGTGTGAGTTTATCGGTAGGTGAAAAACAGCGTATTGCCGTTGCTGCCGCTATTCTGAAAAACGCACCAATTCTTGTATTGGATGAAGCTACAGCCTATGCCGATCCAGAATGTGAAAAAGAGATGCAACAGGCGCTCAATGCCTTATGCCGCAATAAGACAGTGATTGTCATTGCTCATCGCCTACCGACTATCCGTCATCTTGATCGAATACTGGTTTTAGATAAAGGACAGATTATCGAACAAGGCACCCATGAGGAGCTGGTCGCACAGCAAGGTGCATACGCCAGACAGTGGTCAGCTTGGAGGGGAGAAAAAAACGGGACAGGAGCAAATTATCATGGGGCTATTTAATCGTCTCCAGCAACATCTATCGCCAAAACTGCAAAGAGTTTGGTTCAAGGGGTTGTTATATAAGCAGTTTGATACCGTTGCGATTATGGCTCAACTTGCTATTGCTGCCTGGGCCATCACCCATTTGGGGGAAAGTGACAACGCAATGCTGCCATTTATCACTTTGGGATTACTGGTTATTCTGCTGTTGCTGCGATTTACTTTTATGGCTCGCGCATTACGTAAACTCACCATTGCCGCTTATGGTTTAGGCATAGAAATTCGTCGCGCTCTGCTACAACGCCTTGTCAGTATGTCTATCGCCACTATTCGAGGATTGAGCGCTGGAAAGATAGCGCTGACATTATCTGAAGATGTGCAATGGCAGGAAAATCAGTCAGCCTATACCACACCGCAAATCGCCTGTCAGGTGATGATGCTGACTCTTATCTACTTGGCTTTATTCTGGTTCGATTGGGTGGTTGGCGGCAGCGCATTATTGGTGCTGATGGTTGGGATGTTCATCCTAGGGGCTATCCGTAAAAAACTGAATGAAATATTGCGTTTGCGTGCCGCTATGATGGCTGATGTATCCGAAGCTATCGTTGAGTACGCCCAAGGTATGTCCTTTATTCGTGCTGCGGCAGCGACCACGATGGTAGAACAGCGTTTTGACCGCGAAATCGATCAATTACGGGTCGCGTTCCGCCGTGGGGTATTCAGAAGTATTCCGCTATTGAGCCTGTTTTACATCATCATTGATACCAGTGTGGTCGTTGGCATTCTGGCTGGCGCCCTGCGCTTTAATTCACCAGAAGCATTAACACTCTCGGAAATGCTTATCACGATTCTATTGTTGTTTGCCACGATTACCCCTTTACGTGGGATTATCCCACTACTCAATATCACGGCCTTAACGCAAGTAGGTGAAACCCATATTGCAGAGATAGAAGCTGTTGCCACGCAAGTCTCCGGGCCATTAACCGCGCCAGACAAATATGATGTTGAAGTGAATAACATTTCATTTAGCTATCCAGGTACGAATCAACCCGCTATTCAAAATGTGTCGTTTTATGCGCCGCAAGGCAGTATGACCGCCATTGTCGGTCCCAGCGGCAGTGGGAAATCCACATTGGCTTATCTATTGCTCTCTTTCTATCAACTGGATAAGGGGGAAATCCGCTTGGGTGGAAATGATATCCATCATTACCAAACTCAAGCACTGTATGACACCGTGACTATGGTATTTCAGGAAACCGCACTATTTCAGGATACTGTTGCTAATAATCTCCGGTTGGGTGATCCCAATGCGACCCAGTTAGAACTGGAGCAAGCTGCTCGCCTTGCCAATATTCACGATACGATTATGGCATTGCCACAAGGGTACGATACGCCGTTAGGTGTGGATGGCGGTACGCTGTCTGGTGGTGAGCGTCAACGCCTTGCCATTGCTCGCGCCATCTTAAAACAATCTCCGGTTTTATTCCTCGATGAAGCGACGGCTTCTCTCGATCCTGAAAATGAACAGTTGATACAACAGGCGTTTGATTCGCTTACCCAGAATAAAACAGTCTTTGTTATCGCTCATCGGCTAAGTACGATAACCCGCGCTGACCAAATATTGGTGATGGATCATGGAACCCTTTGTGATAGTGGAACTCACGACGAATTGTTAGGACGTTGTTCACTTTATCAATCTCTTTGGGAAAACCATCTCGGCTCAGAAGAGCGCTGGCATCTATACCCAAATACGCCAAATAAGGTGTAACCCCCACCGTTTCGTAACCGTCATTATTTATAGGATATCTTCATGCACACGGATCTTGTCTCTCCAGATTCACTGCGTCAGATCATATCTGGCCTGTTTACTCAAAAAAATACATTGGTGGATGATAACGACGATTTAATTCGCAGAGGGCTGGACTCAATGCAAATGATGGCATTGTTAAATCAGTTGAGGCGTCAAGGATATCGCGTCACTTTGCGTGAACTTTATCAAAAACCCACACTGTATGCCTGGAGCCAGCTTCTGCAACGTCATGCGCCGGTTACTCACACAGCACCTAAGTCTGATGCGGCGCAACCACTGATTGCAGATGCGCGTCCGTTCCCTCTGACCGCAGTACAACATGCTTATTTTGTTGGGCGTTCGCCGGAACAGACGTTGGGAGGAGTCGGTTGCCATTTATATCAAGAATTTGATGGTATCGGGCTGGAACCTGAACAACTGGAAGCGGCAATTCATAGGTTGATTCAGCGACATCCGATGTTACGAGTACGGTTTTTGCCAGATGGTCGCCAGCAAGGTATGACCGACGCTTATTGGAAAAAATTAACAGTTCATGACCTGCGCAGCTTGACAGTGGACGAACAGCAACAAGCGCTGAACAATGTACGTGAACAACTAAGCCATCGGGTATTACAGGTTGAACAAGGGGAAACGTTCGATATTCAGCTCAGTCTGTTTGGTGAGAATCAGCACCGGTTGCACGCGAATATTGATTTGCTGATCATGGATGCCGCCAGTTTTAGCCTGTTCTTTACTGAACTGGCGGCATTAATTGTCAAACGTAACTTACCAGCTATCCCTTCTGACTACGATTTTTGCAGCTACCTGGCGCAATATCAGGCGCAATTTGCTCAGGCTCGACAAGAAGCAGAGGTATTTTGGCGTAACCGGTTAGATACCCTTCCCCCCGCCCCACAACTTCCGCTGGCTAAGGAACCTTCGCTAATAAAAAATGTCCGCATTCAGCGCAGATGTTTCCGCTTGGCTCCTGAACATTGGCAACGTTTTAAACAACTTGCTCAACAAAATGGTGTTACGCCAACGATGGCATTGGCGACCGCATTTGCCGGTTTATTATGTCGCTGGAACCATGCTCCCCGTCTGTTGTTTAACCTGACGTTGTTTGATAGAGCGCCATTGCACGCCGCGGTTGATGCCCTGCTGGCCGATTTTACTAATATTCTGCTGTTAGATATTCCCGCTGATAATTTGCCATTCTGCCAACTGGCTCAAGACGCGCAGGCAACATTTGCCGAAGCCTACGAACACCGCCACTGGTCTGGTGTAGAAGTTTTACGTGAACTTAAAAAACGCGGTAGCCATCCACATGGGGCGCCAATTGTGTTTACCAGCAATTTAGGCCGACCTTTATATGGTGAAAATACCCGTGATGTTCTGGGAAAACCAAGTTGGGGAATATCACAAACCCCTCAGGTGTGGCTGGATTTCGTTGCATTTGAACATGAAAACATGCTGAATATTCAGTGGGATAGCAATGATGAGCTCTTCCCTAATGGGCTAATGGATACCTTGTTTACCGCTTATCAGGGATTCATTGAGAACCTAATGGAAAACGCCACCCAGTGGAGTGAAGAATTACCGGATCTGATGCCTGAATCGCAATACCAGCTTCGGCATCAGATCAATGACACAACTGAACCTTTGCCGAACGCCCTTCTGCATGAGGGTGTGTTCTTACAGGCAGAACGTACACCAAATATTGTTGCTTTGGTGACTAATAATAAGGAAATTAGTTATGGTGAATTGAGTTTGGCCGCTCGCCGGTTGGCTGCCGTGTTGCAAAAAATGTCGGTTATATCGGGAGATCGGGTTGCCGTTAGCATGGAAAAAGGCGTCGGACAAATTGTCGCGGTATTGGCGATACTTTATGTCGGCGGCGTTTATGTACCGGTCCCGGTTGATCAGCCAGTAAACCGACGTCGTGCTATTTGCGAAAGTGCTGGAATTCGTGTCGTTATCATTGCTCCTGAACAACAATATGATGACTGGTCGCAAGATGTACATTGTGTTTCCTGGCATCAAGATGAGCAATGGCCGCCTTTGGCAAACATGGCTAAGCGTGCGGTGACTGATCCGGCTTATATTATCTATACCTCTGGCTCAACCGGTATACCAAAAGGGGTGGTTATCAGCCACCAAAGCGCACTCAATACCTGTCTGGATATTAATCGTCGTCATCAGGTTCAAAGTAACGACCGATTATTAGCACTCTCCGCCCTACATTTCGACCTCTCCGTTTATGACATTTTCGGTATTCTCACGGCGGGAGGCGCGTTGGTATTAATTAATGAAGCACAGCGTCGTGATCCATCAACCTGGGAAATGTTGATTTCTCGTTACAACGTAACGATATGGAACAGCGTACCGGCACTGTTCGACATGTTACTGACCTATTGTGAAGGGATGGAAGTGGATGCACCGAAAGTACTTCGTACCGTGATGTTGTCCGGGGACTGGATTGGTTTATCACTGCCTGAACGTTACCGGGCATTCAATCCTGATGGTGTGTTGAGTGCAATGGGTGGCGCTACAGAAGCGGCTGTTTGGTCAAACGAATATATCGTCAGAGAAGTTGCAGCACAGTGGCGCTCTATTCCGTATGGCTATCCCTTGGCTAACCAGCGTTATCGTGTGGTAGGTGAAGATGGCCGTGATTGCCCTGATTGGGTTGTCGGTGAGCTTTGGATTGGTGGCGCAGGTGTTGCATTAGGCTACTTTAATGATGAAGAACGCACTTCCGCGCAATTTGTTGTCGATCAAGGGGAACGTTGGTACCGCACCGGTGATCTGGGTTGTTACCATCCTGAAGGCTGGCTTGAATTTCTGGGACGTCGTGATAGTCAGGTAAAAATTGGGGGTTATCGAATTGAGTTGGGGGAAATTGATGCGGCCCTTAATCAAATAACCGGAATCAGCAAAGGAGTGGCGCTCGCCAGTGGCGAAAAAGAGAAATCGCTGGTGGCGTTCCTTGAATTGGAAGGTGATTCTTTATGCCAACGGGTAAATCGTGCGCCGCAGTTACCCGCTGGCTATCGCGAGCTGTTCCCCGCAGTGCATGCAATAACTGCGGATAGCAGTGAACCTCAAGTTGCAATGTTCTTGTTGGAACACCTATCTCGTCACGGTATTACTTTTACTTCACCACAATCACTGACAGATTGCTTGCAGCGCTATCAGCCCCAACCGGAATACCATGATTGGTTTGGCCGTATGTTGGCATATCTTTGCCAATGTAAAGTACTGACTGAATCTACACCGCATGTATATCAGGCCGGATTATCATCTTCTATTAATAATGAAGCAGATATCCCTGAACGCTGGCATTCTATGCTACGTAGTATTCTTACCGGGCGACAGGCAGCGGTAACATTGCTTGATGATCCACAATTTGCACCGGAACAACAGTTGTTTGTGTTGCCGGAAACCCAACAATGGTTGGTCGGATTGCAACAGGTAATCACTGCCCTCTCTCTGCGATTACAACGCCCCGTGACTTTGATGGAGTTTGATGCTCGCAGCGGTCGCTGTGCGCAGTGGTTGGCAGAGCATATTACTGATCAGCATCTCTGTTACCTCGGCTTTGAACGTTCTCAGGCACTGGTCAATCAGGCGCAAACACGGTTAAGCGGTTATGTTCATGCATCAGTGCAAGGTTGGTCTAAACAAAGTTGGCCTGAACAAGTTCCTGAGTCGCTGCGACATCAGGCTGATATTATTCTGCTAAATAATGTTTTACATCGGGAAGAAGATCCCACACGTTGTGTCAAGGAATTGCTACCGCTTGCTCAACCTGGCGCGTTGATATTGGCAATGGAGTTGCAACAAGCATCGTCTCTCTCCCTGATTACGACTGAGTTGCTTTCACCTCAAGGTATTCAATTACGCTCTGCGTCACAGTGGTTATCGCTATTGCCACAACTATTACCACTACAGGCCGAAACGCCAATTACCATCGGCAACCTTAGTGTGTTATTGATGCAAGCAAGTTACAGTGTCACCATTCCCGATCGGGAAAAAATTAAGTCTGTACTGGCACAACATCTGCCGGGATATATGGTTCCACAGCGCTTGCATATCATTCCTCGTTTGCCGCTGACACCTAACGGCAAAATTGATCGTAAAGCATTGTCGCAAGAACTCCAGTCCGCGACAAAAACCGAGACCGCGCCGGCTTTGTTGAATGCGGTGGAACAAACCGTTGCTGGGATTTGGCAATGTTTGCTCAATACAGAGCAACTGGGTCGTGACAGTGATTTTTTCCAACTTGGTGGAGATAGCCTTCTGGCTACACGTTTGGTTGGTGAACTGACACAACAAGGTTTCAAAGGTGAACTGGGTCATCTTTTCCGTAACCCGCAATTGGCTGCGTTTGCGGCTACACTGGTTCCTTTGACTGAAACTTCATCAGTAGAGTGTGCTCTGCCGAAAGAGCAAAATGAACACCATCCTTTCCCACTCACGGAAGTTCAACAGGCTTATTTGGTTGGGCGCTACCCGGGTTTTGTTTTAAGTGGTGTTGGTGCGCACTTCTTTATCGAATATCGGATAGAACGGTTAGATGTTCAACGTTTAAATCGGGTGTTAAATCGTCTGATCCAGCGTCATCCAATGCTTAGAACAGTGGTTGTCAATGGTCAGCAGCAGATACTAGAAAATGTTTCGCCGTTCTCTGTCAAACAACATCAATTCACCGACATTACGCAGGCAGATACATTACGTGAACAGCTTTCACATCAGGTATTAGATGTCGGTAACTGGCCGGTGTTCGATTTCCAGCTTGCTCAAGACGATGGGATGGTCTCCCGGCTATTTGTCAGTCTGGATAATCTGCTATTAGACGGGTTGAGCATGCAGATATTGCTGGCTGAATTAGAACAGCTCTATCTTGATGAACAACACGAATTGCCGCCATTGAAAGTTACATTCCGGGATTGTGTACTACGTCAGCAACAGGCGCCAACACATCAGAGTTCGTTGCAATATTGGCAGGAGCAAGTGAAAACATTACCACTGGCGCCACAATTGCCACTGCGTATTGCCCCAGAAAATGTTCAATCGCCCCGTTTTGTGCGCTATAGCGATCGGTTATCTGCATATGAATGGAGTCAGTTAAAACAACATGCCGCTCCTTATCAGATAACCCCTTCCGCGTTATTAATTGCGGCTTATGCAGCGGTCCTGTCTGCGTTCAGTACTAAACCGGAGCTAACGCTCAACCTTACCCTTTTCGATCGTCCACACTGGCATGAAGATATTAATCACATTCTGGGTGATTTCACTTCGTTGTCATTACTGGCATGGCGCCCGGAGAAAAATTGGTTATCAAGCGCCCGTAGATTGCAACAACAGCTCTGGCAAGATCTTGATCACCGTCACATTTCAGCAATCAGAGTGATGCGTGAACTGGCGCAGAGTCGCGGCCCTGACGCTGCCATTATGCCGGTCGTTTTCACCAGTGCATTGGGAACACATCAAGGGCAATTCCTATCGCATTCATCGTGGATGAAACCCGTTTGGGGTATTTCCCAAACGCCACAAATCTGGTTGGATCATCAGGTTTATGAATCTGACAATGAACTTTGTCTGAATTGGGATGCTGTTGAAGAATTATTTGAACCGCGTCAGTTGCAAAACATGTTCAATAGCTACATGACGCTACTACGCACCCTTGCGGCACAGCCAGAAAGTTGGCATGCAGTACTGGAACAACTGATGCCGCGCCGACAATCCGTGATGGTTGACAATAGTTCTGTCGCTATTGCGCCATCACTGCGTTCAGAGGGATATGACCCACAAATATGCAGCGAAATTCAACATCTATTTTTATCCATAACAAATCATCCTATTAACGTACAACAAAACTTTTTTGAGGCAGGAGCCAGCTCGCTACAACTCATTCAATTGCATAGCAAATTACAACATGCGGGTTTTCATCATCTTGCCGTGACTGATTTATTTGCTTATCCAACACCAGAGACGCTCAGTTTACGCTGCCGGAAGGATTCTCACGATGGAAATCGCTTGTCGATCACTCCTCGTCAGCGTCAACAACAAAAGCGTCTGCAACAACGGGAAAAACGTCATAAAGGAGCTGCATAATGACTGATTTAACGCCTCACTACGATAATTGCGATCCTATCGCAGTGATTGGCCTTGCCTGCCGCTTTCCGCAGGCGCCAGATAGCGATGCTTTCTGGTATAACCTGCAACACGGAGTTGAGTGTACTGCGCCACTCGCCCGTCAAACATTATTAGATGCAGGTATTCCTCCTGAAGTTATTGAAAGTGAAAATTTTGTCAATCGGGCAGCGATATTAGAAAAGGCGGAACAATTTGACGCCTCGCTGTTTGGTTATTCACGTCAGGAAGCGGAGATGCTCGATCCTCAACAGCGTCTTTTTCTCCAGACCGCTTGGCATGCGCTTGAACATGCTGGTTATGCGCCACGCCATGTCCCCCTGAAAACCGGTGTTTTTGGTAGTAGCAGGGTCAGTACTTGGCCTTCATGGTCACAATTTTCCATGACCGATGTCGGCAAAGTTAAAGGACTTCAAGCGTTAATCAGTAACGATAAAGATTATCTTGCGACACGTACCGCTTATAAATTAAACCTAAAAGGTCCGGCACTGACGGTACAAACAGCGTGTTCAAGCTCACTGGTTGCTGTGCATATGGCTTGTGAAAACCTACGTGCCGGTGAGTGTGACATGGCGTTAGCCGGTGGTGTGGCGGTTTCTTTCCCTCAAGAAAGTGGTTACTTATATCAGCCGGGAATGATCTTTTCGCCTGATGGGCATTGCCGTCCCTTTGATAGTCAGGCAAATGGCACTTATGGTGGCAACGGTGTTGGCGTTGTCACACTAAAACGCCTGAGTGATGCGCTGCGCGACGGCGATCCCATCATGGCCGTGTTACGTGGCAGTGCAATTAATAATGATGGCAATGAGAAAGTTGGCTTTACTGCCCCTTCGGTTAACGGTCAGCGTAGTGTTATTACCGAAGCGCTTCAACTGGCCGATGTCAGTATTGATGATGTTGGCATGATTGAAGCACACGGTACAGGCACACCCCTTGGCGATCCGATAGAAGTTGACGCGTTGCGTAGCGTATTTTTTGACCGTAGTGTAGCGGTACCGCCTTGTTATCTTGGCTCAGTAAAAAGCAATATGGGCCACCTTGATACGGCTGCTGGTATTGCTAGCCTAATTAAAGCAGTCCTGTCTGTTTGGCATGGCTATATTCCACCGACGATCAATGTTCAGCAACCCAACCCGGCGTTACGGTTGGAACAAAGTCCGTTCAGGTTGGCAACGCAAGGACAGGATTGGACACAAGCATTACGAACCGCAGGTGTCTCTTCGTTCGGTATTGGCGGTACCAACTGTCATGTTGTAGTGCAATCATTGCCAGAGGAATTACGTCGTCACCGTGTTCAACATGCGCAGACTTCGCCTTTATTGCTCTCTGCTGCTTCTGAATCTTCATTACGTCAATTGGCACAATGTTATGCGACCGCCCTCAATGATGCACCAGAGCATCATGCCGATCTGGCCTGGACCGCGTTACAGGGGCGTGATCTCTCATTACCCTGGCGTTTAGCGTTGACGCTAACGCCACAAAGCGCTGAAAATTTATCCACTTTTGCCAACAAAAATCCAACACAAAATATTTTCAGTGGCCAAGTCAATAGCGAAGGTAAGCAACTTTGGCAATTTAGTGGTCAGGGTTGTCAATGGTCTGGAATGGGGAAAGCCATGTATGCCAGCTCTCCTATTTTTTCCGCTATGTTGGATCGTTGCTGTGCTGCCTGTACATCAGAGTTGGCACTGCCATTAAAAGCAGTCATGTTCGGAGAGCATGATGCCGCCTTAGCCACCACAGAATACGCACAACCGGCAATTGTGGCGCATCAAATTGCACTGGCGGCACATTGGCGGGCGCTTGGGTTGAAGCCTGATTATGTTCTGGGGCACTCCGTCGGTGAATTTGCCGCTGCCGTTGCTGCCGGGATTTTCACACTTGAACAGGTGATGCCGTTAGTAGCGGTACGAGGCAAACTGATGCAAAGTTGTTCCCAAGGGGGGGCAATGCTGGCGGTTTTTGCCAATGAAGAAGATGTGTTTCCGTTCGTTCGTTCGCTGGCATTAGATCTGGCGGCTTGCAATGGCCCACAACACTGGGTTTGGGCCGGTACAGAGACGGAAATTGCTACTTTGGCGCAACGTCTGGAGCAACAGCAGATTCGTTGCCAGCGTCTTAATGTTGCTTGTGCAGCACATTCAGCCATGCTTGATGGCGTACTGGAGGCATTTTCTCTGCGTTGTAGCCAGTTGCAACCTGCATTGGGGGAAATTCCGCTGATTTCTACCCTGACAGCCAATATTGCAACGGCTGAACAATTGGCTTCACCGGACTACTGGCGTAACCATATGCGTCAGACGGTACGTTATTACCCGGCTGTTGAATTTGCCCGCCAGCAAGGGGCGACATTATTTATGGAGATGGGGGCTGATGCACAATTAACCGGTATCGGGCGGCGTGTCAGTCTGCCACAGGAAACCTGGATTGCTGGCGTACAGCGTCAAAGCTCTCCAGAGACAGCTCAGCAAACGGCGCTTATGCAACTTTACTGTGCCGGTGTGCATCTTGACTGGCCGCACCTTTTCCCACTCACTGGGGAAAAATGCCACGCCCCCCTCTATCCATTTGATGAACAGCATTACCACTTCCCTGCTACCCAATCTGTGCCGCCCGCAACCAATATCAATGCTGGACTTGATGTCAATGCTCTTCTCGATCCTGCCATTGAGCAAACCCCCGACGCTGCGACACTACGCGTGTTGTATACCGATGCATTGGTATATCAATGTCATGGGCGTGATGCTGAACAAGGTTTCGGGGCCATCGACACGATTCGGGCTGGCCGACTGCAACCTTGTTGGCGTCCTTTGTTGGAACAGTTATTAACCTATTGCGTTCAGCAAGGTTATTACCGGGAAATTTCTGGGCCGACGGCGAGTAAAATGTATCGTCCTGATCGTCCCTTGCCATATGCCAAACGCAGATTATTAGAGGCAAATTTACTCACTGCTTTCCCGGCTTTGATTTATGCCGGTGAGCGTCTGTTTGCCCTGTTAAGCGCTCGTTGCGATTTGCCGCGCCAGTTTGTGGCGACACAAGCTATGACTAACTCGTGGCTTCCGGCGCCACAACCGTGTCTTGACACCCACTATGCCCTACACTGGCGTACCATAAACACCACAGATAACCCAAGATCTTCAACAGCGTATACTCTCCGTTCTTCAACAGCGAATGACGAGATTGTCAATCGTTGGCGTCAGGCGGGTATTCATTTACAACCAGAAGGCGGAAATACTTTATTACTGCTTGAAGGCAATGATGTACTTGAATTATGCGATCAGGTTATTACCGAATTAAAACGTGATGAAGCGACATCACTAACCTTTGTCACCTGTTGCGCTCAACCGGAAACTACCTTATCACCGGAGAATATCAACCCAGCTCAGTATGCTGTCTGGGCATTGTTACGTGTCGCAGTTGAAGAATATCCCCATCGCCGTATTCAAGCGATTGATATTGCTGATATCAACGATGCTGATGCTTTGTCATTAGCGCTTGGCTATTTGAGTGAACGTAACCGTTGGCTGAGAGTACGCGGCAATCAAGTCTCGGTGCCGGTTTTACAACACCAATCCTTACTGCTTTCTCAACAGCCGATGTCGATTCCCCATCAGGGTTGGCATATCGTGACCGGGGGAATGGGCGGAGTTGGTCAGATTTCCATCCGTTGGTTGTTGGCCCAAGGCGCACGTAGAATTGCGGTATTTGCCCGCCGTCAACATGTGGATTGGGACGCTTTTGTTCAAGAGTTATCACTGAATACTGAATGTGAGATACGCTGGATTAAAGTTGATGTTACTGATACGCCAGCTTTGTTAAACGCAGTACAGAAGTTGGCACAAGAGGATGGTATCGCCGGGGCAATTCATGCGGCGGGTATCGCTGATCATACCCGGTTGGCAGAACTTGGACCTCAACGTCTGTCTCAGATGTTATCAGTAAAAGCGCTGAGTGCATCGGCGTTACAAACTGCCCTTAAGCAACATAATGCACACTATCTGTTGCTTCATTCTTCTGCTGCATCAATGCTAGGCGCTCAAGGACAAGGGGCTTATGCCGTTGCCAATGCTTATCTGGAATCTTTGGCGCTGACAGCACCGAATTCGTTGATGGTAAAAACACTGGTCTGGGGTGTTTGGGGTGGTGTTGGTATGGCCCGCGATCGGCGATTAGTGGAAAAATTGGCACAAGATGGCATGTTGCCGTTCAGCGTCAATGAAGGTATCTGGCATTTTAATCAATCTCTGCGTACCGCCTCTCCTTGCTATCTGGCGATACGGTTGGATGAGCATCATCCTGATATTTCGCGGCGTTTACAGGCTAATATTGACCATAGCCATCCAATGGCAACCCCTGCTCCTTCACACTCTGTCGATAACACGTTGTATCAGGATAGTGAAGAACGGCTTAATTGGTTGCGTCAACGTGTCGCTGCATTGCTGCGGTTAGAACAGCCTGAACGTTTGGAACCACAACAGGATTTACTGCAATTCGGTTTGGATTCCCTATTGTTCCTAGAGCTAAATGCAGTGATCCACCAGCAATTTGGTTTCAGACTCACTGCCGAATTGGCTTATCAGAATATGACTTTGGCGGGGCTTAATTGGCTTATTGGCGACGCGTTGCCTGAACAACCAATAGCCTGTTCTCAGCCTGAGATCATTATTGACGGTGCCCAACGTCACGCTCCATTCCCGTTAACGCCTATTCAGCATGCTTACTGGATTGGTCGTACTCAGGCTATTGATTTTGGCGGTGTTGCTTGTCACGTCTTATTTGAGTGGGATCTGACACTGGATCGTTTTGATATTCCGCGTTTTGAGAAGGCATGGAATGCTTTGATCCAGCGTCATGGCATGTTGCGCATGATAGTGGATGAAGATGGACAGCAAAGAATCTTGCCTGAAACGCCTTGGTATGTTTTATCGCAAGATGATTTGCGTATGCTGGATGAAACAGCTTGTGAACAGGCATTGGTTCAGCGTCGCCATACACTTTCTTATCAGGTTCCTCCAGCAGAACAGTGGCCGTTGTTTGAGGTTTCTGTTTCTCTGTTACCGAATGCGCATTGTCGCTTACATATGAATTTGGATCTGTTGCAGTTTGACGTACAGAGTTTCCGAATCATGATGGACGACTTGCAACGCTCTTATCACCAGCAACCACTGATGCCACAGGTGTTTACTTTCCGTGATTATGTAATGGCGGAACAAGCTCAACGGGCAAGTAAAGAGTGGCGGGCATCATGGGCATACTGGCAGGAACAATTACCTTCGTTGCCGCCGGCGCCAAGATTGCCGCTGAATCCACAATTGCCTCAGCGTAGTCAGCCACAATTCACGACTTATGAAGGTCGATTAACACAATCTGATTGGCAAATGCTTAAACAACGCTGGCAACAATGGGGAGTGACTCCTTCCGCCGGTCTGTTGACGCTGTTTGCTCATACGCTGGAATGGTACAGCCGTCATCCGTTGTTTACCCTCAATCTGACATTCTTCAACCGGCAACCTTTCCATCCAGAGGTTCAAGATCTGATTGGTGATTTTACCTCCGTCATGTTGATGGATTTTGACTTACGCAAGACAACTTCCCTGCGTGCCAGCATGGAGAAAACCCAAGCTTTGTTATGGCAACGACTGAGCCATAACTATGTCAATGGTGTTGAGGTGTTGCGAGAACTCGGTCGCCAACAAAGTGGTGAAACTCAAAGCAGACAACCGCTGACGCCGGTGGTTTTCACCAGTATGTTAGGAATGGCGCAAGAAGGCGTCGCTATCAAACAATCCATCACCCAGTTACTGGGCGATCCGGTCTTTGTGCTGAGTCAAACCCCGCAAGTCTGGTTGGATCATCAGGTCATGGAAGTGGATGGAGATCTACTGTTTAACTGGTACTGCATGGATGATGTATTGGCGCCGGGGGTTATTGAAGCACTGTTTGCCGCTTATAACGCGCTGTTAGTGCAAATTTGCCGACAATCTGACCGTATAGAACATTATGATCTTCATACACCACCTTCTGGCCATGCACGTTATGATTTCTGGCCGCAACAACCTGAATTGCGTCAGGCCGAGCAATATCTGCGTGCTAAACCTGAAATCCGGCTGGCAGAAATTCAGCCACGTCAGGACGACACGCAAGGTTATAATGTATGGCTGGTGGCGGAAAATAATCTGCCATTACAGTTATCAGAACCACAGGCGATAAACACCGATCTATTACCTCTGCCTGAGTTAACCGAACAACAGGCGTTTGAACGCTCCTGGCAATATATTGAACAGCAAGCATTACTTGGCTTGAGCCAAACATTATTGCGCCATAACCTGTTTACTTATCCTCAGCAATATCACTCTCGTGAAGAGATTGAACAACGTTTACAACTGGCACCACAGTATCAGCGTCTTCTTACCCAATGGCTGACGTTATTAAACAACCACGGATTTATTGAAAAAACCGCTGGTGGATACCGCTGTTTGCAACCGCTGAATCATGTTCCTGCTCCTACGGCAAAGCTGGACGACGCAGTGTGGTGTCAAACCATTAGCCGTTATGTCGCGACATGTATCGAGCAACATGACGCCCTGCTTGCCGGGCGAGGTAATGCTTTGGAACTGCTGTTTGCCGATAAACAGACTACTGCCAGCCTCTATAGCGAGAATCCAGCGTTACGGTGCCTGAACCAAACTGCCGCTGAAATTATCCGACGATTGAGTCGGGTATCTGAACATTTCACCATGCTGGAAGTTGGCGCAGGAACCGGTGCAACCTCAGCGAAGGTACTTGAGCATAATGCACAATCGATTGAAAGCTACCACTTTACCGATGTTTCGCCGCTATTCCTGGATGATGCACGCCAATTACTTAATCACTATGGTGAAACCGTAAAATTTGCGCTGTTCGATATTAACCAGCGTATTAATTTTAGCCAGCATCCAGAATCCGGTTATGACCTGATTATGGCGGTTAATGTGTTGCATGATGCAACCCATTTGCAAAACACCCTACAGCGCCTGTCACGGTTACTGAAAACCGGGGGATGGTTGTTGATTATTGAATCAACTAAACGTGAAAGCGCTATGCAACTCGCCAGTGTTGGCTTTATTGAAGGTATTAATGCCTGGAGTGATGATCGCGGTGATAGTGCATTAATGGAGCTTGCGGACTGGCGTAAGTACCTGGAGAAATCTGGCTATCGGGTTTCATTGGAATGGCCGGGGCAAGATGGGCCAGAACTGCATCAACAACTGATTCTGGCGCGTGCTGAACGGCAAGCGCGGCTTAATGTCAGTGAAATAGCAGCACAATTTTCTACTTTGCCTTACTCATTGCATGTTCAACAGCAAGAACAATTGCCGTTGATCGTGACCGCTAAAGAGAGCGCGGCACAGTCATCAACTTCGGAAACAGAGCAACCGGAAACGGCGGATGACCAGCTCCATGAAATAGAACAGCAGGTAATCGCGCTCTGGTGTTCACTGCTTCCTCAGCCAATACAGCGTCACAGTGACTTTTTCCAGAGTGGTGGTGACAGCTTAATTGCTACCCGGATGGTGGTGCAATTGCGTCGTCAAGGTTACGAACAAGCAAATCTGCAACAGCTTTTTGAACATCCTAAGTTGAGTGAGTTTTGCCGTACTTTGCGGACAATTGAAACAACACCCGCTACACAGGCTATTCCACTTGAGACTAAGCCAGCATCGGAACAGACGCTGCCACTGACTGCGTTGCAGTATGCTTATTGGTTGGGCGAAAGCCAACTGTTCCAGTTTGGTAACGGTATCGCTCATTTCTATGCAGAACTGGCTATCAAGAATCTTGATCTGCCTCGTTTTACTACTGCCTGGAACCGTGTAATCAACCATCATGCGCAATTACGTGGCTATGTGAAGGATGGGCAATATCATATTCTGCCGGAAGTTCCCTGCTATACCCCGACGGTAATCGATTGCCGTAGCATGATGTCTGCTCAGCGCGAGATAAAACTCGCTGATGCCCGCGATACCCTGCGTACTAAAGGTGTTCCTAGCGATAGCTGGCCGTTGTTTGATTTGACGCTATATCATATTGATGACCGGACACATCTATTGCATTTGACTATCGATCTGTTAGTCGCTGATGGCAAAAGTCTGACGTTAATTCTAAGTGATTTGCAACGCGGGTATCAGGAGCCCAATTGGCAGCCAGAACCACCGGCCGCGACTATTAGTGACTATATTCAAGCACTGGATGATGAGAAAACAGGGGAAGCCTGGCAACAAAGCAGACAATATTGGCTTAATCGCTTACCTTATCTGCCTGATGCACCGGAGTTGCCGTTAAAAGATCATCAGTCACAAGAGCTTAATCAACAATGTCTGACGGGATATATCAGCCCACAACAGTGGCAACGTTTGCAACAACGTGCAGCAGAGTACCGAGTGTCCCCATCACAGGTTATGTTGACGTTATTCACCCATGTTCTGGCGGTATGGAGCAACAGCGAGCATTTCACCATCAATGTTCTGCATGGCAACCGGCTGCTTATGCCACAACATTGCGATACGTTGGTGGGGAATTTGTCTACCACGTCATTGTTGGAAGTGGATTTACGCAACAGCACAGGATTCAGTGACTCAGTAAGTCGGATACAGAAACAGTGGTTAGCTGATCTGCAACATGCTCTATTTGATGGTCAATTAGTACTCAGAGAGAAAAATCAGCACCGTCACAATCTGAACGCCGGTATGCCGATCGTGTTCAACGATACAACCGGTACTGCGGGTCAAGGGCCATCAGGGTTGGGAACGCTGAATCTTTTTGGCGCGCAAACACCGCATGTTTATCTCGACTGTATGCTGATTTCCGGCTCAGATGGTGGCGTTATCATTCAATGGGCAATTTTGCCGCAACTGTTCCAGCCACAAGTTGCAGAAAATATGTTTGCTCATTATCAGGCTAGCGTCGCTGCCCTGATTGAACCTGATTACCAATGGAACGCCCCACTGCCAGAGTGGCTCCCGGCAAATGATCAGATTTTGTGCCAAAACAGTAATGCGACAAAGAATGTTTTTCCGCCACATACGCTTTGTTCGTTAATCGAACAGGCGGTAAGCCGCTACCCACAACGTACCGCTGTAGTCGATGCTTATCGTCAAATCGATTACCGAACTTTGTGGTCACAAAGCCTGGCGCTGGCCGCTCATTTACTAGCGCAAGAAAATCAGCATTCGTCTCTGATTGGCGTGGTGATGGAAAAGGGTTGGGAACAGGTTGTCGCGGTTATAGCGATTTTATTGGCGGGACGGGCTTATCTGCCTATTGATGCCAGCTACCCGCAACAGCGCATTCATCAGCTATTGGCATCAGGAGAAGTTGAGACTGTATTAACTCAACCTAAGTTTGCTCAACAGATGAGTTGGTCTGATGGTGTACAGGTTATCGCACTGGATGAAACATTACTTAACTGCTTGCCGAAAAATACTGGTGAGCAGCGCTTGTCTGCCTGCCCTGAGGATTTAGCTTATGTGATCTTCACATCAGGCTCTACTGGCAAACCGAAAGGCGTGATGATAGATCACCAAGGAGCCGTTAATACCATCCTTGATATTAACCAACGTATTGCCCTCAATGAACATGAGAGCGTGCTGGCAATCTCAGAATTGACATTCGATCTTTCAGTTTATGATCTGTTCGGTACTTTAAGTTGTGGGGCCAAACTGGTTATTCCTTCTCCCGGTGACAGCCGACAACCCGACAAATTATTGACGTGGTTACAGCAAGAATCGGTCACTGTTTGGAACTCTGTTCCAGCATTTGTACAACTGCTTGAGGAGTATGCCAGAGATTATCCACATTCTTTGGATAGCCTGCGTTGGGTATTGATGAGCGGTGATTGGATACCGACCAGTTTGCCGGAAAGATTATCTGCCCTTCACCCTGCGTTGAATCTTCTCAGTTTGGGCGGTGCAACCGAAGCATCAATCTGGTCTATTGCCTATCCTATTGCTCAGGTTGATCCAAACTGGCGCAGCATCCCATATGGAAAACCACTGGCTAATCAGACTTTCTATGTGCTCAATGCAACGCTTTCACCCTGCCCGGTCTGGGTAACGGGGGAACTCTATATTGGTGGACAAGGGTTAGCACTAGGCTACTGGGCTGATTTAGAAAAAACTGCCCAAGCCTTTATTACTCATCCTCAAACCGGTGAACGGTTGTACCGCACCGGTGACTTAGGGCGCTGGCGGCCAGACGGTAATATTGAATTCTTGGGGCGCAATGATCACCAGATTAAAGTTCGTGGCTACCGGATTGAGTTAGGCGAGATTGAACATCGCTTATGCGAGCACCCGGATATACAACAAGCGTTAGCGTTTGCACATACTACGTCAACGGGAGCACTGCAACTCGTCGCGGGTGTGCGTTTATCTGATGAAACACCGCTATCTACAGAACTCTTACCGATTCTGCCTCATTGGTTGCAGCAGACCTTGCCTGCCTGGATGTGCCCACAGCGCTTTATCATTCTCGATACGGTACCTGTATCCGACAACGGTAAAATTGACAGACGCGCATTAGCCGCCTTGGTTGAGGAAGTACAGGAAACTAATCCAACATCATCCGTTGCTCTCAGTGTGACAGCACAAGCTGTGTTGGACCTTTGGCAATCGGTATTGGCACAACAAGCTATCAATGTGCATGAGAGTTTCTTTACGCTAGGCGGTGATTCTCTGGCGGCGGTGCGGTTAATGGTGAAAATTAATCAGACGTTTAACCGTCAATACCCACTCAGCTTGCTACAAACTTACGATACCGTACACTCATTAGCTGAATTTATTGAACATCAGCCAGAAAGCCTTTGCCAAGGAGTGATATTGAACAAGGGAAGTGTTGAGCAACCGGCCCTGTTTATCGTACATCCTATTGGTGGACATCTGTTGGGGTATCGCCATCTGGCGGCCAATTTCGGCGATCAACGCCTGATTGGACTGGCGTTTTCCCCGGATAATTTAAATACAGATACCCCTTCCGTAGCGGCGTTGGCGGCTGACTATATTAGTCAAATCCGAGCCTTCCAGCCGCAAGGTCCTTATGCTTTGGCAGGATGGTCTTTCGGTGGATTGGTGGCCTATGAAATGGCTCATCAACTACGAGCGATGGATGAACGTGTTTCTCAATGCATCCTGATTGACAGCTTTGCGCCAAATGTGCGCACTGATCTGACGCTGGATGAAACATTTTGTCATCGTCATTTCCTGCTCGATTTGCAGGGACAATTCCCAAGTCTGACTCTGGATAATCATGTTATCGCTGCCGATACTAAGACTTTCCTTAATGCATTGCACGATGCCTTGCCACAATCTGCACAGATTGATAGCTCGCTGAACGCACTTTATGACGTGTGGCGCTATAACTTGAATGCATTGCTTAACTACTGCCCTCCACACACTTCACAGCCTTTCTGGCTTATTCGGGCAGCACAGGCACTACCTGATTTTATGGATTATCTCGATCCAACCACCATCGCCTCAAGCGATCTGGGCTGGCAGGCTTTTGGTCCGGTCAATGTGACACAGCTTGCGGGCGACCATTACACCTTGTTCCAACATGAACATGTTGGCTCATTGGTTACTTGTCTGAAAGATATCTTGAATTTAGTACCAACCACTAATTTTGTTAAGGAGAACATATGATAAAGCCACGGCGGGTTCTGATTGTCGGTTCGAAATTTGGCGAACTATATCTTAATGCATTCTTACAACCTCAGTCTGGTCTGGAACTGGCTGGCATTTTAGCTCAGGGCAGTGCTCGCTCGCAGCAACTTGCTCGTGACTTTAATGTGCCGCTATTCTGCTCATTAGATGAGCTACCAGATGATATTGATATTGCCTGTGTGGTAATTCGGGCAGAAGTGATTGGCGGCAAAGGCGATCAGCTCACTCAAGCACTTTTGGCTCGTGGAATTTCTGTCATTCAGGAACATCCCCTTGATACTGAGGCCATCAAAAGACATCAATTAACCGCCAAAAAACATAATGCAGTGTTTTGGGTAAATAGCTTTTATAGCCAATGCGATGCTGGAAGAAGTTGGTTACACGCGGCAGGGCAAGTTAGTCACTTATCACAGCAGCGTCCGGTAAGTGGTTATTTGACAACCAGTCGCCAATTGCTATTTTCCGCGCTCGATCTGTTGTTACAGGCATGTCACTGTCCGGAACAGATGGAGATAGTCTATGTTGGTCAGCGAAGCAGTGCATTTCATTGCTTTGAACTTAGCTTCGCAAGAACAACCGTAACGTTAAACGTGCAATCCTACTTGGACCCGAGAGATCCAGATATGCACAATTTAGTGATGCATAAAATGACGCTAATCTGGCCTGCCGGTTATCTGACACAGGAAGCCAGTTACGGGCCGGTCATTTGGACACCCGTCCTTCATGCTCCTGACCATCTGAATAGTGAACAAAGCCTCTATCTGAATGCCAGTCAGCCGGATGGTAACTATTTGCACCAGACAACATCACAAATTCTTTGTCCGGCCACCAAGAACTGGATGACGGCATTTGAATGTGATGGCGCTAAAGGTGTGGCATTGCTACTCAATACCTTGAGTTCTGTATTGAACGGCGCCCCCTGCCCGTCTGCTTTTGCTTACGATTACCAACTGCGGTTAGCGGGTTTATGGCAACAAATTTTGCGCATTATGGGAGAGCCTATTACTCAGGATTTACCGTCCCCTGTTTGGATTGAGCCAGCAAAATTGATGTTAACTGAGGAAGAATATTGATGACGTGGGCACTCCCTACACATCCGATGATTCGTCCGTGTCTGACGACTCACGGCGAACCCAAATACACGTTGTTAATCTGCCCCTTTGCCGGGGGCAGTACCAGTGCATTCCGCCACTGGCCCACATTGGAAAATTTAGATATAGCGGCTTCATTGGTGATTTATCCCGGACATGACAGCCGTATGGCGGAAAAAGCCGCTGCCAGTATTGCGCCATTGGCGCAATCACTTTCTGACTTGATGGTGTCATTCACCCCCGCACAGAGAGAAAACCTGATACTTGTCGGTCACAGTATGGGGGCGCAAGTCGCTTTTGAAACTTGCCAACGCCTTGAGCAACAAAACTGTTCACCTAAGGCGCTAGTACTTTCGGGGTGCCATGCGCCTCATCTTCAATCTCGCCGCCAGCTTAGCGGGTTGCCTGATCATGAGTTTCTTGAACAATTGATTGATATCGGCGGTTGTAGCCCGATTTTGCGAGAAGATCCCGGCTTGCTTGAGCTGTTCTTACCGATGTTACGGGCCGATTTTCTTGCTACAGAACGTTATTGTCGGCCCATTCAGACCGACGCTGTAAAATTGCGAACACCAACATTACTGCTTTATGGCAGTGAAGATAAAGAGGCTTCTGCGATAGAAGTTCAGCAGTGGCGGCAATGGCTTGCAGACGGGGATCAACATCTTTCATATCGCTACAAGGAGGTTGTAGGCGACCATTTTTATATTACTCAAGAACCTGAAAGTTTTATTCGTCACATTACACAATTTATACAATATGTACAGGAGTTTGCATAATGGCACCTTTTTCTATTCCAGGGAAAACACTTACTTTGACGCCAGACTATCTTTGGAATGGCAAAACGCTAGACCAACAACTTGCCGGGTGGGCTGGTATTTGGGGCGATAAAACAGCACTGATCTATCAAGAACAACAACTCACTTACCGTGAATTGCACCAATCCGCAGAGAGATTAGCCAGCGGACTATTTCGTCGTGGGATATGTCGTGGGGATAACGTTATGGTACAACTGCCTAACCGTATCTCTTTTGTCGTTACCTGTTTTGCCCTGTTTAGGTTAGGCGCTCACCCGGTGTTATTAATGCCGACACAGCGGACACATGACGTTCATGCCCTTTGCCAGATTGCCCGCCCGGTTGCTTACATTATCCCCGATTGCATCCATGATTTTGACTACCGGGAAATGGCCCGAGAAATTGCGGCGTCTTGTCCCGATTTGAAACACATTATTGTTGACGGAGAAGCGGAAGAATTTACCGCATTGGCATCCATTGATAATGAACCGGTAAATATTCCTGGTCCAAGCTATGGTGATATTGCTGTTTTATTGCTTTCAGGGGGAACGACCGGTACACCGAAATTAATTCCCCGTACTCATGATGCTTATACCTATGATTTTGTACTCTCTGCTCGCTTGTGCGCAGTAAATACGGAAAGTGTTTATTTGGCCGTACTGCCTGTCGCACATAACTTCACGTTAGGCAGCCCCGGTATTTTGGGTACCCTTTCCCAAGGCGGAAGTGTCCTTCTGAGCGATACCGCCAGTTGTGATGAGGCTATGCCGTTAATCGAGCAACACAAAGTGACCCATCTGGCATTAGTACCGGCTCTGGCACGGCTCTGGGAACAGGCCCGCGACTGGGAACAAAGCGATCTTTCATCCCTACGCTGTTTGCAAGTGGGAGGCGGCAGGTTGACGCCAGAACTAGCGGAACAGGTAATAGCACGCCTTGGGCCTTTGCAGCAGGTGTTTGGTACAGCGGAAGGATTACTCTGTTATACCCGATTGGATGATTCCTATGAGGTCATCATTAATACCCAAGGGCGTCCGTTATCAGAAGAAGATGAGATCAAAATTGTTGATGCTAATTTGCAACCTGTAGCACCTGGCGAGGTGGGAGAGCTTATTACACGAGGTCCTTACACCATTACGGGATATTACCGTGCAGAGCAGCATAATACCGTGGCTTTCACCACCGATGGGTTCTATCGTACCGGCGATCTGGTTCGTATGACCTCAGATGGCAATCTGATCGTTGAGGGACGCATTAAAGAACAGGTTAACCGCAGTGGTGAGAAAATTTCGACCCAGGAAGTTGAAACCTTGTTGCTGCAACACCCTGACATTGATGATGCTGTTGTCATTGCTGTGCCCGATGAGCTATTGGGTGAACGAATCTGTGCCTGTTTACCTAACAACGGCAATCAGCCTGAACCGGCGCAGATAGAGGAATTTCTACAGCAGAGAGGGGTTCAGCGTCATAAAATTCCTGACCAATGGTTGTTTGTCGCCTATTGGCCGTTAACTACAGTGGGAAAAATTGATAAACGCCGCTTGGTACAGATGGCACAAGCGGAACATGGCTGTCCAATGCGGCAATATCATGAACAAACGGTTGTTATTACCAGCACTCCGCTAGATTTGGTTACGCATTTGCTTTCAGACAACGAGGCACAACCTTATATGCTCTATGAAGTGAAAGGTGAATGGTCGTTGGGGATAGGCTGTGAAGCGACCATCAGTGCGGATGCATCAGGGCAACTGATTGATTCACAAGGTAATCGTCATCCATACGATATCAGCACATTGAGCCAGAAACTTGAACAGGCGCTTAATGCTCTCCCCATTCAGGATTGGCGTGCCTACGGAAGAACTTTATTTGAATTCTCCCATATGACCTATGGGCTGCCATTAGAACAACAAAACGAAGCGTTAATAAAAATCACTATTCCACAGCATGAATTACGCATAACTCAAGGACAGGTTCTGATACGAACCCTCGAAGAAGGTCAACTAACTATATTGAGTAAGAAAATTAGCCAGGCTGATCAATTAGGCACACCCGTTTTCTCATGTACAGAAGATATGGAAATCATTAATAAGCCAGACGCGGCGAAACATTATCAGGATAACGTCGCCAATGCGGTTAAGGATATTGCCGTGGGCCATTACCAGAAAGTGATCCTGTCACGTCGGGTTGAACTTGGTTCAGGCATTGATATGCCACACAGTTACTGGTTAGGCCGTCAGGCTAACACACCTGCCCGCTCCTTCTTCTTACGGGATGAAGATTTCTCTGTTTATGGTTTCAGCCCAGAAACCGTGGTTGAAGCAGATGGTTCAGGTTGGGTCAGTACACAACCATTGGCTGGAACCAGAGCCTTGACACATGATAAAGATCAGGATCAACGGTTGAGAGCAGATTTGCTTTCTGACCCGAAAGAGATCTCCGAACATGCTGTTTCGGCCAAATTGGCATTAGAAGAGTTGGCGCCGATTTGTCAGGCTGACACACTTTGTGTATCAGAATTTATGGCGATTCGTAAACGGGGTTCAGTACAACATTTGGCATCACGGGTAAAAGGATTATTACAAACAGATAAAAATCGTTGGGATGCATTTATCGCCCTATTCCCGGCGGTAACCGCTTCGGGGATACCCAAAAAACCTTCTTTACAAGCAATTTCACGTTACGAAAGTGAACCACGCCGACTTTATAGCGGTTGTGTCATGTTATTAGATAGCTCAGGTAAATTGGACGCGGCGCTGGTATTGCGTTCTCTCTATCAGCATCAGGGGCGCTGTTGGCTCCAGGCTGGCGCAGGATTAGTTAGAGATTCCAAACCAGAAAGAGAATGGCAGGAAACCTGTGAAAAACTTGACTGCATTATGAAATACGTTCGCCGTTATGCCGACAAAAAAGAGTAAATGAGGTAATAACACTTTTTCTTCCAAGCCCCGGGAAAACCAGAATTGTTTCTGGTTTTCTCTAGAACTCAGGTTTCTGAGTAAAATGGCGATCGGGTGACTCACTCAAGCGTCTGATGCAACACCGCCAACACTTCAATACCGGCCGGAATTTCCCGGTAGTAAATAATATGGCCCTCTACGGGGAAACCGGACTTATCAGGTGACAGGAGGCCGTTTTTTGTTCGAGTTGATCTAACATGCGCTTTGCTTTTGATGATGAGAAAAAAGGCCATCATTAAGATGGCCAATTAAAGGCATGTTATTAACTATGCAGTTATTGCCTTTTGGTTATTGTTTAATGCGTTCATAAATTGAACTATGACATCCATTGAATTAGTGTTTCGGATGGATAGTGCTGTGTTAATGGAACCGGTAATACGGGCTTGTTCTACCAACTCATCGTCGATGATCTTGTTTTTTGCGAGCCATTCAGCAATATCCGTCCAGGACCATAACGGGCGACTGCTATCCACGCGCAGAAGAGGCGTAGGGAAATCACCTGCTCCACGGCTACCCTTACTGTATCGAGATAAAGCTGCTTTGGTGGTTCCTGCCAGTTCAGCCGCATCACTTAAGCTAACTACATCACCAATATCTACAGATAGACACATTAAACCCGAAACCGATTCAATGTCAGCTATTGCAGACATGACGGCTTTTGCGTAGTTTTCGCTGTTGCGGGTAAAATTAACGTACAATGTACCATTGTATGCAGCAGGGTGGGCATCGCTGCATCCTGCTTCATACAAAGCATCTGATATATCAAACAAATCATCGTCAGTAGTGATTTTTTTTCCGCCTACCACAATGCTAAAACTGTATTTTCTCATATCTACTTTCCTATGATTGAGATGTGAGACTTCGATAAAAAGGCCGCCGTTTGACGGCCTTGATATTATTTGCATTTATCGACTAATGAGATTATGTCTTTCGCGTGGTCTTGAGGGCTATCAGGTGTTCCCCAAACTGATTTTTGGTGGCATTTATCTTCACTGCCACAGCGTAAAATCCCGACTGCATGACCTTTTCCTTTACGTTTCACGTAGGTCCAGCCTTGAGACAAGGCATAGGCAATAGCCGCATTAATCTCTTTGTTTTTGTGATACGCGATAGACAATACTCCTTTTAAGTCTCACTTTTTTAAAGAACATAGTTGGTCAAAGCAACCAACCAGCGGTAACAATAGTAACCAAAATGATTTTAATGTCAACCTTTGTTACCGGATTTAAGTTGCCGCGCCACATCTCGCCTCTACCCGATTTCCAAGCTAACTCCTAGACGACTCATTTTCTACTATGCTTAATCAGTCACTTCTAATTTTTCCTTTCGTGACAACCATTAACTTAAAAAAACCAAACAAATAGATATCAGCTTGCAACTATTCCTGCTGGTACCCATTTTACTTGGAGGCAATAAATATGTTCTCTCGTCGTGATATCTTGAAGGCATCCGCAATTGGCGCAGCCGCCGCTAGCATGGGCGGTATGATTAAAGCCGCTGTTGCTGATGAACAGCACAATACAGTCACTGCTGGCAAGGATAGACCGCCAATAAATGCCAAAAGTTTGTATAAATATAAATTCACCGATAGCAAAAAACGGATATTGGAAAATGGATGGGCACGGGAAGCCACGGTAGAACAATTCCCGATATCTGAAGGGATTGCCGGTGTTGATATGTTACTTGAGCCGGGTGGCGTGCGTGAACTTCATTGGCATGCTGTTGCCGCTGAATGGGCATATATGCTTGAAGGTCATGCACGTATTACCATTATCGATCCGGAGGGCAAAAGTGAAGTAGCTGATTTTGGTCCCGGCGATGTATGGTATTTTCCCAAAGGTCATGGTCATTCTATTCAGGCGCTTGGGGATGGCGCACATTTTATTCTGGCTTTTGATAATGGGCATTTCTCAGAATTTGGCACTTTCAGCATCACTGATTGGATAACCCATATGCCGAAAGAGGTGCTTGAGAAAAGTGTCAACATGCCGGCATCCGTTTTTTCTAAAATTAAACAGGGCGAAGCTTACATCGTCGGTGGCGCTATTCCGCCAAAACTTCCTTTACCTGCTGACGATGGCGGATTGAACGATGCCCCACTCACCCACCGTTATGAACTCTTGAAGAGCAAACCCTTCTTCGAGAACGACGCAGGGAGTGTTTATCGAGCATCATCGAAGGAATTTCCTATTTCTACAACGATCACCGGCCTTATAGAGACCATCAAACCTGGCGCAATACGTGAACTACATTGGCACCCTAATGCCAACGAGTGGCAATACTACATTTCAGGTAAAGGACGTATGACTGTGTTCAGTTCCCACGGACACGCACAAACCGCAAAATATGGGCCAACCGACGTTGGTTACGTGCCACTGGGATTTGGTCACTATATCGAAAATATTGGCGATGATGATCTTAAGGTGCTGATTGTGCTAGATAACGGTATCTATCAGGATATCTCACTCTCTGATTGGTTAGCTAAAACTCCGTCTTATCTGCTGGCGGATAACTTCAACAATGATCCCTCCGATTGGGTGAATCGTCCTAAGAATAAGCTTGTTATATCGCGCCGTAGGACTTGAGATATTACACCGTGACGCATCTTGAAATCCATAGGGTATATAATGACTTTGTATATCAGAAATAGCCTCGTTTACTCGGGGCTTTATTTAACAGTAGTAAGAATGATTAAAGAAGTCGATATTGCCCTTAATATATTAGTTTAATAAAGAAATTTATACCCGCCATCTTTCAAGTTGCTCCATAATTTTTATGTTCAAGATAGTTGCTTATTTTCTGTCATGTTTAATGGCTATTTTACATTTATATAACCTGCTGAGACCATTTAAAAACGTTCTGTTAACATCAGGTTATCCTATTCTCCAAGTTCTTTTGGCTTTAGTGCTTTACCTTTTTTCTTTTGCTCATTTTATTATTTATTTAATTAATCTTAACATAATGATTTAATTGAAAAAAAATCAACAAAAAATGGCAAGATAAAAGCTTGCTAATAATTCTCATGTAAAGTAGTTTTATATTGAAATTAACGATTATAAAGCCAGAGAAAACCCTATATTTAAAACTGAAATTTATATTAGTCGCGATAAATTTAGGCGTTCTCTGCCAGAAGATTCATAGCTCAATAAACACTAACATAATGGAGAAATATAATGGATATAAAATTAACACCTGATGATAGAAGTGGATATCAACCCGTTGAAAAGCAAATAGCAGGAGAGATAATACGTGTACTAAACTTTAAGCAAACAGATGAGGGGTATACAGCATCACATGGAATTGAATATCGGGCTAAGAAAATAATATTAGCATACGCTTTAGCTGTAAGTGGTATTCATGATGTGTCTCAACTTCCTGGTGACTATTATAAGAATAAAGAAACTGCCGAGGGAATTTATCAAGAATATATGTCTAATCTTTCATCTGCACTATTAGGTGAAAATGGCGATCAAATTTCTAAAGATATGGCAGATGGTTTTTACAAGAATGAACTGGATTTTGAAGGTGAATATCCTCAAAACATTTGGAATATTCCTGATCTTGAAAATAAACCATTGAGTGATTATTTAGATGACGATAAATTATTGGCGCTCTATTTTTTTGCGGCACAGGAAATTCCACTGGAGGAAAATCAACAATCAAATGCCGCAAGATTTTTTAAATTAATTGATTTCTTATTTATTTTATCTGCTGTAACTTCACTAGGAAGGAGGATTTTTTCAAAAAACTTTTACAACGGGTTAGAGTCTAAATCATTAGAGAATTATATTGAGAGAAAAAAGCTTTCTAAACCTTTCTTTCGACCACCTCAGAAGTTACCTGATGGCAGAATAGGTTATTTGGCCGGCCCAACAGAACCACCTAAATGGAGAGTTAGTTTTCAAGAACTTAAAAAGAACAGAGCCAGGAATGGATTTGCTAATATGGACGGTGCTGCAAAACAAAAGTATAGTTCATTTGTAAAAGAGGTGCAAAAGGGTAACGATCCACTTACAGCAGCAAAAAGCGTTGGTACAGCAAGCGGCAGTAACTTGGAAAAATTGCCAAATAATTTATTTAGTGTGAGGCTAAGTCAAAAAGACAGAGTAACCTTCACGCAAAATAATACCGAAAATACAATCACGATTCATAGTGTTGGAACTCATTATAAAAATATATGATGTGTGATCTCTGGCTTCGATTGACAGAATATTTTTAAGCTCTCATTTCTTCAACAGAAGTTTCATAAGGCGTTTTACTTTTCAAACCACTGCGTGGTCTGTGATAATTGTAAAACGCCTTCCTTTAGCCAATACATTTTACTGCCAAAAAGATATTATTGGAAGAAACCGACTCTCCCTGTCCATAACGTTAGATGGTTATAATTTTTGATGTTATTTTTGATTTCCGTAACAAAACGCATAATATATATGACAGGATAAAGGCCAGCAAAGAATAAGCTATTATATAAACATATATATTTATGTAATTAAATTTCTCCAAAAATAAATTATGGACAAACTCGTTATGTATTTCAATAACGAAAATATTGTGAACAAGATATATCCCTAGTATATTCTTGCTAATGTCATCTATTAATAATGATATTTCTTTGATGTTCAAATTAACTAAGAATAAAAACAGGCACACCGAAGAAACCTGAATGAATATATTATAAAACTTCCCATAAAAGAAGGTCATTCCCGTCCTGGATGAAATGATTGATAAAGATATCAATGATATAATAAAAAATACCAGAAGCATTATGTGCTTAAAGGAAAAAGTCTTTATTTGCGGTTTCGTTAGCCCTAAATATCCACCTATCAAGAAACTAATCAAACCCTCAGCTTGGAACGGAAGCAAAATATTGAATGGGATTAGGGAAAAAGAGAATTTGTAGTCTGTTATTGCATTCAGCAATGTAAGATTAGAAATTATAAGCATTATGACAAGTATTTTCATTATCCCCTTTGCATTTGTTTCGTTAAATGTGTTACGCATTAGTGGTGTTAATATATATAGAGAGACAATTGCAAATATAAACCATAAATGGGTGGCGTCTGATGTGGTTCTACTAACATTAATATAATTCAAAAAACTAGTAGTAGGTACTGTTGTGAATTTGCTGATAAAATATGTATCATACAGATAATAAAAGATAAGCCAAAACAACAGTACAGTTAATATCCCTTTTGCTTTATTAATGATGTAATCCACCTGCTTTTCATGCTTGTTGTTTAGTAAGAAATAGCCACTGCACATAAAAAACAACGAGACCCCTAACTGACCGATTTGCCTAAAAAAATACAAAACCACGTCATTATCATCGCGCAACAAGAAAAATAAAGTAACGTGAGAAATTACAACGAAAAATATAGAAACGATCTTTAATAAATCTATGGTTAATATTCTCATTCTTTGTCTCTTAAATAGATAAAATGAAGTTTGAAATTTTGGGGGCAAGCCTGGTCATACCTATTTTAGATGGATGTAAACCATCGGACACTGTGCCCAAACTATTGCTAGTCATAATATCGATATTTCCTTCATTGAATCCAGATTGTTTTAACAAATCCAGATATGGGATGGAGTGTTTTTCGCAAATTTCCCGACAAACGTTGCAATAGTCAGATAAATAGTACCCTTTGGCGTTTTTACTGTTCATACCTCTTTGTACTGATATTGGCGTTGTTATAATAAACCCTATTCTTGCTAATGGGTATTTTTTGGTAACTCCGGTTATTAATAACTTCATACCTCCAATAAATGTCAATGGGGTTTTATCTTTATAATCACCTATTTCCAACCCTCCATAGGAGCCAAAATCAAATCCAAAATCATTTACCCCTCCCCATATTGTAATAATATCTGGGTTACTTCCCATTTTTTCATATCTTAAACAAATGGCTGAATTGTCATTTTTATCTTTTTGGGCTATACATGTTCCCCCTATTCCGTAGTTTTTCCATTCTTTTAGACCTAAATTTTTAGTCACTATTGGTTGATACCACCCTCTTTCAGTTATACTGTCGCCAAGGGTAAACCAACACCCTTCCTTCAAATGCGATTGAATATAAGACATTTACTTTTATCCTTCTAAAAATAAAAATTCGGCGAGAGGCCGTTGCGAGAAAAAAGCGAAACGGAAAAAAGCGTGTTTAACTTTGAAATAACCGCCTTCATTAAAATCAGGAAGAGCATACAGAGCAAATTGCTTCGCATCCGTTAAGGTGGAGAGTCTTTTACTTTTATCGGCAGTTTGGCCTATATGATGAGTCATCATCCTGATCCCATGCAAATCATGTCCGTATAAAGATCGCTGACCGAATAGTGAAAATGAATTTCGTCACTGCGGTTGGATCTCAGATAAAGTTGTCTCATATAAATAATACGATATCAACCTCTTTTACGACCCTTTAGTCGTACACATTCATAATAGAAATACGGATTGGTTATCATAAACAAGTTATCTATCAGGTGCTAGAAAATGCCGATAGTGACAATTAGTTTGCTAAAGAAGTGGTGGATAGATTAGCTAAAGAAAAAAATGGATCTGAAACATAATATTGAATTACTGGTCACCTCTGAGTTTAATAACAAAAATGCCGATCTTGAATATCCTAATATGTTTCCTGTGATACTTTCTGTCTACAGTCCATTAAGAATTTATTAATAAGTTTATGGCTAATGTTTCTACTTTGTGTGAAATGAACCCACTTTCTATAAATGTGATGACGATATGCTGCCCGCCTAAGACTGGGGCAGCAACGGTTAATCATATCAGATATGTACTCTTCTCTCACTCGTAGTAAGGAAAGAGCAGTTATATTATCTATTTAAAGAGTGAGCTCCACCATCGATAGACGGGTATTTAATTCTTTTTGTGGAACTTGTTGAAATAAATGTCTATCTTTGATTGAGAAGCATTCAACCTTTCCGTTTCTCATGCCGTCATTCCTTACAGCAAATCGCACGCTGGGCGGATATTTGTAATTTGGACTTAGAGACATACCGCAAGCCAACAGGAAATCAATTTTCGATGATGATTCAATAAGCTCATCATTGCGTTCGCCTGGCTTAACTGTCTCATAATCAAGGCATAAGTTAATACTAAACGGGCAGTCGTCAATTATATTGTTATCGATGGAGAAACCATAGTTCATGTTATTATCATGCTCACCAACATGCTGAGTCTTGTTTAGAACTTCGACAGTTAATCCATCTGTAAAGGTAAATATAAACCCATTATTAGTCACTTTATCTCTAAGACCGAAATCAATCTGTGAAGTTGTACGCTTTGGCCACATTGACCTTTCAAATCGACCATCATTTTTCTTTTTAAAGTTATTGCTTATTAAACAGTAATTCAACGGTTCAAATACCCCGTCCTTGCTAGTTTCTACCAAGACTACTACCGTTCCTGCCAACAGAATGATTTTACCCACTTCGTTTTCGGGCAAGGAATTCATCAAACTTTCCTGTGCATCGGATAGATGATGCATCATATAATCAGTGAGTTGATATAGCTCATCTTTGTTTTTGAGCGTATTCCATTTTATGTTCCAAAAAAACTCAGGTAAGGAAAAAAACAATGGGGTGTTTTTTTCTTTATTTTCTGATGTGGAAATAATATTTTCTCTCACCAAATCAATTCTACGTTCTATTTCTTTCGCCAAGTAATCTTGTATACTCTGTCCGCTTTCTCTATCAAGAGAAAACTCAGAGAGGAATGTCGCTTGTCTTATAGATGCTACATTAATTTTCATATTCTTCTCCTTTGGTTTATCCATTCTAATTCTCCTTTCTTGTTGGTACCGGATGTAATGGCGAAGATAAAAGTATCGCGAAAACTTCTACGCTGCCTACAATTTTGTTTGTAGGGGGATGAATCCTAACTATTGTATTAGTCATCTGACGACGAACAGAGATGAATATCTTAAACAGTATATAAACAACATAAAAACAATGGCTAAGTAATCAGTTAATAAACACAGAAATAATTATCTAGCAATTAATGTCAATGTTGACTACCTAATATTTTTATTTGCCATAGTAACCAGACTTGTAAGAATTGATAATTCCTTCAATTAATGATTTTTCTCTTTTATTTGGAGTCTGATTATTATCAATTTTTCTATATGTACTTTAGGTAAAATGAATGTTTATAATATGTCGATTTTTTGAGTAGAATTCTCTCTATAAAATTAATAAAAAAAGAGTTGTAATTATTTAAAGATAGGAGTTTATTTATGTGACTTTTTCCTTATATCATTATTTCAACATGCAATGTAATTATTCTTTACCAAGTGGATTATTAAACGGGATAATTATTTTGGAAAAAATCAGAATATATCCGATTAAATTCATCTAATCAAAAATGATTATAATTAATCATGCGTTTAATAACTTTATCAGAGAAATAAAAAGATATTTTTCCAATATCATCCAACGATTCTTGACATTCCATAACCGACTTCTAGTCTCTATATACACATCATTATAAGTGTCTAATTTAAAACTTGTGCATTCCAATCCTGATATTCAGGATTGGGAATTTATAATCTAATATAAAAATACAGGCTTAACTATGAATCCATTCGATCATGTAGTCCCCATGAGAAAAGAAGAATTGCACCATGTCCCCGCCGCGAAGAGTGCGCTAAACCGTTTTGCCGATGCTGAAATACCTCAACACCCGTGGATGGCGCAGAACGACTTCGGGAGTCCGCACCAAGACAGCTGGTGTTCTGAGTCCGTGTCGCTCAACGGTCCTGTTAATGACAATCTTCTGCTTATTGAGCAGTACAACCCTTTCGGATACACGCCGAACATGGTTTGTAATAGTCAGAATCAAATGGTGGGCGTCTCGCTGGACTACTCCACATCTCAGTTCTGGGTGGTGGTATTTGATGAAAACTGCAACATTATTTCAGCTACGCCAGCGGGTACACTTTCCGGCAATAGTACCTTCGGCGGCGGCTACTTTTACCTGGACAACAACGACAACACGATAGTGGTACAGGACAACCAGATCGTCAGCTATCCAACAGCGGATGTGCAGCCAACAGAGGGCGAGATTTATGCGCTCACACCGAACTGGCAGAGTGCTGATATCATCGAAGTGGTCACTGGTTCAGCGGAGGGCAATTCCCTTTACTCGTCGCTGCCTGTTTGGGATGCGGATCGTCCGAATCTTTACTGGTGTCTGATTGCCGGTGATTACGACTACCAAAACTACCCGGAGAGTACACTTAGCTCTCCTGCATGGATAGCGGTTGTGCAAATTGATCCGAATGATGGGAGCACAACACTGATTGGCGCGCAGAAGCTGGAAAAACAGTGGAACAACAATACATTCTCTGTTGATGAGAATGGGGCTTATATCGTCACCAACGGTATCGACAGCAAAGGCTTATGTACGAAGGGGTATCTCTGGGCGTTCGGTCTGGAGGGAGATGAGATCACTATTCGCTGGAAGACGCCTTACAAGAATGCCGGATACCGAAAGCCGGGTCAGACGAATATTGGTTCGGGAACCACGCCGACGCTCACCAAAATGGAGGACGGCACTGAACTGGTGGGAATCACCGACAATGCCGACCCACGCCTGAACGTGTTGGTCTGTAACCGCTCGGATGGCAGTATTATCTCCGAGACTCCTTGCTTTTTAGAGATGAGGAGTGCCGACGAAGCCTCGTTGATCGGCGTTGGTGATACCTTTGTGGTCGAAAATAATTTCGGTCACTATCCGACATGGCCGTTCTCACAGCTAGTTCCAAATGGTCCCGGCATGGAGATGATCCGCATCGACCCTACGGATACTGAACAACCTGATGAAAAGAGATGGTCTATTCCAGACATTCACTTTTACGCGATGAACATGCTCTGTCGCGGCAGCGGTATCATCTTCGCGCATACCTGTAGCTGGTCCGATGACATTTCAGCGACAAAAGGAGGAATGTACTACATCAGCGCCATCGACTCCTTCAACGGCCGGGTGATTTGGCAGATTCCCCTCGGCAGAGGTGTGAACTATTGTCATGAGTACGGCGGCATTTATTTCAATAAGAATGGTGACCTCTACATTGGTACCAACCAGTATCTAGTCGCCATCAAAAATTTCTTGGGCCGTTCCGAAAAGCTTAAGGAACAGGTGGGCAAGAACGACTGAGATGATTGCGTCAACTAGGCCCAGTGATTATATAGAAGATAAAATGGTCATGATCACTGGGCCTATTTAAGTAATCTTTTTCTTATGTCATTATTTCAACATGGCATGTATTTATTCTTTGCTAATTAAATTATTAAACCGGATAATTATTCTCAAAGTATATAGAACAACCAGATATATCTGATTAAACTTATCTAATCAAAAATGATTAAAATTAATCATGTGTTTAATAAATTTATCAGGGAAAGAAAAAGAGATTTTAATAATATTATCCAACAATTGAGTTTCAAGTTATCAACAATATTTTAAATCAGATTATAGTGTAAATATATTTTGAATCTGGTAACAGCCAATTTTCAAGTCATAGTGTCCGGGCATAACATCGTTCTTCGTTATGCCCTAAAAGCAGGAATCTATACCTCTAAATCTATTTTCTATCCAAAGGTATCTCATTATGGCAAATGATATTAATTCTACTAAGTTATTAGAAAAACGTGCCAACTATCAAAACCTCTTTAACGATAACAAAGATCTTTATTGTTTACCCGGTTCACCAGAAGCCAATGATGGACCTCTGGCATATTTAGTTGACTTATACCAGCAAGCACTCATTTTTGAAGATACTGCGGATAAAAATGGCGCCAGACTTCTTAGTCAACGACGACCAGATATTGAGAAATTATTACTCGATAGCAAAAGTATCAATCAAAAGGCTAGCATCCTACCGTTTGTCATTGAAGTTCTGGCACAAAGAGCCCAAGCTCATGTAAATAATAACCAACCTTTAACCCATACACTGGCAAAAATACCTTATCCTTTTTCTCTGCCTTTTCATTACCCACTACATCAAACAACCGCAGTACTAGAGAAAAAGAAGATCCCATTGCTGGAGCTTATTCAACAAGCCGATAGCGCATTTCCCAACTTTATCGACAATCACCTGCACTTACCATCATTGCAAAATGCCATGATGGTAAGTAGTGCTTTAGCGCCGAAACTACAGGAATTATTGCTGGAAGCATCCCAAAGTACCAAGCCAGATTTCTTCGCTAAATATTATGGTATATCCGGTGACGCCGCTCAGGCCGCATCGGCTCTATCCCAACTGACTATATTTACACAGCAAACCGGTTTAACGCCTCAAGATATTGAACGTTTGTTCGCAGCTAATGGTTTGAGCGAAAGTAATACAACCCATAGTTCAGTGACATACTCTGGCAACGTAGAGAAACCAGCAAATAGCGGCGCGCAGTTTCCTTCCGGCGCCAATTATGGCGCGTCATTTATTAATGCAGGAACTAACCCAGCGATATATTTGGAGAAAATCACCGATAGTAAAACCGGCGAGGAAGTAGTCTGGATTAAAGGTATTAAAAATGACCATTTTGACCGTATTCAGCGTTTCCTCCATCTCCAGAATGTATCCAAGTTATCCTATGAACAACTGGATCAACTATTAGTCGCTGCGCGAAAAGCTGAAAAACAGAACAATTTTGTTATCACTGAATCAACATTACGTGCCCTAGGGGTGTTTTTACATTTTCATCAGGAATATAACGCGACAGTTGAGCAATTCTGTGCGTTTATCAGCGAAATCACCCCTTATGCGCTTGATAATAATCTCTCCTTTTTTGATCAGTTATTCAATGCGCAAGGGCTGTCAAAACAGGCTTCTTCGGCTTCAATCCTGCATCTGGATAACCGAGAATTTGATCCAGACGCTACCACGGGATTAGATGCGTTAACTGTTAATCAGTTATGCGTTGGCTTGAATATTAATGATGTAACCTGCCAAACCTTGTTGGCTTGGGTGATAAAAGCATTAGGGATAAAAAAACCCACGCGTTCATTAACCGTTGTGTCTGCTTTATATCGATTGGTTACTTTACCTCGTTTGTTGAAACTCTCTTTATCGGACGGATTAGGTCTGTTTTTATTACTGGATCGGGATAATCCAGATTATCTGAAACAACTGGCGGGTATTCCGATATTGAAGAAAATTGATCCAAAAAAAGAACCCAATGCTTTTGATATCCTTGATGCATTAGTTGCTTTCATGAACGCGGCACAATGGCTTAAACGTCATCGTCTGTCAGCGCCATTATTAAATGTCTTGCTCACTCCCTATAATGCCAGCGGCACGACGAATAGCGACACTGAAAATTTAGACTGGTTTAAAACAATTAGGTCAATTTTGCCTGATCCGAATTACGCATTACTTAGTGAGGATAAAATTGCCGCTGCGATGGTTTGTTTCCAACACAAGACACAAACAACCCGTTTTTCCTGGCTAACGGCATTTTCCGAACTGATTGATACACAGGGAATAATCAAAGTGGTTGTTATTCCAGCAGGTAAAACTCAAGAGGAAGTGCTGGCTGAAAAAGTCAGAGCTATTCTTCAACCACTAGCTAATGAAACCACATGGCAGGAACAGGGAGATACTTGGTCACAAATATTAACCACACTGATTCAGAATGCATTTATCGCCCAACAAGATCTAATTGTTAAATCCGTCGGCCACGCTTTTGAAATAGACGAGTCGCTCTCTTTGCCATTATTACGCTGGATAGGCAAAAGCAATACGGATTTTCTACGTGAATCAATAGCACTGGCGAAAAATGTCAAAGGGGATAAACTGAAAGAAAGTGCTGTTGTTACATGGTATAACCTTAGTCGCTATTCCACTGTCAGTAAGCTATTTAAGCTCACGGCTCAAGGGATACAAACACTGGTTGATTATCCGGCTTGGTTTGGGCTGAGTCTGGCTGATGGTAAGCTCCGTCCTCTGGATTTAACTTCATTACATCGTCTTAGCCGCTATGGTGATTGGCTGGATTTATTGCCTGAAAATAAAACAGAAGACGATATTTTCTATTATCTTAACCAAGCGAATAAAGTCGGAAAACCACCTCAAACGCCGGATGAAAAAATATGGACGCCCCAACAGGCGGCAGACAATCTAGCTGAGTTGATCGGCTGGTCAAATAACGAAATTCTGCGAGTCACCCGTGATTTTAAAAACAGTGTAGCGCAAAGCGTTATCGGTATCAGTTTTGTGATGCGTATTCAAACATTAGCAACCCAAGGGGAACTCTCCGCTCAACCATTAATGGATGTTACTCAACTGACTTTGGCATCAGATTATGATAGTTGGCAGCAGGTTAGCAGCGCGTTGTTAGCGGCTTGTTCCCCGGAAGAACAAGCCACATTGGAAGGTTCACTGAATGGGTCCTGGCGTGACGCGCTGGTCCATTATCTGTTAGGCCAGTGGGTCCCCTCTGATAATAAATTGGCTGACATTTCAGACATTGGCGCACTATCAACCTATTTTCTGACCGATTTACAGGTATCTTCGGAGGTGGAAACCAGCCCGGTGGCTTTCTGTATTGCCAGCTTGCAACACTATCTTTTCCGTCTCTTCGCTCATTTGGAACCCGGTTATGGCAGTATGACAATTCCAGATGAGCAGATCGAGAATTGGAATCGTTACCTTAGCCAATATGCTCATTGGCAAGCTTGGCAAAAGCAGAAAAATTTCCCAGAAAATAGTATCGATCCTACTCAAAGGATAAGAAAAACCCGTGCTTTTGCGGACTTGGAAAACGATTTAAGCCAATCCCGGTTAAATAACGACATGATACAAACCGCTATCTTGCGTTACCTGACTGAATTTGAACGGCTCAGTAATCTCCAGCTAGTGAGTGGTTATATCGATGGTACAGATCCCAAAAGCGACCGTTACCATTTTATCAGTAAAAACAACAGCGAACCGGTACAGTACTATTGGCGTACACTTGATATTAAGTTACGTGATGGTCAAGAACGCCTCAGCCCGTTGGCTTGGAGTGAATGGGAAAAAATTACGTTGTCACTGACAGGCGACCTTTTGGTGTTGCGACCGGTTGTTATTGCCGGGCGTCAATATGCTGTTTGGGCTGAACGTGAATCCACTCCCCTACTCGGTTCAGACCAGAAGCCATCCGCCTACCGTGCTATTAATGTACAGTTCATTTTTAAACAAAGTAACGGTGAATGGAGCGCCCCCAATAGGTTGTATCGTTTAGATGGTAGGGATGCAAATGGTGAATACCCCAAAGGTCCGCTAGGAGTGGGACGTATACCTGACAATCTTAATCCCTATATGAAGGATGAGAGTTATAAACCGAGTTTGATCGCTATGGTGGATGTTCAACGCCAGAATGACCCGTGGATAGGCGTATTACTCTATGATACGGCGAAGAAGGAGAGCAATGCTTGGGTAAAAAATAAAGATTATTACCTGGAACTCCGCGATTTGTTATTGATAGATAAAAAATCCTTAAGTGCAACGGAAGAAAAAACCTCGTCTCTATTTGGTATAAGTTATATCAAAATCCCGGCATATTGCAGCATCAATATGCGGGTAGTGCAAAATATATTACATTAAAGCCTGAGGAGGATAATGCACCTACTTTGGAGATAAAGGCGAAACTGAATGCAGATAAAACCAAAATCATCCTGACAGGTACAAATACGGGAATTAAACGCAATCCTAAAGGATTAGGGACAAGAGATTGGAGCAAATATTTTCTGGAATATATCATGGAGGAGTTCCCCCCTATTTCCCAAAAACTTCTCTGGTCAATCAAAAGTCAAGACTTCCCTATAACAGTAGATGTTCCTGCTGGAAATACCACCTCAAAAACTTTTAACTGTCAATGGCAAGGAAAAAAGCCACCAACAGAGACATTAACCATATATTATGGTGGAAGACAACTTTTTGACTTATCACCTGATGAATGGAAAGACAATAAGATCACCAAAAGTAGTGATGTTAAATGGATAAATGATCCCGTGTTTCAGGCAGGTACACAATGGAACACTGAAAGTGCAAAGAGACTCGCTATATCAGTTAAAGGTGAAGCAATATTTGATAGTATCGATTTTAATATACAAGATGTTTGGGAATACACAGAATCAAAACTGGTACTTGAAGTTTTCACATCATCTAGTGAAAAAATGCTTGCTGATTCAATAACCCAATTAAATGGCAAAGCCACTACCGGAGAAATAACCTTCCCAATCGAGTCAGGGGTAAATAACTATACCTTTGTCCTGATAGCAACCCAGGAAGTACGCGTTGATAGTTATAAGGGCAAAAAAGAATATTTCGAGGAAATCTATAGTGAATATTCCCTAACCATTGAAGAAATCGATAAGTTGCCACCTATTACACTGCGCCGTAATAATCAGCAAGCTCAATATCTGGATATTCAAACCCTGAAATTCCCTTACCCCTCCATTCGTTTGAATACCCTGTTTGGAACACAACTCGTTGCTCGAGCAACTCAATCAATTGAACGAGTTCTGGCATGGGATACCCAGTGGTTATCTGAACCGCCTTTGGATACGGGTTCCCAGGTTACTCCGGTAGATTTCCGAGGTGCGAACGGACAATATTTCTGGGAATTATTCTTCCACCTTCCTTTCCTAGTCTCTCATCGGCTTAGCGTGGAACGACGTTATTACGATGCCCGGCGCTGGTTTTTTGGTTATCTGTTTGACCCTTATGGCAGCCGACTCTGGAATTCCCGCCCGCTGAATGAGAATGGTAGTCATCTTCCCTCTTCCGTGAGTATTGATGATCCAAATGTGGTGGCCTATAGCTTGCCGGTTTACTACCAAAAAGCGTTGTTCCAGTCCCTTATTACACTTTGGACACAAGAAGGCGATAACCTTTACCGACAACTGACCCGAGACAGCCTGAATGAAGCCAGCTTATGTTATCAACAAGCTCTGCAACTGCTTGGAACCTTACCGGAAAGCTTGTCTGCTACTCGTTGGCATCCAATCAGCCTTGAAAAGATCAAAACGACCTTTAAGCCAAGCGTCCGGGCCGTGGATAGCTTCTTTGTGTCCCCGTTCAATACCCGACTTATCGAGCATCAAAAGACACTAGAAAGTCGTCTCTATAACCTTCGTCATGGGTTGACGCTGGATGGAAAAGTTCTGCCTCTGCCACTCTACGCCGAATCGGAGGATGCGGAAACGCTAGCACGGCGACGTTCAGGTAATATCGTTAGTACACTTAATAATTCATTACAACAAATTCCACCTTATCGTTTCCCGATAATATTAAAACGTGCCGGTGAAGCGGTGAAACAGTTGATTCAATTGGGGCATCGGCTGCTGAGTGCGATAGAAAGTGAAGTCAATGCTGAACAGGAAGTCTTGGAACAATCACAAATCATCAGATTGTCCGCTTTCGCGATAGAGCTGCAACAGGAAGCTATCCAGATTGCTCAAGCGGGTAAAGCGGCTCTGGAAGAAAGTAAGAATATGGCGCAACAACGCTATGAACATTACTACGGTTTATATGAAGAGAATCTGTCTATACCAGAGATATTAGCTCTTGAATTCAAGACCTTATCGGAAATTGCCAGAATGGGAGCGATTCCTTTCTATATCATGGGTTCTGTGGTGGAAACGCTGCCCAAAATTTTCGGTATGGCTTTCGGTGGGAGTGAACCCGCGTCTCCGTTGATAAGAGCAGCCTTTATTGCTGAGGTAACCGGACAGGCAATAGGAATCACTGCGGATCGAATACAAGATGGAGCGAATTATGCTCGCCGACGCCAAGATTGGGAAATTGAGTGGAAACAGGCACAAAGTGAACTCAATATCATCGATAAGCAGTTAAAAGAGCAGGAATTACTGATCAAAACTGCCCAAATCTCGTTACGAGAAGCGCAAGCGCAACGAAACGCCGCGACCGAGTTATATGAATTTATGACAACGGGCTTCCTGATTGTGCCGACATATCAATGGTTAATGGGGAGACTTTCCGCCTTGTATGCGCCTGCCTACGATGCGGTCCTGTCATTATGTTTGATGGCGGAAGCGGGCTGGCGTTATGAAGTGGGTGATTACCAAAGCCAAGGTTTTATCAAAACCAATGCTTGGAATGATTCTTACCGGGGTTTGCTGGCCGGTGAATCATTGCAATTAGATCTACAGCAGATGGAAGCTGCATGGTTACAACGTCACGAACGCCGTTTAAATATCAAGAAAACCTTCTCTCTTAGCGCGCTCTCTTCCATCGCAGAGATAACTAACCAAATTGATAAAAAACAGGCGCTGAACTTTACGCTGGACGCAAAAGCCTTTGATAAGAACTATCCCGGACACTATCTACGGCAGATAAAACGGGTTTCTGTATCATTGTCTTTGGAAAGCGCCGGTACTGACCCGGTGGTTATCCCAGAAATTTGTGCGATTCTGACACAAACCGGCAGTTCAACATTAGTAGATACTGATATTGAAGGCGTTAACTGGCTCTATGATCCGACGAGAAAAGCGGGTAACAATAGAAATATCAAAACCAATTTACGTGCGCAGCAACAAATTGCCCTCTCTTCCGTACAGGAAGATGATGGCCGGGTGGCAACAGAAAATTGGTTATGCACCTTGATGTTTGATGATGGTCGTTATCTGCCGTTTGAAGGCACAGGGGCTGTTTCAACTTGGAACCTGAAATTCCCCGACCGACAAATTATCGATAAGGTATTAAAAGGTTCTGATGGTAAATGGAAATTAAAAGATATTCTTATTCATTTACATTATACCGCGCTAGATGGTGGTAATCAGTTTGCTAAAGAAGTAATTGATAAATTAGCTGAAAAGGAAAATGGATCTGAGACATAATATCTAACGTATTAATCATCTTGGTTTAACAATAAAATCCTCTACTTTGTGGTAGAGGATTTTCAACTTATTTAAGTGATTTTTATCTTATGCCATTATCTCAACATGTAATGTGATTATTTTTTGCCAATTATATTGTTGACTAGGATGATTATTTAAAAAAAAGAAAATCCGAATAGATCTGGTTAAACTCATCTAATCAAAAATGATGAAAACTAATTATATGTTTAATAGCTTTATCAGGAAAATAAAAGGGTGTTTTTCTAATGTTATCCAATAATTTGGTCTAGATTTATTAACCATGCTTTAAAACAAATTATAGTTTAAACATATTTTGAATCTGGCAATAGCCAATTTTGAAGCCATAGTGTCTTGGCATAACACTATTATTGGTTATGTCATAAAAAACAGGAATGTTTATATATGCTGAACTTATTTTTCTATTATAAGGTACCATATTATGGCAAATGATATTAATTCTACTAAGTTATTAGATAAACGTCCTAGTTATCAAACGCTCTTTAATGATAATAAGGATCTTTATTGTTTACCTGGTTCACCAGAAGCTAATGATGGCCCTTTAGCATATTTAGTTGATTTGTATCAACAGGCACTCGCCTTTGAAAATACCGCAAATGAAGAAAGCGCTCGGTTTATTAGTCAGCGGCGTCCAGACATCGAGAAATTATTACTCGACAGTAAAAGTATCAATGAAATCAGCAGCATTTTGCCGCTGATCATCGAAGTTTTAGCGCAAAAAGCGCAGTCTCATTTAAATAATAACCAGTCTTTGGCCGAATCACTGGCAAAAATTCATTACCCTTTTTCATTGCCCTTTCATTTTCCACTGCGTCAAACCACCGCAGTGCTAGAGAAGAAAAAGATCCCGTTACTAGAACTTATTCAGCAAGCTGATCGCGCATTTCCTAATTTTATTGATAATAATCTGCACTTACCTTCACTGCAAAAGGCTATGGTAGTCAGCAATGCTTTGGCGCCAGAACTACAGACATTGCTGCTTGAAGCATCCTCAAGTACTCAACAAGACTTCTTTGCTAAATATTATGGCGTATCCGGTGATGCAGCACAGGCCGCATCGGCCCTATCTCAACTCACTGTATTTACACAGCAAACTGGCTTAACTTCTCAGGATGTTGAACGCTTGCTAGCAGTCAATGGTCTGACTGAAAGTAACGAAACCCACAGTTCGGTGACTTTCTCTAGCAATGTAACGAAACCTTCAAACACCAACACCCAGTTTCCTTCCGGGACCAATTACGGCGCGGTATTTATCAACGGGGGAACTGAACCGGCCATGTCTTTGGAAAAGATTACGGACAAAGCAACCGGAGAAGAAGTCGTCTGGATTAAAGGCATTAATAATGACCGCTTTGACCGGATTCAGCGTTTTCTACATATTCAACATGCATTGAAACTCTCTTATGAACAGCTTGACCAGTTATTAACTTCCGCATTGCGGGCTGAAAAGCAGCAAAATTTGATTATTACCGAATCTACGTTACGCACATTAGGGGTATTTTTACATTTTCATCGGGAATATAAAGTCACAGTTGAGCAATTCTGTACATTTATAGACGAAATTACTCCCTATGCACTTGATAATAATTTCTCCTTTTTTGATCGGTTGTTCAATTCACAAGGGTTGTCAAAACAAGCAGCTTCGGCATCGGTACTTAACTTGGATAATAGTGAATTTGATCCGGCAGCTACCGAAGGATCGGATGCACTGACCGTCAATCAGTTATGCGTTGGCCTGAATATTAATGATATCACTTGCCAAACACTGTTAAGCTGGATAACTGCATCATTAGCAATAAAAAAACCTACCCGCTCATTAACCGTCATATCTGCCTTATATCGACTGGTTTCTTTACCCCGTCTATTGAAGCTCCCTCTACCGAATGAATTAGATCTATTTTTATTACTGGAACGGGATAACCCAGGATACTTAAAACAATTAGCGGGCATTCCGGTATTAAAGAAAATTGATAATACCGAACAATCCCACGATTTTGACATTCTCGACGCAATAGTCGCTTTTATGAATGCGGCACAATGGCTTAAACTCCATCGCCTGTCAGCTCCATTATTAAATATCTTGCTTACGCCTTACAATATCAGCGGAAATGTTGACAACAAAATCAAAAATATCGACTTTTCTAAAGTAACTGAAAAGATTTTACCTGACCTCAATTCTGGGCTGTTAAGTGAAGATAAAATTGCTACCGTTATGGTAGGTTTTCAGCATAAGGAACAAACCAACGATTTTTCTTGGTTAACGGCACTTTCTGAGTTGATTGACTCACAGGGAATAATCAAGGCTATTGTTATTCCAGAGGGCAAAACTCTGGAAGAAATACTGGCTGAAAAAGTCAGGGCTATTCTTCAACCGTTGGCTGATGAAACCGCATGGTTGGAATATGGAGACAATTGGTCACAAAACCTGACGACACTGATTCAGAATGCCTTTATCGCTCAGGATGATATGATTATTAAATCTGTCAGTTATGTCTTAACGGTAGATGAGACCCTCGCTTTACCGTTATTACAGTGGACAGGCAAAAGTCGTACAGAATTCTTGAGTGAACTTATCACTCAGTACCGTGAAATAGATCAGCGAGACAGTCAACTCAGTGAAAACGCTGTTGCCATTTGGTATGATCTTAGCCGTTATGCCACTGTTAGCAAATTGTTTAAACTTAGTGCGATAGGAATACAAACCCTACTCGCTCAACCTACCTGGTTTGGACTGAATCTGGCTGATGGTCATCTCCGTCCTCTGGATTTAACGGTACTGCATCGTCTTAGCCGTTATGGTGATTGGCTGGATTTATTGCCTGAAACTAAAACGGAAGATGATATTCTCTATTATCTTAACCAAGCTAATAAAGTCGGAAAACCACCCCAGGCTCCAGATGAAAAAATATGGACACCCAAACAGGCTGCGGACAATCTGGCCGAGTTGATCGGTTGGTCAAGTAACGAAATTCTGCGCGTCACCCATGATTTTAACAACAGCGTGGCACAAAGCATTGTCGGCATCAGTTTTGTTTTACGTCTTCAAGCATTAACCAAACAAAGCGAGCTTTCCGTTCAACCTTTACTGGATGTTGCTCAATTAACCCTGAAATCAAATTATGATATTTGGCAGCAAGTCGGCAGCGCCTTGCTCGCAGCTTGCTCTCCTGAAGAACAAGCGTCACTGGAAAGTTCACTGAATGAATCCTGGCGTGATGCTTTAGTCCACTATCTGTTAGGTCAGTGGGTACCCGCTAATGAAAAACTAATTGATATTTCAGATATTGATGCACTATCAACCTATTTCCTGACAGATCTGCAAGTGACTTCGGAGGTGAAAAGCAGTCGGATTGCTTTTTGTATTGCTAGCTTGCAAAACTATCTTTTCCGTCTCTTTTCCCATCTGGAACCCGGTTACGGCAGCATGACGATCCCAGGTAAACATGTTGAGAACTGGAACCGTTATCTTAGCCAATATGCCCATTGGCAAGCTTGGCAAAAACAAAGAAATTTCCCGGAAAATAGTCTCGATTCCGCTCAAAGAATAAGAAGAACTCATGCTTTTACCGACCTGGAAAATGACTTAAACCAATCCCGGTTAAATAACGACATGATACAAACCGCTATCTTACGTTACCTGACTGAATTTGAACGACTCAGTAATCTACAATTAGTGAGCGGCTATATCGACGGCACAGATCCCAAAAGTGACCAATATCATTTTATCGGTAAAAACAATACCGAACCGGTGGAGTACTACTGGCGTACACTTGATATCACACTACGCGATAATCAGGATCGCATCAGCCCGTTGGCTTGGAGTGAATGGGAAAAAATCACGTTGTCACTGACGGGCGACCTGTTAGCACTGAGACCGGTTGTTATCGCTGGACGCCAATATGCTGTCTGGGTTGAACGAGAACCTACACCGCTACTGGGTGCAGACCAAAAGCCTTCTGTCTATCGCGCTATCAATGTGAAGTTTGTTTTTAAACAAAGTAACGGTGAATGGAGCGCCCCTAATAAGCTGTTTAGTCTGGATGGCAGAAATGCCAATGGTGAATACCCCAAACTCCCCGGTATTGACCAACGTGTGCCCGATAATCTCAATCCTTACATGAAAGATGAAAGTTATAAACCAGGTTTGATAGCAATGGTGGATATACAACGCCAGAACGATCCGTGGATGGGAGTATTACTCTATGATACGGCAAAACAGGACAGTAGCACTTGGATAAAAAACAAAGACTATTATCTGGAACTCCGGGATTTATTATTAATAGACAAAAAAATCTTAAGTGCAACGGAAGAAAAAAACCTTATCTCTACTTGGTACAAGTTCTATCGGGACCCAGGAACATTGCAGCATCAATATGCCGGCAGTTTAAGATATATCACATTAAAGGCTGACGATAATAATCATTCTGACCTGAAGTTAACAGCAGGATTGAATGCGGATAGAACCAAAATTATCCTGACAGGGATAAACACGACTAGCAAACGTAATCCTAAAGGATTTGGGACTCTATATGGAACATATCCCTACCCTAGTTTCATGCCTTCCCAACAACTTACTTGGTTAATCACCAATCAGGATTTTCCTATAACGGTAAACATTACTGCCCAAAATGCTGTTTCAAAATCTATCACATTTCAGTGGCAAGGGCAGAAACCACCAACCAAAATATTAATTATATATTATGGCGAGACACAGCTTTTCGAGTTGTTACCTAAAGATTGGAAAGATAACAAGATAACTAAAGAACATAACTTTGGCTGGGTAGGCAGATATGTATTTCAGCAAAGTAAACAATCACAAACTGAACCTGTAAAGAAACTTGCCATATCAGTAAAAGGAGAGGCGCCATTTAGCAGTATCGACTTTAATATACAAGATAACTGGGAATATACCGCGTCAAGACTAACTATTAGTGTTGATGCATCGCCTAGCCCAAAAGTGCTTTTTTCCTCAAATATTTCATTAAATGGAAAAGCTACCGGAAATATAACTTTTCCTATAGAGTCAGGAGTAAATCGATATTCCTTTATTCTGACAGCAACGAATGAAGTGTCATTTTTCATCCCTAATAACCCTGAATATTTTGGAGAAATTAAAAGCAAATATATTGTGACTATTGAAGAGATAGATAAAACGCCACCGGTTATACTGCGCCGTAATAACCAACAGGCTCAATATCTGGATATTCAAGCGCTGAAATTCCCCTACCCTTTCATTCGCCTGAATACTCTGTTTGGGACGCAGTTAGTCGCCCGGGCCACTCAATCAATTGAACGAGTTCTGGCATGGGACACTCAGCAGTTATCTGAACCGCCTTTGGGTACCGACACTCAAGTTACTCCGGTAGATTTTCGCGGCGCTAATGGGCAATATTTCTGGGAATTATTCTTTCATCTTCCCTTCTTGGTCTCTTCTCGACTTGGCGAAGAACGGCGTTATTACGATGCTCGACGCTGGCTTTTAGAGTACCTGTTCGATCCTTACGGTGGCCGGCTTTGGAATTCCCGCCCACTGAATGAAAGTGGTAGAGATCTTCCCTCTTTCGTAAGCACTGATGACCCAGATGTTGTGGCCTATAGCTTGCCGGTCTATTATCAGAAAGCCTTATTCCAATTTCTTATCAAGCTCTGGATACAAGAAGGCGATGATCTTTACCGACAATTGACCTCAGACAGTTTGAATGAAGCCAATCTGTGTTATCAGCAGGCCCTGCAACTACTTGGTTCTCTACCAGAGGGCCTTACTGCTACCCGCTGGCATCCGATTAGCCTCGAAGAAATTAAAACGAGTCTTGACATAATCCAAGTAATAGTTGATTCAGATTTCCGGGCTGTCGATGGCTACTTTATGTCTCCTTTTAATATCCGACTTATTGAGTATCAAAAAATACTGGAAAGTCGACTCTACAATCTTCGCCACGGATTGACATTGGATGGTAAAGCACTGTCGCTGGCGTTATATGCAGGATCTTTTGAGGATATTGATAATTTAATACAGCGTCGTAAGGGTAATATCCCAAGTACGTTTAATAGTTCGATACAGCCAATTCCACCCTATCGGTTCCCGCTGATACTGAAACATGCCAGCGATGCAGTAAAACAGTTAATCCAACTAGGGAACCGATTGTTTGACGCAATAAAAAGTGAGATCAGTGCGAAACAAGATGTACTGGAACAATCACAAATCATCAAATTATCTGCTTTCACCATTGAGCTGCAACAAGAAGCCATTCAAATTGCTCAGGCGGGTAAAGTTGCTCTAGAAGCAAGTAAAAATATGGCCCAACAACGCTATGAGCATTATTACGGTTTATATGAAGAGAATCTTTCTAGCTTAGAAATATCAGCTATAGCTCTTAGAACGACAGCAGAAGTTACCAAAACCACCGCCATTCCTTTTCATATTATGAGTGCGGGGTTGGAAGTTTTACCCAATATTTTTGGCTTTTCTGTCGGCGGAGGGAAATACGCCGCCCCTGTTATAAGTGCAGCGCTCGTCTCCGAATTAACAGGGAGCGTATTAGAAACTACCGCTGACCGAATTCAAGACATGGCAGATTATCAGCGACGGCGCCAAGATTGGGAAATTGAGTGGAAACAAGCACAAAGTGAACTTAATATCATCGATAACCAGTTGAAAGAGCAGGAATTACTAATTAAAACGGCCCAAACCGCATTGCGGGAAGCTCAAGCACAGCGAGACGCCGCAACTGAGTTGTATGAATTTATGACTACCGGTTTCCTAACTGTGCCGACATATCAATGGCTGATGAAACGCCTTTCTGCTTTATACGCGCCTGCCTACGACGCGGTTCTGTCCCTATGTTTGATGGCGGAAGCGGGCTGGCGTTACGAAGTAGGTGATTATCAGCGACAAAGTTTTATTGACGCCAATGCGTGGAATGATTCCTACCAAGGCTTGCTTGCGGGTGAATCATTACAATTAAATTTACAGCAGATGGAAACATCTTGGTTACAACGTCACGAACGCCGCTTGAATATCAAAAAGACCATCTCTCTCAGTACTCTTTATTCTATCTCAGATATAACCAATCAGATTACCGGCAAACAGGCGTTAGATTTTACGCTAAATGCACGGGTTTTTGATAAAAACTATCCCGGACATTATTTGCGTCAGATAAAACGAGTTTCTGTATCATTGTCACTGGAAAATACTGGCTCAGATACCGTTGTTACCCCGGAAATTTGCGCAGTTCTAACACAAACCGGCAGTTCGACATTAGTCTATGCAGATATTGAGGGGGTTAGCTGGCTTTATGATCCAACGAGAAAAGCGGGTAGCAACAAAAATATCACCACCAATTTACGTGCGCAGCAACAGATCACCCTCTCTTCTGTTCAGGAAGATGATGGCCGGGTGGCAACAGAAAATTGGTTATGCACCTTGATGTTTGATGATGGTCGTTATCTGCCGTTTGAAGGCACAG
>NZ_LOIC01000088.1:290853-382157 GCF_001684335.1 Photorhabdus namnaonensis
ATTTCGACTTGGAACCTAAAATTCCCTGACCAACAAGTTATCGATAAGGTATTAAAAGGTTCTGATGGTAAATGGAAATTAAAAGATATTCTTATTCATTTACATTATACCGCGCTAGATGGTGATAATCAGTTTGCTAAAGAAGTAATTGATAAATTAGCTGAAAAGGAAAATGGATCTGAGACATAATATCTAATGTATTAATCATCTTGGTTTGACAATAAAATCCTCTACTTTGTGGTAGAGGATTTTCAACTTATTTAACATTTAATATTTAATTTGGTCGATATATTGTGTTCCATCTAATTCCCCTTGATAATATGGATGAAATGATATCGTTCTGACATTAAAGATAAATTAATAATTCGTTATCGGGACTACTGGAATCTGCTGACTCTATTGTCTGCATCAGGCCGCAATAACAAACTAAAAGGAGATTATCATGCAGAATAACATTCTAGTCACAGGTGGTAAGGGGAAAACCGGAAGGTTGATTAGTGAGTTACTGACCCAAAACGGGATCGCGCATCGGATTGGTACCCGCACCCCTGAATCAGGCAGTGAAATTGCCTTTAACTGGATGCGTCCCGATCTGGCCGAAGCCGCATTTTCTGGCATCAGGTCACTATATATTGTGGCGCCAACGAACACTAGCGATCATGGTTCAGTAGTACCGCCATTGCTTGAGATAGCGCTAGAAAAAGGGGTTCGACGTTTTGTATTACTCAGTGCGTCGTCGCTGGCCTCTGGTGCTCCAATGATGGGAGAAATTCACGCCTGGCTGGAAGTTAATGCGCCGGAATGGACAGTATTACGTCCTACCTGGTTTATGCAGAACTTTTATGAGCAACGGCATTTGGTAACAATAAGCGAAGAGAACGCTATCTATTCTGCTACGGGCGATGGCAAAGTGGGGTTCATTGACGCCCTTGATATTGCTCGTGCTGCTGTTTCTGCATTAACATCAAATCGAACTATAAATAAAGATTTCATCCTTACAGGACCTAAAACACTTAGTTATGGAGATATCGCTGCCGCACTGAGTAAAACCTTAGGCCGCAAAATTAGTCACCGAAATCTAACGACCAGTGAATTGGCCAGCCGGCTACAACAAAATGGACTGGATGAAACCTACTCAAAAATACTTTCAGCAATGGATAATGACATCGCATCAGGTACTGAGGATCGCATTACAGATGGCATCAAAGTATTAACAGGAGTGAGTCCTTGTTCACTGGATATCTTTATTCAGAGGGAATGTCATCGCTGGAAAGTTTAATTACTCGGGATATACCTTGATCCCGGCAGCAAATGTGTTTTTGCACCAGTTCCAGCAGGGCAACATTAGAAAAGTTTTTTAAGAAATTATAATGTAAATACATTTTTAGTCTGGTTATCATCAATTTTAAAGCCATAATGTAATTGGCAATAATTTATTATATATCCAGGGCGACAATTTCTATTGTCTGAACCTATTTTTTATCTGAGTCATCACATTTACGTTGTTTGAATAAGTGACAAAATGATATTTATATCAATTTAATCAAGTAATTATAATAATTGCAAGGTTTAGCGTACCGTTTTCGTTCCATTGATCTTCAAATCTCACAAAATCTTAAATATGCACAATGCTTTACATATTCTTATTTATTCTTCTAAATTAAAGTGCATTGAATCATCAACGTGAGTTTTACTACAGGGTTAATCAATGAATACCATTTGTCAATTGATTGAAAAAAGAGCATCGGAAAATGCTGGTGAGTTAATTTTCAGGTTCCTTTCTGACGGCGAAAGAGAAGAAGAACAATTGAGCTGGAAGAGTCTGCACCGGGGACAAAAAAGTATTGCTTATTATTTACAGCAATACTGTCAACCTGGCGAGCGGGCAATAGTTATGTTGCCTTCCGGCCTACTCTTTGTTCAGACTATGGCCGCGTGTTTATACTCAAGTGTAGTTGCTGTACCAGTAAATAGCGCCCGACCTGAGGGAAGAGGTTGGGATACTATTCTGAAAATCATAATGGATAGTGATGCTCGATTCGTTATCACGACTTCAAAACAGAGCGAAAAAATAAAAGAAGCACTTGCGAAAGAAGACAGCTTTAATGAAGTCAGGGTGATATCTGCAAATGAATTGATAGAGGCTCAGGAAGATACGTCTTACCGCGGCGGATCAAATCTAGCATTCCTCCAATATACCTCGGGTTCAACCGGTGACCCTAAAGGCGTCATGGTCGGTTATGAAAATTTAATCAGTAATCTGGCGGCAATAAAGAATAGGTTTGTATGTTCAGAAGCGGGTTGCGGCGTCATTTGGCTTCCGCCCTACCATGATATGGGCTTATTAGGCGGTATACTCCAGCCTTTCTATAGCGGCGTTCCGGTTGTACTGATGCCGCCTACTTCAGTGATTCAGCAACCAGCACTATGGTTAAAGGCCATTTCAAAATATAAAGCGACTATTTCCGGCGGACCTAACTTTATATATGAGCAAAGTGTTGAAAGAATAAGTGACAAGGATTTGGAGTCTATTGATCTTTCAAGTTGGAAGAATGCATTTAGCGGAGCAGAGCCGGTCAGAGCGGATATTCTTCAACGTTTTGCTGAGCGATTTGGCCCTTACGGTTTTAATAAGGACGCTCTTTATCCCTGTTATGGGCTGGCTGAGGGTACCTTGTATGTTTCGGGTCCTGTAACTGATAACTCTGGAATGAAAGTAGAAAACTTTAATACGAAAGCGTTAAGCGAAGGAAACGCCATTAAAGCCAATAGCGTGAATGGTAACATCACATTGGTCAATCATGGCAAGCCATACGAAAATCAAGAGATTATTATCTGTAAAGCTGATACAGCAGATGTATTACCTGAAGGGAAAGTTGGAGAAATTTGGTTGAAGGGAGCTTCCGTAACTTACGGTTACTGGAATAACGAGAAGGCTACCGGCAGTGCGTTCAATCAATATACATCGGATAATAAAGGTCCTTATTTGCGAACAGGCGATCTGGGATTTTTATTTGATGGAGAGCTATACATTAGTGGCAGAATCAAAGATGTCATTATTATCAGAGGAAAAAATCATTATCCCCAGGATATAGAAAACACGTCACAGATATCTGACGCTGCGCTTATTTCAGGGGGATGTGTCGCTTTTGCAGATGAAAAAGGGATTATCATCATACAAGAAATAAAAAGAAGCGAAATTAAAAAAATCAATGTTAAAGAAATAATGAAGAAAATAAGAGTTAATATTACTAATAACCATGAAGTTTCTGTTAGTAAGATTATCCTTATCCGGCCTGGAGGAATACTCAAAACATCAAGCGGTAAAGTGCGTCGCAAAGCCATGCAGGAGTTGCTTCTCTCAGGCAAGTTAACTGCAATCGATGAATGGAGTGCTCAGTCTGCAAGTCGTGATCAGCAAAATAACCATCAGGATACGAATAGATCCTTCGTCATAAACTGGTTTGACAACTGGCTGATTCGAGAAACGGGAGAAGCGCTGCCTGATATGACAGCGGGCGAAATTCTTCTCGATAATCTCGGGATTGATTCACTCCAGAAAGCCACTTTACTTGCCGATTTTTCAGATTTGATCTCTTACCAATTACCTTCAGATATCTTTGAGAGCCATGAATATCTGGGGTCTTTTTTAAATGAATTGGAAGCCATTTACAATTTTATCAGCGGATACAATCAACTATCGCCTGAATTACGCACCCAGATTACAGGTCAGCTAGAAAATGAAGGCGATCATCAGGCATTTGAAGATATTGACGCTATACCTGAAGAATTCTTTGATCTTGTACATTTGAAAGGTGTAAAAGAAATTGAGGCTCGTCTTGAATCAATGCAAGGTGTCAGCCTCCCCTTCTTTACAACTCATGAAGGGGTGAATGGTTCTCATACAGTAATGAATGAGGAAAACTACCTCAATTTCTCTAACCATAATTATCTTGGGCTGGCTCAGCATCCTGACGTCCAATCAGCCTCTATAGAAGCAATCAACCAATATGGCACTAGTCCTTCAGCGGCAAGGATTGTAGCGGGTCAACGCCCTGTTCATGTTGATCTGGAAGCAGAGATAGCAAAGTTTACCGGTCATGAAGACGCCATTACTTTTGTGAGTAGTAATTTTTGCAATGTGACCGTTATTGGTCACTTAATGCAACGTGGCGATCTTATTCTGTACGATGAATATAGCCATGACAGCCTTCTCCAGGGCGGAAAATTATCTCAGGCGGACATGTTGCCGTTTGCGCATAATAATTGGCAAATGGCCGATGAAATTCTTAATAAGAAGAGGAAACATTACAGGAAAGTCATGCTCTTTATCGAAGGCGCTTATAGCATGGATGGCGATATTCCTGATTTGAAGAAATTTGTTGAAATAAAGAAAAAGTATAAAGCGCTGTTGATGGTAGATGAATGTCTTTCCATTGGGGTTGTGGGAAAAAGTGGACGGGGTGTTTGTGAGCATTGCGATGTCATGCCGTCTGAAATAGATATTTGTATGGGTGGAATTAGTAAAAGCTTCGCAAGCTGTGGTGGTTATATTGCCGGCAAGCGATCCTTTATCACTTATCTACGGTATACGACACCGGGCTTTGTTTACACCACCGGTATGCCGCCGGCTGTTGCCGCATCGGCTCTGACCGCCATTAAAGTGATACAAAAGGAAAAATACAGAGTTCATGAAGTGCAAGAATTATCAAAATATTTCATTAATAAAGCGAATGCACTTGGCCTGGATACAGGATTCAGTAAAGATACCCCTGTTATCCCTCTCATGATAGGCGACGAGAATAAATGTATCTATATTTATCAAAAGCTGAGGGAGAATTTAATTAATGTGCAACCTATCTTGTATCCAGCCGTACCTGAGAATAAAGCTCGTTTACGCCTTTTTATTAACTATGGACACACGGTTGAGGATATCAATAAAGTGCTCAATATCATAAAAGAGTATATTTAATTAACTTTCAATATAAGGGAAACCAATAATGAGCACGATGATGAAAGGAAGAGAGCATTATAAGAACGCATGCCTCTTTTTAGGGCATAATGCTTCAGTGGTCATATGGAATAATGCCGATGATATGTTTGCCATTGAAGATGAAAAAGAGAGTCGCTCAAAAGGTGGAGAATATGTTCCCATCCACACAATATTGAAATTAATGAAATATGACATTGATGAATTGAATATCATTAATTTTCTTGGCGAGGTTGATTATAACCATACTATAAAGGCTTTATGTGGCAACGATAGAGAAATATTTGAGCAATTTATAAAAAAAGTAAAGTTGTATGAATTGAAAATAAACCATCATGCTACTCATGCGATAAATGGTATCATTGAAGCTTGGGAACATTGTAAAGAAAACAATCTACCTAAAAAATATCATATATTGATTACTGATGGTACGGGAGATGATTATGAATCAACATCTCTCTATACTGTGACAATCGATAAAAACAAAGCATTGGCAGATTGTATAAAAACACTACAAAGGGTGAAAAGAATTTCCGCGGCAGATCTTTCATGCGGAATATTTTTTGCCCGTTTGGTATGCAATGCCGATACAGGTTTTTCGCCGTTGAAAGATGAATATAAGTCACTTGGTTACGAAACGGAAATAACAAGCCTGTTAAACAACGATGAACTTAATAAACTCAACCGGATTATAATAAAATTATCCGATGGCTTTTTGTCAAATAAGAAATATGGGCTGATGTCAGCCATTAGAAATGATATCAAATCTTTCCTACCCGGAGTTAATGATGAAAGAGTTAATGATGAAAATTTTTCTAAAAAGAAAGCGTATTACCACGAACGTCATAAAATCCAGCTTGAATGGAACGATTCTCGTAAGCCCGTTACCTTGTTGGGGATAAAAAAATCTCCGTCAGAAGTTCTTTTAGAAAAAAGTGTGCATCAGCATTTTTCACATGGTTTTTCTGTTAAATATATGCAGGAAATTGCCGTGAACCATGTGAGAATGCCGTCGTGGTTACAACGGCATTTAAACGGATTAAGTCAATATGAGATCCGTATTATTTCTTCCTATATTGCTAATAAATTTTTAGAAACCTACTTGGTAAAACTCATTGATAATGAAAAAGTTGAGAACCTTATTGTTGGCGGCGGCGTTCATTTCAATGTCAAACTCAATAATATTTTACTGAATAGCATACAGGGAGATATCTGTTGCTCTCCCCTTGCTGGCGATATTGTGCATGCACTGACAGGCGCTGTTATTCTTGATAATACGTTATCTAATAGAAGCGTAAATCTGTTATTACTAAAACGTGATTTATCTTTGCCATATAACGGTAAGTATGCAGAGAATGTTATTTATACAGACAATGAAGATGACTTTATTAAAAATACCGCTCATTATGTAAGCAAAGGATATATTGTCAATACAGTAAAAAACTGGGGGGAATTAGGCCCCAGAGCACTGATGTCAAATTCCACGCTATGTTTACCGACGGGTGAGCTTAAGCAAGAAATTAACCTTCTTAATGGTCGGGATGACCATATGCCAATGGCTCCCGTATTAAGATCAGAGAATTTACCGGTTCTTTTTAACATTAAAGAAGTAAACAGAGTGATAGGATCACTTCATGGCATGATTATTGCGCTAAGTTATAATGATAATATACCAGAAGAAAAATATGAGGGAGTGATGCATAAAATGCATGATGGTAGAACCACTGGCAGGCCGCTTGTTATTAAATCAGGCGTTGATGTTGAAGTATTACAGGAAGTCGAAAAGAAAACTGGCTATGCAGCATTAATCAACACCTCTTTCAACATTCATGGTTATTCTACAGTTCAGCGGATGCAACATGCGTATCACGACTTCGACTATCAGTGCAGGAAAGCTGAAAAGGCGGGTATTCGTAAGCCTTTCCTTATTATCGGAAACTTTTGATAAAATATAAAAGGAGTACACAAGAGTGAACTATAAAGAGATTAAGGAAGTAAAAGGTTTGCCTGTACTTGGTTCAATACTGGATTATAAATCGGATGCGTTATCGCTATTTCTTAACGCAGCAAGAGAGAATGGTGATATTTGTACGATAAAAATGGGCCCGGAGCGTATAATTTTCGTTAACAATCCAGACTGGGTAGCAGAAATATTAGCGAAAAGAATGGATTTTTTTGTTAAAAGCCCCAGTTATCGTGAGTTAGAGTTATTGCTTGGTCAGGGTATGGTCACCACAGAGGGTGAGGTATGGAAAAAACAACGCGATAATGCCAGGCATGCTTTCACTATATCCAGTTTAAACACATTGATCGCCCCGATAAAAGATATCGTCACGGATTTTTCTCATAATACTGTTTTGGATGGGCATCAACGCGACATATTCAAAGATATGCTTGATCTTTCCATGAACATTGCTTTGAAAACCCTCTTTGGACAGAGTAGTAGTGATATCAGCAGATACAGCGTTTCAATAGCGCTTGAGAATGCTTCTGATTATGTTATTAAACGTCTTGAGGCGATGATTAAATTACCTCCTCACATCCCTACGTTTTCTGCGTTGAAATTCAGGAAGGAAAAATCTGTACTTGACAGACAAATAATTGAAATAATTAAGAACCATGACAGTCATGGCGGAAAAGACTGTCTATTGAACATGATTTTGGAAAATGAAACCGATCATGATGAGATAAAAGATCAATTACTTACCTTTTTTTTAACGTCTTACGAAACAATTGCATCCGCAGCCACCTGGACATTTTATTTCATTTCCCGCTATAAACGTTGGCATAAAATTATTAAAGATGAATATACGCAAGCTGTATTGGAAAAGACCGCTGACATTTTCGAATTGAAATATACCAATGCGGTTATCAATGAAAGCATGCGTCTTCTCCCTCCGGTATGGTCTTTTTCCCGGACAGCTAAAGAAGATATCACTATAGGCGAATATAAGATAACCGCCGGGAAAATGGTGGTTGTTTCCCCTTATTGTTTGCAGAGACATCCAGGCTATTGGGAAAAAGCTGACGACTTCATTCCTACGCGCTGGTTGGGAGAATTATACAGCCATAAGCTTAACCGCACTTTTATTCCTTTTGGCGCAGGCCCCCGGATATGTCTGGGTATGAATTATGCTCGCATGGTTTTACCGATTATTATCGGTGAATTTTGTAAGAGAGGATTTTTCGAAACGAGTTATCAGGGATATCCAGAATTAAAAGCAGGTATTACTATCAGACCTGTGAAGGGAGTTAATGGTATTTGGAAATGTCTGGCTGATGATAAGGTGACATAAAATGAATTTGGCAGGAAAAAATATTTGGGTAATTGGTGCGTCTATGGGGATTGGCCATGCTTTAGTTAAGGAGCTTAGCTTTTATACAACAAACCTAGTCATTTCTAGCCGGAAAAAAGATTTGCTGGAAAAATTGGCTACGGAAATTAATCTTCCGAAAGAAAACGTTATCCCTTTCGACATTACAAATCATGATGAAGCGAAAGAAATGGTACATAAAGTACTTCAACGGATGGGGAGTATTGACTGTATCATTTTTACTGCTGGCGTCAGTCAGCGTTCTTTAGTCGCAGACACACAATTCTTTGTCTATGACAAATTGATTAATTTAAATTTTTTATCCATTGTCAACATAGCATTAACTGTACTCCCTTCGATGATTGAGAAAAAGAGCGGGCATTTTGTTGTTCTCTCCAGTGTGGCTGGTAAATTTGGCACACCGGGTCGTTCAGGCTATTCAGCATCGAAGCAGGCATTGCATGGTTTTTTTGAGTCTCTACGTGCTGAACATACGAAAGACAATATCAATGTTACATTTGTTTGCCCCGGTTTTATTAATACTGATATTACTATGAGATCTCTCACTGGAAATGGGGAGCCTTATCAACGCATTGATAGTGAACTGGAACACGGCATGCCTGTCGATTTATGCGCCAAAAAAATTGTTAAGGCAATCGTTAGCGAGAAAAGAGAGATATACCCCGGAGGTAATAAAGAAGTCATTGGTGTATACCTTAATCGATTTCTTCCACGATTATTACAGTATATTATTGCATTAAAAGGAAAATAATATAGGTAATAGCCCCTTCGTTAACGGTGACCTTACAATCGGTCACCGAACTTTTCTATATATACCCGTTACCTTTCAAGTTGCCTCTTTGTCAGATTGGAACAAGGAACAACTCACTTTAGCTGTTTGGATAACTTATTTCTATAAGAATGCAAGAATGAAAATGCCGATCTTGAATATCGGCATTTTGCGGTGAAAGAGAAGATTAATTTAATGCTTTAACGCTTCAATTTTATCCCGGCTCAGTCCGGTACTGGTGATAATAATATCCAGACTGACACCATGTCGTAATAATGCGCGAGCCGTTTCCAGCTTACCTTCTTCTCTACCTTCTTCCCTACCTTCTTCTTTACCTTCAACTCGGCCTAGTTCAATACCTCGCTCAAGCCCTTTTTGTTCAAGCTGTTCTGCAATAGTCATCAACATCGTTTCATGCTCCGAAGATTGTTCAATCAGTTGATGGACAAATTGGGAGAGATCCGGCGTATGTCCATTCAGTAAAATATAGCGTAACACCACATTGCGCTGCTCGGCTGTATTATACCCTGCGTTTAAGAGTTCCACCAATGGTGGGACCCATTCCAGCATATCCCGACAGCGAATGTGTTTTTGCACCAGCTCCAGCAGGGCAACGCTTTTATGTGTCAGGATTTCGTCGTCGCTGAGCACACTGACATCCACCAACGGAAACGCCTGGTGGTATAAGCGAGCCGCTTGTTCAGGGAGCGTAAAACAATCCAGCCACCGGTTTGAGTAAGGATATGGCCGGACCTCGCCATGATAAAACAGCAGCGGCGCCACCAGAGGGAGCTCCGTATGGCCTTTTTTCAGGTGGGCCGCCATGGCTAACATGGCATAATACATCAGCCGCCAGGCCATCAGCTGGTCAGGGGTGGATTGATGCTCAATCAGACAATAGATATAGCCCTGTCCCCGGGTCGTTTCAACCGAGTAGAGCACATCACTGTGCAGTTGACGTAAATGCCGGTCCACAAAACTGCCGGGCTCCAGTTTCAATGTGGCTAAATCACACAGCGACTGGATCTCTTTGGGCAGATAAAGGGATAGAAACTCCCTGGCCGTTTCAGGCCGCGTTAAAAAATGTTTGAATAGCGCGTCATGGTGAGGCCGTTGTTTCTCTTTTTTTGCCACAATCCGCTTCTCTGTCTTATTAGTGAGTCATTGCCAAGATTATAATATCTCTGGAAGATCCGCAACCAATGTACAATGTATTGAATGACTCACGATAAAAGCCTCTATTTCATCATAGAGGCTTTTCTAATTTAGTAAATAAAGTTAATTGTTTTTTAACTGATGGTGATTATTTGCATACCAGGAAATATAATCATTACTGGATATTGGTGTCTCAATTCCAGCTTTATCTACGCCAAAACTGGCAATATAATCATTTATTCTATCTGCATGTTTACGTATATACTCAATACGTCTCTCGTCTATTTTTAGTGATTCCTGTAAACTGATCACTTCACATCTCAGGAGGTTGCTCATGGTACGATGAATCCAGTCGAGAAGATAACCTTCGATGATCATATAAAAATCATCATCATTGTGGTATGTATCAATAGTTGTCGTCACTACGGATAAAACCGCATATGTTTGGCTTAGTTCTAAAAAATCCCTACTATGTTTATTAAGTATATCTAAGTTTATTTTTTTCTTGTTACTCACTATTAATTCATTTAGTTTTTTATGTAAAAAATTCATATAATCATACAAAATTGAAAATAGGTTATGCTGGAAAGATGTTTTGTTTATTTCTTTCATTTTATTGAGAGTGATCATTCCTCCGGCTTTTAATGATAATACAAGATTATCACCTTCCGAAGTAATCGCACCAAAATTAGATATTAAATAGTTGGGGATCTTATTAAGCGTAAATAAGCCCTGTGCACCGCAGCGTTCACGACAATTAATTAATATTTCTTGCGTGCGCCATGTACATAGGGATTTAGTAGTAATGATTTCAATAAGTAATTCATCTGAAAATTTAAAGTTTTTAACTGATTCTGATAATATAATTGAAACTTTTCTTGTTAATTCTCTTAAATATAACGCATGAGTGATTGTATTCAAAGTATCCCAGGCAATACCTTCTTTGAAATGAGAATAATTAATTATTGGCATAGTGCCTGAATAACCGAATGTTTGTCGTTTATTTCCATATGTGCTAGTTATATGAAGAGCTGATTTGGCACCTGTAACTGAGATCATTGCCATGCATAGCTTCCCTGAATGTATTCTATTAGTAATTAACGAGAACCTTTCTCTTAATTCTTTTGTATGCAATGATATTTTACCATCGCTAGTCAGTGTTATCATATTGCCAGCAAGGAGTCCTTCAAAAGGAATTTCCACATTATCAAATGAGGTGATTGCGTTGTCTAAATAAAACCCTGGCTTATCACCAAGTGGAGTAATTTTAACGCCAGGAGTTAATTTTCCATTTACGGACAGGGGGAGAATAAATGGGAAAATACCGTATCTTTTTCCTGATGCATTTAACTGAGCTAGAATTACAGCCACTTTAGGTAGTTCACAGGGTGTGGTATTAGGCATAAATTTATATGCATTGGGGCCAGGTGAATTCAATATAAATACACCTTTTTCTGGGAGATAATTAGCTTGTGTTTCGATTGCGACTAGATCATTCCCGTGAGCTAACTCAGTCGCCAGATATACTCCAATGGCACGACCAGAGCAAAGTTTTTGGTAAAGATCTTCCACATATGGGGTTCGCGCTCCTAAGTTAGCTATAGTCCCTATGGCTAAATTAAAATGAATTGATAGCATAGAAACTACAGTGCAATCATGTGGGGCTACAAGTTCATGAAGGGCAACTAATTCATTAAATGATGTCGTATGAATATTATTATTTTGAATATATTTAAGCAGTTCTATGAATTTTTTTACTGACGAATGGTAATTATCACAAGTGCTTTTAAGTACTGCCAAAAGGTTATCAGATACTACCGAATTTCCTATTCCTAAATAAGGTCTTAATTTTGATTCCGAATTGCACAATAATTTATTCATATAGATGAAGCCTTTACTATAATAACGATATGTATATTAGCTATCTAATAGTGTCATGGGATACACCAGAAATATATACCTCTAATTTAAAAAAATTTATTATATAAAAGTGATCTGTTAAAAATTTTCCTTATTATAGCCCAGTAAAAAAAGATGTATTGAAACATGTTTATCAAGTAAATAATTTATCGTCGTTATCTTTTTCAAATAGGAGATTAATCATTTTATCTTCATAATTAAAATTATCTGAATATGAATAGTCTGCTATGAGATTAGATTTTTGTTGTTTAAATATAACCAGTTAATGAATTGGTTATGAATCTTAGTGTTTGATGATTATAGTACCAGATAGTGGTAATTAACTTGTTAAAGAGATAACTGATAAATTAGCAGAGAAAGAAAATTAGTCTGCAACATAATACTTAATTTAACGATGAAAACTTTTACTTTTTAGTAGAGATTCTTTTATTATTTTAAACAATATTGATGTTATCTTATAGATAAAAATCACTATGTTGTTTTTATCAATCACTTATTTAAGTGGAAAAACTTCTTGCATTATTTATCAGGAGATTCACCTATTATATTAATGTAAATTTGATGCAAAGATTATTTGCATAATTTACACTGCAAAACGTCAGACTTTCTCTATATTATTAATCAGGAGTAAATTATGAAAAAATTGATATCTATGTTATTTATTTTAATTGGTATGATTAGCGCCCCTGCATTCTCAGCGGAAACCAATAGTGGCATTGTTAAAGTCGCAGAAATTAAAGCTGATTGGGATAATCCTGCACATTATTTTTATACATTTAGTGGAATTTTAGCTAGTAATTGTGGAAAACCAGGTTATATTTGGTCAGGATCAAGTGCTGAAAACGTTAATAGACTATTAAGCCAGGCTTATGCAAGAGGTTTAAATATTAGAGTGGGTATAGAAAATGTAAGTTGTAATATAACTACGGTTTACGTTATTAAGCAATAGTAATTATTTCTTATGCTGTTAATCAATGGGATAAAGAGATAGATAAACATTAATTTACCTAACTTTATAATAAAATCCTCTACGATAAAGTAGAGGATTTTTTAGATTAATTCAAATAACACAACACGTTCTTTGTGAAATTATCTCAGAGTAACATCTATTTATTCACAATATATTTCAGTGACAAAACTTGGTGCATTCTCAATGGTATCGTGAACTGGGCAGGTTTTATTAATAAAGTCGACAAAGGCATGAATTTCTTCTTCACTATTATCAGCTTTAATATGAAATTTTGTCACTATTTTAGAGAAACCTAATTTCGCTTGTTTATTTCTACCAGTGAAACCATCAGTATCAAGTTCACCTTCCAGATCAACGTGAATATCAATTAAATTAATTTTATGCAGTTTAGCAAAAGCTTTTGCTACGATACATTTACAAGCACCGAGAGAACAGAGTAAAGCTTCAACTGGATTCATCCCCTGATCAGTGCCACCTAAATTACGTGGTTCATCCAAATAAAAGGAGAAATCTCTTGATGTACATTCAACTTTCAATCCAGCTACAGATTTTACTGAGGCAGTAAATAATTCTTTCGCCATGATCCAACTCCTTAAAATTAATATTAGTTTTTCACAAGGGCAAACAGAGTTTTGCTAATCAGGATAAAACTCAGGGGACAGTATCTGGGACATACCCCAAATGCATACATCGGGAAATACGTCTAATCCGGTTTCGTTCATTGCTGAGGCAACGGCTTTAGACCAGACAACATCAACCCAGTCTGAACCATCTAACTTTGTCTTTAAACTAGGTGATTCTTTTAAACCATAAAGAATCTCTTTTCTTTGCGCTTTAATTGCTTTTCCCCAACTTGTTCCTCTATGGCTTGGTTGGTATTTCCATTTTAATAAGTGAGCAATTAATACCGCCATGCAGTCAGCCAACTCACGCTGTTCACTCTTGCCTACGTCTTCGATCTCCTCAGCAATATTGGCTATATCAATCTCAGAGAATTTACCGTCACGTAATAACGCTGCCTGCTCATTTGCCCAAGCGACCACATCAGTTTCGTAACGGGTATGATTCATAATTGCCTCCGCTAATAGGTCTATTATGCTAGCAGTCTGTCAGAGAATACGCTTTAGGTCAAAAAAGAACTTATCTTCGATAACTCAGTATTCAGCCTACTGCCGGCAACATTCCACTTACGATGCCAATTTGGATTGCTATTACTGCAACACCGCAGGCAAATACCAGCAATAGTACGGGTTTACCACCAGGCACCCGATATCGACGTTCATTTTGCTGACGGGATTTATATGCCAGGAGGCTAGGTAATAATAACGCTAAAATTGACAACGCGACCGCGGCATATCCCAACGCCATTACAAAACCTTTTGGGTAAAATAGCGCGAAAATCAATGGTGGAACGAAAGTTAGCAAACCAGTTTGCATACGTCCGGTTACATTATCTTTGCGTTTAAATAGATCACCTAAAAAATCAAACAGGCCAAGTGCGACACCGAGGAATGAGGTTGCGAGCGCTAGATTAGCAAACATTTGTACTGCAAGTTCAGTTTTCGGTGAAGCGACAACTTCACGAATGCTGTGTAATAAGCCATTCAACCCGGCATTTTCAGCTAAGATATCGACAAACGTGTTGGAATTGATACTTCCTAATGTCGCCAATTGCCAGAAAATATAAGTAATTAACGGAATTGCGCTGCCAATGATAAACACCCAACGGAGCCGACGTACATCGCCGTTCATATATTTCACAATACTGGGAACACTGCCGTGAAAACCAAACGATGTGAATATCACCGGAATTGAAGATAATATTAATCCTTGCCCTAATGGCATCGTCAGTAGGTTAATATGCTGAACATGCGGCATCATCATCCCCAACATTAATATCAGGAAAATAATTTTTGCACTGAAAATAACGCGGTTAACCATATCTACTGAACTGGTGCCAATGCAAACGATTCCTCCGGCAATTACCGTAAATAGAATAACGCCCACGGAAGCAGGAAGGGACAAATTAAGCCATTTATTGAGGCTGACTGTCAGTAACTCCCCAGCACCGCTAATATAGGCTGATGTTAACGCATACATCAGAAACATCATGCTGAAACCCGTTAATATTTTGCCGCCGTTGCCAAGATAACGTTGAGCAAGTGTCCCTAATCCTGTATCAGGAGACTCATATTGATAAGCTTCAACCAGCAATAATGCGGTGTAACTCATCAAAACCCACAAGCCAATCAACATGATCAAACTTACACCAAATCCTACACCGGCGGTGGCTAATGGCATAGCTAACATACCTGCACCGATAGTTGTTCCGGCGATAATAAAAGTACTACCAAAAGTACGGTTTTTCACGTTTTTTTCCCTTCGAATCAACAACAAATATTTAATAATAGAAAATCAGGCCACTTTCTTTTTTTCTTCTTCATCAACAATCTGAGTCAGTTTGTGAATAAAAATTTTCTGGAGCCTTTCCCAATACTCGTCAAAATCGTCAGCATTACGTAAACAATGAGTCATCACAGCAGCACGTAGGACATATAAACTGTGGACTTTCTGCCATTCTTCTTGGTCAAAACCGCAACTTTCAACGTAATGCCAAGGCGTATCACCATACTCCCGATAACCAAGAGAGGTGGAAGAAGTTAAAAAATCATTGGTATAACTACGTCCGGAAGTATATGAACAAAGCTCATACATCCGTTTATTAAGACGGTTGTGGTGACTTAAATCATTATTTCCTTGCTCTTTAAAAGTAAAATTGACCATATGGAAATCAGGATTTGGCATGGTATGAATTGCAAACCGGCGTTTGCCAACAACCAATGGTTCTGTGGTTAAAAGTTTCTTAATCATCCAATTGGCCGTCACAATACCGGCAGCAATCACTTTTCCGTAGCCACTGATATTCAATGGAACTAATCGATGCGCGGCCCAAATCGCGGCGGCGATAGCTCCGGCTTTAGATCCCTCCATAATAGAGGCGCCGATTACAACATGCCGGTCAACGGCTTGCTCTGGTTGAGTATCAACATCTTCAAAAACATAAGCCGCACGGTAGGAAATTAAGTCAACAATACGCTTATCTTTCATACATACCGCACCGGCGGCATATTGAATAAATCCAACTTTGTGGGGATCTACGGTGATTGAATCAGCCTGACACATGGCCCGGAAGCTTTGGTAAATTTCAGGTTTAGGCCAAATAATATCTTCGGGAATAATCGCCAATTCATGATAACGACGGATAAGTTCGTCATATTCCATAAACTCTCCCTGTTCGTTAAGGAACATTGCGCTGGCATAACCTGCATAAGCGGCATCAATATGCACATAAAATGAGACGCCATAACGCTCTTCACACTCTTTACGCAACGCAATAACTTCATCAACTCGGTCAATGGCTCCCACTTCCGTAGTTCCAACTACAGTTACCATAGCCAGAATAGGCTCCCCCTGCTCTATCAGACCGAATGTAATTTCACGCATTTTTTTAACATCGGTACGATAATTCGCATCGACCGGCAATGGCACGATATGCTGTTGACCGATTCCCAGAACATCCATTGCTTTCATCCATGAATAATGTTTCGACTGTGGAACCAGGACTTTGCCAAACATCCCCTGCTTTATCCCGGAGCCACGGCAGGAAAGCTCACGAACTTCTTCGAAAATGCCCCGTTTTTTTAATTCATCCGTCAAATCCAGAATATCTGATGGCGGCATATTCAACAGTTGTTGTTCTGATTTATTTGCGACTAGATCGCTGGATTGTGGATGTTGTGCAATGGCAAGAGGCATGGTTTTTAAATTACGCGCAACCCATAGCCCTTCATAATTGGCGACGGTTCCTCCTGATGTAATATGTCCCCAGGCTCGGCGAGGGTCATAACCAAACATCCGGCATAGATCCAGCCCCGCTTCAATTTCTAGCTCCGTTGTTGTCGGTGATGACTCGTGGGCGCAATTGTTCGGGTTGTACATCATCGCCATGACATAAGCGAGATTGGAAACCATCAGGGTATCGGCGTTCATATGCCCCATATAGCGAGGAGAAAACCAGGGAATAGAGGTGTTTTTCAGTTTGGCGGATAGTTGGTTCAGAATACCCTCTGTTCGATAAAGCGTTTCTCTATAATCAGGTGCATAACGATCAACCGAGGTGACTAAGGCGGGATCTTCCGGGTGAAAATCAGAACGCCAGTGCATGTGCTCACTTACGGCATATTCCATCATTTCTCTAAAAAAAACCGTATTTTCTGATTTAGGGCCTAAAAACAACGCATCAATGTTTAAGTGCGAAGTAAACTGCTTGGTCATAATTATATTACCCTTTCAACTAACAAAAACGGCTGTCAGCAACAGAGAGATTCTGAAATTCTTTACTTGTTAATGAAATCACTATCTTTCTCTGGTGGTCAGACAGAAAATTATATGCCACCTAACTTACCAATAGCTGGTCATACCTCATTATTCTAGACATTCAGAAAAATCTATCAGGTGGAATAGATTGATCATTAATATATCTATAAACGATCGTTTGTTAATAGATATAGACTATATTTGTTAAAATATTAACAATGACGTTAAATATAAATTCTGATTTTGTGCGCGAGGACAAAGAACGAATAAAAACAAATCAAAAAACAGAGGAAAATAGGGGCTTATTTATTGTTAACCTTGTTAATTATAAGGATTTTTTTAACGTGAAGCGGTTAGCAGATAGAATGCAGGGCTACAAACTAAAATAGCCCTGATTTAAGCAGAAGTACTATTAAGATGATACATTTACCAACATAACCTTGCCGATAACATCACCGGCTTCCATCATTCGATGTGCGTCAGCAGCATCTTTCAGATCAAAAACTTTACAAATTAATGGACTGACTTTTCCTGATTTCAATAATGGCCAGACATGTTTTTCCAATTCCCGAGCTATCTCTGCTTTTTCCTCTACACTGCGAGAACGTAATGTAGAACCCGTGTGAGTCAGACGTTTTAGCATTAAGGGCATCAGATTAAGATTTTCAGGGTTTCCTTTCATCATGCCAATCTGAATAATTCTCCCGAATTTAGCAGCAACCTTATAGTTTTTATTGACATAATCACCGCCGATTAAGTCAACAACCATATCAACGCCATGATTACCCGTGATTTTCAATACCTGATCAACGAAATCTTCTTTACGGTAATTAATCACAAAGTCAGCACCTAAACTGTGTGCGACTTTAACTTTCTCATCAGAGCCGACGGTAGCAATGACTCTGGCGCCAAAGGCTTTTGCTAACATAATAGTGACGCTGCCTATCCCAGAAGTACCACCGTGAATCAGCAAATTTTCTCCTTGTTTCAACTTGCCAGTCTGAAAAACATTAGCCCAGACGGTAAAAAAGTTTTCTGGCAATGCGGCTGCCTGAACAAAATCCAAACCATAGATAGGTAAGGCAACGGAGTCATGTACCAGGCAATATTCGGCATAACCGCCGCCGGCAACAAGGGCACAAACTTTATCGCCAAGATTCCAGCGTTCACAACCTTCACCTTTGGCAACCACCTCTCCTGCAATCTCCAAACCCGGCAATGGCGATGCATCCGGTGGTGGTGGATAGGAACCCATTCTCTGAAATATATCAGGCCGATTAACACCTGCCGCAGCTACTTTTACTAACAAGTAACCTTTTCCTGGCCGTGGCAACGGAACCTGAACCAGATGCAATTTCTCCGGGCCTCCGGGCTTAATGATACTGATCGCTAACATATATTGGGGCAATGAATTAATTTGGCTATGCATATATACCTCTTATTTCTTTTGACGATCCTTTTTATGAATTTAGTCTAAGTTTAGATGATAATATTATTTATTCTGATTTGTGGAAAGAGTGCTGAGGAATAATACAAGAATCTCTGTTATGTACTAAGGCGTTTGGCTGAAATTCCTTCACAAATGTCTAAGGCCATAGACACCAAAAAGTGGCAGGATGAAAATTGAGTAACAAGACGGTATCACCGACCTCGAGGTCTTCATTTCCAGTGAACATAACAGTTTTCACTGCGTTGATTCTAATATACCTATCTGTTATTAATCAATTCTTAGTACATGCAAAAAGAAACTGGTGACAGAACTTCCACATACTACCATTTCATGTATGCTGATTCTTTGAAATGACAAAATAATTGAGGTAGTTATGGGAACAACAGCAAAACAACCCAATGACCCGATAGTAAAACTGAAAAGCGGATTTGAACCGTCTGAACTGGTCAAAGCACGTATCATCAATCTTGCTGATCATTTTATTAATGTGCTTAAAAACAAAGATTCAGAGAGTATTTCCCTATTGTTAACCCTGTCTGATGATGAATTTTGGACAGAAGTCAAAGGACGAGCCAACTATATTGAAATAGTGGCAAATATCACACCGGAAAAGAAAGAACATGAGGAATTTATCGAAACGAGAAACGCTTTTCTGGCCCATCTTGGGGAATACGGTGGCGTTTATAAGTCCAGTAAGGTTGCTGATATATTAGGAGTAACCCGCCCGACAGTAAATAAATATGGTGAAAATCATAAACTCATTGTATTAAATTGGGGAGTAGAGAATTTATATCCTGTATTCCAGTTTTCGATAAATAAAAAAACGAGCAATAAAGGATACTTAAAAGGTGTTCCAGAAATATTGGCTAATTTAGGCCCAGTCAGTGGCGTAAAAAAGTGCAATTTTTTCATCCATAAAATCGAGACATTTGATCCTGGTATCGATCTGGCTGAATCCGCGACGGTACTGGATATTCTCAGAAATGGCGCCTCCAATGATGAAATTACTCAATTGGTAAGGCTGGCGAAAATATTCGGTTCTGTTGATTCTATATAAAGAATTCCAGTATGTAATTGAAAACAGCCATTTTACCCTACTCTCCTTCGAAATATATCAACTGCCCAAAAATACTTGTTCTCACAGTACTACTGTTTGTCCGCCATCGACTAGCAGTGATACGCCGGTTACAAACGATGCGAGATCTGATCCTAACCATACGACCGCATTTCCTACCTCTTCAGGTTCTCCCAATCTTCGAAGAGGCATCCTTTCTCGTAACCCGTCAAACATTTTCGCGACTTCCGGCGAGGAGAGAGGAAGCGCTGTATTGATCAATCCCGGGCATACGGCATTAACACGAATACCTGACGGCCCAAAAGCATCGGCCAATGCGGCCACCATCATATTGACGCCAGCTTTGCTAGTGGAATAGGCGGTTGTAAGTTGTCCTGTCCTAATGGACCCCATACTTGAAGTTGCCACAATACTTCCACGTTTGCCCAGTTTTATCATCTGTTCAGCAGCAGCCTGTGCGCCAAATAAAACGCCATCAAGGTTGACCGTAAGCAGCTTGTGAAAATCGTCTGCGCTAATCTGTGGGCCATCGGTAGCTAATGCGATTCCGGCATTGCAAGCCATCAAATCAACACCGCCGAACGGTGTAGCGACATCGACTAATGTATCCATCTCGCTCCGAGAAGTGACATTACATCGGTGGAATATGGCTTTTGTACCAAGCGAATGAAGACGCTGGAGCACCGGCGCTCCTCCCTCTCTGGGTTGATCCGTGATGTCGCCAATAATTACGGTTGCTGCGCCATGACGCGCCGCGGCTAAAGCAATACCGGCTCCGATGCCACTTGCTCCGCCAGTGACAATGACAACCTTACCTTCTAGCATATGGCCCATTTGATGTTCCTCATTGTATCGCGCTATCACAGGCGCTATTCGAGATATTTATTGATCCAGTGAAACACAGAATACCTATAAAGAATTACTCCAGAAGTGCTCATATAAGGCATATCGGTGAAGTAATGTTGATTTTATGAATTATGTCCCATTTTTCCTAAATGCTTAACATATTCAGACCTCCGATTACCATTAGAAAATGCCGGAGGTCCAAGTTTTCACAAATAGCTTATTCAGACTTGATCGTTATTATCTTATTTCGAACCTAGCCCGCGGCCTGGCAATGTTTGGCATGTTGGTCCACTTGATAAAGGCGCGACTTCTGGATATTTGTCATCAGGGGTAATGTAAACTCGCGTTGTTGCCACATATCCATCACTGAAAGTCGCTTCAATATAAGTCGCTTCCCATCCCATGTTTGGGGAACCCAAGGAAATTTCAACTTGTTGCAGCGTATTAATATCGAGTGGTGATGCTTTATATCGGATACCACATGCATAACGAAAATCTCGTGAAATTGGATTGGTAGCAGTCCAACGTATCACTTTTTCAGGTTTTTCTGAAAAATTGACGGTTAGTATTTGCGAATTCTGCTGTGAATGCAGAGTTGAATTAAGCTTTGGCAAAGGAATAGATTGCTGTAACCGATTAATAAATGTAATCAATGACTGTTCAGTAAAGTTCAGAATGCCACGATGATCAGAATTGGGGGCTACTCGTAAAGATTTGTCTCCAGGCAGAATATCATAATAGAGTCTTGCATTATCAGCCGCGAAATAATCATCCCCACTGGCATTGACGATGTATTTAGGAATGGCAAGTCGAGATTCATAAATTGATCCCAGATATTGCAGAGGATCTTCTATCTGCATTAATTTAGCAAATGCTGGCGTATTGACTTTTTCATCGACATGTTCCTGATAATACGGATAAAAAGCAATCGGCCAGTTTTTTCCGTAAGATTCATATATATGTTTAAATGCTGCATGTGTGTTAAGTATGTCGATAATAAAAGGCACAATTGCATCAACCCGTGTATCTGCTATTGCCGATAACCAGGTTGTCCAGCCTCGTTTCGAGGCGCCAGAAACAATAAATTTATTAATATTCCACGGTGTTAATTCCTGCTGTGCCAAAGTCATTGCTTGAGAAACAGAAGTCGCCATAGGAATATGTAAAGGTATCAACGACAGCTTCTCTGGCTTGTTCATGAATAATGTCCAACTGTGAGCAATACTATCATCTTCTTTTCGGGGTGTTCCATCGTCCCGGTACACGAGATATTGATTAGGAATATTACTGATCGAGATAATTATCGTATTTGTTGCCCGCGCAATAGTCGCCAAGGTTGTCACGCTGAAATCTGTCGGCAAAATTGGCGTCTCAGATCCACTATTATAGTTAGTCCCATTATTCACAACGACAAGCGCACGCGGTGAAAGCGGATGATCAGGAATAAATATATCAACATTGTGTCGCCATTCGGCCGGTAGAATAACGTTTCCTGGAGACCAGAATTGTGATGTTAATTGATAGTGACGTAGTTCAATCTGAGGTAATTTTTCTTTACTTAAAAGCGAATATTTAAGGGGCTGGACTGCTAATTCCTCTCGATAGCAGGGAAGTACATTGGTGAAATTGATATCAGTCTTATTAGAGCATAGTGATTTTTTTGTATTAGACTGGGCATAACTATTAGTATTAATAGCCACCAATAACCACAGGGTAATAATTATTCTTTTGAAAAAAATAGACATTAATTCATCCTTAATATATAGATAATTGAATAATATAGTTGGATAACTTTACCAATATGATAATTCAAGATCATAAACCTTAATATTGTAAATAATATATTTCTCTCCCGCAAACCTGGCTTCAATTTTAATCAAATCACCTAAAATAAAGCATTGCAATCAAAAAACTTGCCATCTTTTATTTATGCGAGATATTGATTATTCTTTTTAATAACATATTGATACGGCATGTACCAATCACGATCAATAGTGAATTTAAGTTGACTTTCACTTAGTGATCTCCGGCCAGTATCCCGGTAAAAAAAGGTCATGCTCGTTTATTATGATATCCGAATGTTAAATTCTAACGGTTAGATTTGCCTCGTCCTTGAGAGTTTAAAGGCGCCATAACGGTTTATATTCTCTCTGTAATAGGGGTCAAACCCCGAATGCTCAAAACGAAACTATATCTGCCGGATTAAGCGTACTTCTCACTCCAAGAATACCCTTTGCCAACGGAATGGCTACCGGAGAGAGATAGGAACCCAGCGGGATACTCGCGTGTTCAATGCGGGTAAGCATGGTAAAGTCGTCGTTGCGTCCGGTAAGATCGTCGCTGATAGCTTTGCCAATGCGCACCGTCTGCGCTACTCCATGACCACTCCAGCCATGTACCATATACACGGGTACTCTGTCGCTGCTCTTGCGGGCATCGATGGCGCCGTTTAGGGTCAGATCGCTGATCCCGCCCCAGGAATATTCTAGTTCGGCTTTTTCCAACTGCGGGAACACGGTTCTGATACGCTTAAGCAGATAGTTGTTCACATCACGCGGCGACCAGGAATTGCCAGTACCCTGTCCACCGAACAGCAGGCGGTTGTTGCGCACCGCACGATAGTAGTCAACCTGTAACTGTGTATCGTAGACCGGCAAATCTGACGGGATCAGCTCTTTGACATCCACTGGCAACGGAGGCGTTACCGCCACGTAGGAGAAAAAAGGCATCGTGGTGGAAAGGCCGGAGATAAACTCACCCGTGGAGGCATGCACACCCAACACCACGGCTTTACTTGCCCTGATAGTCCCCCGATCTGTTTCTATGACTGTGCCGCCAGTATCCTGCCTGATGCCCTTTACTTTCGTGCTGTCATAGATTCGCCCGCCCAGTCTGGCGAAACCATAAACCAAGCCACGCAATAGCGCCAGAGGTTGGACCTGCCCACCGATACTGTCGATATTCGCTCCGTGGTAGATGCCTGAACGTACATATTTTTCCTGTAGTTCGTGCGGTCCGATAACACTCATTGCCGTATCTCCCAACTGGCGCCGGGCATCGGCATTAGCCACCAGCGGCCCCATGTGGCCCGCGTGCACCGCAACAGTGATATGACCATATTTGCGGTCACATTCGAAACTATAACGCTCACGCAGCTCATCCACGAGATTCATCGCTTCAACAGATGCAAAACGCCATAAGCGTTTAGCCTCATCGAATGAAAGTTTTTCCAGTATGGTTTCAGCTTCCCAGCGTGCGAGTCCAGGGGTTATCTGTCCCCCGTTGCGGCCAGAAGCTCCTGAACCAATGTTATCCTTTTCAACCAGAATCACGTCCACTCCCGCTTCAGCAAGATGTAACGCCGTGGAAGCGCCCAGCAACCCACCGCCGATAACCACAACCTCACAGTTCTGGTCCCCAGGCAGGCTTCCCAAAGCCGGCCAGTCAGCCAAAGAAGCTTCATAATAGTTGGCTGGCATGGCGTCAGCGGCAGCGTCTTTATGCCAGCTCCAGATACGCGGGTCCAGCCCCAACCGGCTGGCTCTATGCTGCGCATCCTCCAACAGTGTTGGCCGGAGCTTATCAATATTGGCAGCCGGAGTATCGGCCGCGGTTGAGGTCCGGGCGAGCAGGGATAAGTTGGGAAGTACGGATGAAAGCACTCCCGCCCCCGCGAGCGTCGCGACGGTAGAGATAAAGTCTCTTCTATTCATTGTCATTTCAACACTCCTGTCATGATTTTAAAATCACCCGCTGATCTGGAGAGTTTCTCTATGAGTGAGTCCGGCTATCTGAGCTGTATTTATTGCTGCCCGAGCTCCCTTTCAGACCGGCGAGAATCAGCAGGATAACAGTGCCGATAAACGGTATGAGATGCAGCAGTAACCACCAAGCGCTACAGTTGATGTCGTGCAGGCGGCGGGCATTCACTGCTAGCGTGGGCAAAAGCGTGAGCAGCAGATAGACAGCGCTGAACCAGCCCATATAAACCTCAGGATTGGCAACGGCAAAGTAGCGTTCAAGGAAAGAGATAATAAATACAGCCAGGATCTGGAACAGAACGAAATACCAGAACTCCTTACGCCTGGCTCGCCCCTTGAAGCATGTATAGTTCTTTAATACATTTAAATACCAGTGCATTGTTATCCCCTCTTGTGATGCGGCAGATTTTATCTACTGTTCAGCCAGATCGAGCAGTACAGACTCCAAAATGCTGAGCGCTTCATTAAAAACGTTATTTTGTATGGTCAGCGGCGGAAGGAAACGGATCACGTTGCCGTGTACGCCACACGTCAGCAGGATCAGACCACGCTCCAGCGCTTTCTGACGTACCGCGTTGGTAAAGCTGACATTGGGTTCCTGACTGTCCGCATGGTTAAACTCCACCGCAATCATCAGCCCTAGCCCACGCACATCGGCGATCTGCGGGACACGCGGTCGCAGTTCATGCAGTCGCTGTGTTAGCTGGTCTCCCAACTGCGTCGCTCGCGCATTCAGCTTTTCTTCTTCGATCACATCCAGCACCGCATGAGCGGCCGCAATCGCTACCGGGTTACCACCATAAGTTCCCCCCAGACCACCAGGCACTACAGCATCCATCAACTCGGCACGTCCCGTTACAGCCGCCAGCGGCAAACCGCCCGCCAGACTTTTCGCCATAGTGGTCAGATCGGCGACAACCTCATGATGCTCCATAGCAAACAGTTTGCCCGTACGCGCGAAACCGGTCTGGATCTCATCGGCGATAAGTACAATGCCGTGGTAATCGGCGATCTCACGCAGAGCTTTGAGCAGTTCAGGAGGTGCCGGATAGAAACCGCCTTCGCCCTGTACCGGTTCGATGATGATGGCAGCGACGCGTGTTGGTTCAATATCGGCTTTAAAGAGATTTTCCAGCGCATTCAGCGTTTGTTCCACACTAATGCCATGCAGCCCGACCGGAAACGGAATACGGTAAACGTCGCCAACCAGCGGGCCGAACCCCATTTTGTACGGTGCAACTTTGCCGGTTAGTGACATACCGAGGAAGGTACGGCCGTGGAAAGCACCGCTGAAAGCGACCACGCCACTGCGCCCGGTAGCGGCACGTGCGATCTTCACGGCATTTTCCACCGCCTCGGCCCCGGTAGTGACAAAGACGGTTTTCTTCGCAAAATTACCGGGCACCAAGCGGTTCAGACGTTCGGCCAGCGCCACATAATTTTCGTAGGGCGCTACCTGATGACAAGTGTGGGTAAACTGTTCCATTTGTTCTTTGGCGGCCGCGATGACGCGCGGATGGCGGTGGCCGGTATTTACCACGGCGATACCGGCGGCAAAATCGATGTAACGTTGCCCCTGAACGTCCCAAATTTCAGCGTTTTCCGCACGCTCCACATAGACTTGCGTGGCTACGCTCACGCCTTTTGCAATAGCCTCGCTGTGTCTTTTGGCTAATATAGATCCAGTCATAAATGAAAACTCCTCAGCAATCTGAAATAAGCGAGCTTCAACAGACAGACGCACGATGCGATATAGCGGCCAGAGCTGGTAGAAGTAACTGATCCAGCGTCAAAGCCAGCATATCCGCCGCCGCAATGCCGACATCGGCCCCCAACGATGACTAAGCGGGCTATTGTAATCGTGTAGGTTCCGCTGCCGACATAATCCACAGAAGGACTGTCGATGAGCGTATATCTGCCTGTGTATGGGCATCCGGTTGCGGCGCGACCGCAAGCTTCGCGCCGGGTATCGATCAACGCTAAAAAATACCGTGGCGATGCAGCGCTTTCGCATCCTCCGGTACCGGGGTGATAGCATCCCAAAGCTCAGCCACTTTTCCGTCCTCAATGCGCCATAGCTCGAAGTAGCTGTGACGCGCTCCGGCGATACTCCCCTCTGAATGGGTCAGAACAAACTGCCCATCGGCTACCGTACGGTGAATTTTAGTGTAATGCAGCCCCTGCCCCTCATTTCTGAGTTGTTTAAGAAACGAGATGACTGCCGCCGTACCATCGGGAATATCGGGGCTGTGCTGGCGAAACAATTCACCATTAGTGTAGTTTCCAAACTCTTCGTAGTGACCTTCGATCAGGGTATGTGTGAAAAAGTTGACTACCAGCTCACGATTCTTCTCTCGGTCATGGCCATCGCCTGCTTCAGTCGGGCCGTCTAACTGAATCCGGCCACTGACGTTGGGTACCGCCTGCGGCACCAGGCCGTCCCAGTGCTCTACGATTAAGCCGTCAGCAACTCGGTACAGATCGAAACCGACCAACGGCCAGTTGTCTAATCCCGTAAAACGACCGTGGATGGCGACCAGATCACTATCTTGCAGTACACGATACGTTTCGTGATGCAGTTCAGGATGTGCCCAGACCAGCTCACGCAATCCGGCAAGACCATCTTTGACCAACGGCGAATGTTCGATGAAATGCGGTGCAAAATAACGCTCAAGCGCCCCTACATCACGGTCAGTAAACAGCTCGTGGTGCGCACGCGACACCAAGTCGCGTGGAGATCTATTTTGAATCATTACGGATGTCCTGTGTCAGTCGTTGGAACTCATCACATGTTTGATACGCGTATATTCATCGAAGCCGTAAGCCGACAGATCTTTACCATATCCGGAGCTCTTGAAGCCGCCGTGCGGCGCTTCTGCCGTAAGAGGAATATGGGTGTTAATCCAGACGGTACCGAAATCGAGTTCACGTGACAGGCGCACCGCGCGGCCATGATCGCGGGTCCAGACACTGGATGCCAGTCCGTATTTCACGTCGTTAGCTTTCTCTATGGCATCCTGTTCATCGCGGAACTTCTGCACCGTGATAACCGGGCCGAAAATCTCAGTCTGAATTGCTTCGTCGTGCTGTTCCAGACCGGTAATTACCGTGGGTTCAAAGTAATAACCCGAGCGTTCGGCCTGACGGCCTCCTGTTTCGATACGGGCATGAGCGGGCAAACGCGTAATGAACCCTTTGACCTGCTCGAGCTGACGAGCATTATTGAGCGGCCCATACAGAGCCTCTTTATCTTCTGGATAGCCAAAGCGGGTAGCTTTAGCTGCCGCCACCAATTTGGCGACGAAGGTATCGTAAACAGATTCATGCACCAGCACACGCGAGGCTGCCGTACAATCTTGACCCGCATTGAAATACCCCGCGGTCGCAATGGTCTCCACCGCTTTGTCCATATCCGCATCGGCGAAAACAACTACTGGCGCTTTGCCGCCTAACTCCAAATGCGCTCTGGTGAGATTAGACGCCGCCGAAGAGGCGACCTGCAAACCTGCGCGTACGGAACCCGTGATGGAAACCATAGCTGGCATTTTGTGTGAAACAACCAGAGCACCCGCGCTGGCATTACCCAACACCACGTTGAATGCACCTATAGGGAAGAACGGAGCGGCCAGTTCAGCCAGCAACAGAGTACTTTCCGGCGTGGTATCACTCGGTTTGAGTACCACAGTATTACCCGCGGCCAGCGCAGGCGCTATCTTCCATACTGCCATCATCAGCGGGTAGTTCCACGGCGTAACTTGCCCCACTACACCTAGTGGTTCGCGCCGAATGCTGGTCGTCATATCAGGAAGATATTCAGCAGTCGCTTTGCCTTCCAGAAAACGGGCGGCGCCAGCGAAGAAACGGATATGATCCACTGATGTCGCAACTTCCTCAGAGGCAATCAGATGCTTGAGCTGCCCTGTATTGCGGCTTTGCGCTTCGATCAGACGTTCCGCGTTTTTTTCCACTGCATCGGCTAATGCCAGCAACGCCTGCTGACGTGCTGACGGTGTGCTACGCCCCCAGATCTTGAATGCCTCTTTAGCCGATGCATAAGCTTCATCAACATCTGCTACAGTCGCGTTAGGAGAACGTGCATAGATTTCACCAGTGACCGGGCTTACCAGGTCAAAATATTCGGAACCTTTAGATTCAACATATTTACTATTAATGAAATGCCTGAGCGTTGGTACCGCCATAGTTACCTCCTGATGGATTGGATAACATAAAATATAACCTATAACTTAATATGTTCAATTGTTATGTGAATGTTAATTTTTTAACTAAAATAGAAGAGTAATTAGATACATACAAACAAAAATAGATGTAACTTTCGACACTCCTGTTTAGGAAAATATGCCGATCTGTGAGCAGGATCGAGGAGTTTTTTAACTGGAAGAAAATATTGAGGGGCCTGGTTATTTACAACATCAATATTAAAAAACGAAGTCTTATTGGAGAAATTACGATGAAAAAGACAATAAAAAATATATCTTTATTCGCAGTAATTATATTTTTTAGGTTTGACATTATCTCATGCAGAAATTATTTCACTTGGTGCACAAATCCAGAATATTGTTCGTCATAATGGTTCAGAGCCTGTGTCTCTTAATGTCTATAAAGTTGAAAGTGATGTTGAGTTTAATATTATTCACGACTTCTTTAGTAGATTAATTGACACAGGCATTGATGTAAGTTAAATTCCAATTTATCAATTAGTTGGGAAACTATAGATAATTGAATAATATAATTGGATAAATTTACGAATATGATAATTTAAAGTCATAAACTTTCATATTGTAAATAACGTATTTCTCTCCAGAAAACCTGACTTCAATTTCAATTAAATCATCTAAAATAAAATGATGAGAAACTTTTACATTCAAACCATTTTCATCTAAATTTGTGCTGCAATCAAATGGCTTGCCATCTTTTATCTCTGCGAGATATTGATTATTCTTTTTAATAACATATTGATACGGTGTGTACCAATCACGATCAATAATGAATTCAAATTCATTTTCACTTAATAATGTTTTCTTTATACTCTTCATAAAATAGGACAATTCTGGAATATATTTTTCCTGTGGCATTCTTATTGTAATCAAGTTTTTATCATCGTTTTCCCATATATTTTTATCTAACCGCGGCAAGGTTTTTAATATTTCTAATGTTTTTTCATTGGGTGTAATGCCCCATTTATTAAAAAAGGCAGCCAAGTTAACATTCGCCAGTTGAGATGATGACATTATAAATTGCTGTTTTTTATCACTATTATTGATTGGTAATGAATCCATTATTCTATATATTTGATGGAGCTGAGGATAAAATCCGTCACCAAATGTTAATTTTAATTGCCATAGCATTCCCAACTTTATATTAACGTCTTGAGTATCAAAATTCTTTTTTTCAGCGGCTAAATATTCTTTGATCTTGGGATAATATTTATCTAGCTGACTTGCTCTACCATAAAGCCCTTCTTGAACGGCTAAAGAATACAGGTTTACTGTAACTTCCATCATTCCGGTTCCTCCACTCCAGGTATAAGGAAATTGTTGCCTTTGATGACCACTTTCATGCCAGATCCCCCAACCATTATTGGTGGTTAATAACCGTTGAAGAGCCGCGTCACCATTAAATCCCATATGCCCATGAGTAGCGAACATATAAAAACGGTCTGATTCTACATATAATAATTTATTGGGATCGCTCTTATAGTCTGCTTTTCCATCTTCTAATAATCCTGATATATTATCCTGTAAACGAATAAAATTATCATAATATTTCATTAATGCATTGGGATCGGTAAGGTATTTCTTAGCACTCTTATATCTTACAACAATTACTGCTCGTTCACTGCTAAGTTGAATCACAGGTGCTTTAGAATATAATTCCATCATACTTTCCCAATCTGTATTACTGGTTTCATTCAGCTTAAATGATGGCACTGGTTGTAATTCTGATTTAATAATGACCTTTACATGACCATGATTGTTATTATTGGTAAAACAGAGTAAACCGTCATTCCTTGGTCTCAGTTTATTTAACCCTTTCGTTAATAAGTATTTTACTGGTTTATTTAATTCAGGGACACCAATCACCGCATTAATAGCACCGTTTATTTCTCCTTCAACATCAATAATCACTTCTTGACCGGCAATAACGTAAAACCCTGAGGGTTGTAATTCACTGTGTGCAAAAGTTCTTCGTTGTATTATTTTATATTCATTAGTAGAACCGTTACCTTGTACAATTACCTCTTTCTTATTTTCGCTCATTTCATTATTACCTTTTTATTTAGGATGGAAGTGTTGGAAAAATGCAGATTAATTGAATCATGTCGAATTTATAGAATAATTCATGATTCATTTTGAAATGATATCATTACTAACAAATTACCCAACATTCATAATAAAATCATCTATCAAGAAATGATTTTATTTCGCTAAGAATATTTTCCGAGTCAACTTTATCCCAGCTGCACATTAGCAATAGGAACTTTTACATCCTGAACAAAAGGGAGAATCGATAAAAAGGCTTAATTGTCGATTGCTTATCGGTTCATATTTTATAAATTCAATCAGGCTTTATTGACCTCGACCAGTAATGTTTGATGAGAGTTCCCATGTGCGAGTGGAGTTTTACGGGATGATGTCAGCACATTGACACAACCGCCCCAATCAACACCATTTTTATCTGGTTGCCACCATGCGCCGGTTGGCATTGCTACCACGCCGGGGATAATACGTTGAGTTACCTCCGCCGGGATCATAGAAACTCCACGATCGTTAAATACCCGAACCAAATCCCCTTGTTTAATTTTACGTTTCTGTGCATCCAGTGGATTAATCCACAACTTCTGGGTTTGCACCTCCTTTAACCAAGGATTTGAATATTGGGTTGAATTAGTGCGGCTTTTCCCTTTCCAGGTAATTAATTGCAACGGGTATTTTTTAGTTAATTTATCCTCCGGCCCTTCGAATGCCGGCACATAATGTGACAACGCAGGGATTTCAGGATGTTGCATGTCGTACAGACGTTTAGAAAATATCTCTATTTTTCCTGAAGGTGTGGGAAATGGATGATTTTCTGGGTCACGAATATTTTCTTCAAAAGCCACATAAGGCGGTATTTTGAAAAGATGTTTGCTTGTTCGTTGTAATTCCTCAAACGTGGGCAAATTTTCTTTTGGCATAGCCTGACGATTAGATTCCATAATATGGGCTATCCACGCTTTTTCGTCACGACCTTGACTAAATTCCTGTTCAACACCCAGTTTTGCTGCAACTTCGCGTATCCATTCATAATCAGAGCGCCGTTCGAATTCAGGTTCGATCAATTTTGATGACAGAATGAAATAACTGCCGGTGCCCCAAGGAAAGCCAATATTCCAGCGTTCCATAAAACTGGTTTCCGGCAATAAAATATCGGCATATCGGGCGCTTGGTGTTAGATAAAGATCACTGGAGACAATGAATTCAATTTTAGATTCATCTGCCAATATTTTTACTGCCTGATTGATATCAGGGTTTTGATTTGCAAGGTAATTACCAGCCAACGAGAATAATATACGAATATTGGTATTCAGCTTATCAGCGCCCACTAAACCGTCTGCCGGGGTAACTTTACTGGCATCATCGGCTGCCTGGACCCAGTTCATCACCGAGATTTTTTCTTTTACCGGGTTTTTACCAACATCAAGTCCATAGAGGGATTTATTACCAGCGATACCGCCGAAACCTGCTGCCCATCCCCCCTTTTTACCCACATTGCCGGTTATTGTAGCTAAAATTGTTGAACCACGTGCAACACGTTCACCACAGATATGACGTTGCGGTCCCCATCCTTGCATCAGGGCTGCGGGTTTAGTGCTGGCATATTCACGGGCAAGCTGGCGAATGATATTCGCCGGCACTTTAGTGATTTTTTCAGCCCATTCCGCTGTTTTCACAATGCCATCTTTAGCGCCTGTCAGGTAAGCAACCAGAGATTCATTGGCAGGAACGCCATCCGGCATATTGTCTTCATCAAAACCAATCGTATAAAGATTAATAAATTCTTTATCGTGCAGGTTTTCACTGACAATCACATACATCATTGCATCCATTAATGCGTTATCAGTTGTTGGCAGCAAAGGAATCCATTGGTCAGCCAACGAGGAAGCAGAATCAGAATAACGGGGATCGACAACAATAAATTTGGTACCGTTCTTTTTCATCTTCTGGAAATAGTGGTTGGAGTGACCAAAAATAGTTTCAGCGGGATTATGGCCCCAAAGGATCACCAAAGGGGTATCTTCCAAGGTATCCAGTGTGCTGCCCGAAGTTGCTACGCCATAGGTATAGGGTGTCGCTGCCGCTGTATTACCCATACTCACGGAATGGTAAAATTGTAAATGTCCGCCGGTAATATTAAGTAAGCGACGCAACATTTTATCACCTGATGATACACCGCCGATTACCGCGGTATTAACGCTAACGTAGCGGCAAGCCGGGCCATATTTTTCAGTAATATTTTTTAACTTATCCACAATAATGGTTGTCGCTTCATCCCAGGAGATTCGTTCAAATTTCCCCTCTCCCCGCTTGCCAACTCGTTTCATCGGATATTTTAAACGATCAGGATGATAAACAAATTTGCGATAGCCCCTGCCGCGGATGCAAGCTTGCATGATCGGCATTGCTTCATCGAGTTCATGATCAGGTCTGGTGGTGATGCGGGTGACAACACCTTCTCGAACATGAGCTCGGATATCGCATCTTCCTCCGCAATCAAATGTACTACAGGTGGGGACGACTTTTGTTTCACCCGCATCAATAACATGAATCGGCAGCGAGCCTTGGCTTGTTTTCTCTTCGGCGATTGCTTGACGGGTAGAAACAAAAGGAATAGATATAAGCGCTGCACTTGCTTGAATAAAACGATGACGGCTGACCGTCAGGTCATCATTCTGTTCATTGGCTTCATGATTTATTTTTTTATATTTCATATTAGCCTCCACATTGCATCTTATTCGTTGGATGTTATTTAGAAAAAGCGGTTAAAATGTTGATGGTGATCACGGATTAATATAATTCAGATCACATTTTATTGAAAATATTTTCTAAATCTGATCATCGATATTGATGCTGAAATAAGTGTTTTAAGACAACTCATATCAATGATTGAATATTTCAGGATGTAATATTAAATTTACTACTTAAATTTCATGATATTGATGTGGTCGCACCAAATATTTTATACTAATACTTAATGATAGTTATACCTCTCGCATTCAAAATAGGGTATTCAATAGAATCATATAATTTTAACTTAACATCTGAAATAGTCATAAACATTCTGAAGTTTAGTTTGTTAGATTGCATAAAAACCTTAATTATCAAATAATTGACTTCCCTGAAATAGATACCCGAAAATGAGATCTTCTTGGAGAACAAACGATGAATAAAACATTAAGGAATATATCCTTATTCACAGGCATTATATTTAGCAATCTGGCATTATCCCATGCCGCAATTATTCCAGCCGGTACATTATTGTCAGTTAATCAAGATATCGTCCGCAATAATGGTTCAGAACCTGTATCTCTTGATGTTCATAAAGTTGAAAATGATGTTGAATTCAATATTATTCATGATTTTTTCAGTGGATTAGTCAGCGCGGGCAGCAATGGAAAAATCAATCCTGATTTAGCGGTTAGTTGGGAAACTAAAGATAATAAAGTGTGGTTATTTCATCTAAGAAAAGGAATAAAGTGGTCTGATGGTTCCCCTATTACTGCCCATGATGTGGTTTTTAGCTGGCGGCGTTTGGTTGATCCCACAATTGCGTCTCCGTATGGCAGTTATCTTGGCAACATGCATGTAGTTAATGCTAAAGATATTGTTTCTGGTAAGAAGAAAATCGATGAATTAGGTGTAAAAGCACTGGATAATTTGACTTTAGAAGTGACGTTAGAACAACCGGTATCCTATTTTTTACAAATGTTGGCGTATCCTGTCATGGTACCCATCAGCCAAAAAGCGGTTGAAAAATATGGCGAAAAATGGACTCATTCCGATGTATTTGTCAGTAGTGGGCCATTTAAGCTGGCCGAATGGGTTGTTAATGAAAAAGTTGTTGGCATCAGAAATTCACAATATTGGGATAATGCCCATACTGTTATTAATCAAGTCACTTATCTTCCAATAGCATCAGAAACAGCAGATATAAATCGTTATTTGGCCGATGAAATTGACATCACCAAGAATATTCCATCAATTTTATTTAAATCCTTAAAGGCCAAATTAGGTAATCAGGTTCATATCACCCCGGCATTAGGTGTTTATTATTATGATTTTAATAATCAAAAAGCGCCTTTTAATGATGTCAGGGTCAGGCAGGCATTAAATCTGGCTTTAGATAAAGAGATCATAGCGAATAAAGTTTTAGGGCAAGGCCAAGAACCTGCTTATAATCATACCCCTCCAAATACTGGAGGAATGGATTTAGGGCAACCTGATTATGCATCATGGACACAGCAGGAAAGAGTTGAGAAAGCCAGGCAATTGCTAAATGAAGCGGGTTATAATAAAGATAATCCATTGAAATTTAAACTTCTTTATAATACATCAGAAGAGCATAAACGGATTGCTATTGCGGCGACTTCAATGTGGAAAAAAAGTCTGGATGTAGATATTATTTTGCAGAACCAAGAGCGAAAAGCGATGTTGGATGTTATTCGCCAAGCTAATTTTGAGATGGTGAGATATGCGCGGATTGCTGATTATGATAATCCTGCCTCGTTTTTAAATAACTTTGTTACTGATAGTTCTAATAATACATTCTTATATAGCAATCCTGCTTATGATGATTTGATAAATAAAGCCAAAGCAACAAATGAACGAAAATATTTTCAGCAAGCGGAAGATATTCTGGCAAAAGATGTACCGGCAATTCCTGTTTATTACTATATCGGTGTTAGATTAGTTAAGCCTTATATTGGTGGATATTATATGAGTCCGTTGGGTTTTGTGTCGACAAAAGATCTTTATGTTATTAAGCATTAATAACATATTATTGTAGTATTTGAGTAGATATTACAGTTTTGAACAGATTTTAGCTTTATAGGTTTGCTCCCAAACTATGTGGAGCAAACCTACGTAACAAAGTTTAAAGACCGAATTTTTCTTTAAGTTTATCAAGCTGCTGTTGTTGAAATAACTCAAACTCAGCTCTTGGCTGCTGCAAGCGTATAGAATCTAACATTGGATCTTTGACTTCCGTACGAACGCCGCTCATCTGTTCAAGTACAGCCAATCCACAGAATGGGACATAAGACTCCGCATACCCGCCTTCATGAACAACGACTAGTTTTCCGTCGCATAAATTATCTGCTGCTTGTTGCACTAGCTGGGTCATCTCCCGAAAACTTTCACTATGGAGCTGCATCCTTGCCAAAGGGTCCACCGCATTTGCATCATAGCCGCAGGCAACAATAATTAGTTCCGGTTTAAAGCGTTCAAGCGCAGGAAGTACTATCTGTGTCATTGCATAGATATAGCTATTATGTCCGGCTCCAGCAAGTAGTGGGATATTCAGGTTATAACCTGTCCCCTCACCTTCCCCAATATCATCTTCACCGCTGTATCCGTTAGGGAAACAACCATCCTGATGTAGCGAGATGGTCAAAACATCAGAATGATCCCAATAAATATGCTGAGTACCATTACCGTGATGAACATCCCAATCAATGACCGCAACTCGTTTTAAATCAAAGCACGCTTTGGCCTGTTCAATAGCCAATGGGATATTTGCTAGAAAACAAAATCCCATTGGCTTATCAGGCAAACAGTGATGACCTGGTGGTCGAGAAAGGCTGTAAGCATTATCAAGCTCACCGCTAAGCACGGCTTTCACCGCAGCACAAGCCAGGCCGGCTGAGAGTTTAGCAATTTCATAACTTCCCGGTCCCAGAGGGGCTTCTGTACCAAGCATTCCTCCACCATTATCACTGACTTGCTTAAATCGCTTCAAATACTCTTCTGGATGGATTTTACGTAGTGTTTGCTCATCAACAGGCGATGCCGAAGAAAGATGCAAAGAGTGGCTCAAGCCTGATACATCCATCAAATTTTTCAACCGCCTTTTTGTTTCCGGCGATTCAGCATGTGTAGTTCCAGAAGAAGGCTGAACCCAACCACCGACAGGTAGAGTCATTACATGCATGCCCGTACTATGCCAAAAACAATATTCATCGAAGAAAAAACCCGTTTTTCGTTTCATTATCTTTTCCTTCTACATTTAATTAATTCACAAATCGTTTTCATTACCCGATATCGATAATTTCTTTATTTGAATTATCTGCATAAGAATAGACTGACAAAGATATATCACCATAACTATGAATAAGTGTTTTTGAGATAGCTGATGTTATCTAAAACGCATTAATTGACTATTTTTTGAACCATGTGAAATAAATTAGGAAAATTATATTGTTTTATATTACAAAAAATAATAACAGGCATGTTTTGAACAAAATTTCAATAACTTAATATAATTAGATTATTAATCAATTTATGAAATGGATAATCATATTATATTTATCTAGAATTGATAGTTAAGTCCTGGGGCTTTATTTGTCATAGATAAATCATCCTGTAAAATGGAGGACACTATTATGTATAAACATAAAGTGAAAGCGATGACTTTAGCCACGACGATAATTACTGCTTTATTTAATGGCGCATGGGCTCATGGTTATATTGACAGCCCAGGAAGTCGTGTATTCCTTTGTTCCGCACAGGGAAATGAACAAAATACGGATTGTGGGTTGGTTAAGTATGAGCCTCAATCTCTTGAAGCGAAGAAAGGCTTTCCACAAGCGGGTCCAGAAGATGGCCATATTGCTAGCGCTGGCATTGGTCATTTTGGCGAATTGGATATTCAAACTGAAGATCGTTGGAAAAAAATCCCTATTACTGCCGGTGATATTGCGTTCCAGTGGGAAATTGTGATCCAACACAAAACCTCAAGTTGGGAATATTTTATTACCAAACCTGATTGGGATCCCAATAAACCTTTAACCAGAGAGCAATTTAATAGCACACCTTTCTGTTTTGAGGATTATCAGGAAAAAATGCCGGGCAGCAGAGTTATTAATAAATGTACCTTACCAGAAGGTTATAAAGGTTATCACGTTATACTGGGTGTTTGGACAATTTCAGATACCCTCAATGCATTTTACCAAGTGATTGATACAACAATTAGCCCTGCTTGATATTTGGTACATCTTATAAAATAACTATTATCGGGAACAGCATCATGCTGTTCCTGTTTAAATAGTGCTTATAACCGTTTACAGAAGAAAATGGCCTAACTAGCCATAAAATGTTTTGAGTTTTTCAGCTAGTTGTGTGGGTGTAAACTCCCCTGTGGCCGTTTTCACCGTTAAGTCCGCGACAAGTAACGCTAACGCAGCGAGCTCAATGTCGTTTATAACAGGCTGGCCATCTCTTTTTTAATCATTTATTTGTGAAATTTGTGAATGATGTATTACTGCTTTGCGAGTGTAATGTTGGGTTTGGAGTTTGATTTTTGCACCTTTTTTGTTTTATAATAAATGTATGTTGTAACTAATTTTGTTATTGAAATGAATAAATACTTATCAATTGAAGATTTGAATCGTTGTTTCCAACAACAAGAGAGTAAGTTGAAACAACTGTACGAACAACTAGATAACTATTCCCTTCTAGCCGCCCACGTGTTCGTTTTGCCAGAAGTAGAGAAAGGAAGTGAACATGAGCCAGTAACGGAAATCATTGTTAATGAAATGACCGGTAATGACGCACGAAATCTAGGGTTAAGTCATTACCAGAAGCTATTTATCTATCACAACAATCAAAATATCAGTAGTAAAGCCGCGGTTCGTCTTCCCGGAGTATTATGTTTTTCTGTGAACCAACAACAATATCGATCTGCTTTACTTTTGATTGAAGAAATTAATAAGTTGAAAGCAGAACTTGAACATATTGTAACTGTGCAATCAGGGGTGGATAAAGAGCAACGGTTTGAATTTGTTCACAGTCAGCTACATGGTTTAATAACTTTAAACGCTTACAGAGCCATCACTCCCCTTCTCAATCCCGATTCAGTTCGCTTTGGTTGGGCAAATAAAAATATCATCAATAAAGTCACAAAAGATCAAATTCTGCAACGTTTGGAAAAAAGCTATAACTCAGGACGTGCCGTTTCCCCTTATTCTCGTGAACAATGGGCAGCATTAGTCGCCAAAGAAATTATCGATATAAAAAAATTATCCGATGATGTGGTGTTAAAAATCAAACGTCCAGTGAAAGTACAACCTATTGCACGAGTCTGGTATGCGGAACAACAAAAACAGGTGCAATATGCTTGTCCACTACCAATAATTGCATTTTATGTTAACTATGGTGATAACCAACCAAAGATAGGCAGGCTTGCTAACTACGATGCCAATGGCATAGTGTATCGCCATAAACCCAAAGCCAAACCACTGGAGTTGATTATTCCAAGACTACATTTATATCGTGAGATTTAGTGTGTGTTGCTAATTTGACCAAAGAGGTGCTTATGCAAGTTTTTACACCAATATTGTTTATACATACAGTATATTGCAGCTATTCAGGAACAGGCTATGCCGGCAACATATTCACGTTATTGATTCAACTAAGAATTACGGTCAGTCGGGCCAGAACGTCATCCATGATTTTTGCAGGCACACGCTCAAGCCGCTTTCCGCCCCGTGCGCCCATGTCAATTGTGCGCGGCTGATCGCAGCGCACAACGCCGGTTGTACGTGTACCGGCACCGTCCAGCGATACTGCAAAGCCAGCGGTACGGGCAAAATTACCACCGCTGGTAACGGGTACTACTACAGGCAGGCGGGTCACGCGGTTAAAGGCCGCTGGCGTGACAATCAGCACCGGCCGCGTTCCCTGCTGCTCATGGCCTGCGGTAGGGTCGAGTGAGACAAGCCAGATTTCCCCTCTCTCCATATCAGATTGCCTCCCGGCCTGCAGCTGGCGCGTCCAGCCATTCACGATCTTCTGCACTGATTTCGGCATCCGGATCGCACTGTGCCAGCAGTTCAGCAAGCGAATATTGTGGGCGCTTGTGCGGCTCCACTATCAGCCGGCCATTATCAATGACCATGCCGACTTCATTATCTGCTCCCAGAGACAGTGCGTTCAGCAGCGCCGGCGGAACGGTCAGCATAACGGAGCCACCGACTCTCTTCAGACGAGTGGTATGCATATTTCACCTCCATAAAAGTTATATATAAATATAACATCCAACAGGGAAATAAACCAAGCGGCAACACTAAAAAGTTAAATAAATATATAACTTTTTATCCCAGAAGCGTAGCAGGCCCACTGCCAGTAGCGGTGGAAACCATAAACCTAATCCCACGTATTCCCGTTTAAATAAAAAACCGGAGCACTCGTCTCCGGTCAGTATTTCATAGCTCAAACAACAATTACTTCAAGCTGCCAACCATATCTTCTGGACGAACCCATTCATCAAACTCAGTTTCTGTCAGATAACCCAGTTTCATCGCCGACTGTTTCAATGTCAGCCCTTCTTTATGAGCTTTCTTGGCAATTTCGGCGGCTTTGTCATAACCGATATGCGTATTCAATGCCGTTACCAGCATCAGAGATTCATTCAGCAATTGAGTAATGCGATCGCGATTAGGTTCGAGACCGATTGCGCAATGTTCATTGAAGCTACGCATACCATCAGCCAACAAACGAACGGATTGCAAGAAGTTATTAATCACCATTGGACGGAACACATTTAGCTCAAAATTACCAGACGCCCCACCAATATTGATAGCAACATCATTACCCATCACCTGAGCACAAAGCATAGTCACCGCTTCACACTGAGTTGGGTTAACTTTACCTGGCATGATTGAGCTACCCGGTTCATTTTCAGGAATTGAAATTTCGCCGATACCACAGCGAGGACCGGAAGCCAACCAACGAACATCGTTTGCAATCTTCATCATGGATGCAGCCAGACCTTTTAATGCGCCATGAGAATGAACCAGAGCGTCACAAGTCGCCAGCGCTTCAAATTTATTTGGCGCAGTCACAAACGGATGATTGGTCAGTTCAGCCAATTTCTTAGCAACACGAACAGCATATTCAGGATGAGTATTTAAACCGGTGCCAACCGCGGTTCCCCCTAGCGCCAGTTCACAAACATGAGGAACGCTGTCTTCAATGTGTTTCAGGTTATGCGTTAACATCGCTACCCAACCAGAAATTTCCTGGCCAAGGGTCAATGGCGTCGCATCTTGCAAGTGTGTACGACCAATTTTAACGATATCCTTATAAGCTTCAGCTTTATCAGCCAATGTTTTTTGTAATATTTTCAGCTCAGGGATAAGGTGTTCACGCAACGCGATAACAGCGGCAACATGCATTGCTGTTGGGAAAACGTCGTTAGAACTCTGACTTTTATTTACATCATCATTAGGATGGATAAGGCGTTCATTCCCTCTCGCCCCGCCAATGATCTCACTACCACGGTTCGCCAACACTTCGTTCATGTTCATGTTACTTTGTGTTCCAGAACCGGTCTGCCAGATAGCAAGCGGAAATTCTGTCGGATGTTTACCTTCCAGCACCTCTTTCGCGGCAGCAATAATTGCTTCTCCACGCTCTTGCGGCAGAAGGCCCAAATCCATATTGACACTGGCCGCAGCCTGTTTGGTCAATGCCAGAGCATAAATTAACGCAACCGGCATTTTCTCCTGCGAAATGCGGAAATGCTCAAGCGAGCGTTGAGTTTGCGCTCCCCACAATTGGTCAGCAGGTACTTCGATAGGCCCCATTGAGTCTTTTTCAATGCGAGTGGCTGCCATTACTATCTCTCCTTAACACACAGAATAATCGAATCAGTCTTTGCAGATAAACTGATTAACATTCTGTTATCATGCCACATATTAGTTCCTGATTATGCCAACCAAGTCGTATTTATCGTATTGTGGTAGAAAGGAAATAGATTGATTTTTTTAAAAAGAGAGTAACGGCCATGTTGAAGATGATAAATCAGATCCAGCACTATTCATGGGGAAGTAAAACCGCCCTGACCGATATTTATGGTGTTGAAAATCCAGATAATCTGCCAATGGCTGAATTATGGATGGGCGCCCATCCTAAAAGCAGTTCATTTGTAACCAATCCTAAAACGGGAAAACCCATTGCTTTAAATGAATTAATAGCCAGTGATCCGAAGAAATATCTGGGGAAAAAAGTTTCAGATAGATTTCACCGTTTACCTTTCCTATTTAAGGTATTGTGCGCGGCTCAACCTCTCTCAATTCAGGTTCATCCTGATAAAAAATCCGCAGAAGAGGGTTTTGCCAAAGAGAATATCGCCGGTATTCCATTGAATTCACCCGAAAGAAATTACAAAGATGATAACCATAAACCCGAATTGGTTTATGCCCTTACCCCTTTCCGGGCAATGAATGGATTCCGTCCATTAAACGAAATCGCGCAATTACTGGAATTCGTTACTGCGGCCCATCCCAAGATTCCGTTCTTTATTCAAACACCAAATGAACATAATCTTGCCTGCTTATTTTCCCAATTGCTTAATATGAGCGGTAAACAAAAGCAGTTAGCTCTTGGCGTATTAAAATCGGCGTTAAACAGTCGACTCGGTGAACCTTGGGATTCTATCAAGAAAATGACGGCGTTTTATCCCGATGACAATGGACTGTTTATTCCACTTTTACTTAATGTCATCGAGCTTGAACCCGGTCAAGCCATGTTTTTATGTGCTCGCACGCCTCACGCTTATCTGGAGGGGGTTGCGCTTGAAGTTATGGCAAATTCAGATAACGTCCTACGAGCGGGTTTGACCAATAAATATATCGATATTCCTGAGTTAATGGCAAACCTTGATTTTGTGTCAAAACCAACAAACACCTTATTTACGCTACCGAAACAGGAAAAAACAGCGAAAAATTTCCCTATTCCAGTAGATGATTTTGCATTTTCTATTTATTCTCTATCAGAGCAGCCAATTACGCTTGATAACAATTCAGCATCGATTGTTTTTTGTGTTGAAGGTCAAACAGTTATACAATCTGGAGAACACCAATTAAGAATTTTCCCAGGTGAGTCAGTATTTATATCTGCTGCCGAAAAGGCTGTGATTATTCACGGTGATGGTTTTACCGCCCAGGTTTTTAATTAATAATGCCAATCTGGGCCTGAAACTTATTCACAGGCCGTTAAGCGCTGCTTAAATTCCAAGTGATGCTAACGGCCGTTTTTATACTAAAAGAGCACATATTACTTACTTGCAAAGTATGTGCTAAAAGGATGGATTTCCATTATGAAAAAATCGTTAGTGGCCGTAGGCATTATTGTTGCCTTAGGAGCAGCCTGGACTGGAGCCTCATGGTATACAGGTAAACAGATCGAACAGCGTATAGATCAATCGATTTCCCGCGCTAATGCTGAAATGAAAAAAGCTTTCCCTGAAACAGGTCTGATGTTACAGAGTAAAGATTTCCACCGTGGCGTGTTCAGTTCTGACGTTCGTCTCGTTTTAAAAGCTAAAGATGGCGTTGAAAACGCAGAAATTAAACCAGGTGAAGAGATTTCAATTAAGTCTGTGATTGATCACGGCCCTTTCCCACTCGCACAAGTGAAAAAACTAACCTTAATTCCTAGTATGGCTTCTGTTCATTCCGAACTGGAGAATAATGAAGCTTTAAAACCGCTGTTTGAAATCACTAAAGGAAAATCGCTGCTAACTTCTGATTCACGTGTCAGTTATCGTGGCTTTGTTATTTCTGATGTTGATATCATCCCTGTCGAATTTGAAAAAAATGGGGCTAAGTTCAATTTCTCCGGCGCCAAACTGACTTCCGATCTCAGTCGTGATCTGAAAGAGATATCACTGGCAATCAAGAGTGACCAGTTAGCCATCAATAAAAATGACGAAAATTTCCTTGTCAAAGGTATTGATTTAAACCTGTCCAATAAAAAAGGCAAATTTGATATCTATGTTGGCGATCAAAGCATTAAAATTCAGGAAATCAGTCTAAAAGGCATCGGCAATGAAGATATGATGCTTTCCGGTGTTAAAATAGATTCAAATATTGGTGAAGATGAAACTAATCTGAAAGGGAAAATCACTTACAGTTTAGATGGCCTCAAACTGAAAAATATTGATTTTGGTTCTGGTAAGTTTGTCATTACCGCGGATCGTCTGGATGGTGAAGCCGTTCGTCAGTTTACTCAAGCTTACAATGATGCAGCCGCTAAATCACTCTCTTCTGGTGATCTCTCTTCCGATGCGGCAGATACCGCTATTATTGACGCGGTATTGTCTAACCTGCCTATTTTACTGAAAAACAATCCACAATTTGGTATCGAACCATTAACCTGGAAAAATTCCAAAGGTGAAAGCACCATTAATTACCAAGTGAGTTTGAAGAACTTACCGAAAGATAAAAGTAGCTTGTACTCAATGAAAACAGAAGAAGCTATTCGCACTTTAATTCAGAACATGTCTCTGAATGTCACATTACCAAGACCTATGATGATTGAGTTCTCCACTCAGTCAATGATCATGAATGGCATGGATAAAGCAAAGGCTGAACAGAATGCTGAACAACAGATAAATCAGTTTGAACAATTAGGCCAACTGTTTAAACTTACCACTGTTGATAAAGATGCTATCAGCATTAAGTTTAACTATGCAGACGGTAATGTAGAAATGAACGGTAAGAAAATGCCTTTACATCAGTTCCTGTCTGAATACTATTTATCCGACGACTCTTCTGATAATAACGAAGCACCAGAGCAAACAATGCCAGAAGGCGACACCCACGACAGCGGAAAAGAGAAAACAGAAGGCACTGTGCAACCTGCTCAATAAAACGCGCTATTAAATTGCCAGTCAACGTATGTGACTGGCATTTTTATATAAAAAAGGACCGGAATGTGATTGACATAAAACTCCCACTGACAGATTTACACCGCCACCTTGATGGAAATATCCGGCCGGAGACTATTTTAGATCTCGCCACCCAGCATAATATTCAGCTTCCAGCAAACGATCTGGAATCACTGCGCCCTCACGTACAAATTATTAACAATGAACCGAGCCTGGTAAGCTTTTTACAAAAACTTGATTGGGGAGTGGCGGTACTGGCTGATTTGGACGCCTGTCGTCGTGTTGCTATTGAAAATGTTGAGGATGCCATCAATTCTGGGCTCGATTATGCTGAGTTACGTTTTTCCCCTTATTACATGGCGATGAACCACAAATTGCCGATTGAAGGGGTCGTTGAGGCAATTATTGATGGAATCCATTCTGCCCGTCAAAATCACGATATCAACATTCGCCTTATCGGAATTTTAAGCAGAACTTTTGGTGAACAAGCCTGTACTCAGGAATTAGCCGCCCTGCTAGCCCATCGCCAACATATTACAGCATTGGATCTGGCGGGTGACGAGTTAGGTTTTCCCGGTCATCTGTTTCAATCTCATTTTACCAAAGCCCGTGATGCTGGCTGGCAAATAACTATCCATGCCGGTGAAGCCGCCGGCGCTGAAAGTATTTGGCAAGCCATTCGTGAATTAGGAGCCACTCGTATTGGTCATGGAGTAAAAGCCATTACCGATCCCGGATTGATGGATTATTTGGTTGAAAACCGTATTGGTATTGAAGCCTGTTTAACTTCAAACCTTCAAACCAGCACCGTCAGTTCTTTATTGGATCATCCACTGAAACAATTTCTGGAAAAAGGTATTCTTGCTTCCATTAATACCGATGATCCGGCGGTTGAAGGCATAGACATCCGCCATGAATATGAAGTTGCCGCACCTGCCGCAGGTTTATCTATTGCTCAAATTCGCCAGGCTCAGATAAATGGGCTGGAAACCGCTTTTATCTGTGATGCAGAAAAACAGGCATTACGTATGAAAGCAGCAAGTCGTTAAATATAAACAGTTCGGGAATGGGTTTTCCATTCCTGATTATGGTTATTACTTGAAATATAATGTACAAATAGGAGGGGCCGCTCATGCCTCAGATCCCAATAGAAACTACGATGCCCAAATTACTTATTATTTATTAGGGATCACGGTTATGTAATCACTGACAATATCTGCTTTCAATTTTTCCGGTTCATATGCCATAAACAACAGAATATTGGTATCTAACAACAAATCCATTAGGAGTATTTTCCTTCAAATATATCAATAATTTCGGTGCTGTTCATATCGTCAAAATTGGCGGGAACTCTACCTTTGCCTTTGAGGAAACCGAGCTTGCGCTTAGGTTTATCTTCTCTGTATGCGATAACTTTAACCAATGCCTGACCATTCTTGGCAATTACTACGGGTTCACCAGTGCGAACGACTTCCTGGATAATTCTGGACAAGTTAGTTTTCGCGTCGTAAATATTAACCTTTTCCATAAAATGACCTCTTGTTGTACATACTTTAAGCATAGTTATTTTTATTGGTCTAGTCAATTTGGTTAGACTAATGGTTTGCTTACAACTTACTAAACTGTCTCAGTTTATAATCCGCAAAACAGGGATGAGGATTCCTTTATCGTAGAACTTTTTGTCCCACTCCGGATCAGACGCTATGAAAACTGGAATACAATTAAGCAACGAAACACTAGATTCCAGACAACATTCAGAAAGATATTCGGTAACCTTTTGAGAACCAACAAGTAAATAGTTTATCAATATATCTATTTCGTTTTCTTTAAGGCTAGACCCTTGCACAATTGAGCTTTGCAAAAATTGCCTTTGATATTGGTAAACCAACTTTCCTACAATCAACATCATATGCAGATTTCACATTAATATTTTTGATTGCAATACCTAGATTATTAATTATTGGATCGCTATCTGAGTGAAAATAAATCCCTTGATAGAGAGAAGAACAACAATTTCCAACACCTGCAATAGCAACGTTAATCATATTAAAAATCATTCTCGTTAGTATTTTGTGAAATTATTAAATCATTTAATTTAAATATATTCTCTTCTTTTATAAGCCAATCTGTCATTTCATTACTATATTTCTCAGAAATATATTTTTTATTTTCTAAGTTGGTCTTATAATTTGCATCATCCTCCTCTGGATGAGACAGATGTATACCTTCTATCCCCTCAAACAAATGAAATTGAGAATTAGCTTTGTGAAGCCGGAAACCAAGATCAATATCTTCACCACCCCATGATTTAAAATGTTCATCAAAACAGCCCACTTTTTCAAAGAGTTCTTTTTCTACACTAAATATTGTTCCCCATAAAAAAACCCAAGGTGCAGGCATGGAACATAATTTATAGTTGAATCTCGCGTATGAGCTTTGACGAATATCTTTGCCAACACCCAGTTCTTTCATCCTTTTAATTGCGCTGTCTACATCATCTAGGTCAACTTTTAGATCCCATTTATTTTCAGAGTACAGACCGTATACATTTCCAATCGAAACTGATTGTGGGTTAGCGCTATGGAACTTAATCACATTCTTAACGAAATCACTTGGCAAAAGTACGTCAGCATCAATAAACGCCAGTAGCTTCCCTTTTGCATTTTTAGCTCCAATATTTCTCGCTCGGGCTACACGGAAACCTTCGTCAGGTACATATATATACTTGAGTTTATAGTTGTAAACTCGTTTAGTAACAGCGAGACAAGTCTCATCGCTAGAACCATCATCTACAACTATTACTTCGAAGTCATTAAAATCCGAACTTTGCTTGTTTAGTAAAGAGAGCAAAGACATTAGACTTTCTTTTTTGTTATAAGAAGGAATGATTATACTTAGAGTCATAAATTCTTTACTCCTTGATCTTACTTTTTATTTCAAGAAAAGAGGCTTTAAAATTATTCATATCTGATAGAATGTAGTTTCCTTGTAGAGATAAGCAATTATTTAATCTGTTTAGGAATTCTTCAATAAACTCATTAAATATGAATTCATTGAGATTATAAAGCCTTCAATATCGTTCTAATACTTTTCTTCCAAAAAGATATCAGGACGATGCACAGCATATCTATCATATGCACCAGGCGATTATTGATGGTATCCATTTTGCCCGTCAAAATCGCGATATCGACATTCACCTTATCGGAATTTTGAGCAGAACTTTTGGTGAACAAGCCTGTACTCAGGAATTAGCCGCCCTGCTAGCTCACCAACAACATTCGCATCTGCAAAACTGCGCTCTATCGTCCCCTTTCGTCGTTATTTCCGGTTCCTAAACTCCCGCTTCAAAAACAGTTTTCATTTGCATTATGACAACACACAAGTAGAGTATCGACAAAGTTGATACTTAAAATTAAAACTGATAGAGTATCTTCATTGTTGATACTTTGAGGATTTAAAAATGGCACAAGTAGTAGTGAAAAAATGGGGTAACAGCCCTTCTGTACGTCTTCCGGTAGCTATCATGCAAGCCGCCTCACTTAATGTTGATGATACTGTTGATATTGCTGTCGAAGATGGTCGAATTATCATTATTCCAATCAGGGCGAAAGAATATTCTCTAGATGCGCTATTAGCCGGAATTACACCGGAAAATATTCATGAAAAAATAGATTTTGGTTCTCCAGTGGGTAAGGAATTGATCTGATGGTTTCTCGTTTTGTGCCTGATGCTGGCGATATTATCTGGATTGACTTTGATCCTGTGACTGGACACGAACAGGGAGGCCATCGCCCCGCAGTAGTACTGAGTCCATTTGCATATAACAATAAGGTGGGGTTACTACTCTGTGTTCCTTGCACAACGAAGGCAAAAGATTATCCTTTTGAAGTTGAGCTATCAGGAAGCCGCGATAGTGTCGCCTTAGCTGACCAGGTAACATGCATTGATTGGCGAGCCAGAAAAGTGACAAAAAAAGGCAATGTTAATTCTTCAGAACTAGAAGATATAAGAGCTAAAGCAAAAGCGCTTATCGGATAACGAGGTTTTACATGACCGGACTCCAAACTCCTTAGTTTTAGATCTCAGAAGAAAAATATTTAAAATATAAAATTGCATTCATTGGGGAAATATAAAATTCAAATAGAAGTTTACGATTTAAATTTCTCAGTTAAATATTACATTGTTGTAAATATCATTAATATATATTTACAACAATTCCCTATCATAGATTTATATTTATCTCCGTTTTAACCTCCGAGCATAACGTTGTGCCAATACGGCACACACCATCAACTGAATTTGATGAAAAATCATCAACGGCAGCAACATTACACCCACCGTCGCAGCCGGAAATAGCACATTCGCCATTGGTACGCCATTAGCCAGACTCTTTTTCGAACCACAAAAAACAATCGTAATTTCGTCTTCTTTATTAAAACCCAACCAGCGAGCGGTATAAGTATTAATAATCAGCACAATCGCCAGCATAATGCAGCAAATAACCCCAATCATCAGTAGCGAATAACCATCAATTTTATGCCATATTCCCTCTACAACCGCCTCACTAAAAGCCACATAAACCACTAAAAGAATTGATGACCGATCAGTTATATTTACTAGTTTTTTATGTTTCTCCACCCAACGTGCAATTAATGGCCGTGACAGATGCCCGATAATAAAGGGAACCATCAATTGAAGGACGATAGATTTTATTGCTGCCAATGTATCGGGACTGCCTTCTCCCTGTGTATGGATCATCAACCCGACTAATATTGGCGATAAAAACACACCCAAAATACTGGATGCCGAAGCACTGCAAATAGCCGCGGCAACATTACCACCAGCAACCGAAGTAAAAGCAATAGCTGACTGAACGGTAGCCGGTAACGCGCAAAGATAAAGGAATCCCCAATAAATCGTTGGCGTCATAATTTCGGGTACTAGCAAATTCAGTCCTAATCCGATAATTGGGAATAAGACAAAAGTACTGAGAAAAACCACTAAATGAAGCCGCCAATGTCCCATGCCGGCAATAATGGCCTGACGGGATAATTTAGCGCCATGCATAAAGAACAACAGAGCGATAGCCGCTGTAGTTAGCCGCTGAAATCCTACTTTTATTTCACCTTCGCAAGGAAAGAATGTCGCAATAACAACGACCGTCACTAATACCATCAAAAAAGGATCTATTTTTAATTTTTGCCACCAGGTCATTTATCATTTTCCTTGCTTTGCAAATAATTAGCCCGGCCAACCAGGCTAATCAATAAATAGCTTAAATTACCACTGCACATTGTTGTTTTGCCGACTGAATACCGGCTTCAATTAATTTCATGATTTGAATTGCTTCACTTGCCGTGACCGGATTAGGTTTACCTAGCGTAATCGCATCACGGATAGCAGCATAATAAGCAGAATAATTACCAGGCAAAGTCGGAACATATTCAGTCACTAACTCCTCTCCGCTTAACAGTGTCATAACACCGTCACGAATATCATATCCCCAATCGGCATGCGGCGGCCTCTCCCCTGCTTTCAACCGTTCTTCCTGAGGATCAAGACCATATTTTACATAACTGCCTTCCATACCATGTAACGTATAAACAGCAGACTCAGCCGCCGCCACGGTTGTCGCATGAAGAACCACTTTAATATCCGAATAATTCAACAACACGTGGAAATAATCTACCGCTTCCGCTTGTGGGCGGATCATCCCCAAATCAGCGGTAATAGATTGCGGTTTACCAAATAGTTGAACCGCCTGATCGAGTAAATGAGACCCTAAATCATACCAAATACCACTTCCTTGCCCCGCCGTTTCACGCCATCTTTGACGTATAACCGGACGATAACGATCAAAATGGGATGCGAAATATTTTAATTTACCCAAACGATTTTCTTTAATTAACGATTTTATCGTCAGAAAACCGGAATCCCAACGGCGGTTATGAAAAACAGAAAGTAATAAACCCGCCTTTTCTGCCTGCTCTTTTAAAGATTCAGCCTGTTCAACGGTGACGGTAAATGGTTTATCCACCACAACATGCTTACCCGCTGCCAATGCCTTCTGTGCCAGAGGATAATGCGTATCATTAGGTGTCGGAATAACGATTAAATCAATGTCGGGATCATTAAAAAGATCCTCAGGGCAGGATACCACCGGAATATTTGGCCAATCTGATTTCACTTTTTCAGCATCACTACTGGAAATGGCGGCCAATTTAACACCAGCAGTGCCGGCAATTAACGGTGCATGGAACGTTTTACTTGCATAACCATACCCCACCAACCCAACCTTTAACAGCTCACGCATAACAGCCCCTCAAACTCATTAATAACATGCAACAATTTCAGCATCCGTAAAAAATATCATTGGTAATGACCGTTGAGCAAATTATCTCTGAATCTACCCTTGAAGATCTTTCAACCAATCTATTCCTATAACCTATTTCTTAAGTCATCAGAATCGCCTATTATTCTTTTTTCGTATAGCTTCAAGTGGAATGATTTATGTATCAAACCAATGATTACCACCGAATTAATGGTTGGATTCTGGCTCCAGCAGCTTATCTGATTATGACCTTTCTCAGCGCCAGTATAATGCTCGTCTTATATATTGTGGCATTTTTTAGTCAAAACAATGCACTAAGTGCCGGGAATAATCACTTTACTTTAATGTGGTTTCTTTCCGTCGCCATTACTGCGGTAATGTGGTGTTTCACCCTATGGGTATTAAAACTGCTTTTCATTCGATCAAAAAGGTTCCCGCAAATTTTTATTATTTGGCTTATTGTTACCGTATTAATCGCATTGAAAACTTTTGCTTTCTCCCCTATTCCTGATCAAATGGCTTTACGCGCATTAGCATGGCCGCTATTGGCAACCGCTATTTTCGTCCCCTACATTAAACGCTCTCATCGAGTCAAAATGACTTTCACACAAGATCGATAACCTCAACTTTCTTTGGTTGTTATCATTAACAATAGATTGCCCCTGGTAAGACAAGGGCATACTTATAATTTAATAAAAGTCAACTTAATAAAAAGTAAACAAACTCATTTTCAGGCACAGCAATGACTGACTATTTTCTTTTATTTGTTGGAACCGTATTGGTTAACAATTTTGTCTTGGTGAAATTCCTTGGCTTATGCCCTTTTATGGGCGTATCTAAAAAGCTGGAAACCGCCATCGGGATGGGATTTGCGACAACATTCGTTATGACACTGGCCTCTGTCTGTTCGTGGCTGGTGAATACCTTTATTTTGTTACCACTGGATTTAATCTATTTGCGTACCCTGAGCTTTATTCTGGTTATTGCGGTGGTGGTGCAATTCACAGAACTTGTTGTACGCAAAACCAGCCCGACGTTATACCGGTTATTGGGTATTTTCCTGCCGTTAATTACGACTAACTGTGCTGTACTTGGCGTGGCGCTGCTGAATATCAATCAATCACACGATTTTTTACAATCCGCTATCTATGGTTTCGGCGCTGCCGCCGGTTTCTCTCTTGTTATGGTACTGTTTGCCGCTATTCGTGAACGTCTGGCTGTCGCTGATGTCCCCGCCCCTTTCAAGGGGTCATCTATTGGTCTTATCACTGCGGGTTTAATGTCCTTGGCTTTTATGGGCTTTAGTGGTTTGGTGAAGTTCTGATGACATCATTATGGATTGCTATTGGCGCACTCAGTGCACTAGGGTTAATTTTTGGCTTAATCCTGGGGTTTGCCGCCCGCCGTTTTCAGGTGGAAGAGGACCCTATTGTTGAAAACATTGATGATATTCTGCCGCAAAGCCAGTGTGGGCAATGTGGTTATCCTGGCTGTCGCCCGTATGCTGAAGCCATAGCGAATAATGGTGAGATGATTAACAAATGCGCACCCGGTGGTGAACAAGCTATGCTGAAAATTTCAGAGCTGCTTGGTGTCGATCCACAACCATTAGATGGTGATGCAAGCGTACAAAATCCAGCCCGCAAAGTCGCCTTTATCGATGAAGAGAATTGCATTGGCTGCACCAAATGTATTCAGGCTTGCCCTGTAGACGCTATTGTCGGCGCTACCCGTGCTATGCATACCATCGTTGAAGATCTCTGTACCGGTTGTGACCTGTGCGTCGCGCCTTGCCCAACAGACTGCATTACGATGATCCCGGTAGCCACAACCACTGCTAATTGGAAATGGGATTTAAAAACCATTCCCGTTAAAAATATTACTGTTCAGCCATCGCACTCCGTTTCCATCAACAGTATCCCAGTTAAAAATATTGAGGCTGAACATCATGTTTAACTTATTAGATTTACTCAATAAAAACAAAATCTGGGATTTTGCCGGTGGGATTCATCCACCTGAAATGAAGCTGCAATCCAGCCAGACGCCTTTACGCATCGCGCCACTACCTGAAGAGTTAATCATCCCATTGCAACAACATTTGGGTACACAAGGCGAGTTGCTGGTTAAAGTGGGTGATAAGGTGCTTAAAGGCCAACCTTTAACATTTGGTATTGGTCGTACAGTACCGGTTCATGCATCGACTTCCGGCACAATTATTGCCATTAAACCGTGTATTACCGCGCATCCATCCGGGTTGAAAGAGTTATGTGTTCGTTTGCGCCCAGATGGCGCCGATCAATGGTGTAAACGCGTTCAGACACCGGATTATCAATCACTGGATACAGAGACAATCCTGAACCGAATCCATCAGGCAGGTATCGCGGGTTTAGGTGGAGCCGGCTTTCCTACCGCCGCCAAACTGCAAAGTGGACGGCATGGTCTTAAGACGCTGATTATTAACGCGGCAGAATGCGAACCTTATATCACCGCGGATGACCGCCTGATGCAGGAACATGCCGGCGAACTTGTCGAAGGCATTCGTATTCTGGAACACTTGCTTAAACCGGAGCATATCTTAATCGGTATCGAAGATAATAAGCCAGAAGCAATAACAGAACTTAAAACCGCCCTAAAAGGTGATAAATCGATTATCGTCCGGGTTATTCCGACTAAATATCCTTCCGGCGGCGCCAAACAACTGACCAAAATCCTGACAGGTAAAGAAGTCCCATCCGGCGGCCGCTCCTCCGCTATCGGCGTACTGATGCAGAACGTAGGTACAGTGGTTGCAATCAAACGTGCCATTATTGATGGAGAACCTTTGATTGAACGAGTCGTGACGCTTACTGGCGAAGCAGTCACCTCACCGGGTAACTTCTGGGCGCGGCTTGGTACTCCGGTACAATTTCTTCTCCATTTAGCCGGGTTTGAACCACAATCAGAACAGATGGTCATTATGGGGGGTCCTTTAATGGGATTCACGCTGCCTGACCTCAACGTGCCCATCGTCAAAATCAGTAACTGTATTCTGGCGCCATCCCATCAGGAAATGGATTCAAACACCGCGGAAGAGGCTTGTATCCGTTGTGGATTATGTGTGGAAGCCTGCCCTGCCCGTTTATTGCCGCAACAACTCTATTGGTTCAGTCGTGGACAAGAGCATGAAAAGGCCAGAGATCACAATCTGTTCGACTGTATTGAATGCGGCGCCTGTGCTTATGTCTGCCCAAGTAATATTCCTCTGGTGCAATATTATCGCCAGGAGAAAGCTGAAATTCGGGCCTTGGATCAGGAAAACCGCCGTTCAACGGAAGCCAAAATGCGTTTCGAAGCTAAACAAGCCCGTATGGAGCGAGAAAAACTGGCCCGTGAAGAACGACACAAAAAATCGGCTGTTCAAATTGATAATAAAGATAAAAGTACTGTACAAGACGCGCTTTCCCGGGTGAAGGAAAAGCAAGCTGACGCAGGTAAAGTTGTTGCTATAGAACCGGGACAATTACCCGATAATTCCGCAGCAATAGCGGCTCGTCAGGCAAGAAAAGAGCAGCTTCGCGCTCGTCAGGCGGAAAAACAGGCGGCTGAAAATATTAATATTGCTCCATCTGAACCAACAAGTGCGGAAGATCCACGCAAAGCCGCGTTAGCCGCGGCGATTGCCAGAGCTAAAGCGAAGAAAGCGGCTCAGAATCAGGAAGTCGCACCATCTCTGGAAGCGAGAGAACCAGAAACCACCGCTAGAGAAAAACAAGATCCTCGTAAAGATGCAGTCGCGGCCGCTATTGCTCGTGTCAAAGCCAAGAAAGCCCAGACTCAGCAATTAACTGAAAATCAGGTGGAAACACCACCAGCGGAAGAAACCGATCCGCGTAAAGCCGCCGTCGCGGCCGCTATTGCTCGTGTTAAAGCCAAGAAAGCTCAAACTCAGCAATTAACTGAAAATCAGGCAAAGATACCACCAGCGGAAGAAACTGATCCGCGTAAAGCTGCCATCGCGGCCGCTATTGCTCGCGTCAAAGCCAAGAAAGCTCAAACTCAGCAATTAACTGAAAATCAGGTGGAAACACCACCAGCGGAAGAAACCGATCCTCGTAAAGCCGCCGTCGCGGCCGCTATTGCCCGAGTCAAAGCCAAGAAAGCTCAAACTCAGCAATTAACTGAAAATCAGGCGGAAACACCGCCAGCGGAAGAAACCGATCCACGGAAAGCGGCGATTGCTGCCGCCATCGCTAGGGTTAAGGCCAAAAAAGGCTCTCAGGAACAACAGAAAATTTCAATAGAATAGTGATTGTTATAAATGAAATTCAGACCCGTTCAAATTGACAATAAAAAACTAAAAGTCGCAAGTTCGCCTTTTACACACAACCAGCAAAATACCAGCCGTATTATGCTGTGGGTTGTGCTGGCAACGATACCCGGTATCGCGGTACAAACTTACTTCTTTAGTTACGGTACCTTATTCCAGATCCTGCTTGCGGTGATTACCGCTCTGCTTGCGGAATCCTTTGCCCTGTCTTTGCGTAAACAGGCAATTATGCCTCGTTTGCAGGATAATTCCGCGTTACTGACCGGTTTACTTTTAGGGATCAGCCTTCCACCGCTGGCCCCTTGGTGGCTGATTGTATTAGGAACTGTCTTTGCTGTGATTATTGCCAAACACCTCTATGGCGGTCTTGGTCAAAACCCATTCAACCCGGCAATGGTGGGTTATGTCGTACTGCTAATCTCATTTCCAGTGCAAATGACCAGTTGGTTGCCTCCTATGGATTTACTGACAACACAAATCACACCGCTAGACAGCCTGATGGTGATTTTCACCGGCCATACTCCCGATGGAACAACATTACAGCAGTTGCAACAAGGTTTTGACGGAATTAGCCAAGCCACACCGTTGGACAGCTTCAAAACCGGTTTATTGACCCACAATATCAATGACGTTCTTCGCCAACCCATATTACAAGGATCTCTGGCGGGTATCGGCTGGCAATGGGTCAACATTGCTTATCTTATTGGTGGGCTTATTCTGCTAAACAGAAAAGTAATAACCTGGCAAATTCCTGTGGCATTTATTATGGCATTAGGTTTATGTGCGCTCACAAGCTGGCTGATTGATCCAACCCGCTATTCGCCGCCATTATTACAACTGTTTTCCGGTGCAACTATGCTAGGCGCATTCTTTATTGCAACCGATCCCGTTAGTGCTTCCACGACACCCAAAGGTCGTTTGGTGTTTGGCGCCATGATTGGCCTGTTAGTTTGGGTTATCCGTGTTTATGGTGGTTATCCTGACGCCATCGCGTTTGCGGTCTTATTGGCAAATATCACCGTGCCACTCATTGACCATTACACCCAACCCCGCGTTTACGGGCATAAATAAGGAGCCGTTATGTTAGAAACCATGCGACGTCACGGCATCACATTAGCTATTTTTGCCGCCATTACTACCGGGTTGACAGCTATCGTGAATTCACTCACCAAAAGTACTATTGCAGAACAGGCCGCACTACAGCACAAATCGCTGCTTGATCAGGTTATTCCGCCGGCTCTGTACGACAACGATATACAAAACGAATGCTATCTAGTCAACGCCAATGCTCTGGGCAATAACTTGCCTCATCGTCTCTATCTAGCGCGTAAAAACGGTCAACCCGTGGCGGCAGCGCTAGAAAGTACAGCACCGGATGGTTATTCCGGCGCTATTCAATTACTGATTGGTGCCGATTTCTCAGGAAAAGTGCTTGGCGTACGGGTTACAGAACATCATGAAACCCCAGGACTGGGGGATAAAATTGAAACCCGAATTTCAGACTGGATTAATGTCTTCTCAGGGAAAACCATCACATCTAATCATGACCGACACTGGGCGGTGAAAAAAGATGGCGGTGAGTTTGATCAATTTACCGGCGCCACTATTACCCCGCGCGCCGTGGTAAACTCCGTCAAGCGGACCGCGCTTTATTTACAGACCCTACCTGAACATCTCTCTTCTCTAGAATCCTGTGGAGAAAAATCATGAGTGAAACCAAAAACCTATTTATCCAAGGGCTATGGAAAAATAACTCCGCTTTAGTACAACTGCTAGGATTGTGCCCACTGTTAGCCGTCTCTTCCACTGCGACCAACGCGCTTGGCTTGGGGCTGGCGACGACACTGGTTCTAGTCTGTACCAACATTGCGGTTTCCAGCCTGCGTCGTTGGGTACCCAACGAGATCCGTATTCCAATTTATGTTATGATCATCGCTTCGGTTGTTAGTACCGTCCAAATGTTGATTAACGCTTACGCTTTTGGCCTGTATGAATCACTAGGGATTTTCATTCCGCTGATTGTGACTAACTGCATTGTTATTGGTCGCGCTGAAGCCTATGCCGCGAAAAATCCGATCGTACCTTCAGCTATTGATGGCTTAGCAATGGGATTAGGAGCAACTTGTGCGCTGTTTGTTCTCGGTGCTATTAGAGAAATTCTCGGCAATGGAACCCTATTTGATGGCGCTGATTTACTTTTGGGTAATTGGGCTAAGGTATTACGAATAGAAATCGTTCATATGGATTCCCCTTTCCTGTTAGCGATCTTACCTCCTGGCGCTTTTATCGGTTTGGGGTTAATGCTGGCAGCAAAATATCTTATTGACGAAAAAATGAAAACCAGAGCAATAAAAGAAAAAAGCAGTACAATAACAATGTCGCAAGAATCGGAGAGTTCTATTTGATATGAACAAACAGAAACGTATCGAAATTTTAACGCGCTTACGGGACAACAACCCAAAGCCAACAACTGAATTAGTTTTCACAACACCATTTGAGTTACTTATTTCAGTATTGCTTTCAGCGCAAGCGACAGATGTGAGTGTTAATAAAGCCACAGCAAAACTCTATCCCGTGGCAAATACCCCTCAGGCAATTCTGAATCTGGGTGTCGATGGGTTGAAAGAGTATATAAAAACAATCGGTCTCTATAACACCAAAGCGGAAAACACAATTAAAACCTGCCGAATATTGCTAGAAAAACATGCTGGCGTAGTTCCCGAAGATCGCGCCGCGTTGGAAGCACTGCCGGGTGTTGGCCGCAAGACAGCCAATGTGGTGTTAAACACCGCTTTCGGTTGGCCGACTATTGCGGTCGATACCCATATTTTTCGCGTTTGTAACCGTACTCAATTCGCACCCGGTAAAAATGTCGATGAAGTCGAAAATAAATTACTGCAAGTCGTTCCGGCCGAATTTAAAGTTGATTGTCATCATTGGCTTATTTTACATGGTCGTTATACCTGCATAGCTCGTAAACCTCGTTGTGGCTCCTGTATTATTGAAGATCTATGTGAATTTAAAGAAAAAATTTACCCTGAGTAACTATTGTAATTTTCATTGCAATTTCCATACTGTCTTGCGCTATTTTGCAGATGTCGCTTGCTCGACACCGCCAATTCGCGTAAAACTGTTATTCCAAAAACTATCTGATAATAACCCTCTAACTTTCTCCGCGGATATTATGTTTCAAAACAACCCGCTGCTTGCACAGCTAAAACAGCAACTTCATTCCCAAACACTTCGAGTAGAAGGTTTGGTCAAAGGTACCGAAAAAGGATTCGGATTCTTAGAAGTCGATGGGCAAAAAAGCTATTTCATTCCTCCCCCACACATGAAAAAAGTTATGCATGGCGATCGAGTAACTGCCGCTATTCATACTGACAAAGAAAGAGAGATCGCCGAACCAGAAACATTGGTCGAACCATTTCTAAATCGCTTCGTTGGCCGTATCCAGAAAAAAGAAAACGATAACCGTTTATGGATCGTTCCTGATCACCCACTGTTAAAAGATGCTATCCCTTGCCGGCCGGCCAATCAGGTCGCACATCCATTTCAGCATGGTGATTGGGCCGTCGCTGAAATGCGCCATCATCCACTGAAAGGCAGTCGTGGGTTTCATGCGGAAATTACCGGCTATATTACCGAGGGCAGCGATCACTACGCCCCTTGGTGGGTAACGTTAACTCGCCATAATCTGGAACGTGATGCTCCCACCATGACCGCCGATTGTCAGATGAACGATGGCGATCTTGAGCGCATTGACTTAACGTCGCTGGATTTTGTCACTATCGACAGTGCAACCACGGAAGACATGGACGATGCTTTGCATATCGTTAAACAAGATGATGGCAGCCTGAAACTCAGTATCGCCATCGCTGATCCAACCGCTTATATCGCGGCTAACAGCGAACTGGATCAAATCGCCCATCAACGTGCTTTCACTAACTACTTGCCGGGTTTTAACATTCCCATGTTGCCGCGCGACCTGTCAGAAAATTTATGCTCTCTGCGCCCTAACGCCCGCCGCCCGGCGTTGGTTTGTCAGGTTTCCATTCTGGAAAATGGTCAACTGGGTGATGATATTGCGTTCTTCTCTACCTGGGTTGAATCAAAAGCTAAACTGGTTTACGACGAAGTTTCCGACTGGCTGGAAGAAACAGGAACCTGGAAACCTTCTTCTGAGGCAATTGGAACTCAAATCAATCTCCTGAAAGAAATGAGTGATCGCCGTAACCAATGGCGCCACCAAAACGCGCTTATTTTCAAAGATCGTCCTGATTATCGTTTCATTCTCGATGATAATGGTTATGTACTGGATATCGTGGTAGAACAACGTCGTACAGCCAACCGTATTGTTGAAGAAGCGATGATCACTTCCAACCTGTGCGCCGCAAAAATCCTGCGCGATAGATTAGGTTTTGGTATTTACAATGTCCATATGGGTTTTGAGCCGCTGCAAATTGAACAAGTGGTTGAATTACTGAAAGAAAATGGTATCGAGGCCAACACAGAAGAGTTGTTGACCTTAAACGGCTTCTGCAAATTACGCCGTGAATTGGATAAACAACCAACACAATTCCTTGATAGTCGCATTCGTCGTTTCCAGACTTTCGCAGAAATTAAACCTGAACCCGGCCCTCATTTTGGTCTCGGTTTTGAGGCTTACGCCACCTGGACATCACCGATCCGTAAATACAGCGATATGATTAACCACCGTTTACTGAAAGCGATTATTCAAAAAACGGAGGTAGAACAGCCCTCAGAAGAAACCTGTTTGCAACTGGCTGAACGTCGCAGATTGAATCGTATGGCCGAACGTGATGTGGGGGATTGGCTGTATGCCCGCTTCCTTTATCCCCATGCAGGAACAGAACAACGCTTTACCGCAGAAATCATTGATATTACCCGTGGCGGTTTACGTGTTCGCCTGGTGGATAACGGCGCGGTAGCCTTTATACCCGCGCCATTCCTGCATGCGGTACGCGATGAATTGCAATGTAGCCAAGAGACCGGCACCGTGATTATCAAAGGTGAAACCGCTTACCAATTAAACGACATTATTGACGTTCGTATTGAAGAAGTCAGAATGGAAACTCGTAATATTGTCGCTCGCCCTGTTGCCTGACATCTCTTATAAAACACTTTCTGAATCAAACTACAGCGATTAAGCTGTAGTTTGTATTTAAAAAATCAGCTATCAGAAGCCAGAAATCACATCATATTCTGCTCTTCACGGGGCGTCACTATATTGAACCAGAATGGGAAACTGTCCAACAAACCGATAAATTCATCAAACTTGGCTCGGTCTCCCGTAATCTTCACATTTTGTTTTTGCACCTCACTGTCAAATTTATTTCCCCCCAACTGAATCTTATCCAGAATAGCTTTCGTCAACATCAAGGTAACATCGGCCTGTACCGCCTGCTTCTCAGTATAATTCAGCACACCATTTTCTACCGTCAACGTGTAATACTTATTGAGATCAGTGAAATTAACATTCATCACTAACTTCTTACCGGCAGCCTGCGGACCGTTTAACCGTATCGCCAAATAATCAAATAACATTTCAGGCGACATAGCACGAATAGTATCCGGACTGGCAATATTCAAACTACCGGATTTTGGCACACCACGGCGCAGCTCCACAGCGCCCTGCAAATAAGCCGACCGCCAGGAATTTGACTCAGATTGATAACCTAACTGCTCATAGGCTTTAGCTAACAATTTTTTTCCTGCCACACTATCAGGATTAGCAAAAACAACATGCTTAAGCACTTGTGCCACCCAACGATATTCCCCTTTATTAAAATCAGCTTGGGCACGTTTTATTACCGCTGCCTCGCCCCCCATATATTCCACATATTTAATCGCAGCAGGTTGAGGCGGCAGGTTATTTAGATCAGAAGGATTCCCGCTGTACCACCCCATATAGAACTGATAAACCGCGCGGGCATTATGACGCAACGCGCCATGATAACCACGGTTCGGAAAATAACTCGCCAGCTCTGATGGCAAGTTTATCATCTCGGATATCTCCTCACCGGTGTAACCTTTATTCATCAGATTCACGGTTTGGTCGTGAATATATTTGTATAAATCCCGTTGCTTTTTAAAATAATCCACCACTCGCTCTTTACCCCACATCGGCCAGTTATGGCTCTGAAACTTCACTTCAACCTGATCGCCGTACAAATCGATGGTTTGATTAATATATTTTGACCAAGCCAAAGCATTACGCACTTGGGCTCCACGCAGCGATAAAATATTGTGCATAGAATTAGTCGTATTTTCTGCCATCCACATCGCCTTCCATTGTGGAAACCAAGTATTCATCTCTGAAGGCGCTTCCGTGCCCGGCGTTATCTGGAACACCATCTCAACACCATCAACCGTCACTTTCTCACCGGTTACTTTGATAGTCCGTGTTGGTGGGATCAATGTTACCGTTCCAGTCGGTGTTGTCGCACTCAAGCCAGAATTCACACTGCCTTGAGGGTTACGGGGTAATAAGGTACCAAACATATAAACAACCCGACGACCCATCGCATTACCCGCAATCACATTCTCGCTGGTAGCATGCTCCATAAAACCTTCCGGCGCCAGGATCTGAACTTTACCTGCCTTAACATCATCCTCATTAACAATGCCGCGCACCCCACCGTAATGGTCAACATGAGAATGGCTATAAACCACCCCCACCACTGGCTTTTTACCTAAATTTTCGCTGACTAAATCATAGGCTGCTTTTGCTGTTTCCACAGACGTAGCCGGATCTAAAACAACCCACCCGGTATTTCCCTCAACAAAAGTAATATTAGATATGTCATAACCGCGCACTTGATAAATATGATCGCTCACCTTATAGAGTCCATATTCCATATTCAGTTGCGCGTTACGCCATAAGCTGGGGTTAACGGTATCTGGAGACGGTGTTTTATCAGTAATAAACTTACGGTAACTATCGAGATCTAATATAACTTTACCTTTATCATCACGAATAATCAGAGAATCCGGTCTGGCGATAAGACCTCGTTTCGCATCATCAAAATCAGATTTATCATTGAATGGCAAAGTTGATGCCATTTCGGCATTAATTTGTTTAGTAATTTCCGTAGCAGGAAGGGAAAGTTTATCGTGACTCAATGATGAAGGACTAAGAATGGCAAACGATACTGCGGTTGAAATGGTTAATAAGCATTTGTAATTCATAAGATAATATTCCTTTAGACAGATTAGTTAGGTTTAAAACCAGAAATAACTTTATCCATAAAATCCAAACGATATGAATCATAGCCTGTTAATAATAGATAGGAATATGGAAATAAGTAAAGGAAACAAATCCAAGTTATCCCTATTAGAATCACAACAAAAAATGTTTGTTATTATAGGAAAACCATAAATAACAACATTACCCCCCTCCTTTATTATTAAAATAAAATGACCTGATATATTAAACCTGAAAAAAGAATTATACGTAACCTTCTGTTAATAAATCGCTTTACTGAAACCTCACATCTTTTTTATATCAAAATTTATAACACACCATTTATTCATCCTTTTATAGAAAAATATAACCATGTGATTATAAAGTAATTTACATATTTATGATTTTATTGATTGATAATTTTAAATATTAATAATTGATATTTGAAATTAACGTAGGTTGACTATAATCCAACGTGATCATCCATGTGATCTCAAATTCACCGAATAACGTTTCTATATAAAAAGTAACCAAGGTAAATCAGGTTAGTGCGGTAGCCATTGTCTATAGCTCAGTACTAATTAAAACAAAGCGATAATCGCGCTTAACATGTAATACACATGAAAAATAAAGGAAATAATTATGACCATAAATGCGGAACAAATTGCTGTTGACTATCCAATACCGACTTATCGATTTGTTGTCTCCGTTGGTGATGAACAAATCCCTTTCAACAGCGTTTCGGGACTGGATATTACTTATGATGTCATTGAGTATAAAGATGGCGCCGGTAATTACTATAAAATGCCGGGCCAACGCCAATTGATCAATATTACGCTGCGTAAAGGAGTATTTCCTGGGGATACCAAACTTTTTGACTGGCTTAATTCTATTCAGCTTAATCAAGTTGAGAAAAAAGACGTTTCAATTAGCCTGACCAATGAAGCCGGTACCGAAATTTTAATGAGCTGGAGCGTAGCAAATGCATTCCCAACTTCATTAACCTCCCCCTCTTTTGATGCCACCAGCAATGATATTGCGGTCCAAGAGATAAAACTTACCGCAGATCGGGTAACCATTCAGGCTGCCTAAAGTATCACGATAACTGATATATCAGACGGGAAAAAATGATGCTCAAAATTGGCATAACCGCCACCCGTCCAACTAAATTCATCATCCTACAATTCACATATACCCTATAATATCGCCCAATAATTGGAGGCAATACATGCCAACACTAACAACTTATCCCGGCGTTTATATTGAAGAAGACGCCTCGCTGTCACTTTCTGTTCGTTCCAGTGCAACAGCAGTACCTGTTTTTGCTGTCAAAAATGACAATTCATTAATATCAGCTAATACCTATATTCGTATTAATAGTTGGCTGGAGTATTTAACAAAGAAAGAAGGAGCATTTGATCCTGCCGACAAACTTGATATTTCACTACGTGCCTATTTTATTAATGGCGGTGGATATGGCTACCTTGTCAAAACAGAAGATTTAGAACAACAAGTTCCAAAGCTTGACGATGTAACATTACTGGTTGCTGCCGGAGAAGATCTCAAAACTGCCGTGAGCACACTTTGTAAATCGGGCAAAGGATTATTTGCCATTCTGGATGGTCCAGCCGAAGAATTAACTTCTGGTGACAAATCCCAAGATAAGTATGACTCAACCCCTTTTGCCGCAGCTTATTACCCCTATTTAACAGCAGATTGGACTACCAAAGATATTCCTCCAAGCGCTGCCATTGCCGGTATCTATTGTTCTGTTGATCGTACCCGCGGTGTCTGGAAAGCACCTGCAAATGTCATACTGCAAGGCGGAATGAAACCAAAGTTTAAAGTCACTGACAACTTGCAAGGTACCTATAACACCGGAAAAGCCATCAATATGATTCGTGAATTTCCAAATACCGGTGTCACCGTTTGGGGAGCTCGCACACTTGAGGACAAAGATAACTGGCGTTATATCCCGGTTCGCCGCCTGTTTAACAGCGCGGAGCGGGATATTAAAAATGCCATGAGTTTCGCAGTATTTGAACCCAACAGCCAACCAACCTGGAAGCGGGTACAAACAGCCATCGACAACTACCTCTATCAACTTTGGCAACAAGGAGCACTCGCGGGAAATAAACCGCAAGAAGCTTACTTTGTGCAAATCGGCAAAGGTATCACCATGACCGACGAGGATATCAAACAAGGCAAAATGATTGTCAAAGTCGGTATGGCGGCGGTTCGTCCGGCTGAATTTATTATCCTTCAATTCTCGCAACATGTAGCACAGTAACCGTACTGAGACGCGGTTTAACACCGCGTCCATTCAGTCATTGAGGAGATGATAATGACAACAGAGACAAAACAGCCGGGCGTCATGATAACGGAAAGCCGTATATCTCTGCCACCAAACAATGAATTTATCGGTGTCCCCGTTTTTATTGGTTATACCGAAAAAAGCTCAAGTAATAAAACCGCCATTAAACTAAACAGCCTGACTGACTTTACCCAACATTTTGGTAAATCAGGATTAACCTATTATTCAGTGCGCCACTTCTTTGAAAACAGTGGTCGGCAAGCTTATGTCCTATCACTGGGCCATGATAAATCGCTAAATGATTTTCAATTATTGATTACCGCCCTACAACAGGACTGGGTTAAACAAGCCATTTCCACAGAGAACGAAATTACATTGATTGTTGTACCTGATATTGCTCGTTTTAGTGATACCAACACTCCAAAAGACCTTTGGCTACAATCTTGGCAATCAATACTTGAACTTTGCAAAAGCCGACGCGGCATCATGGGATTACTGGATGCTCCTGACGATCCAACATTAGCTGCTAATTGTCTGGCTGATTTTTCTTCAAGTGATCGACAATGGGGCGCCGTATACTGGCCAAGGCTGATAAGCGCCTACCAGGAGAAAGATAAACATATCGTACTTTCACCTACCGCTGCGGTCGCCGCTGTTATACAACGCAATGACAACCAAAAAGGCGTATGGACAGCCCCTGCCAATGTCGCTTTAACCAAGGTGATCAGCCCGGTACGCTCTTACATTGAAGCAGGCGCCCTCCTTAACCTTAATCAAGAAGGCACTTCGTTGAATCTGGTTCGCAGTTTCCCCGGCAAAGGCATTAAAATCTGGGGATGCCGCACACTGGACAACACGCCGGGTTCCCCTTGGCGTTATATCCAAATTCGCCGACTGGTTTCCTATATCGAAACCCACATGACCCAACTTGGTCGAGCCTTTGTCTTTGAACCCAATAACGCCATTACCTGGATGAAATTTAAAGGACAGGCCCACAACTGGCTACGTCAGTTATGGTTACAAGGTGGATTGCGCGGCACTCAGGAAGATCAAGCATTTGAGGTGTTACTGGGTGTTCATGAATCAATGAGTGAAGCCGATATCCTGGCCGGAAAGATGATCATGAAAATCAGGCTGGCCCTGTTAATTCCGGCGGAATTTATTGAGCTGAGTCTGACATTTGATATCCGTAACAATACTGTATCTAGCTAATCTCAACAGGGGAAAAACATGTACAACTTATACACCCCGTCAGTATCACACCGTTTTATCGCCAGTTTTCTATTTAACAACATTCCCAGCCCACTTGATATCGCCTTTCAGCGCATATCGGGCCTGAGTCGAGAACTGCAAACCACTCAACACAGCCAAGGCGGGGAAAACGCCAGAAATGTCTGGCTAACCGAAAAGATCCAACATGGCAGTCTGGTATTGGAGCGTGGAGTCATGACCATCACCCCACTCACCTTAATATTTGATCGCGTGCTGCGCGGTGAGAAAGCGGTGTATGCCGATGTCGTCATCATGCTGCTGAACGAAAACACGTTACCTGTAGCAAGCTGGACCGTCAGTAACGCGCTACCGGTTCGTTGGTCCACCAGCGACTTTGATGCTAATAGCAACACCGTGTTGGTGAGCGCACTAGAACTACGTTATCAGGATATGCGCTGGTTAGGAGTAAAAGCATGACTGTAGAAATTAAGGAACTGATTATTCAGGCTAAAGTCACCGATCCGACGAATGATCAACTCGGTTCACGAACATTAGCCCAAGAAAAGCTGGATAACGCCCGTTTGGTTGAGATGGTGAAACGGGAAGTATTAGAGGCATTACGTGAAACAGGAGGCGATTATGAGTTTAATTGAACGCGGTTTATCCAGACTCACCTTAACAGCCTTCAAAGATCGGGAAGGCAAAATTTCCGTGGGTAGCTTACAAGCCATGTACAACCCCGATACCATTCAGCTTGATTACCAAACCCGCTACCAACAGGATGAAAGTGTCAATCGCGCCAGCCAAAGCAGCCGCTATGTGTTATCCCAACCTGCCGGATTATCCTTAGTCCTGCTATTTGATGCATCGATGCCCGGCAATAGCACACCAATAGAAACCCAGCTTGCGACCTTAAAATCCCTGTGTGCGGTTGACGCCAGCACCAAAGTACCCCACTTCCTTAAAATCAAATGGGGAAAAATGCGCTGGGAAAATAAAGGCTATTTTGCCTGCCGGGCCAGCGGCCTTGCCATCAACTACACCCTGTTTGACCGGGACGCCACCCCTTTACGGGCCAGTGCGACCTTATCTTTAGTGGCAGATGAAAGCTTAGTGATTCAGGACACCGAGCGGCAGTTAAAATCGCCGCCGGCCACTGCGGTTAGCGTCACAGACATGCTCTCCTTACCCTTAATTGCTTTAGGCGCCGGCGCTTCTCTGGCAGGCGGTATCGATTATCTCTCTCTGGCCTGGCAAAACGATCTGGATAATCTTGATGACTTTACCCCCGGGCAAACCTTACAAGCACGGAGGGATACATGAAAATACCCACAGTAATCATCAAGATAGGTGGTAAGACACTCAACCAATTTACCGTAATCAGCCTGACAACCCACCATCACATCAACGGCATCCCTTCGGCCAACATCACTCTAGGCATAGCCGGTGATGCCAGCCATATTTTTGACGCCAAGACGCAGGCTGAATTGACAAGCTGTCGCCCGAATCATGAAGTTATCGTGCAGATGCAAAAAACCGTGTTATTTAAGGGTGTTATCGTGCGACAAACACTGGGGCTTAAAGGTCAAGACAGCATCATTACCCTGACAGCAAAACATCACCTGCAAAAATTAACCCATAGCTTTCACTCGCAGCTATTTAATAAACAGAGTGATGAGGCGATTATCAAAAAACTCTTTAATCAGAATGGCATCCAAACGACGATCAAACAGGCGCCGCAACTCAAAACCGTTCATGAACAAATGGTGCAATTCCGTTGCAATGACTGGGCATTCCTAAAAAGCCGATTGACTGCCACTAATACCTGGCTGCTGCCCGGCAATGAGTCAGTTACCTTGATAACACCTAAAGCGCTGAATAAGTCAACTGTGCATACCCTTCATCGGCATGCCAGCGATCAAAATATTGTGCTATTTGAAGCGGATCTCCAGTGGAATAACCAACACAACCCTAAAACCGTCAGTGTACGTGCCTGGGATGTGACTCAACAAAAGCTTTCTCAGGCAATCAATACCCAAAACAGCAAGCTTGGCAGCAACAAGCTGGCCGTGGACAGCATCGCTGCGCTAGCTGATAAAGAGTGGCAATGGGCTTACAGCTATCCATTGGATAATGAACAAGCCAAACATCTTGCTCAAGGCATTATGGATAACTTACGCAGTCATAATATATCCGGTAGCTTTGAAATCGAAGGTAATCATCATTACCAACCGGGGGACGTTTTAGCGTTAAACGGCTTTGGTCAGGGAATGGATGGCCAAGGGATTATCACCGGTGTAAATCAGATAATTAACCAGCGGCAAGGCTGGCGCACCCGATTAACCTTAGGCATGTTGCCGGATGTTGACCCTCCGGTGCCACAGGTAAAAGAGTTACATATCGGTATCGTGGAAAAATATCAGCAAGACAGCCAATCGCTAGGCCGTATCCCGGTCAGAATACCGGCATTAAACTTAATCCAAGGCGTACTCTTTGCCCGTTTAGGTAAACCTTATGCCAGTCATGAAAGTGGGTTCTGCTTTTATCCAGAACCGGGAGATGAAGTTATTATCGGCTTCTTTGAATGTGACCCCCGTTTTCCGGTGATATTAGGTTCCATGCATAATCCTAAAAATAAATCGCCGGTAGAACCCAGTGAAAAAAATCAAATGAAAACCTTAGTGATCAAACGAGGAGATAAACAACAGGCATTAATCTTCGATAATAAAGAAAACACCGTGGCACTTAATAGCGGAGAAAATAAAGTCTCTCTGCAACAGGATAAAGATATTACGCTCAATTCATCTAAAAATCTCATCACTCAGGCCCACGAAATTAACATACAAGCAGAAAAATCTCTATCAGCTACAGGAAAATCCGGGGTGGATATTAAGGGCGCGAAAATTAACTTAACACAGTAATGAGGTATTGAAATGACAAACTCAATATTAGCCGATATTTATGGTCGCGGCTGGAAATTTCCACCACAGTTTTCTCTTGAAACAGGCGTAGCAATGGCCGAAGGCGCAGAAAATGTTCGTCAAAGTATGAAAATCCTTTTTCTAACTGAACCCGGTGAACGGATTATGCGTGAAGATTACGGCTGCGGTCTGAATGATTATATGTTTGAAAATATCAGTGATGAATTGTTATCGGAGATTCAAACCCGTATTGAAGAGCGAGTTCTACGCTATGAACCTCGTGCTGAAATCACCGATATTCAGGTAACTCAGAAAACAGGATCACCTAATACTCTACATATTCAAGTGACCTATGCCCTAAGAGGCAGTGAAATTAGTCAACAGCTTGAAGGCATTCTTGAAGTCAATGAAGGTCGGGCAAAGGTGAGCCTATGAGTAAGCAATTGATCATCGATGGCGATAGTTTGTTATTCGAACCCTTATTCGGCAACCGGCAAGTCACCATTTTGGGACCGGCAATTATCAGAGGCAGCGGACACGCTCAAATCCAAGGTAAAAAGATCGCTATTGTGGGTGATGAAAAAAAGGTACAACTTCAAGCGCAATATATTACCCCCAGCCACCCAACACTCGGTATGGGTATAGTCACCATTGCGCAATTGGATATCAGCCAACAAGTCAACTTTTGCCGCAGTAACGCCACGGTAATTGTTGTCGGGCAGCAATTTACCGCCCGTTTTACCCCGACACAACCGGCAATTAACCCGTCAGGCGTACCGGATATAACAACCCCCAGTATGGGAAAAGGCCGTTTTATTCCCAGTCAATATATCGTTAACGCCGGATAAATAACGATATTATTCTGTAAAAATATATCAGAAATATATTCAAATAACAGGTGGTATAATATGGGACTCACCGAATTAAAAGATAAACTTTCCGCTATCGTACCAGAGACAGAATTTAAACTTGATGAAAGAAGTACGCTGGATATGTTAAACTGGCTACAAGAATATTCTAAGAAAATACCTTTCGGTCAAGAGAAAGAAAAATTCTGGGATAGCTTCTATTTTATTCAGAAAAATAATCCTGATAAATTAGCAGAAATTTACCAAAACGTTAATAAAGCAGATGGACATTTACCGGCACATCAAGCTTTTGTATTGGCTTTTTTAAAACTGTTAGAAACAACCAAAATTTTATTTAATACCTTCCCGGTACGACATCGTGATCTTTATTATCGGGAATTATTAGGATTGAAACCGAGAAATGCACAAGCGGATAGCGTTGCTTTAGGCATTACCTTAAACACAGATAATGCAGAATATCTTATCCCTAAAGGAACCCTGTTTGATGCCGGGCAGGATAGCGCTGGGAATCCGTTACAATATGCATCAGATGCTGATTTATTAGCGAACCAAGGAAAACTAACCGACCTGCGTTGGTATCGGAAAGATAACGATGGCTGGAAATCGGCAATACTACTAAACCACTCAGATAATATTAAATTGCCTGAAAACGGTATTAAGCTTTTTAGCCCAACTAACAATGATTCCCCTGTAATTCTGTCCGGCTACTTGATTATCTGCTCCTTATTTGACATATCTGAGAAAAAACTTAATATTACATTGGCTCTAGAAGATAGTTGGAACGGTAATCCTACTGATATAACAGCAAAGATTCGCTCAGAAAATAAATGGACTTCTCTATCAGTAAGAAAAGAGGCTAATAATCTTAAACTTCTCGTATCAGACGATATTAATCCTATCGATCAACCCATTACTCTAAATAATATGACATTTAAGGTACCGACATTAAATATAAGCGTTACTAATGGATCTACTCTACCCAACATTACAGGTATTACAATAAACAGCACAGAGGCTAAAATCGAGCAATACTCCATTTATCCCATGACGAATTCTATCTGGAGCGTTCAAAAGTCAGAAACACAACAACTATTAACCAATGACACATTTTATTTAGGTTTTACCGGTGTATTACCGGGGCAAACTTTATCCCTGTACTGGCAGTTAGACGGCTTTGAAGAGTTCTCCATATCTTGGTTTTATCTTAATAAAGACAATACATGGCAGCTATTAACCCAACTGGTTAACGACCAAACCCGCAACCTGTTTAATCGCGGAACTTTGAAAACTTTATTACCACAAAACGCTTTCAATCAAACCTCTCTAATGCCAACAAATAAATACTGGCTAAAAGCTGAGATGATACCAAAGGTATCTGGTGGAAAAACACTTAATTATCCGAGAATTAACGGTCTGTTATATAACGCTATAACCGCTACTCTAATTAACGTAGAAACCATTGAGGCGGATCACTTGTTAAATGGACTAACCGCCAACAATATTAAACAGCCGGTGAATTCATCCGTTGCAATCAGTGAAGTAGCTCAACCTTGGACATCTTGGAATGGTCGTCCAAAAGAAGACGAGCAAACCTTCCTAAAACGAGTTCCCTCCCGGCTGTCCCATCGTAACCGAGCATTAAATTGGGGTGATATTGTCACCTTACTAAAAGAGCGGTTTGTCAGTATATTTGATGTCAAATACCCTTCTACCAGTGAATTAACCAAAATACCAGCGCCAGAAAAGCGCCAATTAATCGTCATCCCTAATAATCGCTATAAAGATAATGATGATTCACTCCGCCCAGAATTAAACCAAGCTCGATTAACTGAAATGGTCGAATGGATAGATCAATTAAGCAGCCCTTGGGCAACTATTGAAATTCAGAATCCCACATACGTTGATGTCCCGATTAGCTATGAATTGGTATTTGCTTCAGGAGTTAATCCCGATTATGGCCGCCATCAATTACAACAGGAACTGAGTCGAATCTACATGCCGTGGGGAGAAAATATTGCTATTGGCGTAACACCAGGTAATCGCATTGACTATTACCAGTTATTAGCCACGATTCAACAATCACCCTATGTTGAACGGGTCACTAACTTGACTTTACAAAAAGACAGTCTATCCACAGATGCTGTAGGTAAAAGTATAGAAGCCGACGATGATGAAGTATTGATTTTAGTCTGGTAATAATCCCCCCTAAACGAAGGAGTTAACAAATGAATAATCGAGATAGACTATTTCCCATTATTAAAGACGATATTGCCTTTGATACCTTACTTACTCAGGCAAAAACCGTTATTGAGCAACAATCCGGCCAATGTTGGAACGATATGGGGGAAAATGATCCAGGCATCACCTTATTAGAAGCTTGTTGTTATGGTGCATCGGATTTAGCTTACCGCCATTCATTACCACTGAAAGATCTTCTTACTCCTAAACAAGAAGAACGGACGCCAGGCGATGGTATTTTCCCTAAAGAGTTTGGCCCTCAACAAATATTGACCTGTGGCCCTATCACCGAAGAAGATTATCGTCGGGCTTTATTAGATTTGCATAGCAACGACAAAATCGATGGTTATTTTTTCTTTAATGATGTACAACTTATTCGTGAACCTAAAAATCAACGCTATACATACTGGTATAACAAGCAAAAACGTCAATATAGTTTCATTGAAAATCAATCCAGTTCCACTGAAGATCCATTCTATTCCATTGCAGACCAACATAGTGATACACAACAGTTAAAGTTGACACTAAGGGGAAACTATTGGCTTTATCTGCTACCTAGCCGGGAAACTCAGGCTAATAATACACTCGCTCAGACAAAACTAAAAACTTTCCTAAAAGATAACCGCAATTTAGGAGAGTCCGTCAGTAAAATTATTTGGCTAGAACCTGTCGATCTATCCTTGAAGATTGATATTCAACTTGATGATGACGTCAAAGATATCGCTGATATATTCGCTAAAGTTTATAAAACGGCGGAACAAATGGTGCTTGAAAAACCACAGCGTTATACCACCCAAGCTATGAAAGAAATGGGTTACAATAATGAAGAAATTTTTAATGGGCCTTATTTACATCATGGTTGGCTTCCTCAATTACCTTCAATCAAAAATTACACTGAATCTAGAAAATTAAATCTAAGCCCCTTAGTTAACCAATTACTGGATATCAAGGGAATCAAGAACATTACCCAGTTAACGTTAGATAAACATGATGAAAAAATTTCCAAGCTACTAGATGATAATTGGTCTTGGGAAATCGCCCAAGGGTACTACCCCAGATTATGGGGCGATGATCCCTTGAAATTGATTACCTCACCAGACAGTCCGCTCACTATTACCGCCAAAGGTGGGGTTAAAGTTAAGGTTTCCAAACAAGATATAAAAAATAAGATTATTCCAGAGCCATTGACTGATATACAACCTGAATTGATGAATTGGGGTAAACATCGTAAGGTTCTAGATTACTATCCAGTAAGCAATAAATTACCTGCCTGCTATGGATTACAAACGAATACCCAACAACAAATACAACTACATCAGTTTATATTGCCTTTTGAACAAATGCTAGCTAACAACTGTGCTGAGCTCTCTTTATTACCAAAACTATTAGCTTTTAAACAACGAGGAAATACTGTATATGGTACTCAATGGCCTTTTAAAGAAAATAGTGTGGGTCAAAATGTTCATAAAAGCATAAAATCTAATTTAATTAATGAGGCAAATAACGAAGCTAAAATTGATAATAATGATGAAAACTATGCTAAAGAGTTAGTCATTCTAGATTATCTGTTGCGATATTTTGGAGTACAACGTGCAACTCCTCCCCTACCACCAAGCTCACAGCTATCAGACTCAAAAGAATCTCAGCAAGATTTTCTATCTACCCAGCGTGAATATCTTGCTCAACAATCTAACCTAGCCTATCAACGTAATAATATTCGAATTGATAAGGTATCAGCCCTTCAGAAACGTATTGCTGCCCGGCTTGGCCTGGGAGGAGAGTGTTTCAGTGAAACGCCGGAACTGGATAAACTTCCCTTTTATCTGATTGAGCATCGTCAACTCTTGCCGGTAAAACCTGATGAAAAATTTAATGAAAAACAAACCCCTAATAATCTAGAAATTCAAGATAATGAAGTAAAGATCACTCATAATGGTATAGCAAACCAGATAAAACAAGATCAGTTGATTAACCTCTCTTTTAGCGAAAGAGATGAATATGAAAATACCAAAACATTCACATTGCAGAACCAAATGATTACTCAGGTAACCGGAGATACATTTACCCTTAACATCAATAACAGCAGTGATCTGGAAAATAATAAAGACAAAATAAAAACGGCATTTGAGCAAGGAAACCTACTCTGGCAGAACAGTCCAATATGGATGAAAGATATGGACTATCAACTAGTTTATGCCAATAAACTACATAAAGACAATGAAAGATGGATCACCATCAATGACGAAAGTTATTTCCCTGCTATGATAGAAAAAAATGACGAAATCACACTGAAAATAAATCCTGATTACAAGCTTAATACATATATAGAGAAGTTTGATCATGATAAAAAACAGATATTACTCAAAAGAGAATCAGGCTCAAAAAATTATTTTCCATTAAAGGAAGCAGTATCACTCTATTACTGGAGCCATAATGATTACTTAAACAGAAAAAACGAGCTGATTTACGCCGGTGATACACCGTCAAATAACGAAGAAGATGAACGTTGGATTGCCCTTAATGATGAAGATGACTTCGAAAGTATATTTAATCACACCATATCAACAATTAATTTTAGTTATAAATGCAACATGAAAATAAAAGAATTTAATTATGGCAGCAAAAAAATATTAATCAAAAAAGATCCAGATTCAAAAAGTAATTTTCCTAATAAAGACGAAGCATCAATGTACTCATGGCATACCGATAAGACTTCCATTGACAATGAATTGATTTATTCCAGTGACATTCCCTTAAATACTGGAGAAGATGAACGATGGATTACTGTAAGTGACGCATACAATTTCCAATTAATATTTGAACGCAACAGTAAAGAAATTATATTGGAGTTAATTTCCAATTATAAACCTAATGCATACATAGAAAAATTTGATTATGATAAAAAACAGATATTGCTTAAAATAAACCCATATTCTAAAAGCAATTTCCCACAAAATGAAATGGCATCTCTATATTCCTGGCATATAGTATATCCATACGGAGAAATAGATAGAGAAAATGAATTAGTTTATACCAGTGACATTCCCTCAAATACTGGAGAAGATGAACGCTGGATTTCAGTTAGTGATGAAGACTACTTCAATAAAGTATTTAATGAGGGCAAAATATATAGAAAAGTCATATTAAAAACAAATACTGATTACACATTTAATTCGTACATCAAGGAATTTGATCCTATTGAAAAACAAATATTACTTGGAAAAAAATCAACCACAACAAATGATTTCCCAATAAAGGAAATAGCATCACTCTGTTACTGGCATTTCTCCGGCGAAAGATATGCTAAAGCTGATCATTTTTCATTTATGGTCAGTGTCGTGTTGAATCGCGAGCTAATTGGAAGTCGAGAAGTCGATCTTGACAAACTGGAATCCTGGGTGAAAGCCGAGATTTTGGCCGAATTACCCGCTCATATCTCACTTGTTATTCACTGGCTATCACCAGAACATTTCGAAAAATTTGCCAGTATTTATAAACATTGGCAAAACAGCGGTGCTCCCTTAGGGGATCAAGCATATAAGATTTTAGAAACATTAACATTAGGAAAACAACCTGCTACTTCAATAGATACGATTACTGATTACACTATAGATGCACAATAATAACCGCCCCAAATCAGCTTGTTAAGGTAATTAGCGATAAATAAAATGAACAGATAATAAAAGAACATCAGATATTATAAAGCCAAAAATAAATTTGTTAATTATATAAGGAAATATAAATATGGTCTCTGAGCCAAATCTATTAAATCGGGTAATCATTACTATTGAAGCCAATAGTACACAGGTAGCTAAAAAAGTATTACATGGCTCCCTGCTTAATCAATCCAGTATAAATAAGTTAATCAATTCCTATTTTAATCAATATATCATTAATCAAAATATCTATTTAGAAGTACTCACCCTGAACCTTGGAGAAATAAGATTAGATGATTTTAATTCATTGTTTCCTATTCTACTTAATGATAAATTTAATCAAGCATTAAACCAATATCAGGTAAATAATCAGACTGGTATTGAGAAATTTATTCATTACTTACATCAAAAAGATTCCACATCAAACCCAATGGAAAAAATGAAGAAGAATAAAATTATTGATATCGATATTAAACAATTAATCAACCAATTACCCCAGATACAAAAAAATTGGACGTTCTTATTAGCAAAAAGCTGTTTATCTGAGCACAGTCTGCAAAACATTCTGGCTATCAGAGAACCTGCTTTATTAACTGCCATTAATCGAAAATTATCGGAGAACACAGTCACACCGCAACATCAGGAGGAACCAGTTTCCTCCTGGCAACTGATATTAAATGCTCTGAAATATATACAACAACATAATATACAGGAAATACCTGAACCCGATGCGAAAATTATCTCACGTATCACGGCTGAATTTAATAACGGAGCAATTAATATAGCATCTATTATCACATTATTTCGCCAGACTGCAACCTATAATTCTCCATTAAATAATTGGTTGAAACAACTCTGGCAAACAGCACCTATTTCCCAATATTGTAAAAAGTATCTATCGGTTGAAGAGTACCAATATTTGTCAGAATATTTTATTCCCAAACACGGGGATAAAAATAAATCTGGTAAAAAATCATCCGTGGGCTCTGAACCAGTTTTATCACCTGAACATTCTCCTCCGCGTCAGGTAAACAATGCTGGAATATTAATTTTATGGCCGATATTACCTGCGCTGTTTAATCAACTTGGTCTACTTGAAAAGCAGAAATTTATCCATCGTCAAGCTCAATTCTGCGCGGTTGATCTCCTTGATTATCTCATTTGGGGAACTGAAAAAGCACCGATAGAACGTAAAGGATTAAACTCTATTTTATGTGGGCTAATGACTGATGAAAATATCAAATCAATGCCCATTGAACCAGATAAACAATTAATAATAGATCAATGGTTGGACACAGTTATCGCCCAACTTCCTGCATGGAAGAAACTAAGCCGTAATGACGCCCGTCAGTTATTTTTACAACGACCGGGTGAATTACAAATAGATGAACAAGAAATCAATATCACGGTACAACATCAACCGTTTGATGCACTATTATCTGACTGGCCCTGGCCATTAAATATCGCCAAACTACCCTGGCTGGATCGCTCTTTATTAATCAACTGGCAAACTATTTAAAGGATTTATATGAACTTCCCTCTGACAAATAACCACTGTATGGCAACGGAATTATATGGAATTTATCCTCATCTGGAACGTATTGATCTGCTATTACAACGCTACTATTACCAAAAAGGAGATTGGTACGATTCCTTACCGGAGAGCTTTTTACTTACCGAAGAGGAAATAGAACAACGTTTGATAAAACCATTAGGCATGCCTCATTGGTTAAAACAGAGTGATATTATTAGTCATGAGGAAATAGAAAATAAATCTATTACTGGCATATTATCATTGTTGATTGAGCGTTTTGAACTGACTGAATTTGAACGTGATATCTTACTCTTAGGTTTATTACCCCATTTTGACAGTCGTTATCATGCTCTATTTGCTTTTCTGCACGGTAACAGTAAAAAACAGTGGCCCAGTTTTTCTTTAGCAATTGAATTATTTAGCCAACGCCAAAGTGATTGGCAATTACTGCAAAGTAGCTTTCTGCCTCAGACACCATTAATCAATCATCATCTGTTACAATTGAATAATGACGAGGACCCCATTTGGCTGCAAACGCAATTTCTAACACACAGTTCCGTCTGGCATTTTTTATCCGGCCAACGGGTTATTTTACCTCCCCTGATAACCTGTGCTTATTGGCATTCTTCCGTCTTACAGACTTGGTATCCGCAAACCCTTTATCATTCACTTAAAAAGATATTGTTAAATGAAATAGATGAAATACGCCCACTGGTGATCCTCAAAGGAAAACAAGACAGCGCCAGAGAATTAGCGGTAAATAATATTATGGCGCTTCATAACATCAGTACCTTAATTCTCGATTTAACCCATCTACCGGACGAAGAGAATATCAACACTAAACCTGGCCTGTTAACAGACGTAATACGGGAAGCCCGGCTACACGATGCCTGCTTATTAATCCGTAATTTTTCTTTGCTTGCAGGGGAAAAGAAAATATATCAAAGCGAATTATCCACCCTACTAAATCAACCCCAATTACGTGTAGTTTGTCTGGTAGAACCGGGAGATTCATTCGTATGGATTCAACACCTGCCAATGGTACAAATTGAGATGCCGATAGCCACGCCGGCAGAGAAAAAAGCGATGCTGATAGAAAATCTGCCGAATAATGCCGATCAAGGAATTGATCTTACTCAGTTATGTCAGCGCTTTTCATTTACTCCCGAAACATTACCTTTAATTATTAAAGAAGCCAGTCAATATCAAATATTCCGGCAACCGGAAAGCCAATTGAAAGAGATCGATTTACGTAAGGCATTAAATTTCCGCGCCCAACAAAATTTCGGTAAATTAGCCCAACGAATAACACCCAGACGCAGTTTTAATGATTTGGTGATTTCAGAGGAGTTAACTCAACAATTGAGAGAAATTATTGCCGCTATTAATTACCGTGACCAAATACTAAACGCTGGTTTCCAGGAGAAAATAGGTTATGGTACCGGCATTAGCGCCCTATTTTACGGTGAATCAGGTACCGGAAAAACGATGGCCGCAGAAGTGATTGCCGGGCATATTGGTGTTGATCTGATTAAAGTCGATCTCTCTACCGTAGTGAATAAATACATCGGTGAAACGGAAAAAAATATCTCCCGGATTTTCGATCTGGCCGAAACGGATTCCGGCGTGCTGTTTTTCGATGAAGCCGATGCCCTGTTTGGCAAACGAAGTGAAACTAAAGATGCCCAAGACAGACATGCCAATATTGAAGTTTCATATTTATTACAACGACTGGAAAATTATCCGGGATTAGTGATTTTAGCCACCAATAATCGCAACCATTTAGACAGTGCTTTTAACCGCCGCTTTACCTTTATTACCCACTTTACTTATCCTGATGAAATATTACGTAAACAAATGTGGCAATCAATTTGGCCTGAAAAACTATATTTATCAGACGAACTTAATTTTAATCATTTGTCTAAACAGGCAGATCTGACGGGGGCGAATATTCGGAATATTGCTTTATTATCATCAATATTAGCAGCAAATGATAATAGTGAAAAAATTGAGAACAAACATATAGAACGGGCAGTTATCCTTGAATTAAATAAAACTGGCCGATTGTTTTTTTAAATATTTAATAAAATTGGAGTCGACATGACAAATATAATTGATCCTAATAATGCGATTATTGCAGTTAATGCTGCATTGCATGAAATCTTATCCCAACATCTAAAAACCTCTAACCAAATAATCGATATTCGTTTTGATCTACTGGAAATTAATTCAATTCCTGCTAAACCTACCGTTAGTGTGTTTCTTTATGATATACATGAAGACCTACAATTACGTTCTGCGGAACCAAGGAGTTATAATCCCAACACCAGCTCATTATTACCCGGATGGGTAAATATTAATTACAACTATTTAATTACTTACTGGCATTCAAGCCAACCATCAAGTGATGGTTCTAACCCCGATAGTCAACCCAATAATCAGTCTGCACGCATCATGACAGCTATTTTAAATGCATTGGTTAACAATCGACAATTACCAAAAATTCCTGGCACATATACCAGAGTCATTCCACCACAAGAAAATCTAAATAGCCTGGGTAATTTTTGGCAAGCGCTCGGCAATCTCCCTCGCCTTTCTTTATTGTATTCAATTACCGCACCAGTCAAGCTTCTGAATAATAAAGATAATATAAAACCCATTAGCCAAATTTCCGCTTCTGTGGAACAAAAATCAAATCTGGATAATTCGTAAATAAACCAAGCCTTATTTAGTGAATTGTGTGACGATTTAGGTGGTACAGAAGAAATTTAATTTTCATGTTTTCTATCAAGTATATCTTTTAATAAAAATTATAGGTAAAAATATCATGCCAAAACTGACAAATCTTATAGAACGCTTCGACATTCCTATTCAGGCCAAGTCAAATTATATAAGCAAAAAACAGCCACTCTCTAACTCAAAAGTTTCAAATAACAGTGAAGAAAGAACTGCTCCTCTCGAATTAAAGAATGATGACAATAGAACAAAAACACAGTCGCCAGTGCCAAATCTAGCGGAAAAAAATGAAAAACCAGCAATATCAAATACAGCAAAAAATTCACATAAAAAAGTTACAGCTGAAGATATTTTTAATCGATTTAAAGATAGATTCGATCCTAATGACAGAAAATTACCGTTTGATATAATGAATGAAATAACCGATAATAGAATAAACTTTTTCTCTGAAAAATCGGGGAAAAATTATTTAACTAAAGCAGAAGATAAGAAATTCACGTTGAGGCATTACACTTCTGGAAATGGACCTGAAAAACCTACATTCGATGAGATTAGTTCAAACTTTAATTTGGTAAATAGGGGAATAAAAACATTAAATCGCACTCAAGGAAGTAACACCAATGAAGATGATTGGAACCGTTTAGGAAATACGGCATTTACTTTCTTCTTATTAGCAATAGATGGAGAAGTATCCGATAGAAAGTTCTTATCTAATACAACTCATTTTGCAGAAATTAATCTAGAAGACCCAGAAGAACTTAAACAACTGGGGTTAGATCAAACTGAATTTTTCGCTTCTCCCGATTTACTCCACGAAAGAAATCTTTCACAAGCCCCTGCGGTAAAAGGGAAACTGTCTGATTTAAAATCATTATTATTAAAACAATCTGGCATAAGCCCAGTTCAATTAGGGCGGTTAGATGCAAAAGGGATTTTAAAAAGTATAGATAATAAGTTTAATGGCAGTCTCGAAATAAAAATACCAGGAAATATTAAAGTGAGAGAATGGAATAGATCTCAAAAATAGAGATATAATTATTAACATTTCTTTTATCATAAAATCATTAGGTGATAATATGCCAAAGAATAAATACAGTGAAAATGAAAACCATCTTATAAATAGAACCAAAGAACGGCCAACTAATTCCATTAATAATGATACAAACAGTATTCCATTAGAAATCGGGTTGGATTTATATACTATGACCAGGAACAGTTCTGTTGGTTCAAATAAAATTCAGGAATATACATTTTGGAAAGAAAATATTTCCGAATATTACCAATGGATGGTTGTGGTTAAAAATCACTTAAAACAATTAGACTGGACCTTAAAATCAATGGACTCGCCTGAATCTGCTGGAAGTAATATGGCTAAAAATATAGGAACGACTTCATTACAAACACTATTAAATACCGGGGGAAGTATAGCCGGCGGCGCTATTGGAGGAGCCATAGGAAGTGCTATAGCACCAGGTATCGGCACTATAGCAGGCATGGGTATTGGCGCATTAGTCGGAACAGGATTAAATTATATTAATGATACAGCGATTGAAAAATTAAATGAGAAATTAAAAATCGCGCATCCTTATCCTAAGACGAGAAATATGATATTTGATATCAATAATTACGATAAAAACCCTATTTTAAAAGCAATAAAGAAAAAGATCGGTAACAAAAAAAATCTAAAAGTCACCTCCGGTAATTTTATAACGTCACAAGTTATAGGGAAAATAACTCCAGTGAAAATCCCTGCCTATAAACTCGCAGAACTGGCTGTATCACATCATAAAGCATTAGAAGGACTGAACAGTGATAAAGCCAGACATATATTGGATTTCACCAACAGTATCCGTGAAGTTCTCAATGAAAGCCATTCTGATGCGGTCGCATTTATGCGTAAGAACTATGGAGATAATGAAATGAGCCTTCCTGGATTTTCCTCTAAAATAATGAGGAAAAAATTGACCTTAGATACAATGGTAAGAGCAAGAAATAAAATAGAGATTAGAATTAATAGTATTAATAAACAAGCATCAAAGCTTTCATCAAGTAATAGATGATGAATAATTAAATAAGAGCAATATAATAAACATAAAAGATCACCAATGTATAAATTATTTCTTCCTAAATTCAATTATCACCTCTTTAATTAGGATAACCATCAAATCAAGGAGCATAAATAAAATGGCATCCACCTTTGACCCGACCATATATGCCGGTACACCTACAGTCAATATCTTGGATAATCGAGGATTGACCGTGCGGGAAATTGCTTTCCACCGTGCCAAAAATGGCGGTGATACCGATATACTTATTACCCGCCACCAATATGATTTACACGGAAATCTGACCCAAAGCATCGACCCTCGTTTATATGATTTGATGCAAACAAATAGTACCATACAACCCAATTTCGACTGGCAGTATGACCTGACAGGCGCTGTACTGAGTACAGTCAGCGCCGATGCCGGGTGCACGGTGACACTGAGAGATATTGAAGCTCGTCCGGTTTTGAACATAAATGCAACAAATACAGTGCAAACCTGGCAATATGAAGAGAGATCATTGCCTGGCCGCCTGTTATCAATCAGTGAACAATCCGCTGATGAAAAAATCCCTCGTGTTGTCGAACGCTTTATTTGGGCCGGTCATTCCCCGGCGGAGAAAAACCTTAATCTGGCCGGCCAATATACTCGTCACTATGACACAGCCGGACTAAATCAACATAACAGCTTATCTCTGACCGGTGCGAAACTGTCCTGGTCACTACAACTGCTCAGGGACGATCAAACATCGGACTGGAACGGTGATAACAGGCCAGTCTGGCAGAACAAATTGGAAAATGAAATCTACACCACAAAAAACATAACCGATGCTACTAGCGCTCCTCTGATACACATCGATGCCAAAGGTAATATGCAGCGTTTGCAGTACAATGTCGCCGGACAACTGAAAAGTTGTTGGTTAACGCGCCAACGGCAAGAGGAGCAAGTGATCGTCAGATCCCTCATCTATGCGGCAACAGGCCAGAAACTGCGTGAAGAGCACGGTAACGGCATCATCACCAAATACTCTTATGAACCAGAAACTCAGCGATTAATCAGTGTCTCCTCTCAACACACCAAAAGATATTTCTTTAATGAAAAATTATTGCAATCTTTACGCTATGTGTATGATCCAGTGGGTAATGTGGTGAGTATTTGTAATAGTGCGGAAGAAACCCGTTTCTGGCGTAACCAGAAAGTGCCCGCCAGAAATACCTACACTTATGACTCTTTGTATCAACTTATCGAATCCACCGGCCGAGAGATGGTTAATATTGGTCAGCAGAATAGTCAGATGCCTAACCCCATCGTTCCCCTCCCCTCTGATGATAATACCTATACCAAATACATTCGGACTTACCATTACGACCGAGGTAATAATCTGACGAAAATCCAACATAGCGCCCCGGCAACTCATAATATTTATACGACAGAAATCACTGTATCTCACCGCAGCAATCGGGCCGTACTGAGTAAGCACGGAGTGACGCCAGAAGATGTCGATATGCAATTTGATGTAGGCGGGCATCAGATGTCGATACGGGCGGGACAAAAGCTGTTCTGGAATCAGAGAGGCGAACTACAACAGGTCACAATGATCAACCGAGGCAATAACGCGGCAGATAAGGAATGGTACCGCTACAACGCAGACGCAATGCGGGTACTGAAAGTGAGCGAACAGCAGATGAGTAATAGTACGCAGCAGCAACGGGTCGTTTATCTGCCCGGATTAGAACTGCGGCAAACGAAATCAGGCTCAGAGATTACCAGCAGCCTACACGTTATTACCATTGGTCACGCCGGGCACGAACAAATTCGGGCACTACACTGGGAAGCAATGACATCCAATAGTATAGACAACGATCAAATACGCTACAGCTATGACAACCTGATTGGCAGCGGCATGTTGGAACTGGACGCCAAAGGCAAAATTATCAGCCGGGAAGAGTATTATCCATATGGGGGCACAGCAATATGGGCAGCTAGAAGCCAGGTTGAGGCCGATTACAAAACCGTCAGGTATTCAGGTAAAGAGCGAGATAAAACCGGGTTGTATTACTATCAATACCGTTACTATCAGCCTTGGATGGGAAGATGGCTAAGTGCCGATCCTGCCGGAACAATCGATGGCTTGAACTTGTACCGCATGGTCAAGAATAACCCGATCCGTTATCAGGATGAATCGGGCGCCAATGCGCACGATAAAGCTCAAGTTACTTTTAAAGAAGGTAAAAAAAGAGCGATTAATCAACTCAAAATAGCCAGTAACTTTTTGAAAGAGAGCAAAAATAATGAAAGCGCTCTTGAAATTTTTAAGATATTTTTCGGTGGCCATCAAGAAGCTGATCAACTACCACAATGGAAGAAACGTATTGACAGCGTTATTCATGGACTGGATAAATTAAAAACCACAAAAAATATTAATTATCAAAAGGATAAATCAGGTTCATCCAGCACCGTTGCCGATTTGAATGTTGATGAGTATAAAAAACGGTCAAAAGGCGATAAGAGTATCTATCTCAATGTATACACTGATACCCTGAACAGGGTCTATGAAGATCCGCTATTAGGCCGTGAACATATCGCACATATTGCTATTCATGAACTCTCTCATGGCGTATTGCAGACACAAGATCATAAATATATTGGCGTTCTCTCCTCCCCTGGCTCACACGATTTAACTGATTTACTCAATATCCTTATGCCGCCGGCAAATGAGCAGGACCGAACGGAGAAACAACGTCGGGCCGCAGGCGCCAGAAAAGCGCTGGAAAATGCCGATTCATTTACTCTATCAGCACGGTATTTGTACTATACCGCACAAGATCCGGATTTCTTATTGTCCCTTCGCAAAGAATACAAAGATTTCAATAGCAAAAAAATTGATCGACTGATTATCAAGCCCCCTGAATGGACCAAAAGGTAGCAGAAAGAATAAACATCCATTAATCAAACATAAAAATAGTCTTTTATAAAAAAATCTCGGGCAAATATTGTCAGGGATTTTTTTAATTTCAATGATCAAAAAATAACATTACAGCCCAAAATTAGTTTGATTTATGACCGACATCAGATGAATGATTCTAGATCGATATATTGGTTTTTACGTGTAAAATAATATTATAGTGGTGCTTGGTTTCAGTGAAAAAGATAAATGCTCTCTTTATATGTCCCAATCCATCATTGATCAGACTGGCAAGACATTATTAACAAGGAGAAAATTAAAACCTACCATGTAGAAATAGTCTTAAATTTAAAATGTCAAATAAAAACAATTAATTATACAATAAATTTTCACAGAAAAACAAAACATATACACACTCATGTACAAACAGAAAAGGTACTCAATGTGAGGTGTAGCGATTAATTTTATACTATTAAGTGGGAGAAAAGAGAGAAATTACTGAACAGTGGGGAAATAAGCTGCTATCGCTGTGAGCAATAAGGGCCAAGCGGCCCTATCATTATGCTGCTCTCACTATGTAATTAAAGGCGATGTTGCGGGGACGGGTTTCGTTTGCTGTACGAACAACTCTTGACGCGTTAAAATCCCAATCCCCGGATACCCCATAATCTTGGCCTGTGTGTCCTGAATAAGTAATGTGTTTAAATGTTGCTGTAAAAGCCCCTGATGCTCGCGGACTCTCTACCCCCTTACTCATCCCAATAGAGCCCGTAATGTTTTGCAATGAATCACTTTGCCACGTTCCGCATACCCGCCCTGGATCGACCCCTCTACTATCATCCCAACCCCGGATAAACTCGCCTCTTAAATCAGGTAATTTACCGTTAGGGTAGACTTCGGCTAACTTCGGAAATTTCGACTTATCAAAGACCGCTCCATTACATTGAAACCACCCAGTCGGCGGTATAGCAGTCGGCCAAGGAATAGGAGTACCTACGGGTATGTCATTAGCTTTACTACTATTAATATCTTCACGCAATGAATTTACTATTTCCTGAGCAAGCTTTTGTGTAACCGCCAATGTATCACTATTACCAATCACATTTGTAAGCTGGACAACACCCTTTTGTGTTAATGAAGCATCAGGAATTTTTGTTATGATTTTTCGTTCTAAAGCTCTATTTAATTGTGCGATGAGTTTAGCTATATCCCCATCATCAAGAACATCCTCGCCAGATTGTGTCGAGATGAAATCAGCCACAACAGATGATATAATTGATGATTGACGCAATGCCTTATTTAGCAAATGAGTGGGAACATCATTTGGTGGAAACCCAGTCAGTAAATCCTTGCTTTCTTCATATAATCTCTGGCTGACTACATTTGCGCCATCTCTAATAGAAAAAGCTTTAAAATCATTCTTGTGACTCATATATCCCCCAGGAATTAAATAATGTTATTTCATAGACGACTTATCACAATTCAGTGTATTTCAATAAAATAATAATAAAACACCCTTATAACTCATAAGACTGATTATTTTTATATAATTCAAGGAATAAAAAAACATAATATTTCTCAACCAAAGACACGCTAAATCTATTTATATTTAGCATCCAAAATCATTCCACCATTTTATTGTTCACTGAAATATTTTTATATTTCATATCTCAGAATGATATTTTAATGCTGTAATTACAGTATCAACAAAATCACAGTATGAATGGCCTGTTTACTCAGGCCATTTTCATCACTTCGGTGCCGACGGCCACACAACTTTCGGCGCTTGATTCACATCTACACAAGTAAGCAGTTCTGCTTGCTTCTACAAACCACTTCATCATCAGCTAACCCATAACGTTTACTACCGAACGTGGAATTCAATATGTCACTGAGATTTGTCACTTCATCAATCGATGACTGCACCATGTTTGCCCAGAAATTGACTGTCTGTTTGATGGTTTTAACGACTTGTGTGACAGTACGGATCTCTCCTTTTACCATTGAAATGAATTTGTCGGCTGTCGAAAACGCTTTCACCTGAGACTACAGCAAACGGTATTCCCCGGAATGAGGCCAGGTGTAAATGTTCCGATCATTTCCACTCTTGATCTTTACTCAGAAAGGAGGAAATAGCATTTTTAATCAATGGCATATCACCACCTTGTGGTTATTTTAGATACAGAAAAACCGCAGTTAAGCGGCTTAATCATGTATAGATTTAGTGATTAGTAGATATAAAACGTAGAATTGGGTTATTCTGATGAATTTTCAGCGCATATTTGTTCTGCGCTGATTATGCCTTTACATAATGAGTGAAACTCTTTAGTGCTGATACCTGCTTGTTTTGCTATTGATTTTATCAGGTCTCTGGAAAAAGGAGCATGATGTTTATCAACCGTTACCAGCCATTTGCCGCCCTCAGTTTTCTTTATCCATTGTTCGTGAGACGTTCCTTTTTTAGGTTTCATCTCAAAACCAAGCGCGGTAAGTCCTTTAATGATTTCCGCATATTTCAGCGGCGTTAGTTTCTTAAAAAACACAATGCTGCCCTACATCAAGCTGGTTCGCACTGTTCATTAAAAACTTTAGCCATGCCGCTGTCTTTTCTATTCATGAAAATCCGAAAGGCAATTCGCCAATATTTAAACCACATAGACAGTGGCGCTTTTCGGCTTAACATTTGTTTGGCGTACTGAGGCTCTGCTCTCACCTCATCAAGGTAATCTTCAATCTGAGCTTCAAGCTTATTTATTGCTTCTTCTATATTGTCGCCCTGCGCTGCTAAAGACAGATCTAAGCAGGCGGCTACATATATCCCATCCTGACGATAAGCCATGCAACGTAATCTCATTTTTCCTCTCCTCTGTAAGTTCACGTACCTACTTTCCACTTATCACTTTTACGTTTGCAAGAAAAGATTCTTGAACTTCTTTATTATTTGGGTTTAGCGATAAGTTTCCATTCTCATCAACACTTATCTTTCCATCACCTATTGCGGTTCCGTGATGAGTAGAAGATTTTATAATCCGCATTAAAATTTTATCAGGAGGCGCAAGAAGGTAGCGCATCGCTCTTGCTAATCTGGTCATAGCCTCCTCCTAACATTATGAAATTAAAGTGAATTAATGATTCGCAGTTATCAAACTGATGCCACCTTAGCATGATATAAATTTATATCATACCAAGGTGATAATAGTTAGATTGAACCTCTAGTTCAACAAATTTAACAACTAAAATTGTATTCCTATTGTTCTGTGATGTATCAAAATGTTTCAATTTGTCATCCTTGGCTTAGGGGTTGTAACCTTTTAAGCTGCCTGCGTGGTGATATCCAATCGTAATCATGATCCCGACCAAACTCAGCTATCTAGGTTGCTTATGCGGCAGTAAATGGGACTCCCATAGTGGGACTAGCCATATCAGTAAAGATGGAATTCGCAAATTTTTTTAAACTCATTTGACTGTTCCTCTGTCAAATGAGTCGTTATGTCAGCAACCATTGATGCCACCTTACGTTCCACCCATTTCCACGACGAACCACTACCACCACCCAACTGGGAAGAAATGGCATCTTTGATAAAAGCCATGTGGACCTCTGTTTTTGGACGTAAAAAAGCCGCAATTAAGAGGCGTAATAATATTAACCATTGCTCATTAATTGTGTTTCATTCAAAGTAATGAATAATTTATTAACGGAGTGAAACCGATGAAATATTTAAAAAGTTTTGCAGCATTAGTATTATCAATACCTATGATGGCGTTTTCTGCATCTCCTATTATTTGTGAAAATGAATCCCCAGGTAACACCATTACATCTATCTGGCCTTCAATTTATTTATCAGACCCGAATACGCTTTGTTTTGATGTCAAAGGGTGGCCAGAATTTTCCGGTACAAATTGCGTTAAAAACGGTAAAAAAGCGAAATGGACTGGCCTTGTCATTGTTTGGGAAGATGAGGAATCACAAGGTCGGGATTCAACCCATTTCCGTGTAGTTAATCCCGTAGTCACAGATGAACAAATACAATATCGCATAGAGTGGTCTCGTGGGGACGAATGGCGCACTATGCAGAATGTAGCCATCAACCGACTTACTGGTGACGCCGTGAGCTATTTTGTCAATGAGCATGGTGGAGAAAGCTACAAGTGCAGGGTTGCGAAAAAAGCAATTTAATCAAACGGATCGTTTAGAGAAGCTGATAGAGTCCCCAAAATAACAGATAGAATAACCCTGCTACGATGGCGGGGCTTTAAGTTGCCTCTGTATTCACTTTGTTTTTTGATGCCACTGTAGTTACCCCTGAATAAACAGATTAAATAAACTTACCAAGTCAGAGGGATTATCTCAATAGTCACAATTTGCTTTGCATTGCAACTATGTAGATATATCCTAATAGTTTTTTAAGTCAGAGGTATTTGTCATGAAAAAGACTCTCTTGTTAGCATTATTTTTACTTTCATTGTCATCAACAGCGGCAACTAAAGTTTTTGTTTGCGGTAATGACTTCATACAAATCGTTGACAACAACGGGCTAATTGAAGAAGTTAGAGTCAACGATAAACCTACGGATATATTCACTATGAGCCACAAGGTGACTGATGCAGGTGATGTCGACTCTTTCTTTATATATGGATACAAAGGAAATCGAGAAGTAACGCGCTTATTTAATTCCGGTAAGACAAAACAAACAATAAAACAAAACTTTTTATTTTCTCCCAATGGATCACCAGAAAACCCCGGAAAGCCAGTGGGGAAATCTGTATTATGTAGATAACCATAAGATACCCAAGGCGAGGAAAACCGCTTTGTTGACAACGATGCCATTGTGACGAACTTTCACGATGATACAGTCAAAATAAACAATCGGATACAAGCTGTCTAAGGGGCGATTCCGCCATTCGGCGACCTGTTCTTTAACCGCATCGGTCACGGTAGATATCAGTGTGGGAGACACATCACATCGGCGTCGTACATTTCTTTAAACATGGCCGCGATTTCACGGGTCGTCATCCCTTTGGCATAGAGGGATAAAATCTGGCTGTCCATCTGCGTGACGTACGTCTGATGCTTTAGTGTTGCAGCCGGGGATGCCATTGCCGATGTTAAAGAATTGTTGAGTCATGCAGCAGCAGATACCAATAATTTTTATCTCATCAAATTTGTATTTAAAAGCGAAAGCAAGAAAAAGAATACCGCTTCCAAAACATCGGAATTATGGTGCATGGTTATGACGGAGATGAGTCACATTGGACCTATAAAGAACAGGTTCACACAAAGTGGGCTAATCGAGCGAACTCAGGGGCTACAGCCAAGTTTCTTAGAAAAACCGACGTAAACCCTTGCCCAGCGCGGACAGGGATATCAGGCGAAAAGCCCAGAGGGCTTTAGGGCTGGCGACTCCGACGTCTCCTGACTGGATTGATATCTGCCGGTAAAACAGGCTAAAATCAATGCACTTTCTCAATGAGCGCTGAATATGCTAAGAGCGACCAAAGTCCGCATCTACCCCACACCCGAACAGGCCGGGTATCTTAACGGCCAGTTCGGGGCGGTCCGTTTTGCGTACAACAAGGTGCTGCACATCAAAAAGCATACTTACAAACATCACGGCGTGAGTTTAAATCCGCGCAAAGACCTCAAACCGTTACTGGCGGTCGCGAAGCAATCCCGCAAGTATGCCTGGCTCAGGGCATATGACGCCATTGCATTACAGCAGGCGGTGATCAATCTGCATACCGCATTTGATAATTTCTTCAATCCGAAATTGTGCGCCCAATTTCCCGCGTTCAAACGCAAACAGGGCAAGCAATCGAGCTATCACTGTGTTGGAGTGAAAGTGTTGGAGGGCGCGGTGAAGATCCCAAAATTGTCACCGATAGAGGCCCGCATACACAGAAAAATTGAAGGGAAAGTGAAGAGCATTACGCTCTCTCGCACCGCCACGGGAAAATATTTCGCCGCTATCCTGTGTGACGACGGCAAAGAGGCGCCGGAAAAGCCGGGCGTTATCACCCACGTGACCGGGTGTGATATGGGGCTATCCCACTATCTTATCCAGTCGACCGGGGAGAAGGTCAATAACCCGCGTCACCTTATCAACGCTGCCCGTAACCTGCGTCGTAAGCAGAAATCGCTGTCCCGCAAACAACAGGGCAGCGCTAACCGGGGCAAGGCCCGCTTACTTCTGGCGGCCGTCCATGAACGGGTAGCCAATGCTCGCGCCGATTTTCAACACAAACTCTCCCGAACAATGGTTGACGAAAACCAAGCGGTCATTGTTGAGACGCTGAAATCGGCCAACATGATGAAGAATCACCACCTTGCCCGCGCTATCGGGGATGCAGGCTGGCATGGCTTCATCAAGAAACTGGAATACAAAGCCGCAGCGGCGGGCGTCCATCTGGTCAAACTGGATCAGTGGTTCGCCAGTT
>NZ_LOIC01000088.1:382167-390374 GCF_001684335.1 Photorhabdus namnaonensis
CAAAGTGCCGGAAATGCCGCTGCGTAAGCGGATCTGGCAATGTCCTTTCTGCCGAGTCGAACATGACCGCGATATCAATGCGGCGATCAACATCCAGCGCAAGGGCATAACAGAATTACAGGCGGCGGGACTCGTCGTTTCTGCCCACGGAGGCCAGCGTCAATCCGTCATAAAGACGGTGGCGGCCTGAGAAGTGGGAAGCCTCGCCGTTTTTTACGGCGGGGAGCAGTCACTGAGTTTCATGCAAATCCTGCACCTGAAGGTAAACTTAATGTTATGCAAACGAACATCCCGGTTGCTTCTATTGGGCGTAGACAATTTACTTCAGGGGTAAAAAGTTACCTATCTAGAAATAACGCTGTTTTGTCTGATACTGTTGAGAACATCCCTCATGCAGGGTGCTGATTATATAGGTGACACTCATAGTGCAACCTCAAAATTTATAGAGACGATTGAATCACATAATCGACGCCTAATAAGGACGGATTAATAAGGTAAAAAAGCACAAATCTCCATTAATCAAACATAAAAATAGTCTTTTATAAAAAAATCTCGGGCAAATATTGTCAGGGATTTTTTTAATTTCAATGATCAAAAAATAACATTACAGCCCCAAATTAGTTTGATTTATGACCGACATCAGATGAATGATTCTAGATCGATATATTGGTTTTTACGTACCAATAAGTTTTTTCTATAAAAAAATAGCAATTATTGCATACAAAAATAACACAATATAAAACAATGGTATTTTTTACTAAAAAAATGTGGACACAGTTATATATTCTAAAATAAAGCGTAAATTCTATACCATTGGACTTAAAATCCACATTATGATGGATACCCCTACACCAAAGAGATAACTAACTATGTCAACAAATACAACATATCGTGTCGCCGCCGTTCAGGCGGCCCCCGTTTTCCTCGATCTTGAAGCCACCGTCGCAAAAACTATCACGTTAATTGAATTAGCCGCCAATAATGGCGCTAAGTTGATTGCTTTCCCTGAAACTTGGATTCCGGGCTATCCGTGGTTTATCTGGCTGGATTCCCCTCTCTGGGGCATGCAATTCGTCAAACAATATCACAACAATTCATTAATTATCGGTAGTCATCAATACCAACGTATTGAACAGGCCGCCGCCGATAATAATATTATGGTGGTGCTTGGTTTCAGCGAGAAAGATAAAGGCACTCTTTATATGTCCCAATCCATCATTGATCAGACCGGCAAGACATTATTAGCAAGGAGAAAATTAAAACCTACTCATGTAGAGAGAACGCTGTTTGGTGAAAGTGATGGCAGTGGCCTGAGCGTTGTCGAAACGCCTCTTGGTAAAGTTGGCGCCCTAAATTGCTGGGAACATATCCAACCTCTATCAAAATACGCGATGTTCGCCCAAGATGAACAAGTCCATATCGCTGCCTGGCCCAGTTTTTCTGTCTATAAAGGGCGTGTTCATGGCCTGTCCGGTGAAATGAATACGGCAGTAAGCAGCGTATATGCATTAGAAGGTCAATGTTTCTTCATTGGCGCTTGCGCTCTGGTTTCGCAAGAAATGATCGATATGATGTGCCAAACTGAAAAACATAAATCTCTGCTTGAAATAGGCGGAGGTTATGCCTGTATATACGGCCCCGACGGCAAGCAACTTGCCAAGCCATTACCCGAAAATGAAGAAGGGTTACTGTATGCAGATATCGATCTGAGTGCGATTACCTTAGCAAAAGCGGTCGCAGATCCTGCCGGGCACTATTCACGGCCTGATGTCACCTGCCTTCTTTTAGATAAAACCCGGCGTCAACCGGTTATCATGAAACAAGACTATTGCTGTGATAACGAAGTCTGTATTGAAAAAGAGAGCATCTGTGAGCCATTAGAGAAAGCGTCTACAGCGATTAATATCGATGCCAAATAATAACGGATAAAATCAGTTTATTTTAAATTTTGCAGCCGTGATTAAACTCCGTCATTCCCCAATGACACGGCTGCATTCCAATCAAAAATGTTTAATTATCATAATCCCCTCACAGTAATAACATTTCCCTTTCCATTTTTTTACAAATATGTACTATTCATACTGTTTACTATTCACTACCGAGTAACTTTAATAAACATCCCGTATTAGCTATAGAAGCCTTTCAACCTACCTATCAATGGATATATTGATTTACATTTAACCATATTATAAAAAACTATAAATAGATATTTATATATAGTTATACTAATTAATAATTTTATGATGTTATTAATTGATATTTGATATTAACCAAGATCAACTATAATCATCCTGCCTTACGATTGTGACTTTAAAATCAAAAAATAATATTTTTATATGAACAGTCATTTCTATAAATCAGATGGACGCAGTAGCTATATAGCTAAATAAATAATAAATTTAATCAACTTGGAGGATTATATGACAAATTCCGAATACGATATCGAAAATAAAAAAGAGAGCTATCATTCAATAGAAACAGAATATACTGTAGTCAATGGAAAATATTGGGAGTATAAGCGAGATAATAACAAAAATGAAGATAAGCCATTTATTTCCCTGCTGAAAGGCAATCAAGATTATCCAACTTGGATAACCTCTGATATTAAAGAAATGGCTCTATATATCATAGAAAACTTACTTTCTTATAATAAATACTCAACTAAATTACAACAGACTTTAAAACAAGCTGTGAACGCCGTTTTCAATGAATATTCTACAATAAAATATTCTGAGTTACTGAACAACATTAATAATATATTTAACCTTTTCTTTATAAAAAATTATAACAGCGCTGATATCGATACAGCAATTAATATCTTAATATCAAAGATAGAAATTCATGAAAAATTAGCAAACATAAATAAGGACAAAATCGATTCAGATAAAACTAAAGTCGATATATGGCAGGAGCTAGGTATCAATGCCGAAGAGCCTTTATTGAAAATATATCGTCAAGCATTCTCTACCGGAGATATTGATGATGAACTATATTCAGATGCATTGCTAACTTTTATGTCAGATGGCAATGTAGCATTAAGTGATAAAGAAAAATCAGATTATAATCAACGAATCAAAGATAAAGAAGATCTTTTCACATCCTATAAACAAGGAATCGAAAAGGTAATGAATTTAATTACCTTGAATAACATTAATCCAGGCGTACCGATTACTCACCCAGAAACAAATCAAAGTATTAATATTGGCTATGACATATTGTTAGCCCAATTAGCCAAAGAAGAGATAGTATTAAAAAGACAATATCGTACCGAGTATAACCAGCAAGATATTCTTGAATTGCAAACTCTACAAGCCGCTAAATATCATCTATTAGTCTTATCTTCATTAGGCGCCCTATTATATCAGGTTGCCCCTAAAGTCGGAAAAACAACTCAAGGTCATGGTGATTATCGAGATATCACTTTTGCCCAAAATCAGGCTGAATTATTATTTAAAAAATATAATATTCACTATGATACTGATCATGTTCTTTCCCAAGAATCAAAACATATTGAAATGGAAGGCTGTATTATTCTAACAGCAGCAATCATTTATCGAATGAGAAAAGAAAATGCTAATGTGGAGCAAGCATTTAAGTACTCTACATTAGAAACAATAAAATTATTTGAAAATGACAAGCAAACATTTAATCCTTTCAATAAAAATAACGTAAAGCCAGCAGGATACTTTTCTTTTATCGACTTCAAAAAGAGAGATAAATTTGATTCACAATATAATTTTAATGAGCAATTTAATGTTTATAAAAACAAATATAGTCATTATGAATCCATTTCACTCAGTAAATTAATACTTTCATCTCCGGCTGCGCAATTAACTGTTGAAGAAATTATTAACCCACCAGAAGAAGCCTTTCTCTATTCAGTCGAACAGGGTATGGGAAATGTCGCCATGATAAAAATGTATCAGGGGAATTGGTTGGTGGTCTCAACAATACAAGGAGGAGTGAAAGCCAAAAAATATTCCCAACAACAGGTTGATAGCCAGCCCACCTTACGTGCTATGTCGAAACCCGACGCACTATTTTTAATTGAGCGAAAAATTATGATAGGCATCGGAATATTTATGGAAAATCAAATAGTCAATACAGGAAAAAGACTATTTCCGATTGGCTATCAGCGGGCTAAAACCTTGAGTGGTTTCGCTGAAACAAGCAGATATAAATATTCTTACGACGCATTTTGGAATGATTATTATGATATAACTTCAGGCATGAATGTAGGAATTAGCTTCACAGGTTCAGCTAAATTTAATTTTTATAAAGAAGATAACTTACTTTCTGTTACTGAGAATATAGTGCAGAAAGGTCTAAACGATATCGCAATAAAAAGTAAACAAGCGCTGGATATTACTTCTGGTTGGCATATAGCGGCAACTATTCTTATTCCTTTCTACAATGTTATTTATAAAGCAACAACCGATAGTGAATATACATTAACGGGAGAAGATGTCGGTTCAATTATCTTTGATACAGCAAATGTACTATTAGTTGTTGCTACCCTGGGTATGTCGTTGACTGAATCAATGGCTGCAAAAGTCACACAAACCACATTGCGCCTCAGACAAGCGGGTCTGACCGGACGAGCGTTAATTACCGCTGTTATCAGGACATTACCAGAACATGGCGTAATCACCTTACGCCAATCTTCTCGCATTTTACTCGGTGGATTAATTGATTTAATCGAACCTTTACCGATCAGATCGACACTCACCTTAACTTACCGAGGAGTTGTCAGCGCAGTAGGTGCGATAAAAAATAGCATTAAACTTGAAAAAAGTTTCGCTGATATTTTTAGCAAAAGTACCATAGGGCTTGGCAAACTTAAAAATGAATGGAAAGTCAGCAATATTTCATTGGATAGAATGATACCTCATACAAATGAAGGAATATATAAAGGGATTTATTCAATACGCCCTGCCAGTGTGGAAACAACCGTTAAACAGAGCTACTATATAAAGGAATCTGGCGCTAATTATCAAGTCAAATGGGATGAAGCAAACCACACCTGGCGCGTAGCCAACCCAGCTTATCCCGAACAATTTAGTTACTGGCCTGCGGTGAAATTAGATAAAAATGGACATTGGGTTACTCATACCGATGTATCTAATAAATTTCTTATCCTGGAGCAAAGTAAAAAAATAGATCAGGAGCTTGAAGCGGCACGCAGTAATATTAATAACGATAAAATATTGGATGCATTTATTCATATCAATACCGCATTCAAAAATTATGAAAAATATGACATCGATAAACTGTCAAACATTATTGACACATTAAACCATTTCTTGGAAAAATCCCTCAAACTTGGAGATAAAGAAGCCCTATTCAACACAGAGATAGTGAATATCCAACAAGCCTGGATACGTGAAGTCACTTTACCATTACAAAACAATCTATTACCAAAAAACCTCAGTATTTCAGCTGAAAAAATTAATGCTATCAAAACCGAGCTGCCTTATTTATTAAGGGAAATCTATCCTATTGAAAATCAATTACCTAATGCATCAGCAATCAATAAAATCGCCCTTGCTATTGAAGAAATACCTGGCACACCGATGCCGAAATATTCTTCTGGTAATATCAAAAAAACAATACAATACACATCCGTAGAGCGTAACCGTGTCGATATTCCTCCTGTCGGGATCACAATAACAGGTAATGATCTATTTATTAATCGAGTCACTCACGTACTCGATGAAATAAGTGAAATCCCTGCTGGAAATATCGTTATTCAGGAACTTGAAAAACAGGGTTTAAATATCGAACCACCGAAGATGGATGCCATTGTACGAGAAAAAGATGGTCAATTTTATGCCCGTAATAGCGCCGGTAGCAGTATTGCCTTTGATCCAGATAATCATCTGATTGGCACAGAAGAAAAACTGACCGAAGAGCCTTGGCGTTCCCGTGAACCGGCTATCGCTTTATATCATGAGATGCTACATATCTATTATAATCGTAACCCAACATGGTTTACTTCTATCGATAATAAAATGATTGATAAGAAAGTCAGTGGCGGCTCTTCTTTGCTGGAAGAATCACGTATTGTGGGGACAAAATATTACGCCAACGATAAAAATACGTTATTTGATTTCAGTAACCCCGACTATTTATTGGAAAACAATTCGGCCTTGTTGACTGAAAATAGATTCAGAGCAGAATATGCTATATTCAAAGGCGAAAACGAGTATGTTATTCAACCTTATTATGGTAAAGGCGATAGCCAAATTCCATTGAAAAATGTCAAAATAAATATCAATGAATCACACCGTAATGTTATGGGTGTGGGCAGTGAAAAGCCTGAAAAAATGCCCGGCGAATCAGCTACTGATTTCCGAAATAGAGTGAGGGAATGGAGAAAAGCTAATAAAAAACCGGAAGAAAACATTGGATTAGGTGATATTAGAAAAACAAAAGCACAATTCAGAGTTGGACTTTTACAAAAAGAATATCCTCAATTTGAACCGCAAAAAATTGAGATCGGTGGTGCATTCGAATTATGGACAGTACCTAATGAGCCTGCGAATAGATTAATGCTGAGTTCACATGGCTATTTCTTCTCTGACAGCGCCGCGACACAAGTTCCTGCCGGGAAAACAATCCAATTTCTCGGCCCTCACGGTCAGACATTATTGGAATCACCGGAAAATCCATTAAACTCCCCTTTTGATGTCACACTAGGCAATAGCGGCTTTACGATACAACCTTATGCAACGATAGAATCAGGCAATAAAGCCGGTTCGGCCAGTGTGAAAATCGGTGATAAAACATTTACCGTTAACGATATTCAGAATATGGCTGCCAATGATATTGAAAATTATCTGCTAGCCACCGGAGTAGAAGCCAATACAATCAATCATGGCAGGGTAAGAAATTACGGTATCAAATATTATGAGAAAATGCCTGATGAGGAAGTGAAGGCGGCAATATGGAAAAATAGAGCGGACAGTACGAATATCAATAAGTATGACGCACTATTGATCAGCCCGGAAGCGGGAAATCGTAAAAAATTGTCCGATATTTTTACGCTGCTGAGAACCGACGAAAGGATGGCGAAATATGATGAAATCACCTTTGTCGCCTGTCGTGAAGAATTGAATAGAATAAATATGAAATCAGTACATGATACCGGCCTTGGCGGTGGTTATGAACCTAAATTTCAACCGACGGTAGTTCTTTCACGTTCAAAACGATCGGCGACACCCATGCCTGATGGAGCAATTATTTATTCCATTATTGCGGTAAATTTGCACTATAATCTCATAACAGAAAAAATCGTTGGTATAGCGCCTTTCCTGTTTATCGATAATTAAAAGGTTTTTTTGTATTACTTGAAACACTAAATTGAGGCGAGAAATGTTTTCTCGCCTCAGGATACTGACAAATCTTTGCACTTGATATAAGAACCCAGCCTTACTTCCGGCACCGTGAGGAGTAAGAAGAAGCACCCTACGATTTTGATATCTTATTTAGCCTACTACGTAGATCTGCGGGGGCAATATAATAAGTTGTTCGTTTTATTTTTATAGGAAGAAATATATTCATTGCCTCTAGCTCCCTAAGTAACTTTCTGGCTGTATTTTCACTAACATCATATACATTCTGAACCGATTTCACTTTAAACAATCTTCCGGGTTCTTTTACACCTTTTTTAATTAAATCTTTCTGAATGAAGGTTAGCTTACTTTTATACTTTGAATTTTCCAACACATCGACAATTTCATAAAATTCTTTTGTTTTTACTTTTAAATACTCTTGTAATTCATCAAATGCGTTTAGAATAACATTAATATTAAAATCGATAAAATAAGTTAAATCCCCATAATCCTTTTGAACATAAAGATATGACATACCATAGTCTTTAGCGTGCTCCTTGATAACCTTGCTTATTGAAATATATTCAAAAATATCATATCCATTCTTTAGCATATACCAATAAAATATTGCCCTTGCAGTTCTGCCATTCCCGTCTCTAAATGCATGTTCATACCCGATCATAAAATGCAGAATAATCGATTTTATTACTGGTGGTATAAACTTTCGGCCATCCTCTCCATTATGATTTTCGTTAGCAAAAACACATAATTCTTCTAACCTATTTTCTAATTCCTCATAGTTTGGCGGGTGAAATAATGGATTGTCATCATTTCCAATGTAGATATCATTACTGCATGTGACTGCTCCCCGCC
>NZ_LOIC01000088.1:390413-390944 GCF_001684335.1 Photorhabdus namnaonensis
TGTCCCGCCGCCTGTAATTCTGTTATGCCCTTGCGCTCGATGTTGAGCGCCGCATTGATATCGCGGTCATGTTCGACTCGACAGAAAGGGCATTGCCAGAGCCGCTTACGCAGCGGCATTTCCAGCATTTTGTAACCGCAGCAATGGCAGGTTTTCGAACTGGCGAACCACTGATCCAGTTTGACCAGATGGACGCCTGCCGCTGCGGCTTTGTATTCCAGTTTCTTGATGAAGCCATGCCAGCCCGCATCCCCGATAGCGCGGGCAAGGTGGTGATTCTTCATCATGTTGGCCGATTTCAGCGTCTCCACAATGATCGCTTGGTTTTCGTCAACCATTGAACGAGACAGTTTGTGTTGAAAATCGGCGCGGGCATTCGCTACCCGCTCATGTACGGCGGCAAGCCTCTGTCGTGCTTTACGACGGTTGGCGCCGCCTGCGCCGCCTTTTTGTTTCCGGGAGAGGGCCTTCTGTTTACGCCTCAGATTACGGCCGGCATTGATAAGATGACGGGGATTGGCCATCTTATCT
>NZ_LOIC01000089.1 GCF_001684335.1 Photorhabdus namnaonensis
CAGTGGTTCGCCAGTTCGAAAACCTGCCATTGCTGCGGTCACAAAATGCTGGAAATGCCGCTGCGTAAGCGGCTTTGGCAATGCCCTTGCTGTCGAGTCGAACATGACCGCGATATCAATGCGGCGCTCAACATCGAGCGCAAGGGCATAACAGAATTACAGGCGGCGGGACTCGTCGTCTCTGCCCACGGAGGCCAGCGTAAATCCGTCATAAAGACGGTGGCGGCCTGAGAAGTGGGAAGCCTCGCCGTTTTTACGGCGGGGAGCAGTCACCGAATATCTCCGCAATTTAAACAGAATGCATAACGATTTTGCGGATCATTCAGATGGCGATAAAACTCACTTTGTTGTTTCACTTCCTGAGCTACCTGCACCAATGGCGCTGGGAGCCAGGCTTGAACCGCTTCCGGCACGATAGCTTGCGCGGTTGTTGTCAACTGACTCATCAGCAACTCACTGAATGACATTTCAGGCTGCATCCAGTCAAGTTCTGGGTTATCCAATTTTGCTAATTCAGCCGCTTTAGCGACCGCATCGTCGAAATCCCCTAATTGGTCGACCAATCCATTGGTTTTAGCATCATGACCAATCCACACATGTCCCTGAGCAATTTTATCGACTTCATCACGTGTTTTATGGCGTGAATTAGCAACAAGGCCGATAAAGTTGTTATAGCCATTTTCAATATTAAGCTGCATCAGTTCTGAGAACTGTTTGCTGAGTCCTTTGGTAACAGAAATACCCGCGAGTGGCGTCGTGGAAACGCCATCAGTGTGGATACCAATATGTTCCAGACTGTTTTCATAAGTGGTGATGACGCCAAAGATACCGATAGAGCCTGTCAACGTACTTTGGTTTGCGATGATGTAATTAGATGGAGTAGAGATCCAGTAACCACCGGATGCCGCCATTCCCCCCATAGAAACCACTACAGGTTTGTTTGCTGCACGTAGCGCGGCCAGCTCAGTGCGAATAACATCAGAAGCGCTCACACTGCCTCCAGGGCTGTTTACTCGCAGAATAACGGCTTTGATATTATCATCCAGACGAGCTTGACGAATCTGAGCGGCGGTTGTGTCCCCGCCAACCATACCTGGCGTCTGCTGCCCATCGACGATTGCGCCTTGTGCGACAATAACGGCGATATTGCCTTTAGATGATGATCTGCCTTCCACCAATTGCGGTGCATAATCGTAAATGCTGATAGCATTGAAGTGGCGGTTTTTTTCATCCCAACCAAAGGCTTTTGTCATATCGCTTTCAATGACATTGCGTGGCGCGACATAATCGACCAGCTTGTGTTTCAGCGCATATTGCGCATTGTCTCCGCCAACAGCACGTAAGCTGGCAATCATCTCATCAGCGCCTGGGAATACTTGATCAACAGTGAGTTTGCGGTTGGTAGCGACAGTATTGAGGTAGTTGTTCCATAGACCGTTGACCCAACGGCTATCAGCTTCGCGGGCATCGGGGGACATATCATCACGCATAACCGGTTCAACGGCTGATTTATACGTGCCGACGCGGAAAATATGCGCGGTGACTTTCAATGAGTCCAGCAAGGATTTGTAATACAGGTTATTGGTTGAATAGCCATAAAGACCAACCGTTCCTTGTGGCGATAGATAGATTTTATCGGCAAAGGTAGACAGATAATACTGTGACTGATTATAACTATCGCTGATAGCGTAAACAGGTTTACCGGAAGTTTTAAACTCGTTAATCGCCTTACCGATGTACTGCATAGATGGCTGGTCGGCGCTGATGAAATCATCAAGTTTCAGCACCAGGCCCGTGATTTTGGTATCGGTTTTTGCCTGGCGAATGCTATCAACAATATCAAACAGGGAGTTTTCCTGAAATTTATTGCTGGATGGGCCAAACAGTTCACGGCTCAATTGAGTCAATGGCGTACGGTTGGAGACTTGATCCACAATAACACCGGTGAGATTGACGTATAATGCCCCCCGATAACTATCTGCCGTTTTGTTTGGCTGTTGATAAATCAGAACACCGCCAACGACGATCAGAATCAGCGTGATAAAAATCAGGTTTGAAATGACTTCCCGAATAAAATTTAATAGTCGCCAACTCCATTTAAATAATCTTGCGATCAACTTCCATAAAATACGCATATCATCTCCAAAAATAGGATCAAGTGAAGCTATCCTAATGATCAGACATGTAAATGTCAGCTTCAAATAGTGGCATATTGTCTGAAAAGGCAGCTTTTGGGACTTTTATTTGTTAACAAATAAACAGAAAATGTTAGCTTATAACAAAATACATTATCTAGGAGAGAAAAGATGGATGCATTAGAACTTTTGTTGAACAGACGTTCAGTATCACGTTTAACAACCCCGGCGCCTCAAGATGAAGCGTTACAGCATATTCTGGCGGCGGGAATGAGAGCGCCTGATCATGGCGCACTGCGTCCGTGGCGCTTTATTGTCATGCAGGATGAAGGTATTGAGCGGTTCAGTCGATTACTCCATCAAGCAGCCATTGATAGTCAGCTTGGCGCTGATGCGGAAGAAAAAGCGAAAAGCGCGCCTTATCGCGCGCCATTAATCATCGCTGTTATTGCAAGAGTGGCTGAGAATTCCAAAATACCGGAATGGGAACAGGTGGTTTCCGCGGGTTGTGCGGTACATGCGATGCAAATGGCGGCGGTGGCTCAAGGGTTTGGTGGTATCTGGCGTACGGGTCCGTGGATTGATGATAAGACTGTGCGTGCCGGTTTGGGTTGTGATGAACATGACAAAATAGTGGGTTTTCTCTACCTTGGAACGCCTGTGCTAAAAGCGCCAAATAAGGTTACTCCGCCGGATATGACTAATTTTGTCAGCTATTTGTAACCGAGGTCTGTTATGTCAACAGAAGTTCGCCTTACTCAATATAGCCACGGTGCTGGATGCGGTTGTAAAATTTCACCAAAAGTTTTGGAAACCATTCTACATAGTGAGCAGGAAAAATTTCTTGACCCTCATTTACTGGTTGGTAATGAAACCCGTGATGATGCTGCGGTTTATGATATTGGCAACGGGACCGGTATTGTCAGTACGACAGATTTCTTCATGCCGATTGTAGATGATCCATTTGATTTTGGGCGCATTGCTGCCACAAATGCTATCAGTGATATTTATGCGATGGGCGGTAAGCCCATCATGGCGATAGCTATTTTAGGATGGCCTATCGATAAATTGGCGCCGGAAATTGCCCGTAAGGTGATTGAAGGTGCCCGGGCTGCGTGTAAAGGGGCCGGGATTGCACTGGCGGGAGGGCACTCTATTGATGCGCCTGAACCTATTTTTGGTCTGGCTGTAACCGGTATCGTTAATATTGACCGAGTGAAGCAGAACAGCGCGGCGAAAGCGGGTTGCCAACTATTGTTGACCAAGCCGCTTGGCATCGGTGTATTGACCACGGCGGAGAAAAAAGGCTTGCTGTTACCTGAACATCAGGGCGTCGCGATCGAAACCATGTGTCGTTTAAATAAGTTGGGGATGGATTTTGCCGAGGTGGCGGGTGTTACCGCAATGACTGATGTAACCGGGTTTGGTCTGTTAGGGCATTTGAGTGAAATTTGTGAAGGATCGGGGGTTCAGGCCACTCTCCATTTTGCAAAAGTGCCTAAACTGCCGGAAGTGGAATCCTATATTGAAAAGGGTTGTGTTCCGGGGGGAACCGGGCGTAACTTTGATAGTTACGGTCATCTTGTTGGTGAAATGACAGAACTTCAACGCAAGCTGTTATGTGATCCACAAACATCCGGCGGCCTGCTGTTGGCTGTTCTACCAGAAGCTATGGACGAAGTGAAAGCGATTGCACGATGTCATGGCATCGAACTGACCGCGATTGGTGAATTGTCTGAGCAGCAGTCAGGCAGAGTACTCATTGAGGTTGATGAATAATATCCATGCGGCTTTTTATTGCAGAAAAACCTAGCCTGGCCAGGGCGATTGCCGATGTTTTACCCAAACCGCATCGCCGTGGTGATGGCTTTATCGCTTGTGGGGATAACCAGTTTGTTACCTGGTGTATCGGGCACTTGCTGGAACAGGCGGAACCTGACGCTTATGACGGTCGTTTTGCCCGTTGGTCATTAGTTGATCTTCCAATCATTCCCGAAAGATGGCAGTTAAAACCGCGACCTTCTGTTGAGAAACAGCTCAACATCATCCAGACGTTGTTGGAAAAAGCCAATGAAATAGTGCATGCCGGCGACCCGGATCGGGAAGGGCAACTGTTGGTGGATGAGGTCTTGGATTTTTTGAAACTGGATGATGTGAGGCGAAAAAACGTTCGTCGTTGCTTGATTAGTGATCTAAATCCACAAGCGGTGACCAGAGCGGTTGAGCGGTTAAGGGATAACCGGGATTTTATTCCGCTATGTGTTTCGGCTCTCGCCAGAGCCAGAGCGGATTGGTTGTATGGCATTAATATGACCCGCGCTTATACCTTACTTGGCCGCAATGCGGGGTATCAGGGGGTATTATCTGTCGGACGGGTTCAGACTCCGGTTTTAGGGTTAGTGGTTCGCCGGGATGAAGAAATTGAGCACTTCGTACCCAAAGATTTTTTTGAGGTGAAAGCACATATTGTTACGCCGAAAGATGAACGTTTTATCGCTATCTGGCAACCAAGTGAATCTTGTATCGATTTTTTGGATGAAGAAGGACGATTGATACACCGGCCTCTGGCTGAACATGTGGTTGCCAGAATAACCGGTCAACCAGCTTATGTGACCTCTTATCAGGATAAACGGGAATCTGAAGTCGCTCCTTTACCGTTTTCATTATCTTCTTTGCAGATTGAAGCCGCTAAACGTTTTGGCCTAAATGCGCAGCAAGTGTTGGATATTTGTCAGCGATTGTATGAAACACATAAGCTAATTACTTATCCCCGTTCTGATTGCCGTTATTTGCCTGATGAACACTTTGCCGGTCGTCATGCGGTGCTTAATGCGATATCTATTCATGCAACAAATCTGTTGCCACAAGAATTACTGGAAATAGATAGAAAGAATCGTTGTTGGGATGATAAAAAGGTTGATGCTCACCATGCAATTATCCCGACAGCCCGAAGTAGTCATATAAATCTGACGGATAACGAGGCTAATGTTTATGGTTTGATTGCCAGACAATATTTGATGCAATTTTTCCCGGATGCCATATTTCGTAAATGTGTTATTGAATTAGAAATTGCCGGTGGAAAATTTATTGCTAAAGCCCGTTTTCTTGCTGAGGCTGGTTGGAGAACATTGCTTGGTAATAAAGAGCGTGATGAAGAGAATGACGGAACGCCATTACCCGTTGTTGCTAAAGGTGATGAATTATTGTGTGAAAGAGGAGAGGTGGTAGAGCGCCAAACTCAACCTCCGAAACCATTTACTGATGCGACTATCCTTTCTGCTATGACGGGAATTGCCCGTTTTGTACAGGATAAGGAGCTGAAAAAAGTTCTTCGTGCAACAGATGGATTGGGGACGGAAGCAACCCGGGCTGGCATTATCGAACTGCTGTTTAAACGGGAGTTTCTTTATAAGCAAGGGCGCCATATTCATGCTACGCCTGCGGGTAGGGCGTTGATTCATGTATTGCCTGATATGGCTGCTTTACCGGATATGACCGCCCATTGGGAATCCCGGTTAACACAAATCAGCGAAAAACAGTTCCGCTATCAAGATTTCATGGGGCCGCTTGAGGAGACATTGCAGCAATTAATTTGGCAGGCTAAACAGAACCGTAATTTAACAGCTTTTCGTGATTTACCACCACTACCGGTTAAAGATAAAAGAGGGAAAAAAACGAAAGCGACAAAAAATAGTAAAACAGCTGCGCCATAGGGCGCAGCAATTATTAATTAACGTTATTTTAAAATAAACGATTGATATTTTTTGTTAACAGAATATCAGATTTTAAATTCTGCCCAAACAGGGGCATGGTCCGAAGGTTTTTCCATCTCACGGATTTTATAGTCAATACCTGTTGCGATACAGCGCTCCACCAAGGGTTTAGTTGCAAGCAGTAAATCAATACGTAGCCCGCGATTATCATCAAACCCTTTGGAGCGATAATCAAACCAGGAAAATTGGTCGTTACATTCAGGATTGAGATGGCGGAATGTATCAACCAGGCCCCAGTTTTTCAGGCGATCCATCCAATCTCTCTCTTCTGGCAGGAAAGAACATTTACCTGTTTTTAACCAGCGCTTTTGGTTGTTCTCACCAATTCCGATATCCAGATCTGTCGGGCTGATATTCATATCGCCCATGATAATCACTTGTGATTGAGGGGTTAAGTTTTGCTCCAGATAGTTTTGCAGATCCTGATAAAATTTCTCTTTTGCTGGAAATTTCATTGGATGTTCACGGCTTTCTCCCTGTGGAAAATAGCCATTAATCACGGTCAATGGCCCGTGTGGGGTCTCCATTTCTGCCATGATAACACGGCGTTGAGCATCTTCATCATCCCCTGGAAAACCACGATGTACGGCAAGAGGCGCCTGGCGCGTTAACAGTGCGACGCCGTAATGGGCTTTCTGGCCGTGATAAAATACATGATAGCCAAGTTCTCTCACCTCTTCTAAAGGGAACGCTTCATCATGAACTTTTGTTTCCTGTAAGCCGATAACATCGGGTTGATGTTGCTCGACGATCGCAGCTAACTGATGGGGGCGGGCACGTAATCCATTAATATTAAAAGAGATAAATTTCATCTTTTACAGCCATCCAGTAAAAAGACACAGGAACAATAATAACAGATGGATCTTAAAAAGTAACTATTGACAATGGTCAGTACGAAATAGTAACGGTCCCCCTAATATTATAATTTGTTGTGGAAAATATAATAATTTGTAGTGAGAAACAGCCTCTGTTAGACCGTTTTTATCTCAAGTGTTACAAAAATTGATTACTGAAAAATGTAGAACCCTATCCTAATCTTTGATAGAAAATTGAGCTCGTTAGTAATGTTTATATTTTCTAATGGTTGATTGGTTGAGATTAATTTTTGAACCATGATAAACATGAATAATAGAGTTTATTGAGCCACCTATGTATTGAACATACGCTTTTTTTATGTGGTATATGTTTGAGAAGTATTTGTTTTTTTGTACAAAATTTATGCCTTCACAGTATCAAACTTGATTTAGCTGTCATTTGGTGAAGGCTATTTCAAAGAAATTATTTTAGCCACAAGTTATATAGGAACGGTGAATTATGTTTTTTTCTCGTAAATTAGAAGCATTCATGGCAGTGGTGGAAAATGGTTCTTTAAGTAAAGCGGCAAGAGTGATGAACCGTACAACTCCTCCAGTAGCTAAATCAATCAAAGACTTCGAGGCAACATTAGGGAAGCGCCTTTTCAAAAGGGAGAAATTTGGGATGAGTCTGACTAAAGATGGTTTAGAATTATATAATGATCTTAAAGATCTTTATTTACAAGAAAAAGAAATAACTAAAAAACATATCAGTGGTAGTATATGTAACATAGTTAATATTTATTACGATTGGGGGAAAAACAAACATCTTATTTATTTATATAAAGCAGCTGACAGAAATAGCTCCCAGGTAAATATATTCCGGTTTAGTTATGATAACATTGAAGAAATAGTGGATTACGACGGCAACACGCTCATTCTGAGCTCAGAAAAGATACTAAGTGACCGTTTTAGTCTCATTCGTAAAATAAAAGGGCCTGAATTGGGAATTTGCTGCCGGAAAGAATTATTGGATATTGCTGGTGGCGATGTGATGCAATTGCTCAAGAGTAATACTTGGCTATGCGATCCTGTACTTTATAAAAGTAGTTTCATTAAAAACCTGGAAGAAGAAGTTATTCAAAGTGGTGGAAAAGTAAATATGCGTCAGATGGATAATATGGGATGCTGCATGAATTTCATTTATTCCAGAGATTATATATTTATTACCGATTCTCATCCTGACGAATTGGAAGGAGGAGATGCTTTGAGTTTTGTTCCTATTGCGAAACCTGGTGCAGCAAATCAATGTTATATTTATAAATCTAAATCGCACTCAAGTGTACTTAATCGTTTTATCGATTCAGTCAATGACATGAGTTAAAATTCACCTACGCGGAGAGGATTATTGTAAGCTCCGCGTTGTTGTTATATGGAGATAATTATAAAGACTTTTCACTGTACCTAAATGATAAACTTATATTTATAATTCTTATTTGAATATTCCTCGTGAATATCTGGTAATGGTGAGGAAAAATGGATCGTTCCTCGCCTTTTGGGCAACGTATACTACAATCCTGACATGCTTATTCATTCTCGTCTGGTGTCAGGACAACCCATTTGTGCATGCACCATTCTGCATGGCCTTTGTTTTACTGCTTTAGCCACGGTGTTGTGGCGCTCCAGAAAATGATGTTAGCCCCTAAGTAACTTTCGGCAAAATCGGTAAACTCCTGCTGAGTGAAGGGTTTTTGAGTTTTTGGGTTGGTATAGGTTAGCGTGGGTTCCTGGACTGCCATTGCCACCAAATCCAGTTTGCCCTTGTAGCGGTTGAAAAAGGGATAAGCGTTTTTCATCTGAGCAGATTGATACGGTATGATATCGGGGCCGCCGAGACCGATCTTATTTTTCGACGCAAAATGAAAAAAGCGAGACATATACTGATGGTCATTATCCCATTCACACGGCCAGAAATTAACGTATTGCACCACGTAGGATTTTTTAAATACCTGGCGGGCAAATTTGATATTATCAAGTTCGGCGGCAAAATAGCGGTCACAGCTAAAACCGGTCTTATCCTGTTTCATGTCAATATCAACAGCGGTTTCTGGTAGATTAATCCCGGCAATACGGCCATCAAATTCTTTTGCCAGTTCGGAAAGCAGATTCTGATAGCTTTTGCGCAACGCTATATTCCACTGAATAGCAACCCAACCATAACTTTGTACTTTGCCTTCACCGGGATTATCAACTTGAGCAACTAAACCGCCTTGATATTTTGTGTCTTGTTGGAGATAAAATGGAATGTAGCGGGCATTTTTATCAAAAAAGCGATCTTGGATCTGAATAAACAGCTTCTTTTTTATTCTATTAAGCAACGACAGATCTTTTTCGATGGTGGAAAAATCATATTTCCCTGGTTCACTCTCCAATTGTTTCCAGTTATAAACAACTTGTACACCGTCAATGTCTTGACGTTTTAGCAAAGGATATAATTGATCGAGCTCATCGGATGAAGTGTAGAGATAGTTTTGTGATTTTCCTGCGAGTGCAGTAGTTGACAGTAAACTAAAAATCAGAGTAGCTGAGATAAGTTGTTTTAGCATTATAGTTTCTATCCTTAATTATAGGGGAATGAATCTCATCAGTTTATGACAGCTTAACAGGATAGATAGTTCCGTTACTTTATGAATTTATTTAACATCACAAAGTTACTTTATTGATCAATTGGTAATTATCTTCCGCATTTTTGTACTCATTTATCTCTAACTTTGTAAATAAATCCTGATAAAAAACAAATGAGCATCTTATCAATGAATATGATATTTATTGGGATTGTTGACGGCTTTTTTTAAAGATATTTAGTGATTTATTTTTTTAATTTCAATGGAAATTAAACGAATGGCATTTTATCATAAAAAAGTCTTGACTTTTTTATCGGTTAATTAAGAAAATTATTCTTTCTATAAATAATTTATCTTGCTGTAGAAGATAAGGAATAAATGGTGGGCATATCAGCGTAAAATATAATTCACACTCATTCTGATAATACGTTGTTTGAATAGGTTAATCGAGTTGCTAACTCTTAGAGCAGTAAAAGGATAGACATCCTGAGAGAGTATCATTAACAATATTCTGATTAATCCATCGGATTGTATTCGTGGTAGTGCCTTTGCACTTGCCCGGTGGCAATAAGGGTTGGTCTGTTTTTTTGTCCTGCATCACTGGATATCTTGTTATTCGTATGGCATGAATGAGAATTATTCTTTTTTACAGTGAGTTGATGTCTGATATTTAAAAAGGAATAATAAAATTGAAATCTATGTAACATATTGAATAGGAATGAAAATAGGATATTTCTCTAGTGGGGAGTTATCTGATTATAACAGAATATTCAAGTCCGTCTCATTTTATGGCAATCAATGCAAGCTTATTTTTGTCAATAAATGTCATGTTACTGTTTATGGAGTTTAAATATTTATCCCGGCATGCTGTTATCTCGGCAGAGATAAGGGGGTACATTAAGAATCGTATTTTTTTGAAAAAAAGAGTTGATCTTTATAAGCACCCGCCAAGAAGATAGGGAAATTCAGAAATCGTTCATCCTGTTCATGTATTGATGTATTACGAAAACATGCATGGCCCGTGTAAATATTTACGGCTCAGTTAACTGCGATCGGGAAATACCGGCGTGGGTTATTTCCCGATATAACCATAATGACATGGCCCTATATTGAGTTCTTATTGTTTACTCATGACCGCAGAAGATTTAGGAGAAAATATGACGTATTCAACACCGGTGATTATCTTTGATCACAGCCGCTACAGACTAAAAGTATGAGGCAATAAAGTTCCGCTGGATGTGCTGGCCTTTACCGGGCAGGAAGCCCTAAGCCAGCCGTTTCACTATGCCATTGAATTCACCAGTGTGGAGAAAGGGATTGAACCGGCACAGATGCTGATGCGGCAGGCGGCATTCACCCTGACTTCGCCTGAGATCAATCCGGGGATACGGGGCTGGCCGATCGAGCCGCCGGCACCGTTGCGCTCGGTTTACGGGGTGATCAGCGGTTTTAAACTGCTTTCCACCTCGCCGGATGAAAGCCGCTATGAAGTGACGCTAGAGCCACGGTTGGCATTGCTGGCGAGAAGCCATCAATACGCCATCTACCAAAAACTGTCGGTGCCGGAGATTGTGGAGAAAATCCTGCGGGAGCGGCATGGATTTCGTGGGCATGACTTCCTGTTCAGTCTGGCGTACAGCTACATCAACGCATTCGCCTGCGGGGAATGACCACCTCCGCCACGCTGGTGCCGGGACAGTAGTTTTGAAATGGCGTTTACCGCCATTCCTTATTCTGAAACCGTCTGCTTTCGCCCGGAGCGGGTGCCGAAACCGGTGATGGCGGGCACGATACCCGCGCGGGTGAGCAGCACGAAAGTGAATGATATCTACGGCGATATCGACAAAGACGGCTTATATCGAGTGTCGTTTAACTTTGGTAGCGGCGGGTGAAAGGATCAGCCTGTTTGCCCAAAAACTGGGCATCAAACTGTTTGCCAGCAAAGGCCGGGTAGAGATTGAGGCGCAGGGTGATGCAATGGGGCTGGCGGCACTGAAAGATATCACGGTGAATAGCCATGAAGGGAAAGTGATCATCAGTGCCAAACAAGAGATTTTGTTGGTCAGTGGCGGTGGTTATATCCGAATAGGGAATGGTCAGGTGGAGAGTGGAGCGCCCAATCACATCATCCAACGGGCGACAGCGTGGCAGAAGTTTGGCGGGCAGAGTGTTAGTCAGACAGTACAGCAATGGCAAACCGCGAATTATGCTGTAACGCCGAAGGCTGTACGGGCTTATAAGGTTTCTCCGTTAGACCGTCAGAATATGCAGTTCCATGCCGAAGATGGCGGCGTACAGGCATTATCAACCATACAGAATGGAAAAACCCCCTTGTAAAAGCAGGTTGGGGTGGAAATCAGTCAATTGAAAATAAAAGATGAGGAGTAAATGATGAGTGAGCCGAAGGAAAATGAGATTTTTATTCACCCTGAATATGATGAACTGGGCCTCCCTTTAGAGGATAATCTTAATGAAGTACTTAATAAGCATTTAAGGTTATTAGCAAAATCCGCCGTAAACCCTCGCCCAATGCGGGCGGTGATATAAGGCGAAAAGCCCGCAGGGCTTTCAGGTTATTAACCATCACGTTCACTGGCAGCCCGGGGGGGACACGGCCAAAAAAAGTGGTTAAAATACATAAACTATCCCGATGAGAGCTGATGATGTTAAGAGCCACCAAAGTCCGCATTTACCCGACACCCGAACAGGCTGATTATCTCAATGCTTAGTTCGGTGCGGTCCGTTTCGCGTACAACAAGGCGCTCCACATCAAGAAGCACGCTTATCAACGCCACGGGGTGAACCTCAGCCCGCG
>NZ_LOIC01000090.1 GCF_001684335.1 Photorhabdus namnaonensis
CAGCTTTTTAGTACCACGGATTTGTGCGCCATAATTTCTGTCATCTTTATGTTCATCATAATGCTCAGGTCTGTCATCGTCATTGTAAGCAATAGCAGAGTAAAGCAGGGGCAGGAGTGTGATATTCCTTCCAGAAGATAATAATGCGTTACCGTTTGCCTGTATCTGAACCGCCTTTCCGTTAATATCTGTACCGCTGATGACACTGATATTATTTCCTGCGGTTAATTGGCTGCTTAATTCTCCAGAACGTGATGAAGGGAATAATTTACTCAGTGAAGGAGATAATTCACGGGGAGCCAGATCAATACTTTTTGCAGAAGTTAAATTGATGTCTTTTTCTGCGGAGAAACGAATACTCTTAGCCGATAAATTTCCACCGGCATTAATCACAATAGAACTTTTTGCATCCAGTTTACCCACTTTAGATAACATATTATTAAAAAGTTCTTGCTCTTTAATGAAAGAGATAATACTGCCAATTCGTTTATGTGATAATAGCACCGCATTGTTATTATCAATGGTAATATCATTGTTTGCCGTTAAAGTAATATTATCACTTTTAGTTAAAAATATATCCCGAAAAATAATATTCTTACCTGCGTTTAGCAATAAATCACCTGTTGCCTCAATGCGGCTGATTATTCTATTACCATCATGGTTGAAATATCCGACAGTCTCATTGCTTTGCAATTTCAAATCAGCATTACGGCTAATAACAGTAATGTTTTTTCCCTTGATTTTACTCTGCAATACATCAATATTATTAGCGGCGATCATCGATACATCGCCACCCGAAATAACTTCCCCGGTGTTTAATGTAACAGCGTCAGTTGCCAAAATAGTGATGTCGTTATTAGCTTTAATAATATTATTGTTGTTAATTTTTCCTGAGTTTAAGACAATATTTTTAGCAGATAACGTATCATAGCCGCCTGCAACAGTGATTTGGGACATTTCATTGATGTCATAGGGTAGTGGTGTGCGAATATTAATATTATCTTTAAAATCAGCGACAAGATTACCGGCAGCAACAACACTGGCGGGTTCAATAATATTGCTTT
>NZ_LOIC01000091.1 GCF_001684335.1 Photorhabdus namnaonensis
TCAAATTCCGCAACAATCCCATTATGGTAGCCAGCCAGATCGATCCCTTTATCATGCTGATCAAGTTCAAAACCCGCCGCTGTTTTTATAGCCCCACCCACTCCTATTGCGACTTCTACTATCATAATATGGGTCTTAAAGGCGACATTCACTTTTCCTTCCAGACTCAATTTCAAATCATTCTTATCACCGGCGTCAAAAGTCCACTGCTTTTGTTTATAAGCGGCACCCAATTGAAAGGACAGATTGCATGTCAAAATAATGCAACATTCCAGATCTAAATAGTTTTTATCATTTGAATTCCTGCG
>NZ_LOIC01000092.1 GCF_001684335.1 Photorhabdus namnaonensis
CCATGCTGACACACGAATTGGTGCAGCTCTTGAGGTGAACGGGCAATCGCGTGCGGAACCAGCACCAGTTTAGCGCCGTAGCGTAACGCTCCCCATAATTCCCACACCGAGAAGTCAAACGCTATGGAATGGAACAGGCACCAAATATCTTGCCGGTTAAAGTGATACCATAATTTAGTCGCGTCAAACAAACGCAGGATATGACGATGTTCCACCATCACTCCTTTCGGCGTACCGGTCGAACCCGAGGTGTAAATCACATAGGCCAGATGCTGTGCCGTCAATGCCGGCACTTGCGGGTTACTGTCCGGCTGATCTGGCAGATTATTCGGGTCAAGTAC
>NZ_LOIC01000093.1:0-59576 GCF_001684335.1 Photorhabdus namnaonensis
CGCTTTTTCTCTGCCTGACCTCACAATGTTTATCAGCGTTGTGTCGGTCAGTGGTGGCGCATTATAGGGAGTTCTTTGACGCTGGCAAGTATTTATTTGAAAAAAATTTTTATTTGCAGATTTTTTCAACATAATGTTGATGTAAAGAACAAAAAGCCTATTTTTTGATGCCTTTAATTACTTTAGGTAAGTCTGCAAGACTATTTATTATCAAATCAGCTGCTTGTTCAGCTTCAGTGGTAACAGGTTTACCTGTGCGAACCAATACCTTAGTGCCAATTTTTGCCAGAGTCGCAGCTTGCATATCTTCGAGTTTGTCACCAATCATAAAAGAAGCCGTCATATCAATACCAAGTTCCCTCTGCGCGTCCAGCAACATACCCGGCTGTGGTTTGCGGCAGTCACAACTCTTCTTATATTGCCCTTCAGTTGCATCTGGATGATGAGGACAATAATAGATGCCATCCAAATCTACACCACGATCTGCTAGCGACCAATCCATCCATTCCGTCAGTTGCAAAAACTGCTCTTCATCGAAAATGCCACGGGCAATACCTGACTGGTTTGTAACTAATACCAGTGCATACCCCATCTTTTTCAATTCAATCATGGCTTCAATAACGCCATCGATAAATTGAAAATCATCTATTTCATGTACATAACCATGATCGATATTTATTGTTCCGTCACGATCTAAAAATACGGCAGGAATACCTTGTGTCACCCGATTGCTCCAAGAATGTAAGATGCCCTCAGTATCGCACGATTTAGCTATGAATGAGAATGCAGCAATTAATTTATTCACAGTTGACTTAGACGTCTAGACACCTTAACATCCGATTCAATAGGTGGTTTGCTTTCTCAAAAATGTTCAAGCCATCAATTTTCAAAATTTTTATAAAAACAAATAAGAATAAAAATGATAAAACTGTCTCATATCAATAAAATATTCCAGCAGGGTGCCCGTTCTATTAACGCGCTTTCAGATATCAGCCTACATGTTCCGCAAGGGCAAATTTACGGTGTCATTGGCTCATCTGGCGCAGGTAAAAGTACACTGATTCGCTGTGTAAATATGCTTGAGCGTCCAACTTCCGGGCAAGTACTGGTCGATGGTCAGGATTTAACTATCTTATCTGATAGTGATTTAACCCGTGCACGTCGTCGTATCGGCATGATTTTCCAGCATTTTAATTTGCTGTCTTCAAGAACAGTATTTGGCAACATAGCTTTACCTTTGGAATTAGATAACATTCCAAAGGCCGAAATCAAAAAGCGGGTAGACGAGTTATTGGAGCTTGTTGGTCTTGCAGATAAGCATGATGCTTATCCAGCAAATCTCTCTGGCGGACAGAAGCAACGTGTTGCTATTGCTCGTGCTCTGGCTAATTCACCTAAAGTACTTTTATGTGATGAAGCAACCAGCGCTCTGGATCCCGCAACAACACGTTCTATTCTGGAATTATTGAAAGACATTAATCGCCGTCTGGGACTAACCATTCTGTTGATTACACATGAAATGGATGTCGTCAAACGTATTTGTGATCAGGTAGCCGTTATTAGTGGTGGGCAATTGATTGAACAAGACATTGTTAGTGAAGTGTTCTCTCATCCCAAAACACCTATCGCTCAGGCATTTATTCAGTCAACTTTGCATCTGGATATCCCTGAAGATTATGTACAAAAAATGCAAAGCCACCCAGCACCAGATCTTAGTCCATTATTGAAATTAGAGTTCACCGGTCAGTCTGTAGATGCTCCACTGATTTCAATGGCGGTACGTCGTTTTGATATTGATATGAATATATTAAGTTCTCAAATCGACTATGCCGGTGGCGTAAAATTTGGTGTGATGCTAGCGGAATTACACGGTGAAAATGGCGGCGCTGAATCAACGATTAAGTTTTTACAAGATCATCATGTGAAAGTAGAGGTTCTCGGTTATGTCTGAAGGAATGATTTTATTACTGGCTAAAGGCGTCTGGGAAACCCTAGTAATGACTTTTGTTTCTGGTTTCTTTGGCTTCATTATCGGGTTGCCGATAGGTGTATTATTATATGTCACCCGTCCCGGTCAAATTATGGAAAATAGCAAGCTCTATCGTTTTCTTTCAGCGGTAGTCAATGTTTTTCGTTCTATTCCATTTATTATTTTACTGGTGTGGATGATTCCTTTTACCAGACTAATTGTGGGAACATCGATCGGTTTACAGGCTGCCATTGTCCCATTAACCATAGGTGCTGCACCATTTATCGCTCGTATGGTGGAAAATGCTTTATTAGAAATTCCATCGGGACTAATTGAAGCCGCTCGAGCAATGGGAGCAACCCCATTCCAGATTATAAAGAAAATTCTGTTACCTGAAGCATTACCCGGTTTGCTCAATGCAGCCACAATTACCCTCATTACTTTAGTCGGTTATTCGGCAATGGGAGGTGCTGTCGGTGCAGGAGGGTTAGGCCAGATTGGCTACCAATACGGTTATATCGGTTATAATGCAACAGTAATGAATACCGTATTAGTATTACTGGTTATTTTAGTTTATTTAATTCAATTAAGTGGTGACCGTTTAGTCAAGGCCACAACACATAAATAATAAGATCATTTTAATAGCAGTACCTGTGTCGGTACTAATAAATCAGTATTCTATAGGGGTAAAGTATGTCTGTTAAATTAAGAACAATCGCAACTATCAGCGCTCTTTTAGGTTCATTAATTTTGGCGGGTTGTGGGCAAGAAAAACAAGATCCAAACCATATTAAAGTCGGCGTTATCGTCGGTGCAGAGCAAGAAGTTGCTGAAATTGCGAAAAAAGTTGCTAAAGATAAATACGGTCTTGATGTAGAGTTGGTAACCTTTAATGATTTTGTATTACCAAACGAAGCGCTGAGTAAAGGTGATATTGATCTGAATGCATACCAGCACAAACCCTATATGGATCAACAAATCAAAGACCGTGGTTATAAGATGGTCATAGTTGGCAACTCTTTTGTTTATCCAATCGCGGGTTATTCCAAAAAAATTAAATCTTTGGATGAATTACAGGATGGTTCCCAAATTGCGTTACCAAACGATCCAACGAACTTAGGCCGTTCTTTATTACTGTTACAGAAACAAGGTCTAATTAAACTGAAAGATGGCATAGGTTTATTGCCAACAGTTTTAGACATTGTTGAAAACCCTAAGAATCTAAAACTAGTCGAACTGGAAGCTCCACAATTACCACGTTCACTGGATGATCAAAAAATCGCTCTGGCAATCATCAACACGACATATGCCAGCCAAATTGGCCTGACTCCAGCGAAAGATGGTTTATTCGTTGAAGATAAAGATTCTCCATATGTAAACCTACTGGTTAGTCGAGAAGATAATAAAGATGCTGAAAACGTTAAGAAATTCGTTAAGGCATATCAATCCGACGAAGTTGATGAAGCTGCCAATAAGATCTTTAATGGTGGCGCAGTGAAAGGTTGGTAATCTTTCATATTACGCTCATCGATATTAGAATAATCAGGCGGACAGATTGTCCGCCTGATTTATTATGGCATCATGTTTTCGGTATTTTTCGTTAACCTAAACTACTCGCTTAACTTTAGCAGTGAAAATTCGAGGATCTATAATGCGTAGGCTACTTGCCTCTTTGTTAGCACTGTCCATGACAGGATGTTCAATGCAACAAACAACATTTACTGACTCTTCCCAGTTATCAGATATGAGACTCACAAAACTATCAACTGGCGAAAAAAGACATTTTTCCTCATCCGTAAAGTTATATACCAAGAATGAAGAATTATTAGGTGCCTCATTTAAAGATTTAGGGATTGTTTCTGGTCAATCATGTCGCAGCTCCTTACAAGATCCACCAGCGAATATCACCGTGGCTCGCAACCAGATGATAACCAAAGCAGCTTATTTGGATGCTAACGCTGTTTTATTGCATCAATGCGAAATATTATCAGGCCAAGGATGCTACCAGATAGCGATATGTGAAGGTTCAGCCCTGCTTATCACCCAATGACCGATTTCCATTTCACGCAGATAGGGGTTATCCACTCCCCTTATAAAGAAAAATTTGCCGTTCCCCGCCAACCAGGTCTTATTGAAGATGGTGGTGGGAAATTGGTGCTTCTCCCTCCCTATAATCAACCGGATGCAGTTCGTGGTCTGGAACAATTTAGTCATCTGTGGGTTATTTTTATCTTCCATCAAACAATAGAAGGCGGTTGGAAGCCAATGGTGCGTCCTCCTCGTCTAGGCGGCAATGCAAAAATGGGCGTATTCGCAACCCGTTCGACTTTTCGACCAAACCCAATTGGTATGTCTCTGATTGAACTTAAAGGGATCGAATACAAGAAAGGTCAAGTTACTCTGGAACTGGGTAGCCTGGATTTAGTTGATGGCACGCCTGTTATTGATATTAAGCCTTATTTACCTTTTGCTGAATGTCAGCCACATGCAGTGGCAGGTTTTGCACAGCAAGCCCCTTCTACCGATATGGAAGTGATATTTTCGCCTGCCGCTGAGCAACAGCTCATTTCAGTTCAAAATATTTATCCGAACTTACGCCGTTTTATTAGTCAGGTTTTGGCTCAAGATCCTCGTCCTGCTTACCGGAGAGGAGAACAGGAAAATCGGGAATATGCAACTCATTTACTGGATTTTAATGTACGCTGGAGAATCTGTGACACATTAACCGAAGTGGTCTCCATAGATCCCCATTAAAAATCAGCATATACCCTTTTGGCATCTTAAACTCACTGGTAGACTAAAGGCTTATTTTCGTTTTCTTATTGGCTGGCAAATTTTTGCCAGTCAGAAGCAATTTGCTGCTCTAATGGAACCTAACAATGCGTACTAGCCAATATCTGCTCTCTACATTAAAAGAGACTCCTGCCGATGCGGAGGTTGTCAGCCATAAGCTGATGCTGCGTGCGGGCATGATCCGTAAACTCGCTTCAGGTCTGTATAATTGGATGCCTACAGGTATCCGTGTACTCAAAAAAGTCGAAAAAATTGTTCGAGAAGAGATGAACAATGCCGGAGCGATTGAAATATCTATGCCCGTCGTACAGCCGGCGGATCTATGGCAAGAAAGTGGCCGTTGGGAACAATATGGTCCAGAGTTACTGCGTTTTGTTGACCGAGGTGATCGTCCTTTTGTGCTAGGTCCAACTCATGAAGAGGTCATCACCGATTTGATCCGCAATGAAGTCAGCTCATATAAGCAGTTACCACTGACTTTATTCCAGATTCAGACTAAATTTCGCGATGAAGTTCGCCCTCGTTTCGGTGTGATGCGTTCCCGTGAATTCCTAATGAAAGACGCTTACTCTTTCCATGCTACCCAGGCATCATTACAAGAAACTTACGACAACATGTACGAAGCCTACAGCAAAATTTTTACTCGTATAGGTTTGGATTTTCGTGCTGTCCTAGCAGACACCGGTTCCATCGGTGGTAGTGCTTCCCATGAGTTTCAGGTTCTGGCAACCAGTGGAGAAGATGATATCGTTTTCTCAACTGAATCCAATTACGCAGCTAATATTGAATTAGCCGAAGCTGTCGCCCCAGTTCATGATCGCGCAGCACCAACAGAAGAAATGCATCTGGTAGAAACTCCAAATGCAAAAACAATTGCAGAACTGGTTGAGCAATTCAATCTGCCAATTGATAAAACCGTTAAAACCCTGATGGTTCACGCAACAAAAGACGCAGGTCATAAATTGATTGCCTTACTGGTTCGCGGCGACCACGAACTTAATGGAATCAAAGCAGAGAAATTATCTTTAGTTGCCAGCCCACTGACTTTTGCTACCGAAGAAGAGATTCGTTCAATTGTTGGTGCGGGCCCGGGTTCATTGGGACCTGTCAATCTGCCAATACCCGTTATTATCGACCGCAGTGTGGCAGTAATGAGTGACTTTGGCGCAGGCGCCAATATCGATGACAAACACTATTTCGGCATCAACTGGGAGCGTGATCTGCCGCTACCACAAATTGCTGATATCCGTAATGTTGTTGAAGGTGATGACAGCCCGGATGGTAAAGGGACATTACTCATCAAACGAGGTATTGAAGTTGGTCACATCTTCCAACTTGGCACCAAATATTCTGATGCCATGAAAGCGGCAGTTCAAGGCGAAGACGGTCACAATCAGATAGTCACTATGGGCTGTTATGGTATTGGTGTTACTCGTATTGTCGCCGCAGCGATTGAACAAAATCACGATGACCGCGGTATCATCTGGCCTGATGCAATTGCACCATTCCAAGTTGCTATTTTACCAATGAACATGCACAAGTCATACCGTGTTAAAGAAGTCGCAGAAAAACTGTATGCCGATCTACGCGCTAGCGACATTGATGTTATTTTTGATGATCGCAAGGAACGTCCAGGCGTGATGTTTGCCGATATGGAGCTTATCGGTGTACCACACACTATCGTCATTGGTGACCGTAATCTTGATAATGGCGAAGTAGAATATAAACATCGTCGCGGTGATGAAAAACAGATGCTAAAACTAGACGACGTTGTTGATTACTTGAAGCAACAACTTGGTTGTTAATTAGGATTATTGCAGTAATTTATTGAATAGTATGGTGATAATGGTCATGACGCAACAGAGCATTTTACACTTCTTAGCCCATTATCACCATTCATACTGAAGTTAGAATTATTTCTTCATATTACAAGATTTCGATTTATCGAAATGGATTTTACCTGTCTGAATCAAAGCGGAATCAAATTGCCCATCTTCCATTGAAGGACGGACGCTGTAATAACCTTCAACTTCAACATAAACCGGCGTTCCACCTTCCACACCGACTTGGTGATAGCCTTGCTCCACATCCAGACTTTCCGTTACAGCATACCGCTTACCTGTAGTACAATCTGTAAACAAAGCAGCATCAGCCATATAACTGTATTCACCCGCCAGTTTCTTCGGTTTTACCCGTTGCAGTTCATAATTGAATGATGATTCAATCTTATTGCCTTCAATATCGAGCATTACTAGGTTTTCACCTTTCGGCAGATAATAAGATTTCTGGTCGTCTGATTTTGTCAGGCGAATTTTCTCTCCATCTTTCGCCCATAGACCGGATTCAAAGAATGACTGGTCACCATCACGAGCACCAAGATAAGTTTGTTCCAGAATATAAGTACCGTCATTATCCAATAACAGTGTGGTATCAATACCAGAACAATCAGCGCAAGGAAGAGTACCATAAAAAGTTTGATCTACTGGCTGCGAACTCGTTTGCTGTGCTGAATTACCTTTACATCCCATCAAAGCAGATACGCCCACTGCAACTAACGCTGTCAAAAGTTTTTTATTCACATTTATCTCCACACAGTATGATGAGCTCTATAATTCTCATCTTATAAGTAACACAAGGAACATAGCGATTATTCAAGCCTAATAGCGTAAGTACTGTCCTTCTTAAGGATGTTACCCGATAATAGTAAAATAACGTGGGCCGATTTTAATACTTTTGTCAGGAACTTGCTGTGAAATAAGACTTTTATTTATTTACTGTTCAGAATGAATAACCAAAGTTATTCATTAATCACGATTGATTTCCTGTGCTATAGTCATTAACAGTGCTTTTGAGTTACAATTTTTAACAACCACGGGCGGCAATAACCGCCACTAACCATAGTGGTGAGCGAATATGTCTATAAATACTGAATATCAACCAATTAACTGTGACGACTACGACAATCTTGAGTCAACTTGCCAACATCAGCTCCATCTCCACATAAAGTTGCGGGGCGGGGAAGTTATTGAAGGAAAAGCCTGTGATTTGGTTTTAAGAAAAAAAGTTGAATACTTGATAATTGAAACAGAAGGTAAACCCCGTGAATTGCGGTTAGATCATATTGCCAGTTTCAGTCACCCTAAAATTGGCACTATTACTATTGAACACTCTGAATCTTGATAGAAAACAGCCGCCTTTGGCGGCTTAACGTTTTATTTTAACAGCGTTTTATGCCAGTTAATTGTTAACATCTCTCTTCCTTCTGCCGCTTCACTTCCCTTGGTAACAAAAACACCTAACGCCGCTATCAATTGTTCGTTGTAATAAAGCAATGGAATTCGTTCTCTAAACCACGGAGCGACCCCAAGCTCTTGCCACAATTTTTTACTATGCCGGGAGTGTTGACGCCCCACAATACTTATCATTCCCTGGACACCAAAGCGAATAGTCACTCGTTCATTATCAGCCGGGACCCTTACTTGAATACCACAATCAGAAATATTCAATTCTCCTAAGCGATCCGGTAATACCAAAGTATTGCAAATATCCCACTCAAGAATAGTCTCTCTCAACGATTGACACTGAGGAACCAGCCAGAGTTTTTGCTTATAACGGCGTACATCATATTTACCAAATTGTAACCGAGGCTCAGCATCAGTACGAGCAAGAGCCACCTCATGCCAAAGCCGGCTAAGCTGTTCTCGTGAAGGCATTTTCATCTCATGGTAACCAAACCAACGGCGTAACAAAGCATTTCGTTTGGCTTCTGAACATACAACCAAAGACGAAATACCCAAAGCACCATCTTGGGTTATCAGCTCTTTCAAAGACTCATTCAGTAATTCATCTAGAAGCTGTTCTTGTTCACCACATAAACTTGCACTACGAGCAGCCGACTGAGGGAAATGCGGCCAACGTTGATTCAGTAACGGCATGATATGTAAACGCAGAAAATTTCTGTCATAACGATCATCTTGATTACTGTCGTCTTCAATCCAATTCAGACGATGTTTACTGGCATACATTTCCAATTCATTCCGACTATAATCAAGTAACGGACGTAACAATAATGTATCAGCAAATACAGCGATTGAAGGCATAGAAGCAAGACCTGCCGGACCACTACCTCGCTTTAATGCCAGTAAAAAAGTCTCCGCCTGATCATCAAGATGTTGAGCTGTTACCAAAATTTCGTCTTTTTGTAATTCGCGCTTGAATACCTGATATCGAGCCTCGCGAGCCGCAGCCTCTATCCCTTTTTGACGAGCATCTATTGTGACTCTTGCAAAATGAAACGCCACTTGCCAGTCATCACAGATCTGCTGGCAATGCTCAACCCATTGATCTGCTTTTAGGTTTAAACCGTGGTGAATATGCATTGCTCTTAGTTGAATTTCCTGATTATGTTGATTACGCCAATTAACCAGCAAATGAAGCAAAACAGAGGAATCTAATCCACCACTGAATCCAACCAAGATTTTCTTATATTCACCAAGCTGTTTAGCCAAAGTGACAAATAGTCGCTCATTAATGTTTGTCATTACAAATTCAAACGTTCTCTAATGTGCAGTAATATGAATTCGCTATCGCCTATTTTATTCAGTTTAAGATCACTGCCCGTTAATAACGCTTTCCGTCACTTTCATTAAAAATACAAAATAAAGCAGAAACAGTAAAGGATGGAAATAGCTGAAATTTATCAGTTACAATCATTTCCACCCCTCATGCAAACAATGAGTTCAGATATCAACAATAACCATATTGCATTAAACGCTGATATCGGCGGTCGATTAACTCTTCAGATGTCAGATGATCAAGCTCTGCCAGATCAACCAACAACTGAGCTTTCAACGACGCGGATATTGCTTCATAGTCACGATGGGCGCCACCTAATGGCTCTGAGATCACTGTATCGATCAATTCCAATTCTTTCAAACGAGATGCGATAATCCCCATCGCTTCTGCCGCCAAAGGTGCTTTTTCCGCACTTTTCCACAAAATTGAAGCACAACCTTCTGGGGAGATAACAGAATAAGTGCTGTATTGCAGCATATTCACTTTATCACCAACACCAATCGCCAATGCGCCACCAGAGCCGCCTTCACCAATCACAGTACAAATAACAGGCACAGACAGGCGGGACATTTCACGCAAGTTGCGAGCAATCGCCTCAGATTGACCGCGCTCTTCTGCACCAACCCCTGGATATGCGCCAGGAGTATCAATGAAAGTAATAATTGGCAGTTTAAAGCGCTCGGCCATTTCCATCAGGCGCAAAGCCTTACGATACCCTTCTGGCGCCGGCATACCGAAATTACGGCGAATTTTTTCTTTGGTTTCACGGCCTTTTTGGTGACCAATAACCATCACTGGACGCCCATCAAGACGAGCCAGACCACCCACAATCGCTTTGTCATCAGCATAAGCACGATCACCAGCAAGCTCTTCAAAATCAGTAAAAATATGCTGAATATAGTCCAACGTATAAGGACGACGTGGGTGCCTGGCAAGTTGAGCAATTTGCCAGGCACCTAAATCTGAAAAGATTTTACGAGTCAATTCCAGACTTTTTTCCCGCAAACGTTGTACTTCTTCATCCAGATTTATATCTAATTTTTCACCTTGACGGCTAACTGCGGTTAGCGAATCAATTTTCGCTTCCAGCTCGGCAATCGGCTGTTCAAATTCAAGAAAATTCAGACTCATAACATTCCTATTTTAGTCAAATTCTAATTCTACCTGCTCATTACCCAGCAGAGTTCGCAAATCTGTCAGAAGGTTATCCGTTGGCGTTACCCTCCACGTCGCACCAAATCTTAAACGGGCACGGGCGTCTTCCCTCTGGTAATAAAGATGAACTGGTATCGTTCCCGAACGATGTGGTTCCAACACACTCCGAAGACGGTTCAACAATTGATCATCAATTTGCCTGTCTGACAGCGAGATAGCAAGCCCACGCGCATATTTTTCACGCGCTTCACTAATATCCATTAATTCACGAGCTGTCATTTTAAGACCGCCATTGAAGTCATCAAAGCTGACCTGCCCTGTAGCAATTAATATCCGGTCTTGTTCTAACAAATGCCGGTATTTCTCCAAGGCATCGGAAAATAACATAACTTCTAGACGTCCTGAACGGTCATCTAAGGTACAAATACCAATCCGGTTACCCCGTTTGGTTATAATCACTTTGGACGCTAACACCAACCCTATCACAGTCGTTACCTGACCGCGTGGTGTTGGATTCACATCTTTTAACCTCAATCCATTAGTATAGCGCTCAATTTCTTTTAAATAACGGGTAATAGGATGCCCAGTTAAATAGAGACCCAACGTTTCCCGTTCACCGTCAAGAACTATCTGTTCCGGCCATTGAGGAATATTGGCATAAGAACGTTCCACTTCTTCTGGCTCTTCTGCTAATACGCCAAACATATCAGTCTGACCAGTAGCTTCTGCTTTAGCATGTTGATCTGCCGCTTTTAGGGCATCTTCCAGCGTAGACATCAGAGCTGCACGGTGCGGCCCCAAACGGTCAAATGCCCCTGACATGATCAGCTTTTCCATCACTCGGCGACTTAACTTCTTGATGTCAACACGGGCACATAAATCAAACAATTCTCTAAAATAACCACCGTTCTGGCGAGCTTCGATGATCGCTTCAATCGGCCCTTCACCTACCCCTTTAATTGCACCGATACCATATACGATCTCCCCGTCATCATTAACGTGGAAATGATACAAGCCACTATTGATATCAGGTGGTAAGATTTTCAGCCCCATGCGCCAACATTCATCAATCAAACCAACAACTTTTTCTGTATTATCCATATCAGCAGTCATTACCGCAGCCATGAATTCAGCCGGGTAATGTGCTTTCAACCATAAGGTCTGATAAGAAACCAAAGCATACGCAGCAGAGTGAGATTTGTTAAATCCGTAACCAGCAAACTTCTCTACCAAGTCAAAGATTTTCATTGCCAGTTGGCCATCAATCCCCAGTTTTTTTGCGCCCTCTTCAAAGACAGAACGCTGTTTAGCCATCTCCTCCGGCTTTTTCTTGCCCATCGCTCGTCGGAGCATATCTGCACCACCGAGCGTATATCCCGCCAATACTTGGGCAATCTGCATCACTTGTTCTTGATAAAGGATAATGCCGTAAGTTGGCTCTAACACTGGCTGTAAAGATTCGTGCTGCCACTGTATATCCGGGTATGAGATCTCTTCCCGACCGTGTTTGCGGTCAATGAAGTTATCCACCATGCCTGATTGCAAAGGACCTGGACGGAATAAAGCAACAAGCGCGATCATATCTTCGAAGCAGTCGGGACGCAGACGTTTAATCAGATCCTTCATACCACGGGATTCAAGCTGAAATACCGCTGTTGTTTCAGCGCGTTGCAACATATCAAAGCTTTTAGCGTCACTCAGCGGAATCGCTGTAATATCAATCGGCTCTAGACCTTTCTTCGCTCTCCGCGCGTTGATCATCTCTAATGCCCAGTTGATAATGGTCAGTGTCCTCAGTCCGAGGAAATCAAATTTCACCAACCCTGCATATTCCACATCGTTCTTATCAAACTGAGTAACCGGGTTCAAACCTTCCGGGTCACAATAGAGAGGCGAAAAATCGGTGATCTTAGTTGGGGCGATAACCACCCCGCCCGCGTGTTTCCCGGCATTACGAGTGACACCTTCCAATTTACGCGCCATATCTATCAGCGCCTTAACTTCCTCATCCGCCTCATAGATTTCAGGAAGTTGAGGCTCCGCGGCAAATGCTTTCTCCAACGTCATACCTGGATCAAGCGGTATCAATTTGGAAATCCTATCAACAAATCCGTATGGATGCCCTAGCACTCGGCCAACATCCCGGATTACCGCTTTCGCTGCCATTGTACCGAATGTGATGATCTGAGATACGGCGTCACGGCCATATATATCAGCCACATGATCAATCACCAGATCGCGTTTTTCCATACAGAAATCGACGTCAAAATCGGGCATCGAAACACGTTCAGGGTTTAGGAATCGTTCAAATAGCAGGTCAAATTCCAAAGGATCGAGATCAGTTATTTTTAGGGCATAAGCCACCAAAGAACCTGCCCCCGAACCACGTCCAGGACCTACAGGAACACCGTTGTCTTTCGACCACTGAATGAATTCCATCACGATCAGGAAGTAGCCAGGAAATCCCATCTGGTTGATAACCCGAAGTTCAACATCGAGTCTCTCATCATATTCAAGACGTTTTTCTGCACGTACTTTAGGATCTGGATAGAGAAATGCCAAGCGTTCTTCCAACCCTTGTTTAGATCTATCTATCAGATAATCTTCGGTACTCATTTCTCCCGTAGGGAATTGCGGCAGGAAATATTCACCAAGGCGAATAGTGACATTACAGCGCTTAGCAATTTCTACACTGTTCTCCAGCGCTTCAGGAATATCAGCGAATAGTTCACACATTTCCTGTTCACTACGCAGATATTGCTGAGGACTGTAATTTTTCGGGCGTTTGGGGTCGGCCAAAGTATAGCCATCATGAATCGCTACGCGAATCTCATGTGCATCAAAATCTTCGCTATCAATGAAACAAACATCATTAGTTGCAACGACTGGCAGGTTTTTTTCCGTTGCCAGTGCAACCGCGGCATGAAGATAACTTTCTTCATCTGCACGCCCAGTGCGGCTCAACTCCAAATAATAACAGCCGGGAAAATGCTCCTGATAAAACTCAAGGCATTGGTCCACCATGACCTGATTACCACGTAGCAGGAATTTACCCACATCCCCCATACGGCCACCAGAGAGTAAGATTAGACCTTCTTTATGGTTTATCAGCCATGCTAGTTTAATTGTCGGACCAATCGCACCATATCCCTTCTGATAAGCCTCTGATATCAGCAACGTCAGGTTATGATAACCGGTATTATTGCGCGCAAGAATGGTGAGGCTAGCGTACTCATCACCAAGCAGTTCACTTTCTACATAGAAATCAGCACCAATAATCGGTTTTACTCCTGCTCCATGAGCACTGCCGTAAAATCTCACCAACCCACACAAATTAGTAAAATCAGTGATCGCAAAAGCCGGCATACCTAACTGCGCAACCTTTTTCACTAAAGGGCTAGTTTTGGCTAAGCCATCAATCATTGAATAGTCGCTGTGAACACGTAAGTGCACAAAACGGGGTTCGGCCATATATTTATCCAGATGATATCAATTTGAAGAATAGCGGTATTCAGTCAACCAGTTTACTTAAAAGCCAATTGCTCTCTTAACCGGCGCAAAGCTTTTACGATGATGTTCTGTCGCTCCCAACTGAGACAACTTTTCCAAATGAAATGCGGTCGGGTAGCCTTTATGCTTAGCAAATCCATATTCAGGAAACAGTTGATCCAGTTCAGCCATTTCCCGATCTCTGGTAACTTTCGCCACAATAGAAGCGGCACTGATTTCAGCAACCAGTCCATCGCCTTTTATCACCGCTTGTGCCGGCATGGGTAATTTAGGGCAACGGTTACCATCAATCAGCACATATTCAGGAGAAATAAGCAAATTAGCCACAGCCCTCTGCATCGCAAGCATAGTTGCATGCAGGATATTCAATTGATCAATTTCCGCCGGTTCTGCACGCCCTAAACTCCAGCACAACGCTTTTTCTGTGATCTCCAGGTACAGTGCCTCACGGCGTTTTTCACTAAGTTTTTTAGAATCAGCCAAACCAACTATCGGCCGTAACGGATCTAAAATCACAGCGGCAGTCACAACCGCCCCCACTAATGGACCTCGACCAACTTCATCAACCCCAGCAATCAGACTCGCCTGAGGATATATAAATTCCATCATTTTCCTGCCAATTCCAGCACGGCTTGTGCTGCTTGTTCGTCAGCATTACAACGAATGCTTTCATGCAAATGTAAAAATGTCTGTTTCAATACTTCAACTTTTTCATTGCCTTGTAGTAACGGCAACAACTTATCTGCAAGCTTTTGCGGCTGACATTCTTCCTGCAATAATTCTTTAACTAACTCTTCACCGGATAATAAGTTAGGCAATGAAACATAAGGCGTTTTTACCAGACGTTTTGCCAACCAGAAAGTCAATGACTTCATTCGGTAACCAACTACCATTGGACATTTTGCCAACATACATTCCAAGGCTGCGGTACCAGAGGCCAAAAGTGCGGCATCACTTGCGATCATGATTTCCCGCGCTTTGCCATCCACAAGATGAACATTCAGCTCTGGCGCAACTTCTTGCTTAATGCGCTCAAATTGTTCACGCCGTTTAGCATTCACCAACGGCACAAATACATGCAGATCAGGTATGCTTTGCTGCAATAACTGAGCTGTTTTAAGAAAATCCGCGCTCAGCATCTCAACCTCAGAATGACGACTCCCCGGCAATAAAGCCAAGCAAACAGCCTCTGGCGGAATACCTAATAGTTCACGCGCCGCTGCTTTATTTGGTTGCAATGGCATGGCATCCGCCATCGTATGTCCAATAAACCGGCACGGAACATTAAACTTATCGTAAAACGCTTTTTCAAAAGGTAAGAAAGCGAGAACCATATCTGTAGCTTTACCAATTTTGAAAACACGTTTTTGCCGCCAAGCCCATACCGACGGACTAACATAATGAATAGTGCGAATGCCTCGCTGTTTTAACCGACCTTCCAAGGTGATATTGAAATCCGGCGCATCAATACCCACAAATACATCAGGTTTCAATTCAGTGAAACGGGTTGTCAGATCCTTACGTATTTTCAGCAAACGAGGCAAACGTTCGAGAACTTCAACAACCCCCATTACTGCTAGCTCTTCCATCTCATACCAAGCCTCACAACCTTCAGCCTGCATAAGAGGACCCGCCACACCGACAAAACGGGCATTAGGTACTTTTGCTTTTAAAGCACGAATTAAACCTGCACCAAGGATATCACCGGAGGTTTCTCCGGCGATTAATCCAATAGTCAGCGGACGCAGACTATTAATAGAAGAAATGGTAGCCAAAGGAGTATCCTTCATCTACTTAACGGATAATGCCGCGAGTAGAATTTGCCAAAAAATCACTGAAAATTTTTACATGCTGATTATTTTCAGCCAGCTCAGCAATTTCTTGTTGTGCTTCTTCTAACGTTTTTCCGTTACGATACAAAATTTTGTACGCATTTCTAATTGCATGCAATGAATCTTTATCAAAACCACGGCGTTTCAGACCTTCGACGTTGGTGCCAAAAGGTGTTGCGTGATTCCCCTGAGCAATAACATATGGTGGAATATCCTGTACCACGCCGGAACACCCTCCCACCATAGCATGAGAGCCTATCTGACAGAACTGATGAATCGCACTCATACCACCAATGATGACATAATCCCCCAGGATAACATGCCCCCCTAAAGTACCATTATTCGCAATGACACAACGATCACCGACAATACAGTCATGAGCGATATGAGCATTAATCATCAACAAATTATCATTGCCGATTTTCGTTACACCACCACCCTGCACGGTACCACGATGAATGGTGACACTTTCGCGGATACGGTTACGATCACCAATTTCAACTCGAGTTGGTTCGCCGTGATATTTCAGGTCCTGATTCATTTCGCCAATAGAAGCAAACTGAAAAATCTGGTTATCACGGCCGATTTTGGTTATTCCATTGACAACAACATGGGACTTTAGCTCTGTACCTTCGCCAATTTCAACCTGAGAACCAATACAACAAAACGGTCCAATACGAACATTAGCACCGATAACCGCACCATCTTCTACAATAGCGCTAGGATGTATATAAGCGGTTTCATCAATCATAGACTAAACCTCACGACGGCGAGCACACATCATTTCTGCTTCGCAAGCTACTTCTCCATCGACTTTCGCTACGCCTCTACAACGCGCAACCCCTCGACGCTCCTTAATAAATTCTACTTCTAATATCATTTGATCCCCAGGCACTACCGGACGTTTAAAACGGGCGCCATCGATAGCAGCAAAATAATAGAGCTCATTTGGCTCTAGTTTACCCACACTCTTAAATGCCAGAATTCCGGTAGCCTGTGCCATAGCTTCAAGGATCAGAACGCCAGGGAAAATAGGTTTGCCGGGGAAATGTCCCTGAAAGAAGGGTTCGTTAAAAGATACATTTTTTACTGCACGTAAGAATTTACCTTCCTCAAAATCAAGAACGCGATCCACCAATAAAAACGGATAACGATGTGGAAGTAGATCTAAAATTTCTTCAATGTGCAGAGTATGATTATCACTCATCTAAATACTCTTCCTGTCAAAAAGGACTAATTGTATTAACGACACGGCCCGCTTAAACCCCAAATCCAGAGTTCCCAGGCAGGCCGCAAAATAAAACACAACCAAAAATAAAAATATAGTGCAATTAAATCTAGTACAATTAAATATAGTGCAATTACTCGTTTTCGCCTTCCAATTTACTCTCCATTGACTTAAGACGTTTATTCATTTCATTGATATTCATGACTAAAGCTGCCGTCTTACGCCAAACTTTATTTGGTTGCGCCGGAATGCCAGAGGAGTATACACCAGGTTCAGTGATAGGACGCATCACCATACTCATTCCCGTGACTGTTACCTTATCACAGATTTCCATATGTCCATTAATTACACTGGCGCCGCCAATCATACAGTAACAACCAATTTTCAGACTACCGGCCATGATCACACCGCCAGCAATCGCCGTATTGTCACCAATGATAACATTATGAGCAATCTGACACTGGTTATCGATAATGACGCCATTGCCAATAATAGTATTATCCAAAGCTCCCCGATCAATCGTCGTACAAGCGCCAATCTCAACCCTGTCACCAATAATGACTGACCCTAATTGAGGGATTTTAACCCATTTACCACGATCATTCGCATAGCCAAAACCATCAGACCCAATCACTGCTCCCGACTGAATCAAACACTGCTCACCCATTTCAACATTATGATAAACAGAAACATTCGCCCAAAGACGGCTTCCCGCGCCAATACGCGTATTTTTACCAATAAAGCAGCCTGCACCGATAACCACATTGTCATCAAGAACAACGCCAGATTCGATAACAGCATTAGCTCCAACAGCGACATTCTTACCCAAAGTTGCCAGAGGTGAAATCACCGCAGAAGGGTGAATATCCTGTGCGGGAACCGGTGTTGCATCCATAATCTGAGCCATATAGGCATATGCCAGATAAGGATTGTCGACAACCAACGCGGGAATATTGCAATAAGGAAGATCTGACGCCTGGAGAACGACAGCGGCAGCCTGACATTCAGCTAAACGCTCACGGTAACGACTGTCAGATAAAAAAGTGATCTGCTCGCTATTGGCAGAATGCATTGGTGCAATACTGGTGATAACAATATCGCCATCACCATGTAATTGTGCATTCAACTGCTGAGCTAAATCAGCCAATCGAATTGAAGACATCTATTATTTAACCTGTTTCAACACACTTGCAGTAATATTTTTGCCAGATACTGAATAAGCAACAGCATTCGCATCAATAACAACATCATAGCCTTCTTTGCCAGCAACTACTTTGATTGCGTCCTGAATACGACTTAGAATTTTGTTGCGCTCTTCCATCTCGCGACGACGGTGATCTTGTTCAAAAGCTTGAGCTTTTTTGGCAAATTCTTCACGCTTAGCCATCACATCTTTTTCCAGATTAGTACGCTCACTGGATTTCATAGTGGAACCATCACGCTGTAATTTCTGGATCTTGGATTGCAAGTCAGTTTCCATCCGTTGCAATTCAGATGCGCGGTTTTTAAACTCATTTTCCAACTGCCTGGCAACAGCTTCGCGGGCTGGCAACTGCTGGAAAATCTCGCCAACATTTACAACGGCAATTTTGTCTGCTGCCTGAACGCCAGCAGAGAAAGCTAATGCAATACCAAAGCTTGCTGCACACAACCATTTTTTCACTATAAACTCCTTAAACCACGCTATCTGTAACCTATTGGAAAACTTAGTCAATGCTCTGAAACCTACGATTTCAGAGCTTGCTCTATCAATAATAAGATAAAAACGCATTATCACCAGGTTTTGCCAATATTAAATTGGAATTGCTCTGATCTATCACCTTCGTAGTCTTTGATCGGCTTGGCATAAGAGAATACCAGCGGACCTAAAGGAGACATCCATTGCAATGCAATACCCGCCGAAACACGGATATTACCTGGTTTACTGTAATCAGGTATGCCTCTGCTCTTCATAGCAGCAGAATCATTCCAATAGGTATCCCAAACCGTACCTGAATCAATAAAGAATGAAGTTCGGACAGAGTTCGAATACTTACTATCAAGGAACGGCGTTGGAGTAATCAGCTCAAGGCTAGCTACCGCCATTGCATTCCCCCCCACAGCATCGCGAGATGGACTATCTTTCTTAGGATCATCTTTTCCATTCAGATAAATCGCTTTAGGCCCAATATTGTTAGAACGGAAACCGCGAACCGTACTGGAGCCACCTGCATAAAAGTTTTCATAGAATGGCAACTCTTTACCGCCTAATCCATCCCCATAACCTAAACGACCACGCCCCAAAATCACCCAAGTATGATCGTCATTAATCGGATAATACGCAGAAGTATCAAGAGTCACTTTATAGAATTCGTTATCCGAACCAGGAATAGTCACTTTACCATTCAGAGTCGATTTCACACCGGATGTTGGGAAGAAACCACGGTCAAGGTTGTTATATGTCCAACCTATATTCAAAGCAAAGTCATCCGCTTTGAACTCAGCTTTACTTTTATAATCTGGTTTCTCACCCATAGAATTCAGATAGCGCCACATAGCTGCCTGAGGAAGCATATCAGACAGTGAGTTATGCACATAATTTAACCCAAAACGCAGGGAGTTATTTTCATTAACCGGGAAACCGAGGAAACCATCTATACCATAACTTTGGTTGGTATAGCCGGATAATTCAGCATCATCGGCTCTGAAATCGTTGTAGAATACCCGGCCACCAAGACTCACTCCATTAACTGTGAAGTATGGATCAGTGAAGGAGAGCTCTGCATAGGTTGAATAATCGTTCTTACTAGCATTAATCCCCACAGCATTACCTGTACCTAACCAGTTATCTTGCTGAGCGCCAACCTGGAAGCTAACGCCGCTTTCTGTACCAAAACCAACACCAAAGTTCAAAGAGCCGGTATTACGTTCTTTCACTTTATAAACGACATCTACCTGATCAGGGCTACCTGGTACACGCTGAGTTTCAACATCTACCGTTTCGAAATACCCCAAACGGTTAAGACGCTCTTTACCCAATTCAACCAGATCACTCCCTAACCATGCACTCTCCATCTGACGCATTTCACGGCGCAGAACAGAATCTTTAGTGGTGTCATTACCAGAGAAACGAATTTTACGAACATAGAAACGGTTACCCGCATCAATATTGACATGCAGCTTTACTGTTTTATCCTGATCATTGATTTCAGGTTGCGTCATCACTCGTGGATAAGCATAACCATAGCGACCAAGCAAGTTCTTAATGTCATTTTCCATTTTAGTCACCTGAGTCCCGTTATACAGAGATCCAGGCTCAATGGCAGCCAACTTAGTAATTTCTGACTGATAACCCGCCATATTACCGTTTAAGTCAATACCTGATATTTTGTATTGATCCCCTTCAGTCATATTTATCGTGACATAAATACCTTTTTTATCTGGCGTCAAACTGACCTGAGTCGAATCAATGTTGAAACGGGCATAACCGCGATCAAGGTAAAAACTGCGCAATGCTTCAAGGTCACCAGTCAGTTTTTGTTTCTGATATTTCTGATCAGCAGTCAGATTCCACCACGGCACATCATCTCTAAGTTGGAAACGATTCAATAGCTCATCAGAAGAAAATGATTTATTACCGACAATGTTAATTTGCTGGATTTTTGCCGAAACACCCTCAGCGAAAACCAGTTTTAAATCGACACGGTTACGTGGAAGTGGCGTAACAACCGCTTTTACACTAGCGTTGTATTTCCCCACACTGTAATAGAAATCCTCTAATCCTCTTTCGATATTGGACAGCATCGTGCGGTCAAGGGCTTCTCCGACCCGAACATGAGATGCCTCAAGGTTTTGTTTCAACATGTCATCTTTCACCGATTTATTGCCGGAGAAAGTGATGCTGGCAATAGTCGGCCGTTCTTTTACCTGAACAATAAGTGTATTGCCATCACGCAGGACACGAACGTCTTCAAAGTTACCAGTAGCAAATAGTGCATGAATGGTACGACCGATATCTTCATCGCTGACCGTATCACCTACGCGAACTGGCATATTCAATAATGCTGCACCTACGGCGACGCGTTGAAGACCTTCAAAGTGAATGTCCTGAACTACGAATCCGTCTGCACCGTATGCAGTGGCGCTGCCGAACAGCAGCGACGCTATGAGTAACTTTTTCATCGCCATCGTTGTAATGCGTCTTCCTAACCAGTCTTCCGCTTTAAAAGCGGGAGAAATCATTGAAAAGTGCAAGCCCCATCAATAACACCAGTATCATGGCACCGATGCGATAGCTGAAGTCTTGTACACGCTCGGAAATCGGCCCACCCTTTATCTTTTCGATAAACAAGAAGAGCAGATGTCCACCATCTAACACAGGTAATGGGATTAGGTTAATAATCCCAAGATTGACGCTTATCAACGCCAAAAACATCAAATAATACACCAAGCCGGAATCAGCCGACACCCCCGCCCCTTTGGCGATAGAGATAGGCCCACTCAGGTTGTTAATTTTCACATCACCAACGATCAGCTTACCAATCATACTGACAGTTAATCGCATCAGTTGCCAAGTCTTATCTCCAGCCTGATACATGGCAGAGAAAGGCCCATATTGCTGAACGATTCTATATTCATCGGCTAATGGCACAACTCGCAGTTCCACACCGGCAAAACCAACTTTCCTGCCACCGGATTGTTGTTTTACTTCCGGCGTCATAGAGAGAGAAATAATATGACCAGCCCGATCCACGGAAAGTTCCAGCGGGGCATTCGGATTATTACTGACAAAAGATGTAAAAGTATGCCAAGCATCTATTTCCTGATCACCGACTTTAACTATCCTATCCCCCTTTTGCAAACCCGCCTTTTCCGCTGCGGAGCCAAGGATAACTTTTTCCACCAGAGAATCCAAATGAGGAGCGACAGGCATAATCCCTAGAGACAATACAGGGTCCTGCTTATCAGGATCAAAGCTCCATTGCCGCAAATCCAGAATTTTCTCTACCGGATATGATGAACCAGGAGAGATAACCTGAACGGTCATATTATCGTCACCTATCTTGCCCACCAGAGCAAAACGAACTGAATTCCAATCAGGCGTTTCGATACCATCTACGGATTTTAGTTCCATTCCCGATGAAATATTTGCTTGCGCAGCGATAGAATCTGGTTTGATATCCGCAACAACAGGACGTATTGCCGGCACACCAATAATAAAAACTAACCAATAAACCACAGCCGCCAATAAAAAGTTAGCAATTGGCCCGGCACTGACAACCGCAGCACGTTGACCAAGTGTTTTATTATTGAATGCCATATGACGGTGTTCAGGAGAAACAGGTGAAACACGCTCATCAAGCATTTTCACATATCCCCCCAGTGGAATAAGGGCTATAACATACTCCGTTCCCTGGCGATCCATACGCCGCCATAGCGCTTTACCAAAACCAATGGAGAAACGTTCAACGTGAATACCACACTTTCTGGCTACCCAAAAATGACCGAACTCATGCACAGTGATCAATATGCCTAGCGCAATAATAAAAGCCGCTAGATTCCAGAGAATTCCCATCATATTTTTTAAACGCCGTCAAACAGAGAGATCAAAACACCAGCAATATCATGCCGGCAAAGACAGGGATCGCAGCAGTCAGACTATCAATACGATCCATAATACCGCCATGCCCCGGAATTAGCTGGCTGCTATCCTTAATACCTGATTCACGTTTGAACATACTCTCAGTTAAATCACCAAATACAGAAGCGATAACAACAATAGCAGAACACAACATAAGTTTTTCAGGCATTGCAGGTACTGGAGCATATTTTCCAAACAACCATGAAATAATGGCCGCGGTCATTAATCCCCCGATTAATCCTTCCAGCGTTTTTCCTGGAGAAACTTTCGGCGCCATTTTACGTTTACCTAAAGTACGCCCAAAGAGATAAGCGCCAGAATCCGCCCCCCATACCAGCAACATGACATACAGTAACCACCATGCGCCATAATATGAATTATCACCATATCCCTGAGTTCGTAAGACCATCATTCCACAGTAAAACGGCACTAATGTCAGGATACCAAACAAAAGGCGCAATAAAATGGATTTCTTCCAAATTGCAGCGGAAGAAGGATAGGTAACAACCAGAAGCGTCGCGACAATCCACCAAATCATCCCCCCCCATAGGGCAAAAGTGATTTGCGGCTGTCCAATCAAATCAGTGAAATCTGGCAGAGTATACTGTAGAGCTAATAAACCAATAGCAAACAGAGCCGCCAGAATAGCTCGTTTCGTTTGGCTAAATAAGCCAGCGAATTGCCCCCATTCCCATGCGGCAAGGGCTGAAACAGCGATAATGACCAGCCCAAATGCTACTGGCGGCAGCAAAAACAGAGCGGCAATCACAAGAGGGATTAATATTACAGCCGTTATAAGGCGGTACTTCAGCAAGAGTTCCTCCTATGATCCCACATCGGCATCGTCTGATATTGTTCCGCCAAACCGGCGTTCTCTTTTAGCAAAGGCATTAATCGCACCTTCAAAAACGGTTTCATCAAAATCAGGCCAGAGTATATCGGTAAAATAGAATTCTGCATAAGCTATCTGCCATAATAGAAAATTACTGATACGATGCTCACCTCCAGTTCTGATGACTAAATCAACCTGAGGCTGCTGGCTTAGATTCATATAATTATTAACTAATTCTTCAGTAATATCCTGTGGCTCAAGGGAGTTATCTTTAATCTGCTGAGCAATTTTCTGAACATTTTGAACAATATCCCAACGACCACCATAATTTGCAGCAATATTAAGTCGCAGCCCCGTATTATTAGCAGTCAACTTAACTGAGCGACAGATACGATCCTGTAAACGCTCACTGAACCGGCTGATATCACCAATAACAGATAATCTAATATTATGCTTATGTAAACTTTTAACTTCGCTATCTAGTGCAAAAATAAATAGTTCCATTAAAGAACTGACTTCTTGCTCCGGTCGATTCCAGTTTTCACTACTGAAAGCGTATAGCGTCAGTGACTCTATTTTATGTTTAGCCGAGAAACTCACCGCACTCCGTACCGCTTTAATCCCCGCACGATGACCAAAGGCTCTTAATTTCCCTCGCTTCTTTGCCCAACGGCCGTTACCATCCATAATAATGGCAACATGTTTAGGTAATAATGACGATAAATCGTTCTGATGATGATTGCTGGATAATATCACTCAATTAATCCTTTACTGGTCAGGGTAATTCTCTTACAAGTTCAGGCATCCAAACATAAAAAAGCCGTGTCTGGTATCCACGGCCTGGGTAAAAGCCTAATTATCTGGAAGAGAACTTCCAAAATCTGGACCGTTAATTATATCAACCAACAGTTATACGCAAACTATACCATCAGGTAAAAATGCGGACAAATACCCATTTGCCAATCCAAGACTATCTGATAAATGAACGAATAGTCTTCATAGCCAAATCTCTTGCGAGATTATCAATCTGTAAGACCTCCTCAATGCTCTGAGGTTCCGGCAAATTTAATTTTTCTACAACCTGACGGTTTATAATTGCAATATCTGTGAAAGAGATTCCATTTTGTAAAAAAACCCTAACGATCTCTTCATTCGCTGCATTCAAGGCTGTCGTTGCGGCCTGACCTGCGTGACAAGCTTCAATAGCCAGTTTCAAACATGGATACCGTTCATAATCTGGTTTCGAGAACGTCAGTGCACCTAAAGAATAAAAATCAAGAGGTTCAACACCAGAAGCAATACGATTTGGGTACGCCATTGCATAGGCAATCGGTGTACACATATCCGGCGTTCCTAATTGAGCAATAACGCTGCCATCTTGATAACGGACCATAGAGTGAATAACCGATTGAGGATGGATGACCACTTCCATTTCCGCAGCAGATGCATTGAACAAGCAACACGCCTCAATATATTCCAACCCCTTATTCATCATTGTCGCAGAATCTACCGAAATCTTACGCCCCATCGACCAATTCGGATGAGCACAAGCCTGGTCCGGTGTAACAAAAGCCAATTGCTCCAGAGGAGTATGACGAAAAGGCCCGCCAGATCCTGTCAGAATGATATTAGCAATTCCGTGTTGTTTTAGATCTCCGCGTCCAAGGTTTCGCTGTATGACTTCAGGTAAGCTCTGGAAAATAGCATTATGTTCACTGTCAATGGGTAATAATTGAGCATTATGTTGCGCCACCGCATCCATAAAAAACCGACCGCTGGTAATCAGCGACTCTTTATTAGCAAGTAAAATCTGTTTACCCGCTCGGATGGCCGCCAGCGTTGGTAGTAAGCCAGCAACACCAACAATCCCAGACATCACCTGATCAACATCATTCAACGCAGCCAAATCACACGTAGCCTGTTCCCCGAAAAATACTTCGGTTTTACAGCCTTGTTCAATGAGCAACTGACGCAACTCTTTTGCGGAAACTTCGTCCGCCATTGCAGCACATTGAGGCCGAAATTCCAGACATTGTTCAGCCATAACCTGAATATTTTTTCCAGCGGCAAGCGCTGTTACTTTAAATTTATCCGGATGATTGCGAACTACAGTAAGTGTACTTTTGCCTACGGAACCTGTGGAACCAAGGATGGTCAACCTTTTCATACTGATGCTCTGAATTGTTTTATTTGGTGTGTATTGATACTTGTCTGATTTGCCTGGCTATGAGCGCTCATGACTTCAGAGAAATGCCGAATAAAAATAGCGCCACAAGATAGCAGCGCTGATGTATCTTATGAAAGAGATTAGAACTCCATCAGTTCTTCTTCTTTCTTCGTTAAAGCTTCATCAACTTTTTTGATGAAATTATCCGTCAGCTTTTGAATATCATCCTGCGCACGACGCTCATCATCTTCACTGATCTCTTTGTCTTTCAACAGCGCTTTGATTTTGTCGTTAGCATCACGACGAATATTACGCACAGAGACACGCCCCTGCTCAGCTTCGCCACGAACCACCTTAATCAAATCTTTACGGCGTTCTTCTGTCAACGGTGGCAAAGGAACGCGGATTGTTGTCCCCGCAGAAGATGGATTCAGCCCTAAATCAGAAGCCATGATTGCCTTTTCAATCGCCGGCGTTATAGTACGATCAAATACCGTGATAGCCAGGGTACGCGCATCCTCAGCAACAACGTTAGCAAGCTGACGCAAAGGCGTTGGCGCACCATAATACTCAACAGTGATACCATCCAGCAGACTAGGAGAAGCTCGGCCGGTACGAACCTTGCTAATTTGGTTTTTAAGTGCTTCGACGCTCTTTTCCATACGGTCTTGTGCGTCTTTTTTGATTTCATTAATCACGTTACAAACCCTTGGGAACTGGTTGTTTTCAAGCCATAAATCATTATGACCATGATTTGTTAAATTTGGCGTATCAGGCGACTCATCATACCGCCAAACATCTCTGGTGTCTTTGAACATTACTCATGAAAAATCAGGGTACCTTCATTTTCCCCCATCACCACACGACGTAACGCCCCCGGCTTATTCATGTTAAATACGCGAATGGGTAAGCTATGATCACGAGCCAACGTGAATGCCGCCAAATCCATAACTTTCAATTCACGCTCTAATACCTGCTGATATGAAAGCTTATCAAACAATACCGCTTCCGAATCTTTAGCCGGATCAGCCGAATAAACACCATCTACTTTAGTTGCTTTTAGCACAACATCGGCTTCAATCTCAATACCACGCAAACACGCTGCCGAATCTGTAGTAAAGAACGGATTGCCGGTACCCGCAGAGAAAATAACAACACGACCATGACGTAACAAACTAATTGCTTCTGCCCAACTATAGTTATCGCAAACGCCATTTAAAGGAATTGCAGACATTAGACGGGCGTTCACATAGGCGCGGTGTAATGCATCCCGCATTGCCAGACCATTCATTACTGTTGCCAACATGCCCATGTGGTCGCCGACTACACGGTTCATTCCTGCTTCTGCCAAGCCAGCACCACGAAACAGATTACCACCGCCAATGACGACACCGACCTGTACGCCTAACTCAACCAGTTCTTTAATCTCCTGAGCCATACGATCTAAAACGCTGGCATCTATACCAAAACCTTCTGCACCTTGCAGGGCTTCGCCACTGAGTTTAAGCAGGATACGCTGATATACGGGTTTTGCATTGGTTGCCATGATGTTCTGTCCTAAGCAGAAAAGTATATTGGGGATTTACATACATCCGGGTCATTCTGACCAGATGCAAAAACTCAACACCTACTGGAATAGGCGGTTTAGATTAGATAAAACAGAACCGCCATTTGGCGGCCCTGTTTGTAAAAATTAAGACTATTTACTCATTGCAGCAACTTCTGCTGCGAAATCAGTCTCAACTTTCTCAATACCTTCACCCACTTCATAACGGATGAAGCTGGTCACTTTAGCATTGTTTTCTTTCAGCAGATCGCCGACAGTTTTGCTCGGATCCATCACGAAATTCTGACCTGTCAGAGAGATCTCGCCGGTGAATTTATTCATACGGCCAGAAACCATTTTCTCTGCGATTTCACGTGGCTTACCAGACTGCATTGCGATATCCAGTTGGATTTGGTGCTCACGCTCAACAACGTCAGCAGGTACATCGCTTGGGTTAACATATTCTGGCTTGCTTGCAGCGATGTGCATAGCCACATGCTTAATCAGCTCTTCATTAGCGCCTTCAGCCGCAACCAGAACACCGATACGCGCACCATGCAGGTAAGTACCCAGTTGTTCGCCTTCTAATACAGAAACGCGACGAATGTTAATGTTTTCACCGATTTTAGCAACCAGTGCGGTACGCTGCTCTTCGAACTTAGCTTTCAGCGTTTCAATATCAGAGACTTTATCAGCCAATACTGCCGCCATAACTTCTTTACCGAAAGCGATGAAGCCAGCATCTTTAGCAACGAAGTCAGTTTCACAGTTCAGCTCAACCAAAGCGCCGAATTTGCCATCAGCAGCCACTTCTGCCAGGATGATACCTTCAGCAGCAACACGGCCAGCTTTCTTAGCCGCTTTCGCTTGACCTGATTTACGCATGTTGTCAATCGCTAACTCGATATCGCCATTAGCTTCAACCAGCGCTTTTTTACATTCCATCATACCTGCGCCAGTACGCTCACGCAGTTCTTTTACCAAAGCAGCGGTAATTCCAGACATTTGTTTTATTCCTCGATGTATCCCGCAGGAAGAGAGTATTCCGCATGGATAGTTCTTATATTAGATACGTAAAAGGGGGGCCATAACAGGCCCCCCTAACCAATATATTTCAATACCTGGTTAATAAGGGCTCAATAATGAGCTTGCCTTATTATTCAGCTTCTACAAAGCTTTCTTCTGCCTGAACAGCCAGATCTTGAGAACGACCTTCACGAACAGCAGTAGCAACAGCACCTAGATACAGTTTTACTGCACGGATTGCGTCATCGTTACCAGGGACGATGAAATCAACGCCATCTGGATCAGAGTTAGTATCAACAACCGCAAATACTGGGATACCCAGGTTGTTTGCTTCTTTGATAGCAATGTGTTCATGTTCAGCATCGATAACAAACAGAGCGTCAGGTAAGCCGCCCATATCTTTGATACCGCCCAAGCTATTTTCTAACTTACCAAGTTCACGAGAACGAATTAACGCTTCTTTCTTGGTCAGTTTGTCAAAAGTACCGTCCTGAGACTGTGCTTCTAAATCTTTCAAACGTTTGATGGACTGACGAACGGTTTTCCAGTTAGTCAACATGCCGCCTAACCAACGGTGATTAACGAAGTATTGATCACAGCCCTGAGCTGCTTCTTTAACCGCTTCGCTCGCAGCACGCTTAGTACCAACAAACAGAATTTTGCCTTTGCGTGAAGCAATTTTGTTCAGTTCAGCTAACGCGTCATTGAACATTGGAACAGTTTTTTCCAGGTTGATGATATGCACTTTGTTGCGAGCGCCAAAGATGAATGGTTTCATTTTTGGGTTCCAGTAACGAGTCTGGTGACCGAAGTGAACGCCCGCTTGCAGCATATCGCGCATGGAAACAGTTGCCATTGTAAACCTCTGTAAAATATTAAGTTGGGGTTATGCCTCCACGAGCCCCATAACACCGACTCCTTAGCTGCATGTTCTGCATGAGAGCACCCCGGTGTATGTGCCGACCCGTGTGTGTTATTACACAATGAGTATATTTAACGTCACTCTGTTTTACCTCAGTGGCAAATACAGAGAACGCCGGCGCGCTTTATATCATAAACCCGCCTAAGACACCAACTTTTGTTGCCACTTTCCGATAGCTCAATGTGAAAAGAAAGGTAGGGTTACGGAAGGTATTCTTGATAGGTAAAAAGGTAACGAGGGAAATAGGGCTGCCAACTGTTATTGGCAGATATTCTGTAGGCTGATACCATTAGTTCAATAATTTTTTCCTTGTTGAAAAACATACAACCAGCAGATTCGCTGGCATTGAATGGACAAGTTTCATGGCAATCTCAATTAAAACCTCTGAAGATATTGAAAAAATGCGCGTCGCTGGTCGACTGGCGGCAGAAGTGTTGGAAATTATTGAACCTTACGTCAAACCCGGTGTAACAACAGGTGAATTAGATCGTATCTGTCACGATCACATTACCAATAAACAACAAGCTATCTCCGCCTGTCTTGGTTATCACGGTTTCCCAAAATCCGTTTGTATTTCTGTTAATGACGTAGTGTGTCACGGTATCCCAAGTGATGATAAGGCATTGAAAGATGGCGATATTGTTAATATCGATGTAACTGTCATCAAAGAGGGCTTCCACGGTGATACATCAAAAATGTTCATTGTCGGTAAACCAACTATTCAAGGTGAGCGCCTATGCCGCATCACTCAGGAAAGTCTCTATCTGGCCTTAAAAATGGTGAAACCCGGCATTCGTCTACGCACTCTTGGTAGAGCCATCCAACAATTTGTTGAAGCCAACGATTTTTCTGTGGTCCGTGAATATTGCGGTCACGGCATCGGCGAAGGTTTCCATGAGGAACCACAAGTACTGCACTATGACGCCGATGATGGTGGCGTTGTTCTGCAAAAAGGTATGGCTTTCACTATTGAACCAATGGTTAACACCGGTGACTACCGCATCCGTACCATGAAAGATGGCTGGACAGTCAAAACGAAGGACCGCAGCCTGTCCGCACAATATGAACATACCATTGTTGTTACTGATAACGGCTGTGAAATCATGACATTGCGTAAAGAAGAAGAGCCAGAGCTTTCCGCAGTCTTGGTAAATGAATAATTAAAATAGCAAACTACGAAGCCTTGCTGAAATCATACAAGGCTTCTCATCTCTTCTCTGCAATATCCTCTTGTTTAACCCCCTACTTTCTCAGTAATCTGGCCTTATGATTCGCCCTTCTCATAGGTTTATGCTTATGTCAGCAGATATCGCCACAATTCGGGCCCCTATCCCGCCACTTTCTCCCGCTGATTTTTCTAGCGAAGAGCTTCACTACCCTATGTTGAAACATCACCTCGAAGAATTTCAACTTTGGCTAGAGCATGCATTTAAAGCGGGGATTTCCGCAGAAGCCTTGATTTCTGCACGCAGTGATTACATAGACCAATTATTACAACAATTATGGCATGCCTATGGATTTGATAAAATTTCATCACTTTCATTGATTGCCGTCGGCGGATATGGCCGACGGGAACTGCATCCGCTATCTGATATTGACGTGCTGATACTCAGCAAACAGTCGCTCACACCGCCTCAAGCTCAGAACGTTGGACAATTTATCACTTTACTATGGGATATCCGGCTGGAAGTCGGTCACAGTGTTCGCACACTTGAAGAGTGTTTGCTGGAAGGGCTGTCAGATCTAACTATTGCGACGAATTTAATCGAATCGCGGTTAATTTGTGGCGATCCAGCGATTTTTCTTCAGTTACAGCAACATACCTTCAGTGATGGTTTTTGGCCTTCTACTGACTTCTTTGATGCCAAAATTGTTGAACAACACGAACGCCACCAGCGCTATCACAGTACAAGTTATAATCTGGAACCTGATATCAAAAGCAGCCCCGGAGGGTTACGAGACATTCATACTCTACTGTGGGTTGCCCGTCGCCATTTTGGTGCAACCTCCATAGATGAAATGGTCGACTTTAGTTTCCTAACAGCGGAAGAACGTAATGAATTAAATGAATGCCAAAGCTTCCTTTGGCGTATCCGCTTTGCTCTTCATCTGGTAGTCAACCGTTATGATAATCGCTTGTTATTTGATCGCCAGTTCAGTATTGCTCAATTATTAGGTTATCAAGGGGAACGTAATCAACCGGTAGAACGCATGATGAAAGATTTCTATCGGATGACACGTCGCGTTAGCGAACTCAACAATATGCTACTGCAACTGTTTGATGAAGCTATTCTGGCACTGGAAACCAATGAAAAATCCCGCCCACTGGACAGTGAATTCCAGTTACGGGGGCAACTTATTGATCTAATCGACGAAACCCTGTTTATCAAAGAACCTGCGGCCATTATGCGGATGTTTTATCGCATGGCAGAATATGAGGAAGTTCAAGGCATTTATTCTACTACGTTACGCCACCTCCGTTATGCACGCCGCAACCTGTCTCAGCCATTGTGTGAATTGCCGGAGGCTCGCCAAATCTTTATGGATATTCTACGTCACCCTAGGGCGGTTGAAAGCGCATTTGTGCCCATGCATCGTCACAGTGTTCTTGGCGCTTATACACCGCTTTGGGGCAATATTGTCGGTCAGATGCAGTTTGATCTGTTTCACGCCTATACTGTCGATGAACATACCATCCGCGTACTGAGAAAATTGGAAAGTTTTGCCGATGAGAATAACCGTCCAGCCCATCCACTCTGTGTTGAGCTATACCCTCGTCTGCCTCAACCGGAGCTTCTACGTCTTGCTGCGCTATTTCATGACATCGCCAAAGGGCGTACCGGCGACCATTCTGAACTTGGCGCTGACGATGCGCTAGCGTTTTCACTGCAACACGGGCTTAACTCACTAGAAGCTGATTTGGTCGCCTGGCTGGTTCGTCATCATCTGTTAATGTCAGTCACAGCTCAACGGAGAGATATTCAGGACCCAGAAATCATCAAGCAATTTGCCCATCAAATCCTCAATGAAACCCGGTTACGCTACCTGATCTGCCTGACAGTCGCTGATATCTGCGCAACCAATATCAACCTATGGAATAGTTGGAAACAGAGCTTGTTACGGGAGCTCTATTTTTCTACAGAGCATCAATTACGCCAGGGAAATACACCAGATTTTCGTGAACGTATCCGCCACAACCGTTTTCAGGCACTTGCTCTGTTACGCCAAAATAATATTAACGAACAGAAACTTCATCGGCTCTGGAGTCGTTGTCATGCAGATTATTTCCTTCGCCATACGCCAAAACAACTTGCCTGGCACGCCCGTCATCTAGTGCAACATGATTCTCAAGAGTCACTGATACTGATAAGTACCAAGCCAACCCGCGGCGGTACAGAAATTTTTATCTGGAGCTTAGATCGCCCTTCCCTGTTTGCGGCAGTTGTCGGCGAACTGGATAGACGTAACCTGAGTGTTCATAATGCTCAAATATTTACCAATCGTGATGGTATGACAATGGATACCTTTGTGGTATTGGAACCCAATGGTCATCCTCTAGCATTGGATCGCCACGAAATAATACGTAACGCACTTTTACAAGTCGTTCTGGACCCTCATACCAAAACACCGAAAACGCGAAAATTACCAACTAAACTGCGCCACTTCAACGTACCAACAAAAGTGACCTTCTTACCTACCCATAACGAACGACGAACCTATATGGAACTATTTGCCCTGGATCAACCGGGATTACTGGCAAGAGTCGGTAATATTTTTGCTGAAATGGGGGTTTCACTACATGGCGCACATATCACCACCATCGGTGAACGTGTCGAAGATTTTTTTGTTCTGGCGGATAAAGACCACAAAGCATTAAATAAAAAAGTCAGAGAAGAATTATCAGAAAGGTTGACAGCAACCCTAAATCCAAAGGATAAAATATAACTCAATATAAGCCCATAAGCCCATGATTCGGACGATAACCAAGGAACCCGATGCAATGCAGCAATTACAATCCATTATCGAAAGTGCATTTGAAAACCGCGCAACGCTTACTCCAGCAACAGTCAACCATGAAATACGGGATGCAGTTACTCAAGTCATCAACCTGCTGGATAGTGGAAAACTTCGCGTTGCAGAGAAAATTGACGGTCAGTGGGTCACTCATCAATGGCTAAAAATGGCTGTACTGCTCTCTTTCCGTATTAATGAAAATCGGATCATCGATGGCACAGAAAGCCGTTATTTCGATAAAGTTCCGATGAAATTCTCTGGCTATGATCAGGCAAGATTTGAAAAAGAGGGCTTTCGCGTAGTGCCTCCTGCGGCAGCACGTCAAGGGGCCTTTATTGCCCGTAACTGCGTACTGATGCCTTCCTATGTCAACATCGGCGCTTATGTTGATGAAGGGACAATGGTAGATACCTGGGCGACTGTCGGCTCCTGCGCCCAAATTGGTAAAAACGTCCATTTATCCGGTGGCGTCGGCATCGGCGGCGTATTGGAACCATTGCAAGCCAACCCAACTATTATTGAAGACAACTGCTTTATTGGCGCTCGTTCTGAAATTGTGGAAGGTGTCATTGTCGAAGAGGGTTCAGTGATTTCAATGGGTGTCTATATCGGTCAAAGCACCAAAATTTATGATCGTGAAACAGGGGAAATCCATTATGGCCGCGTCCCTGCCGGTTCTGTTGTTGTCTCTGGCAACCTCCCATCAAAAGATGGTAGTTACAGCCTGTATTGTGCTGTCATTGTCAAAAAAGTGGATGCCAAAACACGAGGAAAAGTGGGCATTAATGAACTACTCAGAACGATAGATTAAACTTTAAAATAGCGGATAATAAATAAGTCCGCTATTTTTTTGCTTTTTATCATCATTACCGACCTCAGTTAGTGTTATTAATATAGGGAGTTTGAATGTGGACAACGTGCACAACCCGAAACGTACACAGAGTACGTAAGGCGTTTGGAGGCGATCCGGATTCAAGATGACACATAAAATAACCTACTGGGAAAATACCCTTAAGGTGGTGCTATGTACGATAACTTAAAGAGTCTGGGGATCACATATCCCGAAGAAATTGACCGCTATAGTCTGCGTCAGGAAGCTAACAACGATATTCTGAAAATCTATTTCCGCAAGGATAAAGGTGAATTCTTTGCTAAAAGCGTGAAATTCAAATATCCACGTCAACGCAAGACTGTAACGGCAAACAATACAGAGCAAGGATACAAAGAGATCAACGAAATCAACACTAACCTGCGTTATGTGATTGAAGAGTTAGATCAAATTTGCAAACGTGACCAAGCAGAAGTCGACTTGAAACACAAAATTCTTGATGATTTGCGTCATCTTGAGCACGTTGTCGCCAACAAAATTGCCGAGATTGAAGCCGATCTGGAAAAACTAACTCGTAAATAAAACGGTTCTATTAATTACACCGCCTATATCTTATTTGGTATAAGCGGTGTATTGAGATTATTCAATTAACTCTCCCCATTGCTTGATCCAAAACCGAGCAAAAACTTCCGGTTCAGCTTCTTCTACCGCATCCACCATCAAAACTTCACCGATTCTTATTGCCCCTTGTTCTTGTAGCAACTCATCAAAAGTGCGCCCACCACCACAAAAATTCTCATAACTGCTATCACCCAAGGCGATCACGCCATAGCGTAATTCAGGCTGATACCCCAGTTCATCTCGCAGGGAATAGTAAAGAGGCCGAATATTATCGGGTAAATCTCCTTGCCCGGTAGTTGAAGTGATAATTAAAACCATTTGATTAAGATAGGATTGCCACTGTTCCAGCTCCCCTTCTTCAAAGACTTCTACATCATGACCTTGTTGTTCAAGGATCTGCTGTGCTTCTTCTGCAACAGCAAGCGCATTACCATAAACAGTACCAACAAAAATACCTATCTTTGCCATAACTTATTATCTCTTTTTAAAGGAATTATTAGTTATCCTCGCTGGCAACAGCAGAAAACTCAACCCTTCCCAAATCAGGGATAATTACCTTTACCAGCTAAGTCGTCGTATCAAATCAAATATTGCCACTACTAAGTTCACTTTGTCATGTAAACAGTACTCCATCAGCACTAATGAATAATCATATATCTGTTAAGCTAATTACGAACAGACGTAGCGATCAATAACTGTGGTTATTCTACATAAAACGGTAACAGATAATCATCAAAAGCCTCGTTTTCTATGACAACCAAGATAAAGTAACAGAAATGATGCCGTCTTAGATCAAGTTATTTAACCAACAATAATTCAGGATTAAAATCATTTTTTTAAACAACTTTAACTGATATTATTGATATTAATATGAAAAATGACCATATACTTTATTTCAAGATGAGAAATAGTATTATGAGGTTAATAGAATAACGAAAATAAACACTAAATAAAGGAAAACCATCACTATGTTTAACAATAGAGCTGTTGTGCTGAGTATACTATTAAGTACCGAAAATATTACCGGCTCATCGGGTCTAATGATTTGGGTAGATACCGTGCTTAAAGATGGAGGCATGATTTTAAACGCTTACGTTCCTGTTTTCTCCTATTTATTGGGATTATCTCTGGGGTGTATGACCATATCCTTTTTTATTCGAAAAATGAATATTGTTTTTTTTGAAAGAAATATTTTTGGCTTCTTCTTATTACTAGCAACGATAAACTGTACTCTCTTTGCAAAAGAAATAACTCTTATTCCAGTTTGGTTGGATGCTCTGCATAGAATATTATGGGGAGTAATAAGTGGATTTATTGTCATAATGGGAAGAAATATCCTTATAACCGCAGGAAATGAAAAGAAAACTAATAGTGATTTTTCTATTTTAAGCCTGGCGTTATTAAGTCTACCATTTTTAACCCCCATTATTTTCTCTCTTTTAGGTTTAAATTCCCGTACATCAGCAAACTTTTTTGCTGCTTTTATTTACTCTATTGTTTCAATTATTTATTTCACTGAATTTAAAAATAACAATAATAAAAAACAAAAACACGATATTAAATACTTCGTAAAAACAACCAATAAATCAGTTGTTTTCTTTGCCTTTTCCAGTCTAGTTATCATCAATGTTTGCTTTTTCCTATCCTTAATGATTATGCCTGCAATGCGAACAAAATATTTTGAGCATATTGATATAATTCAAATGTATATCATATTAGTGGTTATATGGCTCCCCTGTGCAATTGGGATCATGAAAATCATTAAATCCGCACTTTTAACCAAAAGAATCATGATAGGTAATATCATGCAATTATTTTCTCTCGGATTCTGTTTACTTAGCATTATGACAAATTCCGGCATACTCTATTTGCTATTCACAATTATGGTATTTTTAGCTAATACCATTATGCAACCTGTTTTTTTCTCTTATCTAGGGTTATATTCAAAAAACTCTCTTTATACTTTGGGTATGCAATCAGGGATTTATGTATTTATTACTATGATCATTCTTTTTTATATTATTTATTTAGGTGTTGGCGTTGAAGAAATCATTGCTGGATTTACAGTATTATTAGTTTCTTCAATGATTATCTCGACTATTTTCCTTTCAAGAATAAATTCAAAAAAACAATAATATTGAGCAGTAAAAATTAACAAATTAACAAATTAACAAATTAACAAATTAACAAATTAATATATTAGCAACCTTTATTAATAATATCTAAATCTTGCCTTTATCTCTTAATCATCTCAACTAAGAGATAAAGGCAATGGGTATTCTTCAAAGATATCCTAATAGATGAAATTTTCTACCTTACTCACTCCATCATACTCTAAATCCGAGATAATACCTTGCCAGCCAAATTGTTGTATTAAATGCTGCCATGACGCATCCCATTTTGCCGTAAGCGATAATTTTTCACCCGTAACAGGGTGATCCAACTCAAGACAACTGGCATGAAGCATCAACCGACTGGTTTGATAATGAGCGGCAACCCCTCTGTTTTGCCGTAAATCACCATGTGTCGTATCACCAATAATTGGGTGACGAATATGTGCCATATGGCGTCTTAATTGATGTTTTCGGCCTGTTTTCGGTGTCAATTCCAACAAACTAAAACGTGATGTTGGATAACGACCTATTTCTACCGGACACTCTACCGTTGCCAGCGGCCGGTAATAAGTCACACTGGACTGAGCCTCTTTCTCACCCTGTGCAAATTTATCCGCGATCTTATCCAGTTCCTCAACCAGAGCGTAATCAATAATAGCGGATTCCAACACATAACCGCGCACGACGGCATGATAAGTTTTTTGTAACTGGTGATGTTCAAACTGTTGGGAAAGCTGACGGGCAACATCGCTGGAAAGCGCCATCAGCAATACGCCTGACGTTGGTCTATCCAGACGGTGTACCGGGAAAACATGCTGACCAATCTGATCACGTAATGTCTGCATGACAAAGAGAGTTTCGTGACGCGCCAACCAACTACGATGAACTAACCATCCCGCAGGCTTGTTAACTGCCACAATATAATCATCCTGATATAACACTTCCAACATATCAGACGTTATCCTGTATAAATAAGCGGTCCAACTCACGAAGATGTTCAAGCAGTCGCTGGTAACGCTCGGTAGTATCTTCTTTATAAGATTCCTCAAAGTAAGGCGCGATAGCAAATGCCGTAGGCAACGCCAATCCCTGCTCCAATAATGTATACATTCTCGGAATCAATACCCACTGTAACCACTCTTCAGCTAACATCGTATCAATGGAAAATGGCTCAACACTTTCGAAAGCTTTCGGTTTAGGCGGATGGCTCTGCCACAGGTCAATTTCCCTCATGGCTTCTTCAATTAACTGTAATTTATGCAGAATTTGTTTTTCAGTACTCATATTTTCAGCCTGACTCAGTTTTTACTCAAAACAACCAAGTTCGCAAGAATACCATCGATATCCCTTAAGCTGAAAATTTGCTTGCTCACCAAATAAGAGAAGGGAGCGAACAAGCGCTCCCCTTAAGTTGATTTTATAGCAGTCCCGCTAATAATATGCTCCCTGCTCACTCCTTGACAAATTGTCCCTGTTGGTTATCCCTTACCCATCATTTTATTTATGTTGCATACGATCCTGTTATGCATTGTGTCATCCTGACCATCATCACTTATCTATCCTTGAGAAATTGTGCGTAATGATTCCTTTCCTGCTGAGGACAGCATGAATTAATTTGTTCGATGAAACAAGCTACACATAATGGAACCAGTAAGTGAGGATAAGGAATAAAATCTGTGATTATTTATAGCCTATTGAAATAAAATGAAAATAATAAACTAATGTGAAACTCACAAAAGTAAACAATGATATCTCTTACATGAAGTGTAAGAGATATCTCACAAATGTAGAGTTAAAAATCCGGGCATTAATGTAGCAACCTGCATTTATCGTGTTTTTCAACCCACAATAACTGAAAATGAAATCTATAACCTGTTGTGGCCTCGCAGAAAATGAATCCCGTGTCAGAGCGTAAGTGAGGTGTGTTTACCGTTGTACAACTCCCCATACGCCATCCAGTAAGCCACTATTTTGTAGATAAAGAATCACGCTCATCACGATAGACCGTCAACCCGCAACACTGGGTCACTGGCAGTTTGATATGTCACCTTCCGATCTGAAACACATTGATGTACTGGAGTGGATTGATCCGGATAAAGGCTAACCTACCTTGATGCTGTTCAGTGGGATGGATGATCGGAGCGGCACGGCTTATCAGGAATACCTCTGCATTTACGGTGAGGATGCCGAGTCGGCCCTGCGTCTAATAAACCATCAATACTAAAATAATTCCAAGATTAATTGCGAATACACCTAAATATGACGATTGTTAGGATGGTTAATTCTATTAAAAATAATAATAATAAGCATGACATAATATTATCCTGTTTATATTTATTATCGATGTAAATAGAACAATGATTCACTAACTTTATTTTGAAAACCAAATAACTTTATTGGCTTTCCATATCTCAACATGAAGGTTAATAGGATGTTATTAAATAATCTTAAAATTTAGTGGAAATAAATAGATCTTTAGCTATACTTAATTAATGACATGACAGATAAAAATAGTAATATCTTTTTAAGAATTCAGGATAAAACTTATCATCAATAGTCAACTTAAAATTTAATTAGATGAGCAAAGGTTAGTTTATTGAATTTTTAAATAAAAATATTAATGTTATTAAAAATTTCATCGCAGCCTATTAATATAATAGGTAAATAAAATAATAGAAAAAACAATTGGCATTAATCATGTTGTAAGTCCCTAATAATTTAAAATCAAAATATATTTTACTCTGGTTAATTATTTTCCACCTTATACACAGAGGAAAAAATCCCAGTGCCCATTTTAAAGGACATTAATTCCCTAGAATAAGCATGCCTTAAAGTCGATTATTTTCGAGTCGATATAAGTTTTCATTTGTAGATATTGCGGGCCGGGAAAAAGGGCGGCAATAAACTATATGGTTTTCACTTAACAACATGGTTTTCACTTAACAACCATTCTGCCAAATGGTCGCCCGCTGTGCAGAAATAATTTCGATTAAGCTTTATATCCCGCCGGGGAGACGCTTTACCAGGCAGAGTCTGACACACAGATAAGACAACAGAGGTTATTATGACAGTAATGACGATTTATTTCTGCGGGACAGCAGCCACCAAGTTTGATGATTCAAACCCTAATTATTGGAACGGGGAATTGGTTTCCACTCTGGCGTCCCATAACTTGGGACGCGAGTTTGCCGAATGGTTAATCATCAATGGCCCAGGTAGCGGCAACCTTCAGGATGATGAACTTTGGGAAAAAAGCGGGGAACATTACGATTGGGCAGGCAAAACACTCGGCTACGGCTGGGAAGAAAATGTCAAGCATGCCGCCCATATTATGAAAGGTAGTTTCGGCTGGCAACGCGAAAAGTTAACTGAACAACAATATAATAAGCTCAGAGAATCGGGAGTTCCAATTCAGGATGTTGAAGTCACAGGTTCCTTTTTCTGGCGACACTATGACTATGGCAAACGAAAAGTTACTCAGCAACAACTACAGCAGCAAATTATTAAAACTTTTCGTAAGGACGGAATACTTCCAACACAGGTCAACCTTATAGGCTGGAGTCGGGGAGGAATAAGTTGCCATATGCTCGCCAATTCGATGCTTGAAGATCCTGACTTAGAAGCGATCCCGGTGAATATTTTTGTAATAGAACCAGTACCTGGCCTAGGGAATTTCCAACGAGAAAGGGTTTCTTTAGGAAAGAACGTCAGAGAATACGTGGCATTTTATGCAAGGGATGAACGTTCAAAAGGTTTTTCTTGCGTGATCCCGGAAACGGATAAATCAACGGCTGTACATATTTATCCAATGCCCGGCCGGCACGCCACACTTGTCGGTAACGCATCCCTTGATGGGATCAGCAGTGGTAAAGTTTTGTATGAGCCAGGAATGATTGTTCGTCATTTTGCCGAAGTATGCTTGACAAGATGGGGATGCAATCTGGATAAAAAGCTTAATTTGGATGATGCGCAGCTACTGGAGCTCCATAAAGCCATGGAAAGCAATGCAGACCTGTATACAAAAATGCATAGTAATTCTTATACTTTAATTACCGAAAGCAATAAAAGGGAGCGCCAGGTTTCTCATGGCACAAATAACGCCAACTTTTCTTCAGTAAAGGGGAGTCCATTTTCACCGGCTTCAGGACTGGCCTCCAATTTCCTGAATGAAAAATCGATCTACGACGTCCTTAAATAATCCAGGTTGGTCGGGATGGGATGCAGACTGAGGCAAATAATGTAGATTTATTGCCATTTATTCTGGGTTGGAGGCTCGGTGAGGGTCACTTAATGTGAACTGAAAACCGCTGTTGATTGCAGGTCGAGCGGTTTTCAATTACAAGTCGTTATACCCAACGAATAAAGACGGGCTCAATTGCACCAAGAAACCCAATTAAGTCGGTAAATAACCGCGTTCGTTTATGGCTGCCAAATTGTTCCAAGATCACTTCACCGGTCAAATTACACAGAGAAATCATCCCCATATCATCCGATTCCATCGTCGCAATAAACGCCGTTGGCGACAGTTTCAGCCGCTTCTGCGTCACCAAATGTCCTATCAGATTTTCCTGTAAACGGATAAAGTCGTCTTCACTCCAGACCTGAATCAAACTAAACCGCTGACCTTCAAACATGACCGTCATATCACCGGCCAATTGTGATGTATAAAAATCATGAATTGCCGGTTGTAATTGAATATCCAGTGCAACTTCGACGTTATTCAGCTTATCCTCTAAGGGAAAAGGCTGTGGAAGCCAATAAACCATGTCGTCACCAGTCTGGGTAATACAAGGTGATGGTACACCATAAAGTTCACGGCTGGCAGGAGGGGCTCCAGTTTCCTTTTGCCACAAATCAACATAACAACGGGTAAAATTAGACAACGCTTCTGTAACATTAGAAATCATATTATTTTCAACCGGTAACTGTTAGGGTGTACTTAGCAATTTTATAGTAAACCAAAGATAATGAACTGAGCGAACAAATAAAATTCAGACAAACGCCCTAACTTGCTAAACTTAAGCCATCACTACTATCAGATTTTGAGGAATAACATGTCGTTATATCGGGATCACCAAGCTCTTGAACAACTTACACTGGGTAAAACCACTTTATATCGTGACCAATATGATGCCAGCTTATTGCAAGCTGTACCGCGCAACATGAACCGTGAACCGCTGGAAATTTTCCCTGATAATTTGCCGTTTCATGGCGCTGATATCTGGACACTATATGAGCTGTCATGGCTGAATAGCCGTGGTTTGCCACAAGTTGCTGTCGGGCATGTTAGCTTAAATGCAACAAGTAAAAACCTGATTGAATCTAAAAGTTTTAAGCTCTATCTGAACAGTTTTAACCAAACTCGCTTTGAAAACTGGCAAGTCGTTGAAGAAACACTACAGCGCGATCTGTCTGCTTGTGCTGAAGGCAAGGTGGAAGTGACTCTTCATCATTTAGATCACTTCAATAACCAGCCAATCTCCGCTTTTACAGGTGAATGTATTGACGATCAGGATATTGAAGTGACTGAATATGATTTCAATCGTCATTATCTGCAAGACGCGGCACAAGGCCCGCTGGTAGAAGAAGTTTTGGTTAGCCATCTACTGAAATCTAATTGCCTGATCACCCATCAACCTGACTGGGGATCTGTCCAGATTCACTACAAAGGAGCAAAAATCAATCGGGAAGCATTGTTACGCTACCTAATATCATTCCGGCATCACAATGAGTTTCACGAACAATGTGTCGAGCGTATCTTCAACGATTTACAACAACTATGTGCACCAGAAAAGCTTTCAGTCTACGCTCGTTATACCCGTCGTGGGGGATTAGATATCAACCCGTGGCGCACAAATAGTGCAAGCTTTATTCCAGCTATAGGCAGACTGGCACGTCAATAAATCTGCTTCAAATCTGTTTTCCTAAGCGCAATTTCTGAAAAATAAGCTGAAATAGGGTATGTAATACATTCAGTTTAGTGCTATTGATATGTAATCCATACACGGTATACAAGGAGTCATTCTTGATCACACATATCAACCCACTCGGCTCAATGGATTTATTATCTCAACTTGAAGTAGATATGCTAAAGAGTACCGCAAAAAGTGATCTGTATCGCCTGTTCCGTAATTGCTCACTGGCCGTACTCAATTCAGGTAGCCAAACCGATAATAGTAAAGAGCTGCTCTCTAAATACACCGATTTTGAAATTAACGTACTGCGCCGTGAGCGTGGAGTAAAACTGGAACTGATAGATCCCCCAGAAGACGCATTCGTTGATGGAAAAATTATTCATTCACTACAAGCTAACCTATTCGCAGTGCTGCGGGATATCTTGTTTGTCCATACACAGATTACCGATCCAGAACAACAGGATTATTCCGATTCAGAGAATAGCGCGCATATCACCAACAGAATATTCTCTATTCTGCGCCATGCCAGAGCGCTGCATACCGATGAAGATCTCAACATGATCGTCTGTTGGGGTGGCCACTCAATTAGTAAGCAAGAGTATCAATATGGCCGTAAAGTCGGTAATCAACTTGGGTTACGTGGACTGAATATCTGTACTGGCTGTGGCCCCGGCGCAATGGAAGCACCGATGAAAGGCGCGGCTGTCGGTCATGCCCAACAGAATTATAAAAATAGTCGTTTTATTGGTATCACCGAACCTTCAATCATCGCGGCTGAACCACCAAATCCATTAGTGAATGAGCTAATTATCATGCCAGACATAGAAAAGCGTCTGGAAGCTTTTGTCCGTATCGCTCATGGTATCGTTATTTTCCCTGGTGGTGTCGGTACAGCGGAAGAATTACTTTATTTGCTAGGCATTCTAATGAACCCGGAAAATCAGGAGCAAGTACTGCCATTAATTCTTACTGGACCAAAGGAGAGTGAAGACTATTTCCAAGTTCTGGACGAATTTATTGTTCATACATTGGGCGAAGATATGCGACGCTACTATCACATCATCATTGATAATGCGCCCGAAGTTGCCAGAATAATGAAAGAAGCGATGCCATTAGTGAGAGATAGCCGCCACAGTACCGGTGACGCATATAGTTTTAATTGGTCAATGAAGATCAATTATGATTTGCAACAGCCGTTTGAGCCGTCCCATGAAAACATGGCTAATCTTAATCTCTATCCTGATCAACCGCCTGAAAAACTAGCCACATCACTGCGCCGGGCTTTTTCCGGGATTGTTGCCGGTAATGTGAAAGAGGTGGGTATTCAAGCGATTGAAAAACAGGGTCCATTCAAAATCCACGGGGATGCTAAAATAATGCGCCGTATGGATAAGCTACTGAAAGACTTTGTGGAACAGCATCGAATGAAACTACCGGGAGGTACTGCCTACGAACCTTGCTACGAAATTATCAAATAAAATTACCTGAAAAAAATATCCGCGCTCCACGGATGGAGCATTATGCCATTTAAAGTGATTCCATATGATACACCTTCTTATTGTTGACGCCCTTAACCTTATCCGACGCATTCATGCTGTGCAGGGCAGCCCATGCATTCCTGCCTGTGAACATGCGCTAAGGCAGCTTATCCAACATACTCATCCCACACATGCCGTAGCAGTATTCGATGAAGAGAATCGCAGTCACAGTTGGCGTCACCAAATATTACCGGACTACAAAGCCGGCCGTTCGCCCATGCCTGACAATCTGCAACAAGAAATGCCGCAAATCAGAGCATCATTTGAGCAACAAGGCGTCGCCTGCTGGCATGCCGAGGGACACGAAGCTGACGATCTGGCGGCGACACTGGCGGTAAAAGTGACTTCTGCCGGTCACAACGTGACGATTGTTTCTACTGATAAAGGCTATTGTCAGCTACTTTCACCCAATATCCGTATCCGTGACTACTTTCAAAAACGCTGGTTGGATATGCCATTTGTTCAGCAAGAATTTGGCGTTTTACCAGAGCAACTACCTGATTATTGGGGATTGGCAGGGATAAACAGCAGTAAAATTCCAGGGATTCAGGGGATCGGGCCTAAGACCGCCGCCACTTTACTGCAACAGGCCGGTACACTGGATAATCTGTTCCAGAACCTCGACCAACAACCCGATAAATGGCGCAATAAACTAGAATCCAATAAAGAAATGGCGTTTATCAGCCGGGAAGTCGCATCATTACGTACCGATCTGGCTTTAAATGGTAATCTGCAACAACTCCGGCTGACAACATTAACCTAACGAAAATACTTAGCTATCTTATCCAGGTGTTCGCCTTTTAATTCTCCGGCCTCATTAAGCAGGCCGATCCAAGATTTAATATAATTATATTTTGCTTGTGAGAGATCACGTCGAGCAGTATATAACTGCTGTTCAGCATTCAAGACATCCACATTGACCCGCTGCCCAAGCGCAACACTTTTACTGGTCGCGTCTACCTGCAAGCTAGCTGATTCAACCGCCATTTCATAAGCACTAATCCGTTTTTCACTATTTAAGTACTGATTATAATTGCGACGTAACGCATTGAGGATTTCTCCTGCCTGAGCGTCAAGATCATATTTAGTCCTGCCATAGTTGGCCGCCGCCTGACGTACAGAAGCAGACGTCGCGCCGCCATTATAGATATTCATGCTCATCCGCAAGCCAATGGTATCGGTTCGATATTTTTGATCTATGGTATTATCGCTACTGGATTCGTTTTCAGAATGGGAAGCGTAGAACTCCAGCTTAGGTAAATAACCTGCCCGGTTACGCTGTACCTCATGGTACGCGGCTTGCACTTCCTGACGAGAAGCAGCCAAAACCGGGTTGTTAGCCAATGCCAATTTTTCCCACGCCTCATAACGCTCAGGCAACAACCTCAATATCTGGAAACGCTTTTTATCTGATAGCCGTTGTACAGGCAAATCAACAGGGAGAGGAACGCCCACAATGAGCTGTAAACTTCGGATTGCCGCATCCAAATCATCTTTAGCCGCTATCTCATCGGCAATCGCCTGACTGTAACGGGATTGCGTTTCCACCACATCAGTACGTGTCCCTTCACCAGAAGTAAACAATTTCTTATTTAGTTCCAGTTGCTTTTCATAAGCCATTTTCTGCCTTATCACTAAATCTATCTGATCCTGTGCATAAGCCACATCCACGTAAGCATTCACGACCCGAACAGCCAGTTGCTGAAAATTTGCCCGGAAACGCTCATTGCTCATCAAAGTGTGAGCCTGGCTGGCTTTATAACGAGCCCATATCTCAAAATCGATCAATGGCTGTGTCAACACAATAGCCGCGTTATAACTGTTATATTGGCGATCCCGGCTGCTAGTTGTTTTCCTGCCCCAGAAGTCATAGCCAACAGACTCCATATGTTGCCAATTCCGTGGTGAATTCTGATAAGACATCATTACCTTAGGGAACAGTTCTGCCCTGCCGAGCTTTTCATACTCTTCACCGCCTTCCCGCTCTTTCACGGCAGCGAGAAAAGTGGGATCATTTTCTAACGCCAGCGCATAGGCTTCAGTCAAACTCAATGCCCATGTAGGAAAAGAGAACAAACTGACGCTAAAAAGAATCAGCAAACCAATGGATAAAGAAGCATTATTCAATTTCATAATCACTCCTCTATCAACGATGTTGAAGCCCGATCCCACAATGGCTTAAACAGATAACTTAACAGAGAGCGGGAACCCGTTTTGACAAACACCTCAACCGGCATCCCTGGCCTGATATCCAACCCTTTTAATTTTTCCATTCCCTCAGGAGAGACGACCACTCTCATCTGATAATAAGGTTGACTGGTGACTGGATCGACCAACCTATCCGCGGAAATCACGGCAACTTTTCCTTCAACTTTTGGCGTCCGATTCTGGTTAAAAGCGGTGAACATCAGATCCACATTCAACCCTTTACTAATTTTATCCGCCAAATTAACCGCGACACGAGCGTCTACTTCAAGCGCCACTTGGGTCGGCAGAATTTCCATCAGTTTTTCGCCGGGAGCAACAACCCCACCCTGGGTAAAAACATTCAACCCCACAACAGTACCGTCAACCGGCGCGACAATTGAAGTATGAGTCAGTTCAAACTGTGCGGTATCCAACTTATTTCTATATTCACTGGCGGAAACCTGCACCTCCGCTAATTGCGTGCGCACTTCCCGCTGATAGTCTGCTTTACGCTGAATAATACGCTGCTGTGTTTCCTGTAACTGTTTTTCAAGCTGACCAGCTCGTCCTGCCATTTCCGCCGTGCTGCTGTTGAGTTCAGCCTGTTCACGCAAAAGTTCCAGATAACGATTACGCGGAAAATAGCCCTCATCCGCTAAAGATTTTAGATTTGTTATCTGCTCCTTAAGCGCCGCCTGCTGCATGCTCTTACTGAGAAGAGAAGATTTCAGCCCTTTAATTTGGAAATTTATTCCTTCGACAGACTGTTCAAGCCCTTCCAAGTCGCTTCTCAATACTTCACGACGTGATTTAAAAAGTTGTTTTTGCAGTTCGATTATCTCATTCACCCGCGGTTCAGATTGTAATTGCTGTAATATGTCCGGGAAAATTAACACTTCATCACCATGCTGCTCGGCTAACAAACGGGCTTCCGTCGCCAGCGTGGTATACAGTTGATCCTGAATCGCATCGACCTGTGCTTTTGCCTGTACCTGACTGAGCTGGACGAGTGTCTGACCCGCTTTTATTGTTTCTCCCTCAACAACCTTAATCTGGTTGATAATACCGCTTGCCGGGGCCTGAACTGTTTTACGATTACCATCCACAACCACCACACCCGAAGACGCCACCCCTTTATCCAACGGCGCTAATGCTGCCCAAATGAGAAATCCCAAGATCCCCACACCAATCACTAACCATCCTAGTCGTAAAAAATGCCTTTCTTCCAAAGGCAATAATCCTTTTTCATCTCTTACCGGCGTAATCTGATCAGACATATCCACTCCCGGACAGAAATCTCCGTCTCAGCTATTTGATATTATTATAATTAAATGCACATTTACCTATGATGCCTGCGCGACTGCCTTGGTCGCAGAATGTTCCTGACTATTATTTCTTTGTGATAAAGCGGCCATCACCTGCTGAGATGGACCGAACATCTTCATTTTCCCCTGAACCAGTAACAGTATTTTGTTTGTCTGTGATAGCAATGAGGTGCGGTGAGTAATGACAATCACCGTTTTTCCTTGTGCTTTAAGCTGAGAAATCGCCTCATTCAATGCTCTTTCTCCTGCCTCATCCAAGCTGGAATTAGGTTCATCCAACACCACCAATGACGGATCGTCATATAGTGCGCGAGCAAGGCCAATTCGCTGTTTCTGCCCGCCAGATAATCCAACGCCGCCGGCGCCAATTACGGTGTCATAACCCTTATCAAGGGCCAATATCAGTTCATGAACGCCCGCTTTCTTTGCCGCTTGCACCACCTTCTCTGGTTCTACCTCATTAAAACGAGCAATATTCTCAGCAATGGTGCCGCCAAATAGCTCAATATCTTGCGGTAAATAGCCGATTGAGGAACCCAATTCATCTTTGTTCCACTGATAAATATCTGCATTATCCAGACGAACGACGCCTTCTTGTGCGGGCCATATCCCCACCAGCAACCGGGCAAGAGTCGATTTGCCAGACGCACTGGGGCCAATTAATCCCATCACATCACCGGCATCCAACGAAAAGCTAATATCCTCTAACACAACCTTACTGTTTCTTCCCGGAGGCGCAGCGGAAACCTTATCCACAGCCAAATTTCCTTTTGGCGCAGGCAATGACATGCCCGGTTTGCGTTCCGGTTGTTGTTCCAACAAATTGGTTAACCGTTGCCATGACAAACGAGCACCACTCCAGCCTTTCCAGGCTTGGATCAGTTGTTCTATCGGTGAAAGCGCGCGTCCCATCAAAATTGAAGCCGCAATCATCATGCCCGGCGTAATATGCCCACCAATCGCTAACCAGCCTCCTAATCCGAGGATCAGTGACTGCAAGGCCAAACGCACTGTTTTAGTGACTGAATTAATCACCGAAGCCCGCTCACTGGCAATGCGCTGGAAATCCAGGAAACGCTCATGTAATCCAAACCATCTCCGGCGGAGCACCGGTAACATACCTAACGCTTCTATGACTTCGGCATTACGTAAATTGGTGCTGGCAAGACTCGCTGAACGTAGAGAGAGTTTACTGGCTTCGGATAACGGCTGACTTGATAGCCACTGATTCAGCACAGCCAAGACAATCAATACCAGCGCGCCTCCCAGTGATAACAGACCAAGCCAAGGGTTAAAAAGGAAAATGACCAGCAGATAGATTGGAAACCAAGGGGCATCAAAGAAGGCAAACAAGGCGTTACCCGTCAGAAACTGGCGGATATTTGCCAAGTCATTGAGCATCTGACCGGCATCAGTGGTGCCATTTTTCAGATTTGATTCATAAGATGCGGTGTAAACTCGATTATTCAGCTTCATATCAAGCTGACTACCAATACGGATGACAATCATGCTACGGATATATTCCAGCATTCCCATCATGGCAAACATGCCGAGGGTAATCAGAGTTAACATCAGCAAAGTGATTTCATTGCCCGACGGCAATACTCTGTCATAAACCTGCAACATATAAACAGACGGAACTAACATCAGCAGGTTAATAAAGGCAGTGAACAACCCGATAGCCCAAAATACCCGGCTACGAGCACGAATGACATCAGTAATTTCATCCTTCGGGAGCAGTAATTTCACACTATTTCCTTATTTTTATTTTTTTAAAAATATAACTATCTGATGTTAATGTTTTCCTCTTTATTCATTTTTCTTATTAGTCTTATTGGGCTTCATCATTAATTCCCGACCACTGGCAAAGCGGGCAAACCAGCCATCCGGCTCATTAGCAAAGAAAGCCAAACCACTACCCTGTTCATCAGTAATTGTGAGGCCATCAGGAGTCGGCCGCCAACCGGCAGGCACTTCACCAAACATATAAGCCAAACAATCGTCATCACCATTAAGTGACCAAATTGATCCCTCCGGTAAGGGTTGGTCAGTCAATGACACATCACATTGTTGACGTTTATCCGACAGTCGCCATACGCCTTTCAATTCACTGGCGTGTGGGAGAACAAGACTACTTGCCATACTTCCTCCGATAATGCTGAATGCAAGAGCAACAATGAATGCAAATTTCAGATACCAAGCTGCAAAAACCATGCCGCCTCCAAACAAATAACCGCATCCAAATCAGATGCGGTTGTGTTGTTGTGTTATGCAAGAATGAAATCAGACTCTAATATTGGCTCTCCGACAATCTTCACCCAAAAATCATCGTAGGAAAATTCACCGCCCAAATTAATGGCGAAATCATTCACCTTATCAACCGTGTTATAACGAAGCACCGCTTCTCCGACTTCACCCGTGAATTCCCTTACAAACTTGACGCCCCCCTTCCCGGCTTCACCCAGATCGAACAATGACACATCAATCTTGTCTTCACCTGAAACAAAGTCATGAATCCAATCACGCTCAAGCGGCGGTGATTCCTTGGCGCTCAGGTAGACAAAGGTATCTTTGCCTTCCCCGCCCCAAAGATTATCTGCTCCCAAGCCACCGTAAATGATGTCATCACCCGCTCCACCTTTCAGAGTATTGGCGGCATCATTCCCGATCAAAACATCATTACCACTGCCGCCAATCGCATTTTCAATCGTGACCCCACGGGCAATAGAGACGTTACCTTTCAGTCCACCGACATCAGAGAAAGAGGCTTCATTCAGATTGATGCGTTGATCCTGAGTAAAACCAGAGAAATCAAACGTATCATTGCCGCCTGTATCCCAAGCGGTGAACAACAGTTTGCTGTTCTCATCTTTTGCGGTATAGAAGTCACGATCTGTGTTGGAATTAAAGCCATATACGGTGTCATCAGCACGGATTGTATTATTCGCGCCATATACCGCCTGAATGGCAGAAATATCGTTAAGTAATGGCGCAGAAGAATAAATACCTTTAAAGTCCTGACCCGTATTTTTCTCACTGAAATAACTCATGACGGTATAAGCACGGCTATCTTCAAAATAAGTAGCGCTGTTCTTATAAGTTGGGCTTACCTTATCAGACGCGTTATAATCAGCCGGATGTTGTAACCCCAGAGTATGTCCAATTTCATGAGTAAACGTTTGACGGCCATAGCCATTCACATCAATATCATTGTTTGAGAAAGTACGGCTTTTGGCGTTATACCAAGTCCCTAACTGCGTCTTCTCTGGCTTTGGCAGATAAGCAAACGCATAACTCCCCGTCAAACTAACATCAAAGAACCCGAAGGTGATATTTGCCTCTTTGGCATCAGTGGTTTCAACGAAATTGATATTAGCCACATCTGCCCAAGATTGTATTGACAGTTTCGCAGCAGCTCTTTGTTCTTCATTAAATGCTGAAAATTTAGAAATATGCCACGGCATATCATCCGGCTCACTCTCCAGAAAAGTATACTTTAATTGGAAAGCTTTAGATTTATCGTCGTCCTTATGCCCCCAACGATAATCACCCCGGATTAATTCTTTAGCAGCATCTTTACTGGGCTCATGTTCAACAACAATATTAGAATCTTTACCTGGTATATAAGCCTGTAACCATTTCAGCAACTCATTTGCTTTCTCTGAACCGCTAACGTCTTTGTCTTCCGAGTATGAAATTTTCTTCTTTAAAGACATATATTTCTCCATAAATTCAGGACTTAGATATAAAAATCTTTTTATTTTATTAAATACAAGTCAATAAAACCTGAAAACCACAGACCGCCCTTGGTCATACAAATTAACAACTAAAATCCCTTTCACATAAACGTAACATTAAAGTTAATTATGTAAAAAGCAATTAACATATTTTTTTAATATAAACGTGATAAAAATAACATAAAACAAATAAGCGATTGTTTTATATAACATAACTATTTAAGACGAAAAAAATACCGCTAATTTCTTAATGGTATTTTATTATGAATTAATTATCTATTTATTTAACTATCTATGAAGTAAACTTTAAAAAATTTATATCATTATTATTGATAATTTTAATCAGAAATTATCCCAAACCGTTATATGAATAGACAAAACCAGAATAATCGACCGCCTTCGAATGAAATATTGAACGATATGGCGCATATGAAAAGGCTCTAAACCAGTAAACAGCTATATATTATTAAAAAAATTAATAGCAACTTAATTAAATCAATAAAAATATATATCATAGAGCAGTTAATATCTACTTTATTCTAAAACATTTCTCTCCAATATAATTAAATTACATTTGTAGTTTTTTAACACACAAAATAATAATATCAACATAAATAATTAACTAAAAAACACATTAAGCCTAAAACGGCAATTTAATTTCATATAATGAAAACATTATTTCAACTTAATATGAAAATTAAACTCCACACTTAAAACATTAATTAAAAGACAATCCACTCCATTATTTTCCATTTTACAATATTATTTTATTAAATTACTTAACATTAATTTATGATTTAACAAAATGATTATAACAATATATTTATTTTACTATTTAACTTAAGTAGAATAAAAAAATCAAAAATTTTAAGATATAAATCATACAATATTCATTGTCATATTAAACCATCACCACCTCATAATAGCGTATTATGTGATACTCTCTTAGCTGAAAAAATAGATTAAATCCTGCTAATACATTCACTTTACTCCAAACAGTCATGAGAGATAAAATGCAACAATGTCATTCAATATTGGAAAAAACGCCTCAGAATATAACCGAGGCGTTTTAGGAATTCTTATGTTATCGATTTATCCCAGAATGATGATCAACAACCGTGAATTAGTAATCATTCCGGCTAGCTGCATAAGCAGACCAAATACGACGAACATGCACAGTTATTTCTTCTCTGTCATGATAAAGGTGTTTTGCCTGAATTTGTGCATTTATTCCCCCCTCTTTTAATTGCAAGTTCATTTTTTGCAAATTATGAGCAACTTCTTCATAACGCTTTTTCATCGGTAATTTAAGATTAAAAATAGCCTCCCGGCACCAACCATTAACCAACCAATCCGCCATTAGCCCCGTCACTTTTGCTGGTTTTTCCACCATGTCGCATACCAGCCAATAAATATTTTTTGCCGAAGGCTCAAACTTAAAACCATCAACTTTGTGGTGTTTAACCTGCCCCGTATCCATCAAACTTTGCGACATTGAACCATTATCTACCGCATGCACCATCATACTACGTTTCACCAGTTGGTAAGTCCAACCACCTGGACATGCACCTAAATCAACCGCATATAAACCGCTAGCTAATCGCTCTTCCCATTCGTCATATGGGATAAAAACATGAAACGCTTCTTCCAGTTTTAATGTTGAACGACTTGGCGCATCCGAAGGAAATTTCAACCGAGGAATACCCATATAAAATGGCGAGTTATTGTTACTGTAAGAATAACCCACATAACAGCAACCCGGAGCAATAAAGAAAACGTGTATTACCGGGCGGTTAACATTTTCCCGAATCAGCAAGATCTTTTCCTGCCGCATAACATTACGCAACGGAACAGTAAATTTTCGGCAGAATTTTAATAACTCTTTACTTTCATTAGTATCAGGTACCTCAACCCGGAGATCGCCCGCACGTTCAATGACGCCATGCAGCATACCGATAATCGGGCTTATCCGATCTTCAGGAGGCAAATCTCGCAACAATTCACCCACAACCAGCATCTGACGGGCAAAAATCAGCTCGCGAAATGGGATCTCACGAATCAGCCGATCAGCATCTTCATGTTGATAACACTCAAACAGGACATAGCCGCTGTTATCTTTCACCCGGGCAAAACCGTAAATCTCTTTTTGTCCCGCTTTATCAGTGATTTCTGCCGCACACTCTTTTTCAAAACCAGGGCGGCAATATAAAGCAATTTTATTCATGGCGAAGCGCCGATTTCCTTAGACGCAAAGCGCCAATTAATACTAAAAACCAGCCGATAAGAAAGCTAAATCCTCCAACTGGCGTAATGTAAGTGAAAAATTTAACCTGCAATAAGGCCATACAATAGAGACTGCCGCTAAACAACAAAATACCTACTGCAAAAAAGACGCCGCTCCAGTAAAACCAGAGCACAACTTTACGCATTAGCATGGCAGACATCGCCATCATTGCCAGAGTGTGAATCCCCTGATATTGCAGACCGAGATCAATCCAACTTATCTGATATTTTTCCATCATCGGAGATAATAAATGTGACCCTACAGCACCAAACGCCACATAGAAAAAACCACTGAAACCAGCAAAGATAAGCATTAGACGACTATTCACTGTTATCTCCCTTTCTCATATTCTCTTTGAGAGCTATTACAGCTCGAATGCCTTATTCCGTTCTTACTCATTGGTAATAAAGCCCAATTTCTCCTGCTCACTGGCTGCCTGCGCCAAAACCCATTGTCTGAATGCGGCAATTTTCCCCAATTCAGCCTGACTATCATGACAAACAAGGTAAAATGCATTCTTACTCACTAACACATCATTAAATGGGCAAACTAAGCGCCCCGCATCAATTTCAGTCCGAGCCATGACATTATTTGCCAGTGCGATACCCTGCCCATGAACAGCGGCTTGGATCACCATTGCACTGTGGCTAAATATTGGCCCTTGCTGAACGTTTATCTGCTGCTGCATATCAAGCTGACGCACATACGCTTGCCAGTCACGACGAGAAGAGTCATGTAACAACGTATGACGCGCCAAATCTGCGGGGGTTTTCAAAGGATTATCTCCAGTCAGTAACGAAGGAGAACAAACGGGAAGCAAATATTCTGCGTAAAGACGATCAGTACGTAACCCCGGCCAATTTCCACGGCCATAAAATATGGCAACATCAACATCATCAGCAAGCTTATCTTCTTCTCTGTCTACCGCCTGTATTCTGACATCAATGCCCGGATAAGCTAAATTAAAGCTGGATAGCCTTGGAACCAACCACTGGATAGCAAAGCTAGGTGAGAGGCTAACCGTCAAAGCCCCTTTGGCACTTCTGGCTTGAAGTTTACGTGTTGCTTCATTTATCGCCGTGAATATCTCTTTAATGTCCAAATAGTAACTTTGACCTTCTTCAGTCAACAATAGTGAGCGATTGCGACGACGAAACAATTTCAACCCAAGAAAATCCTCCAGACTTTTCATCTGATGGCTAACTGCGGCCTGCGTCACAAATAATTCTTCTGCCGCCTTAGTAAAACTTAAATGACGCGCCGCGGCATCAAAAACCCGCAACGCATTAAGTGGTGGTAAACGTTTGGACATGTGAGCCCTTATGTAATGTTGGCGATACCGGTAACTCTTTATATTTAGTTATTAGTTTTTGTAATCCGAATCATTATAAATTGTCCATTGAGGATACTCCAGTAAATCCCTATAGTGGCGCCACTTCCTGAGCCGGAACGAAAAGTGAATCAGCTCAACGCTATGAAACTTTTGGCTTTGTGGTTGTGATGTTGTGTTTGCAAGTTGTCTGGGAGACCAGACCCTGTAGCTTAAGCTACTGTTTTTTTTCACTTCCTGTACATTTACCCTGTCTGTCCATAGTGATTTTTTAATGCACCGCCGTTGCGGTGCTTTTTTTTGGCATAAAGACCAGAACATGGCAATATTATTCAATGTAATAACCTATACCCTATGGATTTCAAGATGCATCGCGGCGGCAAGGGAGCGAATCCCCGGGAGCATAGATAACTATGTGACCGGGGTGAGTGAGTGCAGCCAACAAAGAGGCAACTTGAAAGATGACAGGTATATCCATTTTCAGCCAGAAACAAATGGTTAAGCACCATCACCACCAAAACAAAATTAATATATCTATGAAAAAGTTCGAACCAGAACAGTTCCGCCAGCAATTTCCAGCGCTACAACAACTTCCATCACAACAATTTTCTACACAAAAACAGACGGTATTTCTGGATAGCGCAGCCACCGCACTCAAACCACAAGCCATGATACAGGCGACACAAAATTATTATCAGAACAGTAGCGCTACCGTACATCGTAGCCAACACCAAACAGCGCTGGAAATCACATCCCACTATGAACAAGCCCGACAACAAGTCGCTGAACTCATCAACGCTCCACAAGCTGAGAATATTATCTGGACAAAAGGAACAACGGAATCCCTCAATCTAGTTGCTCAAAGCTATTTTCGTAATTATCTCCAGCCAGGTGATGAAATTATAGTAAGTGAGCAAGAGCACCATTCCAATCTGATCCCTTGGTTAATGTTGGCAGAACAAATCGGCGCCAAGGTTATTAAATGGCCTCTAGGCAATAGCAAATTGCCTGATATCAACACCCTGCCTGAACTGCTAAACAAACATAGTCGACTGATAGCAATCAGCCAAATGTCCAATGTGACTGGCGGAACAGTTGATCTCGCTGCAATAACAGAAATAGCACACCGACACGGTTGTCTGGTCGTTGTCGATGGCGCACAAGGCGTTGTTCACAATCCCATTGATGTCCAACAATTAGATATCGATTTCTACGCATTCTCCGCTCACAAACTCTACAGCGCGAACGGCGTTGGTGTACTTTATGGCAAAAGTGAGTTACTTAATGCCATGTCTCCCTGGCAAGGCGGCGGGAAAATGCTCTCCCACACTTCATTCAGCAGTTTTATACCAGAAGCGGTACCTTTCCGGTTTGAAGCAGGCACACCGAATGTCGCAGGTATTCTCGGTTTTTCTGCCACGCTGGAATGGTTGAAAGATATTGATATTGCCAAAGCCGAAACCCATGCGGTCACACTTGCCGATTATACCGAAGAACAACTCTCCGCTTTACCCGGATTTATCAGCTATCGTATTGCCGGTTCTAGCTTATTGGCTTTTAATTTTACCGACATTCATCACAGTGATCTGGCAGCTATTCTGGCAGAACAAAATATTGCCTTACGCTCCGGTCAGCACTGCGCTCAACCCCTGATCGAAGCTTTAGGTATCAACGGCTGTTTGCGCGCCTCTTTTATGCCTTACAACAACCGGCAGGACGCCGATGCTTTAATTCAAGCAGTAAAATTTGGCCTTTCTCTATTACAGGATGAATGAATTACAGGATGAATGACATTATGACTCAAACCGCTAAAAACCGGATTGCACCACACCCATTTGGCCGGGAAATCAGTCAACAACAGCTCATTGAAACCTTTAACCAATGTCGCCAATGGGAAGATCGTTATCGCCAGTTAATCTTACTGGCAAAGAAACTGCCCGCACTGCCTGAAAACTTAAAACAGCAAGATACCGAAATGTCCGGCTGTGAAAACCGGGTTTGGTTAGGGCACCAATTACTGCCAGATAGCCATTTGCATTTTTATGGCGACAGCGAAGGCCGCATTGTAAAAGGTCTGCTAGCAGTGATCCTGACTGCCGTAGAAGGAAAAACACCGGAACAAGTTTTGGCAACCAACCTGTTGGCGCTATTCCATCAACTTGGACTGGAACAACAGATAAGCGGCTCACGGTTGAATGGCGTCAAGTCGCTGATTAATACCGTGCAAAACGCCGCAAAATCTTATATCAAAGATCACCTTGACGTTGCGCCTTAGCAACCATCTTTTTTAGGGCATGGGAAACCGCAACAAACCCAAATGTCGCCGTGACCATCGTTGCGGCGCCAAAACCAGAAGCACAATCCATACGCTTAGTGCCTTCCGCGGTACTTTTCGCGGCGCAAACAGAGCCATCACTCTGCGGATAAACCAATTGCTCAGTTGAAAACACGCAATCAATGCCCAATTTACCTTTACCATTCTTCACAACACGATAATCGGATTTCAGCCTTTCGCGCAGTTTAGCCGCTAAAGGGTCCTGAACCGTTTTCGCCAAATCAACAACTTGAATCTGTGTCGGATCAAGTTGCCCACCTGCGCCTCCGGTTGCAACCAGCGGAATTTTATGGCGACGGCAATAAGCCAACAGCGCCGCTTTTGGCCTGACACTATCGATAGCATCAATCACATAACTGAATCCAGCAGCCATCATCTCTTCAACATTATCGGGTGTGAGAAAATCATCAACACAAGTCACTTTGCACTCTGGATTAATTGCCAGAATCCGTTCTGCGACTACTTCGGTTTTTGGTTGCCCAATATGCTGTTTTAAAGCGTGCAATTGGCGATTGGTATTAGTGATACAAACATCATCCATATCAATCAAAGTGATCGCACCGATTCCTGTACGAGCCAGAGCCTCAGCCGCCCAAGAACCAACGCCACCGATACCCACAACACAAACATGAGAATGGCAAAACAAAGAAAGCGCTTTTTGTCCATATAAACGGGCAGTCCCGGCAAAGCGCTGCATATATGCATTAGAAAGAGAAGTTTGCATTACTGAATATCAACCCTGAAAACCTGTTATAAAATTTTTGAATAGCAATCACTGACTTACCATCAGCATGGTAGACTGCGCTTTTTTTAACACCCACACCCGACCGTAGTGGTTATAGAAACCTGCTTTTATGCCTGCCACATCGCCAATACCATGATAGATATCGAAATGATGGCCTTTTATTGCTCCACCAACATCTAATGCAACCATCAGGCGCATTTGGTACTGACCGGTAAATTTACCCTCTTTATCCAACAAAGGAATCTCTACCAACAGAGTTGTTCCTGGTGGAATGAGCCTTTTATCAGCAGCTACAGAGGCTTTTGCAATTAAAGGAACACCACTTGCCCCCCGTACCGGCGCAAAATTCTCAGGTTTAAAGAAAACAAACGATGGATTCTGCTCCAACAATTCACGAACTTCTGCCTCACTGTGAGATTCCGTCCATTTACGAATCGCTAGTATAGAGATATCTTCTGGCGCGATTTCTCCACGCTCAATCAGCAACTTGCCAATGCTCCGGTAAATATGCCCATTCTTACCGGCATAACCCAAAAAAGTCAGTGGCTCACTATCACCAAAATCGACATAACCGCTCCCCTGTACCTCCATAATATAATTATCAATCAGTGAACGACTATAACCAATAATCAAACTGGGGCTAAGAGCGCCATTATATATTTCAGTTCGGCTTGGTAAGCGATATTTACTCTTAGGCGGCATCCGATACAGAGGATATTTAAACTCCCCCTGTTTAACGCGGCGAGCTTGCAACACTGGCGTATAGTAGCCGGTAAATTGGACGTTACCGTAATTATCGACACCTTCCATCTGGTAAGCGCGTAAATTAAACAGATTCAACTTACTGGTTTCACCGCCCGCTAACATCCAGTTTTGAACGGCATCAAAAGTTAAGCTATTACGATGATACAAACGAGGAGCAACCTGATTAATCAGAGCAACCTGCTCTGAAAAATCCTTTGCATTAACGGGCTTACCCTGAGCATTGGGTTGATTAACCAGCCGTAGATCCTGAGCGATACGACCATCTCTATATTGTTGACCCTGTGCTGTTGGGCGAGAATGACATCCAACCAACAGTGAAATCACGGTTCCACACAGCAGATACTTACCCCAGTATTTCATTGTTGTCTTCTCTATACTTGCCAACATGATCCAACGGCAAACCATACCAAACCAATAAAAATAATGAAACCTACCATAAAAAAATAACTTAACAAAACAACGACACAAACGAATAAAAAAACTCCAACATGCAGAGTAACCCATCAAAAAAGTAACGAAACAAACAATTTTTAATAAAAAAACTTGCAACGGCTCTTATCCCGAGTATAGTGCCCGCATCGGACGCGGGGTGGAGCAGCCTGGTAGCTCGTCGGGCTCATAACCCGAAGGTCGTCGGTTCAAATCCGGCCCCCGCAACCAAC
>NZ_LOIC01000093.1:59631-65079 GCF_001684335.1 Photorhabdus namnaonensis
CCCAGAACAGTTTCCAGACGATTTATCACCGCCACATCTGTTATTCTGCGGCGATAATAAATGCAAGCAGACTCCGCTATAGCCTGAGCACATAAATATTGATGTGAAGGGAAAAGCAGAAATAGATAGGAGGACGGGCAATGAAATGCAGATCACACGACGACGCAATGGCCGAGGTGTTCCGCAAAGACCCAGCTTACGCGATTCAGCTACTAAACAGCATCCTTGAAGATGGCGAACAAGCCGAGTTACTGATTGCCCTTCGCCAAATGACCAAGGCTATAGCGGCAAGTTCAAATTGCCAAACTACCGCCATTCCTGAAATAAGCTTTGATACCCGCAAAAATTGACTCTGCGACTTGCTGCTGGAAACGCGCGGTTTTCAGTTTCCGCTCCTCTTCCAAATTGCTAATAAACGCAGTCTCTACCAGAATCGAGGGGATATCCGGCGCTTTCAGTACCGCGAATCCAGCTTGATCCACCCGGTTTTTATGCAGTTTATTCACCTTGCCCATGTGCTTGAGCACTTCACCGCCAAATTTAAGGCTATCATTGATTGTCGCAGTCTGTAACAAATCAAACATCGTATGATCCAGATACTTATCACCGCTTTTACTTACTCCGCCAATTTGATCAGCTTCGTTTTGCGTCTGGGCTAGAAAAAGCGCGGTATTACTGGTTGCCCCTTTAGTCGAAAGCGCAAAAACCGAAGAGCCACGGGCAGCCCGGTTAGCGAAGGCGTCTGCATGAATAGAAACGAACAGATCAGCGCGCATTTTACGCGCTTTCGCCACCCGCACTTTTAGTGGGATAAACACATCTTCATTACGGGTCATATAAACTTTCATACCCGGTTCACGCTGAATAAGCGTTTTCAATCGACGGGCAATTTTCAGAACAACGTCTTTTTCACGAGTTTTATATTTACCGATAGCGCCGGGATCTTCCCCGCCATGTCCGGGGTCAAGCATGATAATGATCGGCCTGTCTTTACCTGCTTTGCCTGACTTCGGCCTTTCCACTGGCAGATCTTCCGCCAAATGACCTTTATTGTACTCTTCGAGTAGAGCAAGTAATGGATCATCATCCGTATTAGCCCCTGCGGCCGGATAAATATCCAATACCAGACGATGTTTAAATTCTGCCACTGGCTTCAAAGTAAACATATGCGGGCTGACAGTTTGTTTAACTTCGAACACCAAACGAACGGTTTTAGGATTAAACTGCCCTGCCCTGACCAGTTTAAGATAAGGATCGCGGGGTTGAATCTGCCCTCCCATTCCGCTTAGGGTATGATTCAATTGTACCCCTTCAAGATCAACCACAATTCTGTTTGGATTTTTCAGCACAAACTGGCGATATTTGAGTGGAATATTAGATTCAAGAGTCACACGGGTATAACTGGATGCCGGCCAAATACGTACTGCTATAACTTTTGCTGACGCTGCGTAACCCACCTGACTAACACTAAGTAACCACATCGCTGCGGCTCCCTGCAACAAACGACGTCGCGACAGATTATGATCTGAATGACTCATCTACTTAATATTCCATTCATAAAATACAAACATTTGAGGTGATCTTCACCAAATGAAACGATCAAACGAAAAACGCTAACCAATCAGCACTATGCTGCCATCAATAAACAGCATTCTATATTTTGCAAATTATTAACGTCTACAGGTATATAAAAATGTTTTTATCTGAATTGCCTCTTGCCATTTTCCCTCAAAAGGAATAAAAAAGCATAAATTACGAATAAAAATTCAATCGAGAGTCTGTTATGAAAGAACGCAGCACCGAATTAGTTGAAGGATTTCGTCATTCTGTTCCGTACATCAATGCACACCGTGGTAAAACCTTTGTGATTATGCTTGGTGGAGAAGCCATTGCTCATGAAAATTTCTCTAATATCATCAACGATATAGGATTACTGCATAGTTTGGGCATCCGCCTGATCGTCGTTTATGGCGCCAGACCTCAAATTGAACAAAATCTTGTAGACCATCATTACAAACCGGTTTACCACAAACACACCCGCGTAACCGATAATAAAACATTAGAATTAGTCAAACAATCTGCTGGTTTGCTGCAACTGGATATTACCGCCCGTCTTTCTATGAACCTGAATAATACTCCGTTACAAGGAGCCAATATTAATGTTGTCAGCGGTAACTTCATTATTGCTCAACCTCTTGGTGTTGATGATGGTGTGGATTATTGCCACAGCGGAAAAATTCGCCGTATCGATGAGCATGCCATAAATCGTCAATTAGATAATGGCGCAATCGTGCTAATTGGCCCTGTCGCGGTTTCTGTCACCGGAGAGAGTTTTAATTTGCCATTTGAAGATGTCGCCACCCAATTAGCTATCAAACTACAGGCTGAAAAACTGATCGGTTTCTGTTCTACTCAAGGCGTACAAGACAAAGACGGAAACATTCTATCGGAAGTTTTTCTTAATCAAGCACCAGAGCTGATTAAAGAGCTCGAAGTTAAAGGTGACTACTATTCAGGTACAATCCGTTTTTTACGGAGTGCGGTAAAAGCTTGCCGTCGTGGCGTTCGTCGCAGCCATTTATTAAGTTATCAAGCCGATGGTTCTCTACTTCAAGAACTATTCTCCCGAGATGGTATTGGCACTCAAATAGTGATGGAAAGCGCGGAACAAATACGCCGGGCTAATATCAATGATATTGGTGGTATTCTCGAACTCATTCGCCCACTGGAACAACAAGGTATTCTGGTTCGTCGTTCAAGAGAACAACTTGAGAGAGAAATTGATAAATTCATCATTATCGAACGCGACAACCTGACCATCGCCTGTGCCGCGCTTTACCCTTATCCTGATGAAAGAATTGGCGAAATGGCTTGTTTAGCGGTTCACCCTAAATATCGCAGCTCTTTAAGAGGTGAAGTATTACTGAATCGCATTGCGGAGCACGCCAAACAGTTCGGACTGGAAAAACTATTTGTTCTGACTACCCGCAGCATTCATTGGTTCCAAGAGCGGGGTTTTGAGCCCGCGGAACTCTCAATGCTACCGATTCAGAAACAAGTGTTATACAACTATCAACGCCGTTCCAAAATCCTTATGTTAAGTTTGGAACCACAGTAATAAACGTATTCATGCCGAAAGGTTTACATTACCCTTAAACTCAGCGGTAATGATATTAAACCTACGGCATCCTACCTCTGCCTTACTCTGTTAATTCAGTGATTAATCGACAGTATGAATAGTTTTTATCTTTAATTTTGTAAATGGTATTTTATATCTACATTGCTTATTGCGAAATATCGGTACTTTGAATGATATAATGCAAACCAATGGTAAATTCACAGAATAAATGCAACATCGTTAATTTGGAAACAAACACGTTCGTATTCCCTTAAACTTCCACCCAAGTAAACTTGCAACAAACTGATAAAATAATCCATTACCCGAAGTCCATTTGTTTTTTAACAATTACCCCGTAAACCCTAGCCCAATTGAAGCGCGCCCCAAAAGTTAGACATTTTGCCTGTCGAAAAACAGAAGTCCTCAATATGGGGCGCTTACATTTAAACGGCGCGATTCACCTATTTATAAAGTACCGCAATAACCATCGCGAGCCTTGTTACCGATCAGTGCCAGTTGGCTGCCAGCACAGGTTGCAGCCGCTGTTGCTCGACATCGCCGAGCATTGTGGTCGCAGGTGTCGGCGGCGCGAAGGCAGCCATCGCCTGGACAAGATTTTCGACATTACGGTCCGTCAACCGATGACCGTCACCAGCCATGATGCTACCGGGTCGTTCGGAAGGACTGGCATACCAATTATGCAGTGTTACCTCCTGCTTACTGCCAATGACCGAAATTTGCAGATCCTGTCCTTCATGCTGGAACCACAGACGCTCAGGGCTGATGTCCTTTCCGAACACCAAGTCCCCCATATCACCACTAAATTCCAAATCGTTGTCCCCATGTCCGACTTCTACCGTCGACATAGTTCCCTTGGTAACAATATGGTTATTACCCTCCCCTACTTTTACTTTCGACATAGTACCGCTGGTCACGATATGGTTATCACCATTCCCAACTTCCACTCGCGACATGGTACCACTCGTTACTATATGGTTATTACCATCCCCCACCTTCATTGTCGCCCCTCCTCCTGTATCAGTGATACTATTGTTGCCATGTCCGACTGTGAGTTTGTTGATATCGCCGACAATGACGTTATTACCATTACCCAGCGTAATATTTGACATCGATTCTGCCACATTGACTGTATTGTCACCGTTACCCGCAACCATTTTGACGCCTACAGCTTTCACATTGACAGTCTTGCTCTCGTCCCCCAAAGTAACCTTGCCAAAGGTTCTTTGGACCGTAATGGAATTAGGGTCAGTAGTCACCGGTGTAGGTTCCACTGCTGGCTTCATTTTCGGAATGCCAGGCGTTGGGTGTAGTTCAAAAGGAGGGATACTAATCGGTTCCCGCTTAGGAATAGTGATCGGCGTTAATGCGTCCGGGAAAGTCACCGTCGGTTTATCAAGAGATTGCGTCACCACTGGCTTGACCGTTGGGACCAAATCCGGCATAGGCTCCGCAAAAAGAAAGTCGGCCGCATCGACCTGCGAAATGTCCAGGGTATCGAGATACAGCAACTTCACGTTTGAATCAGTACCGCTGGCCCCATTAAAGATAACTTCAACGCCATGAATTTGTGACAGGCCGTTGATCGTGCCACGATTACTCTTAGCAATGGTGAGTTGGCTGAAATCAGTGACGCCGGTTTGACGCAAATCAATTTTATCAACGCCGTGACGGAACCCGCGTAATGCATTCTTGTAGTCCTTGACGCCCGGTTGGGCCGCCACCACAAAAACGTCTGACGCCGCACTGTCATGACTATAGATAGTCCCATTCAAGCTAAATTTCATCTGACCCTGAGCATCGCTAGTAAGCATGACGCCCTTGCCGCCGCCCTTAAGGATCACGGTTCCCAAGCCTTCTTGTGGCTGGAGCGTTGAGGCGTCGCTACTCGTGTAAGCCACCGGGGCGATAAAGGTGTCCTGGAACTTGAAGTTCGCCGCACCAATCCCGGCGATTGTCTGATTTTTCAGGACAATGCTCTGCCCCTTACCCAGATCGACCTTAACATCCGCCCCCTGCTGTGTCAGCCGCAGATCAGCAAACGTTTTTCCACGAAATCCGACCAGATCGATGATTTCGCCACGAGCCGCTTCAAAGTTGCTAATAACATCGCTACCTGCTTCACGGCGGTAGACTACAAAGAAGTCCTTGCCCGCGCCACCTGCCAGTGTGTTGTTTCCACGCCCGCCATCAAGCAATGCATCGGCATTACCAGCAACCAGCATATCGTTGCCATCGCCGGTGACGATGTTCTGAATGCCCGACGGATTCTTTATCGTCAACGCTGTGCCGCCAATGTTGGCAACACCAGT
>NZ_LOIC01000094.1:0-70774 GCF_001684335.1 Photorhabdus namnaonensis
AGGTTTGGGATTTTTGGCAATTGATCAGATCGCAAAAATCGGACTGAGTTCCCTTCCAGTGATCTATTATTTTGAAAATTTATTTAGGAAGTAGTGTTTTATTTGTCTTTTTTGCAATGTGTTCTTTGAGTTCAGTTTTTGTTGCAAAGAAAATAAGCGCTGACGTTGAGAGTAAACTAACATTAAAGTAATTCATTTTGAATGAAATTATTGGCAATAGTTTCAATTTATTGAATTCAGTGAATTATCTCCCTCGGTATTTTTTCTAATATTCACGACACAGAAAAATCGTTGGTTGAGTGGTAAGTATATAAAGCATAATTTTGATTCCTATTTAGCAAATGATAGATTTTTAGATTATCTCAATAACTCGGATTCAGAGGTAATTATATTTGATGAGTTTGATTGTAGGAAATTAATAGATAGAATTGATAAAAATAAGAAAATAATCGTTGTTTCACACATGGAAACTATTGGTTCAATATTGAACATTAGAGAAATGGTATGAAAAGATTGGCTACAGAGTGAGTAACTGCGAGTGATCGTTTTTACCGCCTTGCAGCAAGGTCTTACCGTGTTATTATCAGTGGATGGCTCAATAACAATGCCACAATTTCACGCATAACGATGAGATATGACAAAATGACCGATAAACTAACCTCCCTGCGTAAACTGACAACAGTAGTAGCAGATACCGGGGATATTGCGGCGATGAAACTTTATCAGCCACAAGATGCGACAACTAACCCATCTCTGATCCTTAACGCTGCACAGATTCCCGAATACCGTAAATTAATTGATGAAGCAATTGCGTGGGCGCGTGAACAGAGCGATTCCCGCGAACAACAGATTGTGGATGCGAGTGATAAATTGGCAGTAAATATTGGTTTGGAAATTCTTAAACTGATCCCTGGCCGTATTTCGACAGAAGTTGATGCCCGTTTGTCTTATGACACCGAACGCAGTGTTGCCAAAGCTAAACGCCTGATTAAGTTGTATAACGAAGCTGGTATCAGCAATGATCGGATTCTGATCAAATTGGCTTCAACTTGGCAGGGTATCCGCGCGGCTGAACAGCTAGAAAAAGAAGGAATTAACTGTAACCTGACACTACTGTTCTCCTTCGCTCAGGCGCGTGCTTGTGCGGAAGCCGGGGTTTATCTGATTTCACCATTCGTTGGCCGTATTCTTGATTGGCATAAAGCGAACAGCGATCAGAAAGAGTTCGCTCCACACGAAGATCCCGGCGTCATTTCTGTGACTGAAATCTACCAATACTATAAACAACATGGTTATAACACTGTGGTTATGGGAGCAAGTTTCCGTAATTCCGGTGAAATCTTGGAATTGGCGGGTTGTGACCGTTTGACTATTGCGCCTGCGCTGTTGAAAGAGCTGTCCGAAGCTCAGGGTGAAGTTGAACGTAAACTGGGTTATACCGGTGAAATTAAAGCGCGTCCAGAGCCATTGAATGAGGCTCAGTTCTACTGGGAACATCATCAGGACGCAATGGCGACAGAAAAACTGGCGGATGGTATCCGTAAATTTGCAATTGATCAGGGCAAACTTGAGAAGATGATCGCTGATCTGCTGTAATGATAGGCTATAAACTATTCTTTTAGCTTTAAAGGCGGCATAATTGGCCGCCTTTTTGTTATTTAGTTAATCGTGTTAATTGAGGTTTATATGAATGAATTGCGCATTGGCCTGGTATCCGTCTCTGATCGTGCATCAAGCGGTATTTATCAGGACAAAGGGATTCCGGCATTGGAAGAGTGGCTAAAAAGGGCGATTACCACCCCTTTTCAGATAGAGACTCGCCTGATCCCAGATGAGCAGATCATCATTGAACAAACCTTGTGTGAGTTGGTGGATGAAATCGGCTGTCATCTGGTTTTAACCACCGGTGGAACCGGCCCCGCCCGCCGAGATGTGACGCCTGATGCCACATTAGCGGTTGCAGACCGTGAAATGCCGGGTTATGGCGAACAGATGCGTCAGATTAGTTTGCAATTTGTTCCAACGGCAATTTTATCCCGTCAGGTTGGTGTTATCCGCAAACAGGCGCTGATTTTGAACTTGCCGGGGCAACCAAAAGCAATCGCGGAAACGTTGGAAGGCTTGAAAGACGAAAACGGCAAAGTTCTGGTATCCGGCATTTTTGCCAGTGTGCCATATTGTATCCAATTGCTGGATGGCCCGTATGTGGAAACCGATGATAAGGTAGTCGCGGCTTTTAGGCCGAAAAGTGCTCGGCGCTGCATGAGCTTATCGAATTAATTGCTCCCTGAATGTGCCCACTAATAATGGGCGGTATTACACATCACAGTGACAAGCTGGAATAGAAAGAAAATTGTTCCAACTATTAATACTTAAAAAATTAGTGGGAAAGTTCAATGGATACTGAAATTGATTTCGGGAAAACAGTACTGGATTATGCAATACATCGTGAGGGATTTCCTCCTGCTCTGTTGGTTCGCCTTAAACCCTATGGGGTTGGAATAGTTGGTCAAAGAATTTTGGACCTTGGAACAGGAACAGGGACTTTAGCCAGGCAATTAGCGCAAGTAGGCGCTGAAGTAACAGGAATGGACATCTCTGAACCATTACTGAAACAGGCTAGGGCTTTAGATATTAAGGCAAAGGTTTTTGTAGATTATAAGCTAGGAAAGGCAGAAGACATTCCGCTACAAAATGAGACTCAAGATGTTATCATCGCTGGTCAATGTTGGCATTGGTTTAATCCAGAGCAAGCAGGTAGTGAATGTTTTCGAGTCCTTCGTAATGGCGGCACTATGGTAATTTGTCACTTCGATTGGCTCCCTTTGCCGGGTAATGTTGTAGAAGCTACAGAGAACTTAATATTAAAGCATAATTCGAAATGGAATATGTCTGGTGGGTCAGGAATTTATCCACGCTGGTTGGAAGATTTAGCCAAAAGTGGTTTTGTTGGTATAGAGACTTTTAGTTTTGATTTAGAGATTCCGTATACCCATGAACGTTGGTATGGGCGTATTAGAGCTAGCGCAGGTGTTTCTGCTAGTTTAAATAAAGAAAGTGTTCATAAATTTGATGAAGAACATCAGGAATTACTCGTAAAGAACTTTCCTCAAGAGCCTTTGCTTATACCTCATCGTGTCTGGGCAGTCATCGCGCGTAAATCAAGGAGTTATAAATAGATGAAGAGTTTTTACTATATACTGAAAATAGAGATAATATGGAGGAAAAATATTACAAACAATGAGGGAAGTAATTAGTTTGATATCCGATTATATAAAAGTGTTTTAAGATCAACGTGACAAACATTCAACATATGGATATCTATTCATTTGAATTACTAAGTATTATAGTAATTAGGTGAGAATTTTTTTGATTGGAGATTGTCTCTATAAAAATAAAGTGAGAATTAAAATACTAACTTATGAATAGATTAATTAGGTGGAATAATGATAAATGTGTCTTTATCTAGAAGTGAATTATTAGCTTTCGCTAATAGTTTGCCAGGATTTTGTTATGTTGATTTATCACGCATAAGTTCTGTATTTATTGCCCAAATTATGCAATTATATTACGGAAGAATCATAAATGTTTTTAATATTACAAATAAAATTGAATCCCTGGAGGGGATAAGAAAAAACTCGTCCATTAAAAATGAGAGTGAATTTAGATATAATCCATTAAAACGGCTGATGAAAGTTCATTTTACTGATGCGAGGTTTATTTTAAAAAATATTATAAATAAATTGAATGGTGATGATTATATATATAAAGTAGTAGATGAAGGATTTAATAAGAATAATTCAGGATATGCCGATGACGATTTCTTTAAATATATATGCCATCAGTTAACTGTCGGTGCGTATAATGAAAAGATTGAAATGAAAAATATGACTGGAGAATGGATTGTTTTTCAAAAATATAATGGTGAAAACTATTATTTAACACTTTGGTCTCATAGTGAAGGAGATGAAAATATATATAAAAGAGTTTGTATAGCGTATGAGCAAGACTTTCCTTTTCTAAAAAATATTTTGTAAATGATGGTCTTTTTTCGAAGGATAATTAACTTTAGTAAAAAATTTACTTGGCATGCGAATTTTTTATCTGGAATAAACCCTGAGGTGAAAAAATGGAATGGTCAAAAAAAGTAAGGATTGGCTTTATTGCTGGTTTGGCATTGATTATGAGCGCAATGGCGCCAACGGTGACGTTAGCAATGGAGGCAAAGACGACGGTAGCTCAGTTGATTAATCAGCGCCTTTCTTACATGAAAGACGTAGCGGAATACAAGGCTGAAAACCATTTACCTGTTGAAGTCTTGGCTCAAGAAGATAAGGTTCTTGCTAAATCAATAAGTGAGGCTGAATCATTCGGGTTAAGCGGAGAATCAGTTAGGCCGTTCATTATAATTCAGATGGATGCTGCAAAGGCGATTCAATATCGTTATCGAGCTGATTGGTTGTTAGTTCCTGAAAATGGTTGGCAACCGAAGTCGCTAGATGATGTTCGGATTAAAATTAGTGGGCTGAATACGAAAATCTTCCAACAAATTGCGATCTTACTCAAAGCCGGAGAGAAAATAAGCGCTTCTGACAAAGAAATGTTTATGAGGAATATTCAACAACATAACTTAAAAGATTCAGATAAACAGCAAATTTTTGCGGCGCTTGAGAAGGTGAAATTAAAATAAGTTTCTGCACTTTGTTCTTTTGTATTCTGTTTATTTTCGCCATTTCATAAGAAACGTCGGCCTTTTGTGACAGCCTCTAATAATAGAGGCTGTCAAAGACTGACTACCAGAAAACAACGTACAATACAGCTAGAATGATCATAATGGCATAAGATGCAATATTAAAACTGCGGTCCGTCGCAAACATAGATGAAACCAATATAATACCTTTGGGATCATCGTCATTAGCCGATGTACTTAAACTCGTGAATGCAATAACGACCAGTGTAAAGAGTAATGTGTAGAGCATTTGATCCATAAATGGCATTGCAAACGGCATGAATTTCAGAAATAAGGCAAAGGGGATCGATAAAACCACACCAATTATCGCCCCTTTACTGGTCGTCTTTTTCCAGAATAACCCAAGTAAGAACACGGCTAAAATACCTGGGCTGACAAGACCGGTATATTCTTGAATATATTGGAATGCTTGGTTAATACCGCCAAGCATTGGCGCAACAAAACAGGCGATAATCAGGGCAATAGTGGCAGAAATACGGCCAACATTAACCAGTTTGTGGTCGCTTGAATCAGGTGAAATATATTCCCTATAAATGTCCATAGTGAAAATGGTGGCGGTCGAATTGAGCATCGACGCTAATGATGAAACGATAGCGGCTGCTAATGCGGCAAATACGATGCCTTTAAAACCGACAGGTAGAAATTGGGTTAACCACGGATAAGCTTTATCTGCATGCGTTGCATCAGGCACGTTATTTAGCGCAAGGTCGCCTAAACCTGCCATTAATTCAGGGGAGGTTGTGATCACGTAAGCGGCAATGCCCGGTACAACGACCAGGAAAGGCAGAATAAGTTTCAGAAAAGCGGCAAAAACAATTCCTTTCTGCGCTTCCTGCACTGACTTGGCAGCAAGGGTACGTTGAATAATGTATTGGTTGAAGCCCCAATAATAGAGGTTAGCGACCCATAAACCGCCAATCAATACAGCAACACCAGGCAAGTTTATGAATTGAGGATTACTTTTATCCAAAATCATTTCAAAGTGTCCTGGCGCTGCATCAACCATTTTGGCAAATCCGGCTATTATACCTTCACTGCCGCCGATATAGCTGACGGCAATAAGTGTTGTGAGCAATCCCCCTAATATCAGGAAAAAGACTTGAATAACATCGGTCCAGACGATAGCCGAGAGGCCGCCGTAAATAGAATAAACCAAGGCAAATATTGCAAGCCCAATAATGGAATAGATCAATGGAATTTTCAGAATGGTTTCCAGTGCTAAGCCACCTAAATAAAGTACAGAGGTCAGATTGACGAAAATATAGAGTGAGATCCAGAACACCGCCAGAATGGCTTTTAAATTTTTATTAAACCGTTGTTCCACAAATTCTGGGATAGTATAAATGCCTTTCTCAATGAAGATAGGTAAGAAATATTTACCTACGATGATTAATGTAATTGCCGCCATCCATTCATAAGAAGCGATTGCTAAACCAATGGAATAACCGGAGCCGGACATGCCAATAAATTGCTCGGCGGAAATATTTGCCGCGATCAGTGAGGCGCCTATTGTCCACCAGGGCAAGGATTTACCTGCCAGGAAGTAATCTTCAGTGCTTTTGTCCGAGCCTTTTTTATCCCTGGATACCCAGAGTCCCACACTGATGATAATGGCGACATAGAACATAAATACCAATATATCTACCAAGCTTAAACCGTGTTCTATAGTGGACATGTTTCTTTTCCTGGTTAGTCTATTTGATACTAAATTGTAAACGTTACTATTTGATGGGGATGTAATCAGAATCACAAAATTGTTATTAAATATCGTATTTGTAATTTATCTTAATTCTTAATGATTTGTTTTAATTAATAGATTAAGTAAATTTACTGTGACTTTAACTCATGTTTGCAGAATATGCCGAAGTTGAACACCTTAATCTGTCTTTTAGGTTTATATCTAAGTTTCTTGTGTAATTGTTTACATTTACGTGATTGGTATCTCAGATTAGTATTAATGCCCGTTGTTAAACTGTGTCCAGCCTGAGTGTGAATAAAGATTTTCACAATCGGTATTGGAAAATATAAATGAGGTAGAGACTGTTATGTCCAAGATTGTATTCAATCCTGTTGAACATCCCCATCGTCGTTATAATCCGCTAACCGGGCAATGGGTTTTGGTCTCTCCTCATCGGGTAAAGCGGCCGTGGCATGGAAAAGATGAGAAATCATTGATAGATGATATTCCAAGCTATGATGAGCAATGTTTCCTTTGCCCATCAAATACACGTATTTCCGGTGATAAAAATCCTGCTTATCAAGGAACTTTTGTTTTTAATAATGATTTTTCGGCTTTAATACCAGATTCACTTGATGTGCCTCAATCGTCTCACCCATTGTTTAAAATACAAGGAGTACGAGGATTAAGTCGTGTAATCTGTTTTTCTCCGGATCACAGTAAGACATTGCCTGAATTGTCGGTTAAGCACATTCGTCAGGTAATTGATACCTGGAATGAACACATTGAAACGTTGGGTAAAGAATATCTTTGGGTTCAGGTTTTTGAAAATAAGGGTGAAGTAATGGGCTGTTCTCAGCCTCATCCTCATGGGCAAATCTGGGCGAATAGTTTTCTGCCAAACGAAATTGAGCGTAAAGATCAACAACTGCGTGCTTATTACCAGGAACAGGGTTCCAATTTATTGATGGATTATGTTCAGGCTGAATTAGTTGATGGTGAACGGGTTGTGGTCGATACAATTCATTGGTTGGCGGTTGTGCCTTATTGGGCAGCATGGCCCTATGAAACCATGTTGTTACCTAAAGTTCATGTTCGTCGTATGAATGAATTAACGGATGAACAACGCGATGATTTGGCGGTCGTGCTTAAAAAGCTTACCAGTCGTTATGACAACTTATTTCATAGCTCTTTTCCTTATTCAATGGGTTGGCATTTTGCACCGTTTTTTGACCAAGGCACCGATATTGAACATTGGCAACTGCATGCACTTTTCTATCCGCCATTATTGCGATCGGCTACTGTGCGAAAATTTATGGTGGGCTATGAAATGTTTGCTGAAACACAACGTGATTTAACCGCAGAACAGGCGGCTAAATTTTTACGTGCGGTGAGTGATGTACATTATAAAGCGCAATAATGTTAATTATCTGGCAGGATATTTCATGAGAAGTATCGTTCAGTTAATATATTATTTGAGAATGAAATGATGGAAACTTTAATTAATTGTGTTAAAGATGTTTTTGATTTGGTATTTCATTATATGCCAACACATATTATTCAAGCACCAGGTCGGGTTAATTTGATTGGAGAGCACACTGATTATAATGATGGCTTTGTGTTACCCTGTGCTATTAATTACCAAATTGTGGTTGCGGCGGCGAAGCGGGAAGATAATATTATCCGTGTTGTTTCGGTTGATTATGGTAATCAATTAGACGAGTTTGATATTAGCCAGCCTATTAAATTTGACGAAAATAAAATGTGGGCCAATTATATTCGCGGTGTTGTAAAATGCTTGCTTAGTCGTGGATATATATTTAACGGGGCAGATATTGTGGTAACGGGTAATGTGCCACAAGGGGCGGGGTTAAGTTCATCGGCTGCACTGGAAACAGTGATTGGTGAAACGATAAAAACACTTTACCATTTAGCTATTAGCCAAACGGAAATAGCATTAAATGGGCAGCAAGCTGAAAATGAATTTGTCGGTTGCCATTGTGGCATTATGGATCAATTAATTTCCGCGCAAGGTAAGAAAGATCATGCGTTATTAATTGATTGTCGTCATTTAACCACCCAAGCCGTATCTATGCCGAAAGATATTGCAGTTATGATTATTAATTCAAATAAAAAACGGGAATTGGTTGGCAGTGAATATAATATCCGCCGAGCTCAGTGTGAACACGCGGCGGTATTATTTGGCGTTAAAGCTTTGCGGGATGTGACATTAGATGAATTTGAAAAACGGAGTGTTGAGCTTGATAGCATAGTGGCTAAACGTGCTTGCCATGTAATTACAGAAAATGAACGTACACTTCTGGCAGCAAAAGCGTTGGCCGAGGGTGATATGCCATTAATCGCGGAACTTATGGCGCAATCACATCAATCAATGCGTGATGATTTTGAAATTACCGTGCCTGAAATCGATACCTTGGTTGATATTGTGGTGCAAGCCATTGGTAAACAGGGTGGAGTGAGGATGACCGGTGGTGGGTTTGGTGGCTGTGTGGTGGCTTTAGTCCCCCAAACTTTGGTTGATGTGGTTAGAGGCGCGGTAGAGCAACACTATTTTGTATCGACAGGTTTGAAAGAGACCATTTATGTGTGCCGGGCTTCGGACGGTGCAAGTTTGGTTGAAACATTGTAGGCAATAAAATGGTAGATGCTTATTTTGAATTATTGAACACTTCAATGACACAACATATTGCTTTGGATGGAAAAAAAGCAAATCTTGTCTGTCTTTCCAATACTTCGGGTTTTTCCGTTGTGTTGATGGATATTGGCGCATCTTGGCTGAGTTGCCGTGTACCTTTAAATAGGGAGAAAAGAGAAGTTTTACTAGGTGTTGCCACTTTACAAGACTTTTATAAACAGACCAGCTATTTAGGTGCTACTGTGGGACGATACGCTAACCGTATTGCAAATGGATGTTTTAATCTTGATGGTAAAACTTATCAATTACATGTCAATCAGGCGGGAAATTGTTTGCACGGTGGGATTGAGGGTTTTGATAAGCGACGTTGGATAATCACTGCAAGAGATGCCTATTCAGTGAGTTTTACATTACAGTCACCAGATGGTGATCAGGGTTTTCCTGGTAATGTTGTTGTGACCGTTCGTTACATATTAACCAATGATAATCACATAATCGTGGATTATTTAGCCCATACAGATGCTGCGACGCCCATTAATTTGACTAATCACGCTTATTTTAATTTGTTGGGGGCGGACTCTGGAAAAACATGTTTATCGCATCGCCTAGAGGTGAAAAGCGACGACTATTTACCGATCGATGAATATGGTATTCCGTTGGGCCAACTGGCTTCGGTTAATAATACGGGTTTTGATTTTCGAAAACCTAAAGTAATTAACGGTCACTTTATGCTGGATAAACAGCAACAGATTGTGAATGGATACGATCATTCATTTTGGTTGCAAGCCGCTCGTTTGAATTCGGATTATGCAATTTCAATTACTTCCCCCGATGAAGCAATCACAATGAAAATCTTCACCACAAAACCGGCTGTGCAGTTTTACTCGGGAAATTGGTTAAGTGGAACGCCTAGCCGTAATGGTGGGTGGTATGAGAACTATGCGGGAGTGGCATTTGAGCCACAATTTTTACCGGATTCTCCCAATCATCCTGAATGGGAGCAAGAGAGCTGCATACTTCGTCCTAACCAACGCTATAAGCACCGTACTTGCTATCAATTCGAGATTCACAATATTGGTTCAATATAATTGTGGCTAAATTGATGCACATTCAACGGACATTAGTCTGACGAGCGTTGGGGTAAATATCATCGGTTCTTTCTCTACGTTCATAACGGACTGGAAGAGGGAGAAAAAATTGCCTTCTTCCAACCCGCAGTTTATTACGGTTTTATCTCGCCAATAGGTAGAATAGTGCGTCCATATTGTTCATTCAGCACTTCCGCCATTGCCAGATAAATTGCGCTGGCGCCACAAATTATCCCTTCATAACCGGCAATTGTCAGAAGAGTGGTATTTCCGGTAAAGTTGCCAATCGCTAACAGAGCGAACAACAGAGTCAGGCCGCCAAAGATAAACTGTAGCACGCGGTTAGCCTTGAAGGTGCCAAAGAACATAAACAGGGTAAACATACCCCACAGGCCAAGATATACCGCTAAATATTGGCTGCTGGTGGCTTCCGCCAGTCCCATTTTGGGAAGAAATAATAATCCAACCAGACTGAGCCAAAATAACCCATAAGAGGTGAAAGCAGTTGCGGCAAAGGTATTGCCTTTCTTATATTCAAAAAGTCCTGCCAGTACTTGGGCCAGGCCGCCGTAGAAAATGCCCATACTCAGGATAACGGATGCCAGTGGAAAAAAACCTGCGTTATGCAGATTCAGAAGAATGGTTGTCATGCCGAAGCCCATCAAACCTAAGGGGCCGGGATTAGCCAATTGATTCGCGCTCATAAGTCCTCTGAAAGAAAATCATAAAAGTCATAAATAGCAAAGGTGGCGAATCATAATGATCTGTCAGCAAGGAAACAATGACCTTTGAAATAATAAAAAGGTTTTTTTTCACATCCCCCCTTGATGATAGTTTTAACGACCCCATCTTATAATCAACCGCAGTTGCTAATCGCTGTCCTATACAGCCGGTATATATAAGCAAAAGTGAGGAATCGCGTAGAGGCATAAAAATGGGTGCCATTGAAAAGCAGAAAGTTATCCTCATATTGATTAGCAACTTGATTGATTACGAATTTCTTTGGAGGCGTTTAGATGGGTAAAATTATTGGTATCGACCTGGGAACTACCAACTCTTGTGTAGCTATTATGGATGGCACGACAGCTCGTGTGCTGGAGAACAGCGAAGGCGATCGCACAACCCCTTCCATCATTGCTTATACCCAGGATGGTGAAACTCTGGTTGGTCAACCGGCTAAACGTCAGGCTGTTACTAACCCGCAAAATACGTTGTTTGCTATTAAGCGTCTGATTGGACGTCGTTTCCAAGACGAAGAAGCGCAACGCGACGTAGCTATCATGCCATACAAAATTATTGCGGCGGATAATGGCGACGCATGGCTGGAAGTGAAAGACCAGAAAATGGCTCCTCCTCAGGTTTCCGCTGAAGTTTTGAAGAAAATGAAGAAAACAGCGGAAGATTATCTGGGTGAGCCAGTTACTGAAGCGGTAATCACTGTACCTGCATATTTTAACGATGCTCAGCGTCAAGCAACCAAAGACGCGGGCCGTATCGCAGGTCTGGAAGTAAAACGTATTATCAACGAACCAACCGCTGCTGCACTGGCTTATGGCTTGGACAGAGAAGTGGGTAACCGTACTATCGCGGTTTATGACCTCGGTGGTGGTACTTTCGATATCTCTATTATCGAAATCGATGAAGTTGACGGCGAAAAAACCTATGAAGTGCTGGCGACCAACGGTGATACCCACTTGGGCGGTGAAGATTTCGACAGTCGTATGATCAACTACTTGGTTGACGAATTTAAGAAAGATCAGGGCATTGATCTGCGTAACGACCCACTGGCGATGCAACGTCTGAAAGAAGCGGCGGAAAAAGCCAAAATTGAGCTCTCTTCCGCACAGCAGACCGATGTTAACCTGCCATATATCACCGCGGATGCGACTGGTCCTAAGCACATGAATATCAAAGTGACCCGTGCGAAGCTGGAATCATTGGTGGAAGAGCTGGTTAAACGTTCTATGGAGCCTGTACGAGTTGCATTGCAAGATGCCGGCTTGTCAGTTTCTGATGTGAACGATGTCATTCTGGTGGGTGGTCAGACCCGTATGCCAATGGTACAGAAAGTCGTCGCTGACTTCTTCGGTAAAGAGCCACGTAAAGATGTGAACCCTGACGAAGCGGTAGCAATGGGAGCTGCGGTACAGGGCGGTGTTTTGGCCGGTGATGTGAAAGATGTATTGTTGCTGGATGTTACACCATTGTCTCTGGGTATCGAAACAATGGGTGGCGTAATGACTTCCCTCATTACGAAAAACACCACGATCCCAACCAAACACAGCCAAGTGTTCTCTACGGCGGAAGATAATCAATCTGCGGTAACTATCCATGTATTGCAGGGTGAGCGTAAACGTGCCGGCGATAACAAATCTCTGGGCCAGTTCAATTTGGATGGGATTCAGGCAGCGCCTCGTGGTATGCCTCAGATTGAAGTGACTTTTGATATCGATGCTGATGGTATTCTGCATGTATCTGCTAAAGACAAAAATAGTGGCCGCGAACAGCAGATCACTATCAAGGCTTCTTCCGGTTTGAATGAAGAAGAAATTCAACGGATGGTTCGTGATGCAGAAGCGAACGCGGAGTCTGATCGTAAGTTTGAAGAGTTGGTACAGGTCCGTAATCAGGCAGATCAACTGGTTCACGGCACGCGTAAGCAAGTAGAAGAAGCCGGTGACAAACTGCCGGCAGAAGATAAAACCGCGATTGAAGGCGCTGTGGCTGAGTTGGAAAAAGTTGCTAAAGGCGAAGACAAAGCGGATATCGAAGCGAAAATTCAGGCTTTGGTTCAGGCTTCCGCTAAGTTGTTGGAAATTGCCCAGCAGCAGGCACAAGCTGGTGCGACTGCAGACGCTGGCGACAGTGCGAAGAAAGATGACGACGTTGTAGACGCTGAATTCGAAGAAGTTAAAGATAAAAAATAATTGCCCTTAGCGGGCGTGGCGATAGTTATGACAATTGTTGCTGATTAACCGGCACGGGCGTTGAGGGAACTCTGCGCCCGTGCGCGTATGTTAAGGGTAAAATAAGAGATGGCAAAGAGAGACTGTTACGAAGTTTTGGGTGTTTCCAAAACAGCGGACGAAAAAGAGATTAAAAAAGCCTATAAGCGGCTGGCAATGAAATATCACCCTGATCGTAATCAGGGCGATAAAGATGCGGAAAGCAAATTCAAAGAAGTTAAAGAAGCCTATGAAATTCTGACGGATGATCAGAAACGAGCTGCTTATGACCAATATGGCCATGCTGCTTTTGAACAGGGAGGCATGGGTAGCGGCGGCGGCGCTGATTTTAGTGATATCTTTGGTGATGTTTTCGGTGATATCTTCGGCGGTGGTCGTCGTCAGCAGCGTCCAAGTCGCGGGGCTGATTTGCGTTACAGCATGGAGTTGACGCTGGAAGAAGCGGTTCGTGGTGTGACCAAAGAGATCCGCATCCCGACATTGGAAACCTGTGATACCTGTCATGGCAGCGGTGCTAAAGCAGGAACCAGCCCTGTAACCTGCTCAACCTGTAAAGGTGCTGGTCAGGTTCACATGCGTCAGGGATTTTTCACCGTTCAGCAACCTTGTCCACACTGTCATGGCCGTGGTCAGATCATTAAGGATTCTTGCCATAAATGTCATGGTCATGGGCGAGTTGAAAGATACAAAACCCTGTCTGTTAAGATCCCGGCGGGTGTTGATACCGGCGATCGCATTCGTTTGAGTGGTGAGGGTGAAGCAGGAGCAAAAGGCGCACCGGCAGGTGATCTGTATGTTCAGGTACAGGTAAAATCGCACCATATTTTTGAGCGTCAAGAAAGTAATCTCTATTGTGAAGTGCCGGTTAACTTTGCAATGGCGGCACTGGGCGGAGAAATCGAAGTACCAACCCTTGATGGCCGTGTGAAACTGAAAATACCTGCGGAAACTCAGACAGGTAAAATGTTCCGCATGAAAGGCAAAGGCGTTAAATCTGTCCGTGGTGGCGCTCAGGGTGATTTACTGTGCCGGGTAGTGGTAGAAACGCCGGTTAAATTGAATGAAAGACAGAAAGAATTACTGCGCGAATTGGGTGAATCTTTCGGCGGTACTGGCGAAGAAACGAATAGCCCGCGTTCTAAAAGTTTCTTCGATGGCGTAAAGAAGTTCTTTGATGATTTGACCAAGTAACAGTCGATATCTCCACATATATAGAGCTGGATTGCTGAATAACGCTCGAATTACTAGTAAAAAGTCCTCGTTTGAATGAGGACTTTTTGTCTGAGTTGAGAATTATAAACTGAAAGTCATTTGTGTGAGGAGGCAATTTGAAAGATAACGGGTATAATAATATTAAGGTAGCGGAATAGCCGCAGCTTGGCATCCCTAAAAAGGGAGAACGATGAGCACTACTGACATGACTATTGCTGAACTCGAAAAAATCCACGCTGAAATAGCAAAATTAATGGCGGAAACGACAAAGATAAATCGTGAGGCGGCATGGTATCCGATTATTGTTGCTTCTAGTCTTATTGGTGCGGTAGCTACCATCACAACTCTATTGCTTAAATTTATTTAATTAATTGGCTCTATTGAGGGGATTTGTTCTGGAATACTTATGCGGCTGATCAGCAATTATTCTCCTCCTACTACAGGAAATCTCATTAATCTATATCGCAACACAGTTAACACTATTAGAAGATGATTTAAACCGCATTTTGGCTAAGATGCGGGAAATTGGTGCTAATGTAAGATAAATAGGGTCTCTCCATTTAACGATTTCCTCTGATTGATAATCTATTTTATTGAGATGTAGATCATCAATAGATCGGTTATAGCGAATTATTCTGGTTATAAAATCGATTTTTTTCGAAACCATCGCTAGAGTACCATTTAAGTCCGATCAATTTCAGAGGTTAATCATCGTGACAGCAATTATTCGTCAATTCCTGAAATTAGAAGCGGCTGGAGGGCTCCTTCTTATCATCGCTGCCATTATTGCGCTGATGATGGCAAATTCACCATTACAGGGCACTTATCAGCAATTTCTCAATCTTCCGGTAGTAATGCAATTCGCTGCATTGGAGATCAATAAGCCCTTATTGTTGTGGATTAATGATGGCTTAATGGCGGTCTTCTTTTTGATTGTTGGTCTGGAAGTCAAACGGGAACTTCTGGAAGGTTCTTTGGCAGGGCGTGATAAGGCAGTATTTCCGGTAATAGCGGCGATAGGTGGTATGGTCGCTCCGGCATTGATATATCTGCTATTTAATGGCGATGATGAATTTATCCGTCAGGGGTGGGCTATTCCTGCGGCAACTGATATTGCTTTTGCCTTGGGTGTGATGGCGCTATTGTCTAAACGAGTACCAACAGAACTCAAGGTTTTCTTGTTGGCGCTAGCGATTATTGATGATCTGGGCGTTATCGTGATTATCGCTCTGTTTTATACCAAAACAGTCTCCCTTGTGGCGCTTGGATTATCAGTAGCAATGACGGCTTTGCTGGTTTGGATGAATTGGCGTGGTGTCGAAAAAACATCGGCTTATATGGTTATTGGCGCTATTCTTTGGGTTTGCATCCTAAAATCGGGTGTTCATGCAACACTGGCTGGGGTTATCGTTGGTTTTCTGATCCCTCTGCGTAGCCGGAATGGTCATTCACCATCTGAATCACTTGAGCACGGTTTGCATCCTTGGGTGGCGTATCTTATTTTGCCATTATTTGCCTTTGCCAATGCTGGTATCGTCCTGAATGGCGTGACGTTAAATGGTTTGACCGATAGATTACCGCTAGGTATTGCTGCCGCTCTGTTTCTTGGTAAACCATTGGGAATTTTTCTGTTTAGCTATATTTCTATTAAGATCGGATTTGCTAAATTGCCACAGCAGATTAATCTTAAACAGATATTTGCGGTTTCCGTTCTTTGTGGAATCGGTTTTACTATGTCTATCTTTATTTCAGGATTGGCCTTTGAAGGGGGAGATGAATCTTTCAGTATCTATTCTCGTCTTGGCATTCTGATGGGTTCAACCATCGCTGCGTTTATGGGTTATGGCTTGTTACGAATGGTCTTACCAAAGAAAAAGTGATGGCAGAGCCGTGGTAAATTCATTAATTTAGCCGGTAGTTTTAGAAAGAATTTCCGAACTGACTCTCATTTTTGTACTCGCGGTACAATAATAAAATGGTATCGCGGATATTTTATGTAGTGGAAAACAGGAAATCGCCGTAAAACGGTAAATTAGAGATGTATGGCTAGGTAGTCTGTTAGACGAAAGCGATACACAAGGAAAAATATATGCGGGTGTCACATCTGAATTTTAATCATCTCTATTATTTCTGGCATGTTTGCAAGGAAGGATCTGTGGTTGGGGCGGCAGAGGCGCTTTATCTAACACCTCAGACGATCACCGGACAGATAAAGGCGCTGGAGGAGCGTCTGGGAGGAAAACTGTTCAAACGTCAAGGTCGGGGTTTAGTACCATCAGAGTTAGGGCAGCTTATCTTCCGTTATGCGGATAAGATGTTTATGCTGAGCCAGGAGATGTTGGATATCGTTAATTACAGCCGTGAATCTAACCTTTTATTTGATGTTGGTGTGGCTGACGCATTATCCAAACGTCTGGTAAGCCAAGTATTAAAAACGGCGGTTGTGGAACATGAACAGATCCATCTACGTTGTTTTGAATCCACTCATGAATTGCTGTTGGAACAGCTCAGCCAGCACAAACTCGATATGATATTGTCCGATTGTCCGGTGGACTCTTCCCAGCAGGAAGGGCTATTCTCAGTAAAACTGGGTGAATGTAATGTGAGTTTTTTCTGCCGACAACCTATCCCGGAAAAACCTTTCCCGGAATGTTTGGAAGAACGTCGCTTATTGGTTCCAGGACGCCGCTCTATGTTGGGGCGTAAATTGTTGACTTGGATACGTAATAAAAATCTTCAGGTTGAAGTATTGGGTGAATTTGATGATGCCGCGTTAATGAAAGCGTTTGGTATGTATCATAATGCGATTTTTGTCGCGCCATCTTTGTATACCAATGATATTTTTGCAGATAATGATATTGCTGAAATTGGTCGGTTGGATGCGGTACAAGAAGAGTATTATGTGATTTTTGCTGAACGAATGATTCAACACCCGGCTGTTCAAAGGGTATGTAATAAAGATTTTTCTGCGTTGTTTAATGTGCCACCTAAGAAGCGCGCTTAAAAAATAATTGATAATAACTGCAAACACAAAAAAACCGGCGCAGGCCGGTTTTTCAGTAATTCAAACGCAAATTATTGCATTGCGTTGATTTGAGCCGTCAGATTAGATTTATGACGTGCTGCTTTGTTTTTGTGGATCAGACCTTTACAGGCGTGACGATCGACAATAGGTTGCATGTCATTAAATGCTTTCTGTGCAGCTTCTTTATCGCCAGTAGCGATAGCAGCATATACCTTCTTGATGAAGGTACGCACCATAGAACGACGGCTAGCGTTGTGCTGACGACGTTTTTCAGACTGTATGGCGCGTTTCTTAGCTGATTTGATATTAGCCAAGGTCCAACTCCCAAATATATTCTATCGAGGACAATTCAAAGGCCGAGGAATATGCCTGTTCAACCTTCTTTTGTCAATGGATTTGTGCAAATAAGCGCCGTTGTACCGCGGCAACTTGTTTCGTTGTGATGGCGCAGGATTTTATCAGCTTACTTAGCGGGAATACAGTCTTTCACAATAAAAATCTCATTGAATAGTCCAGATAGAAATAAAATGAATATTTTTCGGGATTCCTGCTCGTTTTTGTTGTATGAATCAGGGCTATTGATTTAAATCATCTTATGATGGTGGGTTAACCTTGAGCTTTGTACAAGGTATAATTTGGCAATTTCCAGGGTATTGAGCCAGCTATGGAGCTAATTCGCGGTATACGTAATATCCGAACATGTCACCGCGGTTGCGTGTTGACGATTGGTAATTTTGATGGCGTCCACAGGGGGCATCAGGCACTACTGAAACACTTAAAACACGAAGGGCAGCGTCTGGGATTACCAGTAATGGTCATGATTTTTGAGCCACAACCCTTGGAGTTTTTTGCTAAGGGCAATGCTCCTGCGCGTCTGACAAGATTGAGGGATAAGGCCAAATATCTCGCCCAATGTGGCGTGGATTATTTATTATGCGTGAAATTTGACAGGAATTTTGCGGCAAATACGCCAGAAGCTTTTGTTTCACGGTTGCTGGTGGAAAAATTGGGTGTTAAGTTTCTCGCTGTAGGAGATGATTTTCGTTTTGGTCAAGCTCGCAGTGGTGATTTTGCCTTTTTGCAGCGAGCCGGTGAAACATACGGCTTTGATGTGACCAACAGTGAAAGTTTTTGTAATAATGGTTTGCGGATCAGCAGCACAGCTATTCGTCAAGCACTGCAAAATGATGATTTGGTATTAGCCGAAACATTATTAGGGCATCCATATAGCATTTGTGGCCGGGTCGTTCACGGTAAACGACTAGGGAGCGCTATTGGTTTTCCAACAGCGAATTTGCCGTTAAAACGATTAGTGGTTCCTGTGCAAGGTGTTTATGTTGTTGAAGTCTATGGTTTAGGAGACAAGCCTTTGCCGGGTGTTGCCAATATTGGTACACGCCCAACAGTTTCTGGTCAGGGTCAACAACTTGAAGTACATCTAATTGATACCCAAATGGATCTCTATGGGCGTTATATTGATGTGGTGTTACGCAAAAAATTGCGTAATGAGCAGCGGTTTGCTTCCCTTGACGCACTCAAGCAGCAAATTGCTAATGATTTGGTCGCTGCGAAGGAATTTTTTAAACAGCGACTTGTGTCATGTATCTAGCGGAAAATTGGAATTGAGAATCGAATGAGTGACTATAAAAACACCCTGAATCTGCCAGAAACAGGGTTTCCAATGCGCGGAGATTTAGCAAAGCGCGAACCAGATATGTTAAAACGTTGGTACAAAGATGAGTTGTATCAGGTAATTCGTAAAGCAAAAGCCGGTAAAAAAACATTTATTCTGCATGACGGCCCTCCTTACGCGAATGGCAGTATTCATATTGGTCACTCAGTCAATAAGATTCTCAAAGATATTATTATTAAATCCAAAGGGATGGCGGGATATGACTCGCCATATATTCCTGGTTGGGATTGCCACGGTTTACCTATTGAGCTTAAGGTTGAGCAGATTATTGGTAAACCTGGGGAAAAATTTTCCGCCGCTGAATTTCGTGCCGAGTGCCGTAAATATGCTAAAGAGCAGATTGAAGGTCAGAAGAAAGACTTTATTCGTCTGGGTGTATTAGGTGACTGGGAACGTCCCTATCTGACGATGGACTTTAAGACCGAAGCCAACATTATTCGTGCACTGAGCCGTATTATCGCTAATGGTCATTTGTTGAAAGGCGCCAAACCTGTTCACTGGTGTGCTGATTGTGGTTCATCACTGGCCGAAGCGGAAGTTGAGTATTACGATAGAACTTCGCCATCGATTGACGTGCGTTTTAATGCGGTTGATGCAGCAGCCGTTTGTGAGAAATTTGGTGTGCAGGCACTAGCTCAACCGGTCTCTTTGATTATCTGGACAACCACGCCGTGGACGTTGCCAGCTAACCGGGCGATCGCTTTGCATGCTGAATTTAGCTATCAATTAGTGCAGATTGAGGGCGAATGTCTGATTCTGGCTGCTGATTTGGTAGAAAGTGTGATGCAGCGTGCGGGTATAACTTCGTGGACAGTGCTAGGGCATTGCGTGGGGTCCGCTCTGGAGCTGCTGCGCTTCAAACATCCGTTTATGGATTTTGATTCACCGGTTGTGCTAGGTGATCATGTGACTCTGGACGCAGGTACCGGTGCTGTGCACACGGCGCCAGGTCATGGCCCGGACGACTTTGTTCTTGGTCAGAAATATGGCTTGGAAGTTGCAAATCCAGTTGGCCCTAATGGTTGCTATCTGCCCGGTACTTATCCTTCACTGGATGGCATGTTTGTCTTTAAGGCGAATGATGTTGTGTTGAATATCCTGAGTGAAAACAATGCCTTGTTGCATTTGGAAAAATTACAGCACAGTTATCCTTGTTGCTGGCGCCATAAGACGCCTATTATTTTCCGTGCCACGCCGCAGTGGTTTGTCAGCATGGATCAAAACGGTCTGCGTAAACAATCGTTGCAAGAGATCAAAGGCGTTCAGTGGATTCCGGGTTGGGGTCAGGCTCGTATTGAGGCAATGGTTGAAAACCGCCCTGATTGGTGTATTTCACGTCAACGTACTTGGGGCACGCCGATGTCTCTTTTTGTCCATAAAGAGACAGAAGAGCTTCATCCGCGTACTATTGAATTGATGGAAGAAGTGGCAAAACGTGTTGAAGTTGACGGTATTCAGGCGTGGTGGGATCTGGAACCAGCCGAATTGCTAGGTGATGACGCAGCTAACTATGTCAAAATTTTTGATACGTTGGATGTATGGTTCGATTCGGGATCAACTCACGCATCGGTGGTTGATGCTCGCCCTGAATTCCAAGGTAACGCTGCGGATATTTATCTTGAAGGTTCAGATCAGCACCGTGGCTGGTTTATGTCTTCCCTGATGATCTCAACGGCAATAAAAGGTAAAGCGCCTTACCGTCAGGTGTTAACACATGGTTTCACTGTGGATGGTCAGGGCCGTAAGATGTCTAAATCTATCGGTAACACCATCAGTCCGCAGGATGTCATAAATAAATTAGGGGCGGATATTCTGCGTCTATGGGTTGCTTCTACCGATTACACCGGTGAAATTGCGGTATCCGATGAGATCTTGAAACGCTCTGCTGATGCATATCGCCGAATCCGTAATACGGCGCGTTTCCTGCTGGCAAATTTGAATGGTTTTGATCCTGAACAACATAGGGTTGAACCAGAAGAGATGGCTGTGCTGGATCGTTGGGCTGTGGGACGTGCTCAGGCGGCACAGGCGGACATTGCAAAATCCTACGATGAATATGATTTTCACACTGTTGTTCAGCGTATGATGCAATTTTGCTCCGTGGAGATGGGATCGTTCTATCTCGATATCATTAAAGATCGTCAGTACACCGCTAAGAGCGATAGTCTGGCGCGTCGCAGTTGTCAGACTGCGCTGTATCATATTGCGGAAGCGTTGGTTCGCTGGATGGCGCCTATCCTCTCCTTTACTGCCGATGAAGTTTGGAATGAGTTGCCTGGCAAACGTGCTCAATATGTATTTACCGAAGAGTGGTATGACGGTTTGTTTGGTCTGGCCGCGGGCGAAGCAATGAATGATGCTTTCTGGGCTGATTTGCTGGCAGTGCGTGGTGAAGTTAATAAAGTGCTGGAGCAGGCACGCGCGGACAAACATATCCGTAGTTCATTGGAGGCCGCGGTGACGTTGTACGCTGATAATGAACTGGCGGACAAACTCAATAGCCTCGGAGATGAATTGCGTTTCGTTCTGCTAACATCTCAGGTTGTTGTTGCAGGTTATGAGCAGGCTGGTGAAGATGCGCAACAAAGCGAAATCGGTGGCCTGAAAATTGCTTTCCGTAAAGCGGATGGCGAAAAATGTCCTCGTTGCTGGCATTACGCTAAAGATGTGGGATTGGTGGCGGAACACGCAGAACTTTGTGGCCGCTGTGTAACTAATGTTGCCGGTAACGGCGAAGAGCGTAAGTTTGCCTGATGAATAAACCCATTTGCTCCACCGGCCTTCGCTGGCTTTGGTTAGTTGTTGTGGTATTGATTCTGGATCTGGGTAGTAAACAGTTAGTGTTGCAACACTTTCATCTGTATGAATCCGTTCCATTGATACCTTATTTTAATCTGACTTATGCCCAGAATTTTGGGGCGGCTTTCAGTTTCCTTGCAGAGAAAGACGGTTGGCAGCGTTGGTTCTTTGCATTCATTGCCGTTGCCATTTCAGTTGTGTTGACGGTGATGATGTATCGTGCCAGTGCAAAGAAGAAACTGAGTAATATCGCTTATGCCCTGATTATTGGTGGAGCATTGGGTAATCTGTTTGACCGGTTGGTTCATGGTTTTGTCATCGATTTTATTGATTTTTATGTCGGTGATTGGCACTTTCCAACTTTTAATATCGCCGATATGGCGATATGTATCGGGGCTGGATTGGTTATCATTGATAGCTTTTTAAGCCCGGATGAAAAGACAATCAAAGTGGGATAAGTAATATGTCAAACCAGGTGCGGGAGGATAGTGCAGTTTTACTGCATTTCACTTTAAAACTGCAAGATGGCTCCATTGCCGATTCCACTTACACTCAGGGTAAACCTGCATTATTTCGTTTAGGTGATGGAACTCTTTCCTCACCTTTAGAACAGCAGCTTACTGGGTTAACAGAGGGAGATAAACATAGTTTTACTCTGGCTGGTGAAAATGTATTTGGCAAACCGAATCCTGATCTGATCCAATATTTTACTCCGCGTGATTTTGCTGAAACGGGTATGCCTGAAATTGGCACTATAATGTTATTTACGGCGATGAATGGCAGTGAAATGCCGGGTATAGTCAAAGCCGTAACAGAAGAATCTGTGACTGTTGATTTCAATCACCCATTAGCTGATCAGAACGTCACGTTTGAAATTGAAGTGTTGGAAATTGATCCACAATTGGAGGAAAACCATGCAGATATTGCTGGCTAACCCTCGCGGTTTTTGTGCCGGTGTTGACCGTGCTATCAGTATTGTAGAGCGCGCACTGGAATTATATGGTGCGCCGATCTATGTTCGTCATGAAGTTGTGCATAACCGTTATGTTGTAGATAACCTGCGCAAGCGGGGGGCTATCTTTATTGAAGAAATTTCAGAAGTACCGGATGACGCGATTCTGATTTTTTCGGCACATGGTGTTTCACAGGCTATTCGTGCAGAAGCGCGTTCTCGCAATTTGACCATGTTGTTCGATGCGACTTGCCCTTTAGTGACTAAAGTCCATATGGAGGTAGCAAGAGCCAGCCGCAAGGGTAAAGAAGCTATTCTGATTGGTCACGCTGGACATCCCGAAGTTGAAGGTACAATGGGTCAGTACAACAATGCGGAAGGTGGAATGTATCTGGTTGAATCTCCGGAAGACGTATGGAACTTGAAAGTCAAAGATGAAGACAACTTGTGTTTTATGACTCAAACCACGTTATCCGTTGATGATACTTCAGAAGTGATTGATGCGCTTAATGAACGATTCCCAAACATCGTCGGTCCTCGTAAAGATGATATCTGCTATGCGACGACTAACCGCCAGGAAGCGGTACGGGACCTGGCGTCTGATGCGGATATTGTCTTGGTTGTGGGTTCGAAGAATTCATCTAACTCTAATCGTCTTGCTGAGTTAGCTCAACGAGTTGGTAAGCCTGCTTATCTGATAGATTCTGCTGAGGATATTAAAGAAGAGTGGATTACCGGTACTTCTCTGGTTGGTGTAACTGCTGGCGCTTCGGCACCGGATATTTTAGTTCAGCAAGTTATTGAACGCCTGAAAAATCTTGGGGCTGATTCTGTCAGGGAATTACATGGTAGGGAAGAAAATATTGTGTTTGAAGTACCGAAAGAGTTACGTGTTGAAGTCAAAGAAGTTAGATAAATAATCTAAATTATTAAGATAAATACTAATAAAGTAGTGTATATGTTCTTTATTTAAGACATTCATCTGACTGATCATCCTGTTAAATCAGGAAAAGGACTAACTTCATAGTGAGGGCTTATGGCTGATACAGATATTCGTGTTGCTATTGTTGGCGCTGGTGGGCGTATGGGACGTCAGTTGATTCAGGCTATTTATCAATTAGATGGTGTGGCTCTTGGTGCGGCTTTGGAACGTTCGGGTTCTTCTCTGATTGGCGCAGATGCTGGAGAGTTAGCGGGTATTGGTCATATAGGTGTGACTGTTTGTGATGACCTGAAAAGTATTGTTGATAATGTTGATGTCCTTATCGATTTTACCCGTCCGGAAGGAACGTTGACTCATCTTGAAATTTGTCGCCAGAACGGTAAAGCGATAGTGATTGGTACAACTGGTTTTGATGAGGCAGGTAAACAGGCAATTAAAGAGGCTTCTGTTGATATCCCGATTGTATTTGCCGCGAATTTTAGTGTAGGTGTAAATCTGGTACTTAAGTTATTGGAAAAAGCAGCGAAAGTGATGGGTGAGTATAGTGATATCGAAATTATCGAAGCACATCACCGTCATAAAGTGGATGCGCCATCAGGAACAGCTTTAGCAATGGGAGAATCTATTGCTCATGCCTTGGGGCGGGATCTGAAAGAGTGTGCTGTCTATGCCCGTGAAGGTTATACCGGTGAACGTGATCCGAAAAGTATTGGTTTTGCGACTGTCCGTGCCGGGGATATCGTAGGTGAGCATACCGCTATGTTTGCTGATATTGGGGAGAGAGTAGAGATAACTCATAAGGCTTCCAGTCGGATGACGTTTGCAAATGGTGCTGTAAAGGCTGCTTTATGGCTAAGTGGTAAAAATAGTGGTCTTTTTGATATGAAAGATGTGCTGAATCTTGACTTACTTTGAAATAAATTTTTTTCAACTTATTGATATCGCATAATTAAATATTTTATTGTGCGATTTTTAATTTATTTTTTTAATTCTATTATTCTTTGGTTTATTTTTCCTATTTTTGTCTTATTTATAACCTTAATTTTCTGCTTTTTTCTCCTTTTCATGATTATTTTCAACTTTTCATCTAAGAATCAAGTTTTCTATGTTGATTACCGTTTTCTAAATTAGTTTTGTTGCTGTTTTTAGTCTTATTTCATTAATTCAGTCAGTGAAATGTGTAAAAAAATAAGAAAAGTAACATTTTTTGTAGACAACTCCCCCTCTCATCATTAGAATGCGCGCAATTTGCCAAAATTTTGCCTAAAAAGCAGCTTTGGCATTGATTTTGAGGAATAAATCTGAATTAATATGCACTAATTGCGAGTAATTATTCTTTGGAGGGCGTTTTGATTAAGTCAGCTATATTGGTTCTGGAAGACGGAACCCAATTCCACGGTCGTGCCATCGGTGCGGAAGGGGCGGCAGTTGGGGAAGTGGTTTTCAATACCTCGATGACCGGATATCAAGAAATTCTCACAGACCCTTCCTATTCCCGCCAAATTGTCACTCTTACTTATCCCCATATTGGTAATGTCGGTGTTAACTCAGTCGATAAAGAATCACTAAAAGTACAGGCTCAAGGGCTAGTGATTCGTGATCTACCTCTGTTGACCAGTAACTTCCGCTGTGAAGAAACGCTTTCCGATTACCTTAAACGCCATAATATTGTTGCGATAGCAGATATCGATACCCGTAAACTTACGCGTTTGTTAAGAGAAAAGGGTTCGCAGAATGGTTGTATTATAGCAGGTAAGCAGGTTGACGCTCAGGTTGCTCTGGAAAAAGCGCAAGCGTTTCCGGGACTGGAGGGGATGGATTTAGCAAAAGAGGTGACAACTAAACAGATTTATCCGTGGTTACAGGGGAGCTGGACGTTGGCGGAGGGATTACTGGAAGATAAGCAAGAGCAGGATCTACCCTATCATGTTGTTGCTTATGACTTTGGTGCAAAACGAAATATTTTGCGAATGATGGTGGATCGTGGCTGCCGCCTGACAGTTGTTCCTGCCCAGACACCGGCTGAAGATGTGCTGAAACTGAATCCAGATGGTATTTTCTTATCTAATGGACCGGGGGACCCGGCACCTTGTGGCTATGCAATCGAAGCAATTAAAACCCTGCTTGAGACAGAGATTCCAATTTTTGGTATCTGTCTTGGACACCAATTGCTGGCATTGGCGAGTGGAGCGGAAACCATGAAAATGAAATTCGGCCATCATGGTGCTAATCATCCGGTAAGAGATCTTGAATGTAATGTTGTTATGATTACTGCCCAAAACCACGGTTTTGCTGTAGATGAAAGATCATTGCCGTCAAATCTGAACATTACTCATAAATCTCTGTTTGACGGTACGTTGCAAGGGATTCATCGCACAGATAAACCCGCGTTCAGTTTCCAGGGGCACCCAGAAGCCAGCCCTGGTCCACATGAAACAGCATCGTTATTTGATCACTTTATTGACCTAATTGAACAGTATTGTCAGAAAAATAATCGTCATAACACCAAGTAATCAGGAGAAAATAAAATGGCAAAACGTACTGATATTAAAAGTATCCTGATTCTGGGTGCTGGCCCAATTGTTATTGGTCAGGCTTGTGAATTCGACTATTCAGGAGCACAAGCCTGTAAGGCGTTACGGGAAGAGGGTTATCGTGTCGTTCTGGTGAACTCGAACCCTGCTACCATTATGACTGATCCAGAGATGGCCGATGCTACTTATATTGAGCCGATCCACTGGGAAGTGGTGCGTAAAATCATTGAAAAAGAGCGTCCTGATGCGATTCTGCCAACAATGGGCGGGCAAACTGCACTCAACTGTGCTTTAGAATTAGAGCATCAGGGAGTCCTGAAAGAGTTTGGCGTTACTATGATTGGCGCTACCGCAGATGCGATTGATAAAGCGGAAGATCGGCGCCGTTTCGATATAGCAATGAAAAAGATCGGCTTAGAAACTCCGCGTTCTGGTATCGCCCATTCAATGGAAGAAGCGTTGGCAGTTGCTGATAAAGTCGGTTTTCCTTGTATTATCCGCCCCTCCTTCACTATGGGAGGAAGTGGTGGCGGCATCGCCTATAACCGTGAAGAATTTGAGGAAATTTGTGAGCGTGGCTTGGATCTTTCACCAACCAACGAACTCTTGATTGATGAATCTCTGATTGGTTGGAAAGAGTATGAAATGGAGGTTGTGCGGGATAAAAACGATAACTGCATTATCGTTTGCTCCATTGAAAACTTTGATGCGATGGGGATTCACACCGGTGATTCCATCACCGTCGCCCCGGCGCAAACGCTGACGGATAAAGAGTATCAAATCATGCGTAACGCTTCGATGGCGGTATTGCGTGAAATCGGTGTAGAAACTGGGGGATCTAACGTACAGTTTGCGGTGAACCCAAAAAATGGCCGTTTAGTTATCATCGAAATGAATCCACGCGTTTCCCGCTCTTCTGCGTTGGCTTCGAAAGCGACAGGTTTCCCGATTGCTAAAATTGCCGCTAAATTGGCTGTGGGTTATACCCTTGACGAATTGATGAATGATATCACTGGTGGTCGCACGCCAGCTTCCTTTGAACCTTCTATTGATTACGTAGTCACTAAAGTTCCTCGCTTTAATTTCGAGAAATTCGCTGGGGCTAATGATCGTCTGACAACCCAGATGAAATCTGTTGGTGAGGTGATGGCGATTGGCCGTACTCAGCAAGAATCTCTGCAAAAAGCATTACGTGGTTTGGAAATCGGGGCAACCGGCTTTGATCCGAAAGTCAATTTGGATGATCCAGAAGCACTGACTAAAATTCGTCGCGAATTAAAAGACGCGGGTGCTGAGCGTATCTGGTATATCGCTGATGCTTTCCGTGCGGGTATGTCTGTTGATGGTGTTTTTAACCTGACTGATATTGATCGCTGGTTCTTAGTGCAAATTGAAGAACTGGTGCGATTGGAAGAGCAGGTGGCGGAGCAGGGCATTAACAGCTTGACGGCCGACTTCCTGCGGCTTCTGAAACGCAAAGGTTTTGCTGATGCACGTTTGGCAAAACTGGTCGGTGTGGCCGAAAAAGAGATCCGTAAACTGCGCCACAAATATAATTTGTATCCGGTTTATAAGCGCGTTGATACCTGTGCGGCAGAATTTGCGACTGATACCGCATACATGTATTCCACTTATGAAGATGAGTGTGAAGCTAATCCGAATAGTGACAAGCCCAAAATCATGGTATTGGGTGGTGGTCCTAATCGTATTGGGCAAGGGATTGAATTCGATTATTGTTGTGTTCATGCAGCCCTGGCACTGCGTGAAGATGGGTATGAAACCATCATGGTGAACTGTAACCCGGAAACCGTTTCAACAGATTACGATACTTCGGACCGTCTCTATTTCGAACCGGTGACTTTGGAAGATGTTCTTGAGATTGTACGTGTTGAACAACCAAAAGGGGTGATTGTTCAGTATGGTGGTCAGACTCCGCTGAAATTGGCTCGTGAACTGGAAATCGCCGGTGTTCCAATTATTGGTACCAGCCCGGATGCGATTGATCGTGCGGAAGATCGTGAACGTTTCAAACAGGCAGTAAATCGTCTTGGCCTGAAACAGCCTGAAAATGCCACAGTAACCACGATAGAACGCGCAGTTGAGAAGGCAAACATTCTCGGTTATCCGTTGGTGGTTCGTCCATCTTATGTTTTGGGTGGTCGCGCGATGGAAATCGTATATGACGAAATTGACCTGCGTCGTTACTTCCAGACTGCGGTCAGTGTCTCTAATGATGCCCCGGTATTGCTTGATTGTTTCCTTGATGATGCAGTGGAAGTGGACGTTGACGCTATTTGTGACGGTGAGCGTGTCTTGATTGGCGGCATTATGGAACATATTGAGCAGGCTGGAGTGCATTCCGGCGACTCAGCTTGTTCACTGCCTGCTTACACCTTAAGTCAGGAAATTCAGGATGTTATGCGTGAGCAGGTAGAAAAACTGGCATTTGAATTGGGTGTGCGTGGTTTGATGAATGTCCAGTTTGCCGTCAAGAATGATGAGGTTTACCTGATTGAGGTCAACCCGCGTGCGGCTCGTACTGTGCCATTTGTTTCTAAAGCGACCGGCTTACCACTGGCGAAAGTCGCAGCTCGAGTGATGGTTGGTCAATCTCTGGCTGAGCAAGGTGCAACTCAGGAGATCATCCCACCATACTATTCGGTGAAAGAGGTTGTATTGCCTTTCAACAAATTCCCTGGTGTAGATCCGATTCTTGGGCCTGAAATGCGGTCAACCGGAGAAGTAATGGGAGTTGGGCGTACATTCGCCGAAGCTTTCTCAAAAGCGTTATTGGGGTGTAGCGCTAAAATGCCACAGAGTGGTAGAGCGCTTCTGTCAGTGCGTGAAGGTGATAAAGGCCGGGTTGTGGATTTGGCCGCTAAGTTGCTGAAACAGGGTTTTGAACTGGATGCGACTCATGGTACTGCGGTTGTGCTAGGTGAAGCGGGGATTAACCCTCGTCTGGTGAATAAAGTTCATGAAGGGCGTCCGCATATTCAGGATAGAATCAAAAATGGTGAATATAGCTATATTGTAAATACGACTGCGGGCCGTCAGGCAATTGAGGATTCCAAACTCATTCGCCGTAGTGCGCTGCAATATAAAGTGCATTATGACACCACATTGAATGGTGGGTTTGCGACAACAATGGCACTGAGCGCAGATCCAACTGAGCAGGTGATTTCTGTACAGGAAATGCATGCGGCGATTAATAGCTAGTCTATATTCTAATTAATTGAAGTAAAAAAAGTGCGCTCTGTTCAGCGCACTTTTTTATGTTTATTTTTATGTTTATTGAAAAATTAAAGAGAAAGAATCACTGTCTGTTATCCTATTGCTACTTTGACACCTAAGCCAATCAAAACAATACCTAGTAGTTTATCAATGATCTTCTGAGTTTTCGCTAATCTGCGGCGTATCGGCGCGCTTTGGATCAATATGACTAACAGAGGCCAATAGATGACCGACAATCCCCAGATAATAGAGGCATACCACAATTTCTCGCCAACACCAGAATTGACATTTAGCAATTGGGTAAATATTGCCAGGAAGAACAACGTTGCTTTGGGATTGAGCAAATTACATAAAAACCCCTGCATAAACGCTTTTTTGAAAGTGACTCTCTGTCGTGGTTGATCATCGAGAGTGAAAGTATTCCTTCCGCGAGAAAACAGGCTATTGATCCCAATCCAAATAAGATAAGCCGCTCCAGCGTATTTCATCAGATTAAATAGCCACGGCGTTGTGGTGATAACAATAGCCAACCCGGCGACACAGTAAACCATATGGCAAGCGATAGCGGCGATTAAGCCTACAACTGTCATCATGGCGGCAGAACGTTGGTAACGTATGGCATTTTTGACTACCAAAAAGAAATCAGGACCGGGAGAGAGCATACCCAACGTTGAGATAGTGATGACGACCAGTGATGTTTCTAGCATAATGTACCCTATAGTTAATATTAGTTTTGTTATTATTTTGATCAATAAATGTCTTAAGTAATAAACCAAGTATAAATTAATTTTTTGTACTGAAGAAGGTGTTGAGCCTATCGACGGGGTACATCCCTTTCCGTATAGTGTCATCAATTTTTATACTATTTGCCTATAAGGTGGCTTAATGAATATCAGCTTGATCGCTGCTTTAGCTATGGATCGGGTTATCGGCATGGAGAATAAAATGCCGTGGAATCTACCGGGGGATTTGGCCTGGTTTAAACGTAATACATTGAATAAACCCGTTATTATGGGGAGAGTGACTTATGAATCCATCGGTCACCCGTTACCGGGAAGACTCAATATTGTATTGAGTAATCAGCCGGGTAATGATGAACGTGTAACCTGGGTAAGCTCAGTTGATGAAGCACTGGCTGTGGCGGGTGATGCAGAAGAGGTTATGGTCATGGGTGGTGGTAAAGTTTATGACCAATTTATTTCACGAGCGAGTCGTATGTACCTGACACACATCGATGCGGAAGTGATCGGTGATACGCATTTTCCTGATTATGAACCGGATGAATGGGATTCTGAATTTACTGAATACCATGATGCCGATGAATTGAATTCTCACAGCTACTGTTTTGAGATTTTACAACGTCGCCTCTAATTGATAGAACACGCCGATGAGCTTTTTTCACGGCGTGTCTGGATTTAATGCTGTTTTACTGAGGTAACGATAATTGCGTGAAATATTGTTTATCTTCCCAACGTAGCATCGTCAGTTGTCTTCCCCAACAACACCCTGTATCCAATGCATAAAACCCGTCGGGTGTTCCCTGACCTTCTAATGATGCCCAGTGACCGAAAACGATGGCATACCCTGATGGGATCTGGCGTGGCAGTTCAAACCAGGGTTTTAGCGGCGCAGGCGCATTTTCGGGCTTATCTTTGCACAACATGTCCAATTGACCATTTGGAAAACAGTAACGCATACGTGTCAATGTATTGGTACTGAAGCGCAAACGCGCTAGTCCAGAGAGTTCTTGTGACCAGTTGTTTGGCATATCTCCATACATGGAATTGAGAAACAGAGGGTAACTGCTACTGTTGAGCATAGTTTCAACTTCGCTAGCGCACATTTTGGCTGTTTCCAAATCCCATTGAGGCGTAATGCCAGCATGTGTCATGAGTAGTTTTAGATCATCATCGCACTGTAGTAACGGTTGTTTGCGTAGCCAATTAATTAATTCATCGGCATCTGGCGCAGACAGTAATGAATCAATTTTATCTTTAGGTTTATTACGGCTGATCCTGGCATAAACTCCCAATAAATGGAGATCGTGATTGCCTAGTACCACTTTTGCGGCTGAGCCTAGCTGTTTAACATACCGGAGAACGTTAAGAGAGTCTGGGCCGCGGGCAACTAAATCCCCTGTTAACCACAACGTGTCCTTCTTAGGATCAAAATCGACTTTAATTAGTAAAGCTCGTAATTCACGATAACAGCCGTGAATATCACCAATGAGATAGGTAGACATAATCAATTAATCAGCGTTGGGATAGCCAGACGGAAAACCGGAATGGCAACGCGGAATGGGTCGCCATTGTGGTCGACCATTTCATAATGGCCTTCCATAGTACCCAAGGGTGTTTCCAATATTGCGCCGCTGGTGTAGCGGTATTCGGTCCCTGGCTGGATTATGGGTTGTTTACCAACAACACCTTCCCCCTGAACTTCTGTTTGATGACCATCACTGTTAGTAATTAGCCAGTAACGATTAATTAACTGAACCAGTTCGCGCCCAAGATTTCGGATAGTGATTGTATAGGCAAAAACGAAACGCCGTTGATCGGGACACGATTGACTTTCTACATAAACACTTTGTACCTGAATAGAAACCCTGGGCGTATTAATCATAATTGACTCCTGTTATGACAGCATTTCAGGTTGTTCTGATAGCCAGTTTGCCATTTTACAGTACTGCTCAACAGAAATATTTTCTGCACGGGTACTTGGATCGATACCAAGTTCCGTTAGCTGTTCTACAGTAAAAAGATCACCGAGGCTGTTACGGATGGTTTTACGCCGTTGGTTGAAAGCTTGGGTCGTGATCCGGCTCAGCATACGAATATTTTTGACGGGGTGAGGTATGCTTTTGTGCGGTATCAGACGTACAACGGCTGAATCGACTTTAGGTGCGGGAGTAAACGCGGTTGGCGGTACTTCCAGCACAGGGATAACCTGACAATAATATTGGGCCATGACACTCAAACGCCCGAAAGTTTTACTTCCGGGGCCAGCTACCAGACGGTTCACCACCTCTTTTTGTAACATAAAATGCATGTCGGCAATAGCATCAGTATAGCTGAAAAGGTGGAACATTAACGGCGTGGAAATATTATAAGGTAAATTACCAAAGACGCGCAGCGGCTCCCCTCTTTGCTGAGACAATTCGCCAAAATTAACCGTCATGGCATCTTGCTGGATAATGGTAAGTTTATCTTTTAATTGTGGATGGATTTGTAGACGAGCGGCCAAATCGCGGTCAAGTTCAACCACGGTCATTTTATCCATGCGCTCGCCGACCGGTTCTGTCAATGCACCAAGACCGGGGCCAATTTCCAACACTGCTTGGCCGGGTTGTGGATTGATAGCGGCAACAATACTATCAATGATAAATTGATCGGTTAAGAAGTTCTGCCCGAAACGTTTACGGGCAAAATGCCCTTGGTGGACTCTGTTATTCATTACTGTTTTGTATCATTTTAATTGCTAAGTTCAATGCGGTGATAAAGCTTCCCGCATCAGCTTGACCTGTCCCGGCCAGTTCTAGTGCTGTGCCATGATCGACCGAAGTACGGATAAACGGTAGACCTAATGTAATATTCACGGCTCTACCAAAACCTTGGTATTTTAGCACGGGTAATCCTTGGTCGTGATACATCGAGAGCACGGCGTCTGCATGTTGAAGATATTTAGGTTGAAACAGGGTATCTGCTGGTAAAGGGCCCTCCAGCACAATACCTTCCGCTCTCAGGCTGGCTAACGCGGGAATAATAACATCGATCTCTTCCCGTCCCATATGGCCGCCTTCTCCAGCATGGGGATTCAGACCGCAAACATAAATACAGGGTTTTGCCAGACCAAACTTTGTTTTTAAATCATGGTTAAGAATAGTAATCACTTCCCGCAGATTATCGAAAGTGATGGACTTTGGTACATCAACAATAGGCAGATGAGTCGTTGCCAAGGCAACCCGAAGCTCTTCTGTTGCAAGCATCATGACGACTCGCTGGCATCCACTGCGATCGGCAAAGAATTCGGTATGGCCGATAAAAGGTACGCCGGCATCATTGATATTCCCTTTATGAACCGGTCCTGTGACTAATGCTGAAAATTCTCCGTTTAAACAGCCGTCACAGGCTCGTGCCAGTGTTTCAGTGACATATCTGCCGTTTTCTTGGTTCAATTCGCCGGCGAGTGCGGGGGCATGAAGAGGAACTGGCAATATTGTCAACGTCCCGGCAGCCTGTGGTTCGGGAGTTTTGTCAGCAGAGTATTCTTGTAATTGCAAAGGTAAATTAAGTTGTTTAGCTCTGTCGAGAAGCAGGTTGCGGTCTGCGCAAGCGACCAATTGCATTGGCCAACTTTGTTGAGCGAGAGCAACCGTTAAGTCGGGTCCAACCCCGGCAGGCTCGCCGGGGGTAATAACAATTGGTTTATTGATAATAATCGGTTTATTGTTGTGCATCGCTGCCATCTAAAATTTTCACATAAGCTGAGGAGCGTTGTTCCTGCATCCAGCTTTGTGCTTCTTCGGTGAATTTACGGTTGAACAACATACGGTAAGCGCGATCTTTCTGAGCGGCATCTGTTTTATCAACTTTGCGGGTATCCAATAGTTGGATCAGATGCCAGCCAAAAGATGAGTGAACGGGTTGACTGATTTCACCTTTATTCAGGCGCATTAACGCGTCGCGGAAAGCAGGATCATAGATGTCAGGGGTAGTCCAGCCGAGATCGCCACCACGTAGGGCTGAGCCAGGATCGTCTGAAAACTCTTTTGCGGCATCGGCAAAATCAGTTTTTCCGCTGCGAATATCACTGGCGATTTGCTGCAACTTGATGCGCGCCTGATCATCGGTCATGACAGGGGAAGTTCTCAATAGAATATGGCGGGCGTGAACTTCAGTGACGGCGATGGTTGGGTTACCGCCACGGATATCATTGACTTTGAGAATATGGAAACCAACACCGGAGCGGATTGGGCCAACGATGGCTCCTTTCTGAGCTGATTGCAGTTGTTCAGCAAACAGAGTTGGTAATTCCTCAAGCCGACTCCAGCCCATATTACCGCCTTTCAGCGCTTGTGGATCCGCAGAGTAAGCGATCGCCAATTTACCGAAATCAACACCATGTTTAAGTTCAGACATAATTTTCTGCACTACCGTCATGGCTTTTTCCATTTGTGTCTGATCAGGGTTTTCTGGCAATGGGATCAGAATATGGCTGATATTCAGTTCTGTATCGTTAGTATTCTGGTTACTAATTTGTTTAACTAAGGCGTCGATCTCTTGAGGCAAAATGGTGACACGACGGCGAACTTCATTATTGCGCACCTCTGCTATCATCATCTCTTTACGGATTTGATCACGGTAAGTATCGAAACTCATTCCGTCAGCAGTAATGCGATATTTCATTTGTTCCACAGTGATGTGGTTCTGAGCCGCAATATTGGCAATTGTAGAATCCAATGCTTGATCAGGAATGGTGATCCCCATCTGTTTTGCCATTTGTAACAGGATGTTATCCATAATCAGACGTTCAAGGATCTGATGACGTAGCGTTTGTTCATCCGGTATTTGCTGGCCGGCATGTTGCGCATCCAGTTTGACAGATTGTAAGCGGTTGTTGATGTCGCTCTCCAGTACCACTCCGTTATTAACGACCGCAGCAATTTTATCCATTTGCTGAGGCGCTGCGAAGGCAGTACTCACTGAAAACATCAATCCGAAAATGAGAGTTCTCCAGTTCTTCATACTTTTCCCATCATATGTAGGTTCCGCAGTAGCGGATTTATCGTGTTTAATATCAAAACGCTATTGGCATCAGAATGCTCGTTGGTATGGCATGATGCCAGACTTCAACATTTTCTGGCTACCTAAACTATGATTGTTACTTAAGCCACGAAGTTCAAAATTAAATGACCATTTGTTGTCATATTCGCTATCGTTGTCTTTCCAACCAATGATCTTGCGTTCATAACCAACGTTGATTGCCCAGCAACAAGTGTTGTACTGCAAACCCACTAACTGACTTGCCGGTTGCTGTTCTTTAGTATCGTAGTAATAAGCGCCTACGAAACCCCAGCGATCACTTAACGGCCAACTTGTAACCAGACCGACTTGAGAAATCCCTTGCTGGAAAGCCGGAGCGCTTTTAGCTGTAGCTTGGATATAATCACTGTCAACAAAACGATAGTTCAATTGCACAAGTCGGTCTTCATCACGGCGATATTCTAGCACTGCATTTCCCATCGTTACGCTGCTTAGGCGAGTATCGTATTGCATGCCACCTTTCAAGCCCCAGGAATCATTAATTTTCCAGTAAGTATCACCTGCCCAGGTCATCATACCTGTACTATCTTTACTGTTGATGATGGTTTCTTTACCGGTGCGTGGACGTTCAAAGTAATAGATTTGACCTAATGACAGGTTAAAACGTTCAACTAAACCTTCATCATAAAGGCGGGTAGTAAGACCGGTAGTCACTTGATTGGCAGATGAAATACGGTCCAGACCACCATAGAAGCGGTCACGGAACAGGCCGGTATAGTCAGTTTGTAGTAAAGATGAGTCGAAATTGTTGATATTATCCTGATCTTTGTATGGCACATACAGATACTGAACCTGCGGTTCTAGCGTTTGAGTGTAATTGCTGTTCAGGTATGTTGAACGCTCAAATACCATTTTGGCTTCGCTTTTGAACTGTGGCAGGACCCGGTTAACAGATTCTTTATATTCAGAATTCTCAAGAGATTTAGGAATATCCTGCTGATAGTGAGTCGCCATCAGCTTAACTTCATTATTCATACTGGACCAACCATTAGAGAGTGGCAGGTTAATGGAGGGTTCCAGATGCCAGCGGGTTGCTTCCGGGTTGTTTTTGCCTACGCTGGTGAATTTTACCGCCTGACCATAAACTTTAAGATCAAATGGCCCGAGATCGTTTTTGTAATAGTTCAAATCCAACTGTGGTTCAGCTCTGTAAGCTTTTCTACTGGTATCTTTAGAAAAAATTTGGAACTGTTTAGTTGATAGCGTGGCATTCCAGTTCTGTTGAGCATAGCCCAGACTGAATTTTTGCGTAGCGTAGCCATCGGTGGTGGAACCATACTGAGAGCTGAAATCAGAAAAATATTCGGGATCACTGACTTTGGTATAGTCGATATTAAAACGCCATACCCTATCCATCACACCACTGTGTCTCCAATAAAATAACCAACGATTATCACTCTCTCTGGCGGTACGTGTGTTTGTCTTTTTGTCTTTGACATACTGCTCGTCGTTATTCAGCCAGTCGAGAGCGAGGGTGCCTGTGCCTGCTTTGGTTAAATAACGGAATTCATTATCCAGTTTTAAACCACGTTTACTGATATAGTGCGGTGTAATCGTCGCATCATAATTCGGGGCGATATTCCAGTAATAAGGTAGCTGAAATTCAAAGCCGTCTTTTTTGGAATAGCTGGCGTTAGGAATAAGAAAACCGGAACGGCGTTTATTACCGATCGGTAATTGAAGATACGGACTGTAAAATACTGGAACATTCGCCACCCTGAAACGGGCATTCCATATTTCAGCCACTTCTTCTTCACGATCGAGAATAACTTCGGAGCCGACAACGCTCCAGCTATCATTACCCGGCAGGCAGGAGGTAAAAGTACCTTTATCCAGAATGGCATAACGGTTCTCGCCACGCAGTTTCATTTTGTCCGCGGTGCCGCGCCCCTGACGCCCGACCATCTGATAATCACCCTGATACATATCGGTATCTTTATTATTTAAATTAGACCAGGCGCGTGGACCTTTTAGAATAATCTGAGGATCGTCATAATGAACATTACCTGTTGCAGTCACGGTTCTTAACGGAACTTCATCTTCTGTCTGATCAAGCTGTACTTTATCTGCGGTTAGGGTCTTATTACCCTGTTTAATATTGACATTACCGATAAATTTAGCAGAGCGTGGATAATCTGCGCGTGAATCATCTGCCAGAATATTGATAGGAAGTTGATTGAGATCGCCATTAATGATTGGCTGATCATAAACAGGTATACCCAGCATACATTGTGCTGCGAGATCAGCATGTGCATGCTGACCATAAAGTGCGGCCCATACCGTTGTGGCCAGCAAAGTTGGATAACATTTCTTCATAGATATTTATGCGGTTCCGTCATCAGTGGCGTTATGCCGGGCAAACCTCAAGAGACTAGCGCACTCGATGAATATGCGCCAGTGTAAAGTCATACCTTATACTTATCTTGCCGTTAGGCACGGAGCTGAATGAATAGTATGATAATGCAAAACGACACTCAGAGCATTGGTGAATTGAGGAGTATATGCATTATTGGGGAAAATTGCTTGGGCTGATTTTTGGTGTTGTGTCTGGAGCCGGCTTTTGGGGGATTGTCATTGGTCTGTTTATTGGTCATATGCTTGATAGGGCCAGTGCACGGAGAAACCAAGGTTTTTTCGCAAATAATCAGTCTCGTCAATTGCTATTTTTCAGTAGTACTTTTCAGGTGATGGGGCATATTACTAAATCAAAAGGGCGGGTGACTGAAACAGATATTCGTCTTGCGAGCCAGTTAATGGATCGAATGCAACTTCATGGACAAGCCAGGATCGCGGCACAGCAGGCTTTTCGTGAAGGTAAAGAGCCCAATTTTCCTTTGCGTGAGACACTAAGACAATTGCGTCGTGCCTGTTTTGGCCGGTCTGACTTAGTTCGTATGTTTTTGGAGATCCAATTACAGGCTGCATTTTCTGATGGGCAATTGCATCCGAATGAAAGGAAAGTGCTGTTTATTATTGCTGATGAACTTGGGATCTCTCGTAATCAATTTGAACAATTCCTTGCCATGATGGAAGGTGGCCGCAATTTCGGTGATGGTGGAGAGTGGCGGCAACAGCAGTATGGCGGTTATCAAGGGGTCGCGCAGGGGCCAACACTCGCGGACGCTTGTAAGGTGTTGGGTGTGCGTGAAAAGGATGACGCGACGACCATTAAACGTGCCTATCGTAGATTGATGAGTGAACACCATCCAGATAAGCTGGTAGCAAAAGGTTTACCACCGGAAATGATGGAGATTGCTAAACAAAAGGCCCAGTCAATTCAGGCTGCCTATGATCTCATTAAAAAAGAGAAGGGTTTTAAATAGGCTATTTTTTTATCTTTAAAAACATGCTACTACTAAATGTATAGGGGAATAACATCCCCTACGGTTGTTGAGTTTATTTTTTATTTCTCTAAAATATTAGAATATTTTATGTTTTATTTTGTTTTAATTTAGGAGGAAGGTAAAAAATGGCAAATATCCGTGTTCTTTTAGCTTGTTGTGGCTTGGCCTTATGTTTGATATTGGCTTCATTGGATTCGGTTACTGTATTTGTCTATTAATCAAAAATCGGCTTTACACTGAAAATGCATTGGCGTTCCATAGGCCGGATGTGTGATATATAACTCTTGTGCATGTAATTGCAGGCGAGGCGCCATTGCTCTTGCCTGCTGATGAGCGTAAAACCTATCTCCCAGAATCGGGTGTTCAAGTGCTAGCATATGTACCCTGAGCTGATGTGAACGACCGGTTATCGGTGAGAGTTTTACTCGAGTTGCCTCATCTTCGTAAGCGAGTATTTCGTATTCAGTTTGAGCCGATTTCCCGGTTTCAAAGCACACTTTCTGCTTTGGCCGGTTCGGCCAGTCACAAATCAGCGGTAGATCGACAAGACCAGTTTTTGGTTCCAGATGTCCCCAAACCCGTGCAATATAGGTTTTTTCCGGTTCTCGTTCACGGAATTGGCGTTTCAATTCACGTTCTGCGTCTTTGGTTAATGCAACTACCATTACGCCGCTGGTTGCCATATCTAGTCGGTGAACAGATTCTGCTACGGGAAACTGCTGTTGTATCCGCGTCATAATACTGTCTTTATGTTCTTCTGCCCGACCGGGAACAGAAAGTAACCCGCTGGGTTTATTGACTACGATGATATGTTGATCCTGATAAAGCACATGTAACCAAGGATCGGTAGGAGGGTTATAAGCTTCCATTGGGACTCCGGTAGCTGAATATTAGGGGAGGCGTGGAATAGGGTGCTTAGTAAAATTTACCCCATTCCGATTTAGCCTCCGGGTATTGCTAATATTTACTGATGCGTAACGACAACAAGGCGAATAGCATCCAGACGCCAGCTTGCCTGATTTAAGTTAAGCAGCAACTGTTGGCGATTGGATTCAATGGCTTCCAATTCATCATCACGAATATTTGGATTGACGGCCTTCAATGCTTCCAAACGGGAAAGTTCAGCAGTGAGATTTTCATCTGCTTGCTGTTTCGCTTGTTCAATCAATGATTGAGCCTGAGTCTCTACTAAACCTTCGGCCTGTTGCAAAATAGCGTGAACTTCTTTTTGTACCGCATTGACCAGTTTACTTGCTGTATGACGATTCACTGCATTAAGCTGGCGGTTAAAGCTTTCAAACTCCACCTGACCAGCCAGATTATTGCCTTTCAGGTCCATCAGTATCCGCAATGGCGTTGGTGGAAGGAAACGGGTCAATTGCAGGTGTTTCGGGGCTTGAGCTTCAACTACGTAGATCAGTTCTACCAGCAGGGTTCCGACAGGTAATGCTTTATTTTTCAAAATGGATACCGCACAGCTACCCGTATCACCGGAAAGGATCAGATCCAAACCATTACGAATAATTGGGTGCTCCCAACTGATAAACTGGGCATCTTCACGGGACAGTGACTGTTCACGATCAAAAGTGATAGTACAACCATCTTTTGGTAACCCAGGGAAATCTGGGACCAGCATGTGATCGGATGGTGTCAGCACTATCATGTTGTCATTGCGATCTTCCTGATTGATACCAACGATATCAAATAAGTTGAGGGAGAAGTTTACTAGATCAGTATCATTATCATACTCTGAAATTTTTTCCGCCAGTTGCAAACCATGTTCGCCGCCGTTGGAGTTCATTTCCAGCAACCGGTCACGGCCTTGCTCCAGTTGCTGTTTGAGTTGCTCATGTTGCTGGCGGCACTGATCAATAAATTCACCAAATTTTTCCTGGCTATTGGGTTTGGCAAGATAGTTCAGCAGAGTTTCATAATAGTGATCATAAATAGTACGACCGGTTGGGCAGGTATACTCGAATGCATCCAAACCTTCATGATACCAACGAATCAGGACGGCTTGGGCGGTATTTTCCAGATAAGGCACACTAATCTGGATATCACGGCTTTGGCCGATGCGATCCAGGCGTCCGATACGCTGTTCCAGTAAATCCGGATTGAATGGTAAATCAAACATCACTAATTGGTTAGCGAACTGGAAGTTGCGGCCTTCTGAGCCAATTTCGGAGCACAGTAATACCTGAGCGCCTTCTTCTGCGGAAGCAAAATAGGCTGCGGCGCGATCACGTTCAATCAGTGATAGACCTTCATGGAAAACCGCGCCACGAATCCCTTCGCGCTCACGTAGTACTTGTTCCAGTTGCAGAGCAGTGGTTGCTTTAGCACAAATTACCAGCACTTTTTCATGACGATTTGCCGTCAGAAAACCAAGTAGCCACTCTACGCGGGGATCAAAGTTCCACCAGGTCGCGTTTTCGCCTTCAAACTCCTGATAAATTTGTTCTGGGTAGAGCATATCCCATGCGCGAGCTTCCAGCGATTTTTTAGCGCCCATAATATCGGAGACTTTAATAGCGGTCTGATATTGGGATGGCAGAGGTAACTTGATCTGGTGCAGTTCGCGACGGGGGAAGCCTTTTACACCATTACGGGTATTACGGAACAGAATACGGCTGGTGCCGTGACGATCCATCAGCATGGAAATCAGTTCACGGCGTGCGGTTTCACTTTCATCGCTATTACTATTGGCGGCTTTCAGCAGAGGCTCAATATCTTGCTCGCTAATCAATTCACCCATTAGGTTTAATTGATTATTATTAAGTTGTTCACCGGATAACAGCAGTGTGACAGCATCGGCAACTGGACGGTATTTTTGTTGTTCGTCGATAAAAGCCTGATAATCGTGGAAACGGTTTGGATCAAGTAGACGTAGACGGGCAAAATGGCTTTCTTGCCCTAGCTGTTCTGGTGTTGCAGTCAATAGCAGTACACTTGGGATCTGTTCAGCTAATTGCTCGACAACCTGGTATTCACGGCTAGGAGCATCCTCGCTCCAGGCCAGATGATGAGCTTCATCCACCACCATCAGATCCCAGCTAGCTTCAAGCATATGCTCAAAACGCTGTTTATTACGGCGGACAAAATCCAGTGAACAGAGTATCAATTGTTCTGTTTCAAATGGATTATCACTATCGTGTCGTGCTTCGGTATAGCGGCTATCGTCAAACAGGGCAAAACGCAGGTTGAAACGGCGTAGCATTTCTACCAGCCATTGATGTTGAAGGCTATCGGGTACAATCACTAGAACGCGTTCAGCACGACCGGCCAGCAATTGCTGGTGGATGATCATCCCGGCTTCGATGGTTTTACCTAAACCGACTTCATCGGCCAATAGAACCCTTGGCGCGTAGCGTTTGCCGACTTCATTAGCGATATGAAGTTGATGAGGGATCAGGCTGGCGCGGATACCCCGCAAGCCGCTTTCAGCCAGTTTAAATTGTTCGCTTTGATATTTACGGGCGCGAAAACGCAAGGCAAAGCGGTCCATACGGTCAATCTGACCAGCAAACAGGCGATCCTGTGGTTTGTTGAAGGTAAGTTTACTGTCAAGGAATACTTCGCGCAGACTGATATTCTCTTCCAGAGTATCAAGTCGTGTGCCTGTATAAATCAGCAGGCCATTTTCTAGTTGGACTTCATCCACTTTGAGTTGCCAGCCTTCATGGCTGGTGACAACATCCCCCGAGTTAAACATAACACGGGTAATAGGAGAATCATTGCGTGCATAGAGGCGGTTTTCACCGCTGGCAGGAAAGAGCAAAGTGACCATTCGTGCGTCCAGTGCAACAACGGTTCCTAATCCAAGTTCGCTTTCTGTATCGCTGATCCAGCGTTGACCGAGGGTAAATGGCATAAATTTTAACTCAGTTTCTGTTAGATAATGTTATTTATAAGTGGAGGACGACAGCTTTTTATTTGGTCTAACGGAGATAATGGGCAGATAGCAAGACACCCCGTTAGTTCCCTTATCACTCGTCAAAGGGGCGATATGTTAATGGAAGCAAAGCCGGTCGTCACCTGCAAAAAATAGTAATCAGCCAAATAGTAATTAGCCAAAAGGCATTACCATCTGTCCGGTGAGTAAAGTTACAAAATCATCCTGTAAAAACGGCAGGATAGCGTCAGCGATAGGCTGAAGTTGCTTATTGATATAGTGATCATAGTCTGGTGGTGAATGCAGATTTTCCAGTGGTTCCGGCCCGGATTGTGTCATGACATAGCTTATCCAACCCCCATTTTGGTACTGCAAGGGCCGGTTATGTTGCAGATTGTATTCATCTGCCAGCCTTGCTGCCCTCACATGGGGTGGTACATTGCGCTGATAGTCAGACAACTTACGGCCCAACCTTTTACGGTAGATTAGTTTATCATCAAATTTTCCTTTTAGGGTACTGGTAACATAACCACGGATAAACTCTTGATAAGGCTGTTCATGAAAAATCAGTGAATACAGTTGCTTCTGGAAATTTTGCGCCAGCGGTGTCCAGTCAGTGCGTACTGTTTCCAGACCTTTATAGACTATGCGGTCACCACTCAGACCGGCATAACGCTTTTTACTGCCTTGTTCAGCCCCACGGATGGTTGGCATCAGAAAACGGCGATAGTGAGTTTCAAGTTCCAATTCAAGGGTGCTTTTAAGCCCAAAATGTTCTTGTAGGTGTTTTTGCCACCATTGGTTAACGAATCGCGCAAGTTCTTTGCCGATACTGAGAGCCTGTTCTTCTTCATGCGCCTGTTTCAGCCAAATAAAGATAGAATCTGTATCACCGTAGATAACTTGATAGTTTTGAGATTCAATCAGCTTTCTGGTCTGGAGCATAATTTCGTGGCCGCGCATAGTAATGGAAGAGGTCAGGCGTGGGTCGAAGAAGCGACAGCCCTCCGCCCCAAGAACGCCGTAGAAAGCGTTCATGATGATCTTCAATGCTTGTGACAATGGGGAGTTATGCTGTTTTTTTGCTGCGTCACGTTCATACCAGATTTGCGTCACGATATCAGGCAGACAGTGCTGAGTACGGGAAAAGAAGGCATTGCGGAAACCGGGAACCGCATGCTCGCTGTCCGGCTGTGCCAGACCTTCCACCATCCCGACAGGATCGATAAGAAAAGTGCGAATAATCGAGGGATACAGACTTTTATAATCCAGCACCAGCACTGAATCATACAAGCCGGGGCGAGAATCCATCACGAAACCTCCGGGGCTGTTATCCAGCGGCTTCTCGCCTGGATTTGGGGCAACATAACCGATGCGGTGCATTTTTGGCATGTAAAGATGGGTGAAAGCGGTGACTGAACCGCCACTGCGATCTACGGCGAGACCGGTAACTGTCGCCCTTTCCAACAGGAACTTCATTAAGTGGGTTTTATCGAAAATCTGGTTTACCAGAATACAGTCTTGCAGATTATATTGTGCCAGTGCGGGCTTATCTTGCTGGAAACGGCGGTCAATCTCATCCATACGCTGATAGGGTGTATCAATGGCTTTGCCTTCGCCTAATAGTTCTTGCGAGACATATTCCAGACTGAAAGAAGGAAAATTCCAGGTAGCGGTTTTCAGTGCTTCAATACCATCAATAATCAACCGACCGGTAGTGGAAGCGAAAAAGTGCCCCGGTTTAAAGCCGTGTTCCCGCCACTCCAGTAACCCTCCGGCCCGTCCAAATTTCAGTGGAATACCGTAGCGTTCAGCATGTTTTTGTAAAATCCGCAGATCGAACTGAATCAGGTTCCAGCCAATAATGGCGTCAGGGTCATATTTTTCCAGCCACTCGTTGAGTCTTTCCAGCATTTGCGGGCGACTGGCCACATATTCCAAATCAAAATCTACCGGGCGCTCATTACTGTTAGCAGGGCCAAGCATAAATACTTTTTGCTGATCACATCCTGCTAATCCAATGGAATAAAGTTCTCCGTGCTGGCTGGTTTCAATATCCAGGGATACCCATTTCAATGTTGGGCGATAAACAGGGTTGGGCTTCATCTGATAGCTACCATTAGGAGCCTGACTGAACCAAATGGGAGCAGTGATAAAACGTTCCATCATAAACTTGTCTGGTGGACGGATATCTGCTTCATAAACCTGAATTTCCTGTTGCTGTAGCACTTTCTCAATCCGTTGTAATTGGCGGTATTGATGGCAATAAAGCGCTGCGACAGGTTGGCGATTGAAATCTTTTAATGAGAGTGGGCGGAGATGGCAGTTGCGCTCTTGCGCCAGAATTTTTTCCACCTGAGGCATATTGGCTTGCGGGATGAAAGCGACCGCTTGTTGGTGAAGAACTTTGATACGACGTGGCCCCTGATCCGTTGCTAGCCAGTATGTTACTTCAATACCCGAGGGAGTATCCCGCCAATGGCGTGTCAGTATAAAACCTTGTTCAGCATGATTCTGTTGCATATAGAGGCAGACGCTTATATTTGTTGAAAATAACTACAATCATAGCATTAAATCATGGTTATCTATACAGTTGTCTGATCTCACTATATTGTGATGTGGTGCATAAATGATAATTGAAACATTGCCGAGTTAATTGCAAAGAATGGAAAATAAATAGCTCTAATGAAGTAGACAGGTATTATTGAATATATTTATAAGAGTATAGTCGTAGAAAACGTATTTTATTCGTTATTTTCGATACGTTTTTAATATTATCTAGCTTTATTCTTAAGTGTATTATTTTGAATTTTTATTGTTAAATGGCTATAAAAATATGAATTATATCTAACTCAACCTTAAAAAATAGAGGTAAATAGATCAGGTGAAATATTAAAGAAAAACCTACCAAAGAATTTAAGTTATTTATGGGGATTTTAATAAAGTTAAAAGACGGATTAAACTTATAAAACCCTCAGGTTAGACACCATTACGCTTATCCCGTCTAGCAATAAAGCATAAATCTAGCGTAGTAAGTATAGAACCAATAAAGAATAAAAATGGAGGAAAAAACAAAATAGCTTATTGATCTAATTTTATTGTTTAGATGACCTGGAACTTGGGTTATATGTACAAAAATTATTACTTAATACCCTGTCACGTAATTTATTCATTCTTAATAAACCTCATCATCTCTGATGCTATAAGCAGAAGTAGCAGCAATGTGATGACTCCACGTTATATTCTGATAAATGACAGAGATACTCTCTTCTGGCTGATTTTCTGCATGAGTTAAATAACGTTTCATAATTCTGCTACATATGATCTTCTCCAACCAATTGTTATACATAGAATTATGGGTAGTATAAGATGTAGCGCTATTTTGGAGTCTTATTTAAAGAGTGGGGGGTAATTAGTATTAAAAGCGTTTATTTTTGCTTTTGTTAATTCTATTGAATAAAACTTTTCTTGAGCGCTTTCTGATTAAATTCTATAAAAATCTAACAGGATATGAAGTTCTTCGTTGTTTGAAATTGCTAGTCCAAGTAAAGGAGAGGATTTATCGATGGATTTTATGATATTAAAAGGATGATGGCTTACATGTTGTACTCGAGTTAAAGAATGTGTAACGGAGTAAACTAATATTTGATCCCGGTGGTTCTCTTGATATTTATTACCAATAGAATCAAAAGTAGAACAGCCAGCTGAAATTAACCCTTGGTTCTTTCCTTTTATGGTCGCATAAATCAAATTAGACATTATTAAATCCTTTATTAAAAATTAACACATAAAAAACACTTATAACAAAAAAGATTTATATTACCCAGTTTTATTTTTAAAATATAGACTTTGGTCACAGAAGGAAATAATCGAAGTACTACTAAATAGAAGCGACCTGCCTCCCCAAAATAGCTGCCTCAGAAACAGCACCGGCAGCCAGAGCATTTGTTGAACCGTCATAATGAATATTACCATCAACAATTAATAAAGCGCGATCAGCTATACGAGCGGCATCATCTAGATTATGGGAAACCATCAGTAATGTAAGCTGGCGTTCATGGCAAACTTGCTCCAGTAATACCAGCATTTCATTACGCAGTGCCGGATCTAAGGCTGAAAAAGGCTCGTCAAGTAATAAAATGGGCTGCTGGCGTACCAGGCAACGAGCTAATGCTGCCCGCTGCCGTTGTCCACCAGAAAGTTGAGCGGGCAAACGAGTCAGGCAATCTTCCAACGAAACTTGAGAGATTATTTGCTGTAATGTCTGTTTCTGCGTGCTATTAAGGCGTAATCCGGGATGTAAGCCTAGCCCAATATTCTGCTCAATTGTTAAATGAGAGAAGAGATTATTTTCTTGAAATAACATGGAGACCGGGCGTTGAGCTGGTGACGTACTGGTATGATTTTCCCCGTCCAGCCATAGGGAGCCTTTTTCTGCCGTTTGAAAACCGGCTATCAAGCTCAGGAGTGTACTTTTACCTGCGCCACTGGGACCAAGGATTGCGATACGTTCTCCGGCCTGAATTTGCAAATCAAAGCACATCATCAGATGTTCATAGCGGTAAGTCAGATTTTCAAGTTTAAGCATTACGTAGTCTCGGTAAGCGTTCAAGTAAACTAAACAGCATAAAACATAACAATAACAGCAATAAAGCAGTGATCGCGCCATCTTGACTACGGTAAGCCCCGATTTGCTGGTAGAGATAGAAGGGCAGGGTACGGAAATCTTCATTGCCAAATAGTGCGATAACGCCAAAATCTCCAATGGAGAGGACACAAGCAAAGGCCAGCGCTTGTGCCAGCGGAACTTTCAGTGCTTTTAGTTCAATCCAGCGCAGTCGGTTAATACCTTGAATATTCAAGGAGCGACACAGTGGATTATAGCGGGCCGCCAGATCTTTCATTGGATTATCCAGAACTTTCAGTGCATAGGGAATTGCCATCAGTGCGTTGGTTAAAATCACCAGACCATAAGGTGAACGGGGCAGGCCGATGGTGTCGTTAAGCAGTAAGAAAAATCCTGTTGCCAGTACAATGCCGGGCATCGCGAGGATCAACAAACCACTTATCTCCATTGTTTGGCCCCAACGGGGGGAATAACGCAGGTACAGCTCACGGCTGCTCCACAGCAACATCATAGTGAATAAAACACATAATAACCCCGCGCTTAAAGCAATCACCACTGAGGTGATAAATGCTTGCCACAATGCAGGCTGGCGCAATACGTTAAGCAACCCGTTGTTAAGGCCATCTACGATAACTGCCAATAATGGCGGCACGAGCAGTAATAATGCTGCGGTAATTAACAGGCTGTCGCAGATTTTTCTCAACAAAGTATCCTGTGGATTACGCCATTGCTGTTGGTTGCTGTAGCCGACAGATAGAGCACTGTTAAGTTTCTGGCTGAGGAGTACAAGGCCAAGACAGCAGGTAATCTGAATCAGAGCCAATAACGCGGCGCGGTTAAGATCGTAGTCATAGCTTAACGCCTGATAGATTGCCAGTTCGACAGTTGTTGCAGCAGGCCCGCCGCCTAACGCCAGCACGGTAGCAAAACTGGCGAAACAGAGCATAAAAATCAGTGCGCCAGTGGGCAGGATTTGGCGGCGTAGATAAGGCCATTCAACAAAACGGAAATGTTGCCATTCATTCATACCTAGCTGTGCCGCTAATTGCCGTTGTTCCACCGCGATGTTTTCCAGTGATTGCAGTAAAAGCCGTGTAGCGAGTGGCATATTAAAGAAGATATGTGCCAGCAAAATTCCTGGTAAACCATAAGGGGTGAAATGGTAATCGATGCTGATCCATTCGCAGAACTGGGCCAGCCAGCCGGCTCTGCCGTAAACCGTCAGAATGCCGAATAGAGCGACCAATACAGGTAAAACCAGTGTCATCGCACATAGGCGGAGAAGTAGAGTTCGGCCTGGAAAATGACGACGATAGAGTGCTCTGGAAAGAAAAATAGCCGGGATAACAGAAAACAGCGCCGACAAAAAAGCTTGCCAGAATGTGAAACGTACCACATGCCACAGATAGCTATCTTCTACCAGTAAAGACCAGTTACGTTCAGGCGCGTTAAACCAAAGCGCCCCGAACGCGAGTAAGGCGACCAATAGTAAAAAGCCGGAAGCGATAGCCCCCGGCAACAGCCATCCGGCTATCAACGGCTGACAGCGCTTTGCCATGCACGAATCCATTGGTTTCGGTATTTTGCGATTTCTTCTGCGGGATATTGCAGTGATTTTTCAGGTATTGAAAGCTGTGAATACACTTCTGGGAGCGGGATATCAATGACCGGATACATCCAGTTAGTAGTTGGGATTTCCTGTTGGAAAGCTGGGGTCAGCATAAACTGCATAAATTCCCGGGCAAGCTCCGGTTGCTTGCTGGAGGCCAGTTGTGCGGCCACTTCGACTTGCAGGTAATGACCTTCATTGAAGGTAGCGGCAGCATAATCTTCTGTCTTCTCAGATAAGAGGTGGTAGCCCGGTGAAGAGGTATAGCTTAGTACCAGATCGCCTTCTCCTTTCAGGAACAGACCGTAAGCTTCACTCCAACCTTTGGTAACAGTTAGTGTTTTCTTTGCCAGTTTTTGCCAGGCTTGTGGGGCATCATCACCATAAATTTTCTGCATCCATAACAGCAAACCTTGCCCCGGTGTGCTGGTGCGAGGATCTTGATAGATCACTTTCCAGTTATTGGGGCTGTTAATTAGCTCATCCATGCTTTTGGGTGGGTTTGGCAAACTCTTTTTGTTGTAAATGAAGGCAAAATAGCCATAGTCATAAGGAATAAATATCTGGTTATGCCATGACACCGGCAGCGCCAGCTTGCTGATATCCACTTGACTTTCAGTGAACAGCCCCGTTTGTTGAGCTGCTTGAATCAAATTGTTATCCAATCCAAGAATAATATCGGCGGCAGTACGCTTTCCTTCCATTCTTAGGCGATTGAGCAAGGAAACACCATCTTCCAGAGCAACCAGTTTCAGTTCACAGTCACATTCAGCTTCAAACGCTTTTTTAATTGCGGGTCCGGGACCCCATTCTGCGGCAAAAGAATCATAGGTATAGACCGTTAATACCGGTTTAGCTTGTACAACCTGACTCAATAGCAACATAGGGGCTGATAGGACCATCAGTACGATTAATTTGGAAAATAACGTCTTAAACACTTTGCTCTCCTTACATTAAGAGGATTGGCAAAGGATTTGAGGAAGCGCTAAACGGCAAGATAATGTCTGTGAAATAGTTAGCAGCTCAAATCCCTACGTCGGTATTAGCCGGATCAGGTTCGGCGGGTTTACTCTCAGCAAGGCTGTTTTAAACAGCCAGCACCCCGTTGAGATGGCGCTATTGTAGAGATTTAGCTAGCGACTGCAAAGTCCAATGATAGAGGTTTACCACTTGAGGGTAGTGTGAAACAATTAGTCATCTTTCAAATTTAGTTTATCGAGGTAGTCTGGTGATCGATGATGATGGCTACCGCCCGAATGTAGGAATTGTAATTTGTAATCGGCAAGGCCAGGTTTTGTGGGCGCGGCGTTATGGGCAGCATTCCTGGCAATTTCCTCAAGGGGGCATTAATCCGGGGGAATCACCAGAACAGGCTATGTACCGGGAACTGTATGAAGAAGTGGGTTTAGGTCGGAAAGATGTACGCGTTCTGGCTTCTACTCGTAATTGGTTGCGTTACAAATTACCCAAGCGTTTGGTGCGTTGGGATACTCGACCTGTCTGTATCGGTCAAAAACAGCGGTGGTTTTTATTACAACTGCTCTGTAATGAAGAAGATATTAATGTGCAACACAGTAATACCCCGGAGTTCGATGGTTGGCGTTGGGTCAGCTATTGGTATCCTGTCCGGCAGGTTGTCTCTTTTAAGCGTGATGTTTATCGGCGCGTGATGAAAGAGTTTTCTTCGGTTGTCATGCCAATGCAGGAAAGCTCATCTCTGCCACGTTCTTCGTATTCTTATCGTCGCAAAAGAAGTTAGGTGAGTTCTATGCTCATGCGCTTACGGGAAGTTGTGGAAAAAGTTGCGATGGCAACCAATCTGGCCGAAGCGCTTGAGCTATTGGTGAACGAAACCTGTTTGGCGATGAACACGGATGTCTGTTCTATCTATCTTGCTGATCATCAACGGCGGTGTTATTACCTGATGGCGACCCGAGGGTTGAGGAAACCCCGGGGAAAGGCTATCAGTTTGGCTTTTGGTGAGGGCGTTGTCGGACAAGTTGGTCAATTATCTGAACTGATTAATCTGGCTGATGCCCGCAGTCATCCAAGTTTCAAATATTTGCCTCAAGTGAAAGAGGATAGCTTCCGCGCGTTTTTGGGCGTTCCGGTGGTTTATCGTCGCCAGTTGCAAGGTGTTTTAGTCGTTCAGCAGCAGGAACAACGCCTGTTTAATGAAACCGAAGAATCCTTTATGGTGACGCTTGCGACACAACTGGCGGTGATCCTTGCTCAAGCTCAGACTAAGGGTTTGTTTGGGCAGTATCGGCAAACCAGAATTAAAGCGCTGGCAATTTCCAATGGCATCGTGATGGCTCAGGGGTGGCAAGATTGTTCCCAACCCTCACTTGATCAAATTTTTGAAGCTTCAACCCTTGATCATGCAGCAGAACGTTCTCGTTTGATTCAGGCACTTGAAGATGCAACTGCGGAATGCCGGCGGCTCAGTAAACGTTTTACCGCGGGTTCTCAAAAAGAGAGCGCTGCGATTTTTAATCTTTATTCCTACCTTTTGAATGATCCTCAGTTGAAACAAGATCTGTTCTCCTGTGTTGAACAGGGATCTGTTGCACAATGGGCGGTTAAACAAGTTATTGAGAAATACGCGGAACAATTTGCCAGCTTGCAGGATGCTTATATGCGGGAAAGGGCATCGGATCTACGGGCGCTTGGGCAGCGATTATTATTTCATCTTGATGATTCATTGACTGCCAGCCATCAATGGCCTGAATGGTTTATTCTGGTTGCAGATGAACTGAGCGCCAACCTATTGGCAGAAGTGCCGCAAGAAAGATTAGCAGGAGTTATTGTTCGTGATGGCGCTACCCATTCACATTCTGCCATATTGGTACGTGCAATGGGCATCCCGGCCATTATGGGGGCAGATATCCAGCCGGAACTCCTGCATAATCGTATGCTGATTCTTGATGGTTTCCGTGGAGAAGTTTTTATTGAACCTGAGCCACTGATTTCGCAGGAATATAAACAGATTATTGAAGAAGAAAAAGCACTGAGCAAACTGGCTGAGGGGGATGTTGATCAGGAAGCACGGCTCAAAAGTGGTGAACGCATTCTGGTTCAGCTTAACGCAGGTTTGAGCCTGAAATATGAGTTACAAATCAGTAACAGTATTGATGGTGTTGGACTCTATCGCACCGAAATACCCTTTATGTTGCACAGTGGTTTCCCGTCAGAAGATGAACAAAAAGCGCGTTATCAGGAGATGTTGCAATTATTTCCTGATAAACCGGTGGTATTACGTACACTTGATATCGGTGCGGATAAACAACTGCCTTATATGCCGATTAGTGAAGATAACCCTTGTTTGGGATGGCGTGGTATACGGGTGACGTTGGATCAACCGGAGATTTTTCTTATTCAGCTTAGGGCAATGCTCAGAGCTAACGTTGATACGGGTAATCTGAAAATCCTGTTGCCAATGGTGACGAGTGTAGAAGAAATTGATGAAGCTAAACGATTAGTAGACAGGGCGAAAGAGGAAGTCGAGCAAATGCTGGCGTGTCAAATACCTGTGCCTCAGCTCGGTGTAATGATTGAAGTTCCTTCGATGATCTTCTTGCTGCCACAACTCAAAAATAGAGTCGATTTTGTGTCTATTGGCACTAATGACCTAACACAGTATCTATTGGCGGTGGATCGGAATAACACTCACGTCGCTTCTCTTTATGATTGTTTGCATCCGGCGGTGATTCGGGCATTAAAACTGGTATTTGAAAATAGCCAACGAACAGGTCTTACGATCAGTATTTGTGGTGAAATGGCAGGAACTCCGATGGGTGCGTTATTATTGATTGGTCTTGGCTATCGTAGCCTGAGTATGAGTGGTTGTAGTGTGCCAAGAATTAAGTATTTATTGCGTCATCTGGAGATGACTCAGGTTGAAAAATTAATGGCCGAAATACTACAAGCTGAAACCAGCCTAAGAGTAAAGGAGTTGTCAGCAACGTTTATGGAGCGGCATGGGGTTGGCGGTTTGGTCAGAGGCGGCATTTAATCCGTTTAACCGCCTGTGCTATGATTCTCAATCACTTGCCTTAGGGCATTAACGCTAAATATTAAGTGGGGAAAGATGAGTAACAGCTACCTGGCATTTCCTAATATTGACCCGGTTATTTTTTCAATAGGTCCAATAGCCCTCCATTGGTATGGTTTCATGTACTTGGTTGGGTTTGTATTCGCCATGTGGCTAGCGACACGCAGAGCAGCGAAACCCAATAGTGGTTGGACGAAAAACGAAGTAGAGAACTTACTTTATGCAGGGTTTGCTGGCGTATTTGTTGGTGGCCGTCTGGGCTACGTCCTGTTTTATAATTTCCCTGCCTTTCTCGACAACCCGCTTTATTTGTTTAAAGTTTGGGACGGTGGGATGTCTTTCCACGGTGGTTTGATGGGGGTTATCTGCGCAATGTGGTGGTTTGGTCTCAGAACGAAACGCCATTTCTTACAAGTTGCCGACTTCATTGCACCGTTAGTCCCTTTTGGCTTAGGCATGGGGAGAATCGGTAATTTTATTAACGGCGAGTTGTGGGGACGTGTCACATTGGATACGCCGTGGGCGATGCTGTTCCCAAGCTCCCGTAGTGAAGATATTGCACTGGCTGCAACGGAGCCTTCATTGCTATCAGTACTTGAACAATATGGTGTTCTGCCACGTCACCCTTCACAGCTTTATGAAATGGCGTTGGAAGGGATCGTTCTGTTCATTATCTTAAATTTATATATCCGTAAACCTCGGCCGGTGGGCAGTGTTTCTGGCTTATTCTTAATTGGTTACGGTATTTTCCGGGTGATAGTCGAATTTTTCCGCCAACCGGATGCACAATTGGGTTTATTCGACGGGATCAGCATGGGGCAAATTCTTTCTATCCCAATGATTTTGGCGGGAATTTTAATGATGATATGGGCATACAAACACCAAGGTAATAAGGTACAAAAGGTAAAATGAAACAGTATCTGGATTTAATGACAAGAGTGCTTGCAGAGGGCGCTCCGAAGGCAGACCGTACCGGGACGGGGACTCTCTCCATTTTCGGGCATCAGATGCGTTTCAATTTGCAGGATGGTTTTCCGCTAGTTACAACTAAACGCTGCCATATTCGTTCAATTATTCATGAACTTCTTTGGTTTCTGAATGGTGATACCAATATTAAATATCTGCATGAAAATGGAGTGACTATTTGGGATGAATGGGCGGATGAAAATGGTGATTTAGGGCCTGTGTATGGTAAGCAATGGCGTGCGTGGGGCACCGCTGATGGCTGTCAGATTGACCAATTGAAAACCGTACTGGAACAGCTTAAAAACGATCCAGATTCACGTAGGATCATTGTTTCGGCTTGGAACGTTGGTGAACTGGATAACATGGCATTAGCGCCATGCCACGCTTTTTTCCAGTTTTATGTCGCGGATGGCAAACTTTCTTGTCAGCTTTACCAGCGTTCTTGTGATGTATTCCTTGGCTTACCGTTCAATATTGCCAGCTATGCATTGTTGGCGCATATGATGGCGCAACAGTGTGATCTGGAAGTGGGTGATTTTGTCTGGACTGGTGGTGACACCCATCTTTATAGCAACCATATGGAACAGACAAAATTACAACTCAGCCGTGAGCCGCGTTCATTGCCAAAACTGGTGATAAAGCGTAAGCCGGAATCACTTTTTGATTATAAATTTGATGACTTTGAAATAGTTGATTATGACCCGCATCCAGGAATAAAGGCTCCGGTTGCTATTTAACGGTTGTGGTTAAAATAGCTCTTCTATGTTTGTCAACATTCTGGGGGAACAATTTATTATAAATTGTTCCCCTTTTCATTTTGGTGGTATAGTATACAGATACATAGAAGTAGGAGGAAAAAGACCATGAATACCTTTTCTCAAAAAAAAGCTAGGGATCTACTCAGTAACCCAGAGAATTTCGAGGGCGGCGTGTTTATTACCAAAAATGGGATATCTGAATTGTTTATTCAACCGATAGCAGAACGTGAGAGGGAGCAAGCCGATAGAAACGCAGAAAGACAGGCGATGGCGTTGCTTAAAATCGCTATGCTGTCTAAGAAAGATATCATGGATGGTAGAAAAATGACTCCTGAAGAAGCACTTCGTAGACGTAGGGAATGTCGGACGTGATATATAAAGTTCAAGTTGCTGAAACAGCCTACCAGACACTTTCTATTATTGAAGACTACAAGGCTTACACAATAGGGTTGGAAGCGGCTCAAAATTTGGTAGATGATTTATTGATTGAATCATCGAGATTGATTGGGGAAAACCCGTTAGCATACGGCTATTCCTCAATGTTACTGGATAAAGGAATACAATTTCACCAGTGGTTTTCCAAAGATCGGCAATTCCGTGCCATTTATGATGTAGTCGGGGGTGAAATTCAAATATTAGCATACGCAAGCACAAACCAAGATTTAATTACCCTCTTGTACCAACTACTGATCGTACACTGATAGTAAAAACACTTTATGGTGTATTAGTCTTAGAGTCAGGTTAGGATCGGCATTAAACCCGACCTAAGACAGCAATTATGAAAGATCTTAAAAAATCTTTTTGTTACTCAATCAGTTGTGGAAATAGATAAAGCTAATCGATAAAAACTGCACTAGAAACCTTAAAACGTTTACTCAGGGCTTTTATATGGGTTACTGTCAGTGACTTTGTTCCACTCAGAATTTGTGATACCAGAGAAGCTTCTCCGATTTCGTTTTTAAGGTCGGCTGGCGTAAGACCGTATTGATCCATTAGAACTCGTAGGGTTGCAATCCCCGTAGGAATATTTTCAATAGCCTGGTTAAATTCTGCAAATTCAGGGGCAGTATCTTCATAGCGTTCAATTGTTGTAGCTAAATAACTTTCCAAAATAGTGCTACACCTTACACACGCTACATAACATATAATTCTATGTATAACAATTGGTTGAAGAAAATCATGTGCGCCGGAATTATGAAACCTTATTTAGAATCTCAATTAACCCTTTGTTGTTGTCATAGTCTTTGAAAAGCTCATCAATTAAATCCATCGCTTCTTTGTACTGTTCTGAGGTATCGATGTAGGTCAGCCAAGGGATCTCTGAAAACAGAGCACTAGCCCGTTCTTAGACGACTGCAAAATTGATTATTCTCTGTTTCTCCGGTAGTAATCGGTTAGCTTGTCGTATTCTGCGTGGGATACGATGTGTTTAATGTAACAGTGCTCCATTAAAAATTCGATAAAGGCCAGTCACCGGACATTATTACCTCTAATATCGATACGCCATTATTGATAGTTATATTTAAAGCAAAATTCTCAATTAATTATTCATTGGTCTTATATTATTTATAGAATAAATCAATAGCAATAAAATTATTATATAAAGCACTTGATATTTTCTTTTTTATATTCATGAAGCTTCTTCCTCATAGCCATATAATCTTACAATGTATGACAATAATAAGAAACAAAAATAACTATTCTCGTTGATTTTTGCGAAGCTCTACGCAATTTAAATGTAACGATAATAGATTGTTATTTTTTTATTGATGCACTCTCGCATAAAATTCAATTATGTATTTATTCTGTTTTTAAAATGAATAAAATGTTTTTCGAAAGGATATAAGGAATTATCAATGGGAAATAACATTAATATAATTGGCCGTTATAATATTGATAATCAATTAGGTTTTTCTTTGTTGGAATTGATGATCGTTATTGTTTTGGTTTCAATATTCTCTTTATGGGGAGTACAGGAATGGGGATATCACCAGGAAAGAGCCAGATTGCAAGAGTCAGCACAGAAAATATTGACGTTTATAGCCAGGCAACAATCTTTGGCAAATTATCTGAACAAAAGGGTAATGCTGTGGTTGAAAACGGGAAAAGGCTGGTGCATAGCGCTCTCTAATTCGGGGTTGTCTGATTGTGATTTGGAAAATGTTGAGGGAATAAGTTCCCCACATCAAGATGTTATTATCAGTTCGGCAACGAAGGATCAGATAGAGTTTCATGGAATAAGAAATACGATGATACCCGCGAGTTTTACTTTGGCGAATTCCGCAGGCGAAATATCTATTATTTTTTCTTCTCGAGGCAGGATGAGATCATGTAGTAATAATAGGTTTAATCAAATTCCAGCTTGTGATTAATTATGTTTTTTTTATTAAAATAAGAGATGCTTTATTGGAATAATGAAATATAAAAATCAATCTGGAATGACATTATTAGAAGTTATTGTAGCAATGGCTATTGGTAGTATTATCTTACTGGCAATTGCTAAAAGTTACCCTATTTTAACTAAACAAATAATGGAGTTATATCAAAGATATCGTTTAGGTTATTTTGTTAAACAAACGTTGCATATTATAGAAAAAGATATTCGCCGTGCTGGATATTGTCAGCATTATTGTGACGGCAAGCCGATAGTAATCAGTAATAAAAGTGATGAGAGTGAGGATTCATGCCTGATTATTGCATATGATCTTAACACAAATAACCAATGGGAACCGCCAGAACACAGTGAATCGGAATTCTTTGGCTATCGCCTTAGCAATAAGTCAGTAGAGTGGAAAAGAGGTGCGAGTAACTGCCAAGAAAGTGGTTGGGAAAGGCTGTTTGATCCAAATGAAATAGTGGTAGATTCCTTTAAAGCTGAAAAATTACCGGCGAAAGATGGCTTAGTTTTTATCAAATTAACGCTTATTGCACATTGGTTTAAACATCCATCGATAAACTACCAATATCAGTCAGTAATACGTTTGCGCAATATCAGGGGATAAGTACCGTGGCTGAACATTCTCCGCATAGTTGTTTTCAATATCAGCAAGGTAATGTATTGCTAATTTCAGTGCTAATATTGTTGGCAGTGAGCCTGATGATGTTAAAGGCTTTGCATCATCATCTGGATAACGCTTTAATCATGATGGTCGATGAACGTAGATATCTAAAGGCTTTTCAGCAAGCAGAATCTTCATTGGCATGGGGAATCGCTCAGTCATGGACACTTGATAAAACAGAAGAGTGGTATTGCCAGCGACAGCAAGAATTTCATTTGACCAGTTGCTTAAAAAGGCAATCGAGTCATTTTTTTCTACTGAAAGGTATGGCTGATGTGGCATCTGGGCAATCTGTCGGGTTATATCAATGGGTGAAATTACTTTCGGCTGGTGGAAGAGATTCCCTTATTCCGGTAGAAAGTGGTTGGCTGGACTTTTGTCCTGAGGTAGATGTGGGGTTTTGTTCATGACGTCAGATCTTTTTTATGAGCATCAAACAGGCATGAGTTTGCCCGAAGTGATGATTGCTGTTATGGTCTTTTCTATCTCTTTGTTGGGATTAATGCGTTATCATCAGGCGTTATTATTTGGGTTTCAGCAACATTGGCAGCAAGCAAAGGCGGATAAATTATCTTATGAATATCTGGAACAATATGAATTAATCGCAGGTCAAAACCCTTTGTCAGAAATAACATTGCCATTGGGATGGCATGCTGAATTTCAGACAACATATCCGTTGTCTGGTTGCTATCAGCTTACAGTTATAGTGACAACATCTTATAATCAGCGAAGTAAGGCGAGCCGATGGATTTGTTCAAGTGGGAGTTCTGATGTTTAAGGTTTATCATTCTAATCAATTAGATCTTCTTAAAGAATTGATAGCAATATTGATCGGGGATAATCCGCTGACTGATCCATTTGCGCAGGAAGTCATTTTGGTGCAAAGCCCAGGTATGTCACAGTGGCTGCAAATCCAACTGGCTGAAAGAATAGGTATATCAGCCAATATTTCATTTCCGCTTCCAGCTACGTTTATTTGGGATATGTTTACCAAAGTATTGCCTGATATTCCTAAAGAAAGTGCTTTTAGTAAAGATGCTATGACATGGAAATTGATGGCGTTATTGCCTGAATTGTTGCCAGAAGCGGAGTTTGTCGCGCTCAGGCACTACCTTGATCAAGATTTTGATAAACGGAAGATTCATCAACTGGCTGGGCGGGTTGCTGATCTGTTTGACCAATATCTTGTTTATCGTCCGCAATGGTTGGAAAGTTGGCAGCAAGGTCAACTTATTGATGGTTTGAGCGATAATCAGTTGTGGCAGAAAAGATTATGGCTGGAACTGACGAAATATACTCACCAGTTACAACAACCCCAATGGCATCGTGCTAATTTGTATCAGCGTTTTATTTCGATATTGGAAAATAGTCTTAAACTGGAAAATAGTCCTGAGTTTTCAGCTTGTTTACCAAAACGAGTATTTATCTGTGGTATTTCTGCCTTACCACCGGTCTATTTACAAGCTTTGCAGGCATTGGCACGGCATATTGATATTCACCTGATGTTTACCAATCCATGTAAATATTATTGGGGAGATATTCAGAATTACGCTTTTCTGGCAAAACTGAGCAGTCGTAAACCACGTCATTATAAGAGCAAACAGGAGTTGGAATATTTTAAAGACCCTGGTAATGCTCAATCACTATTTAACGACGATGGTGAACAAGAAGTCAGTAATCCCTTGTTGGCATCGTGGGGACGATTGGGCCGTGATAATCTCTATTTATTATCGCAGCTTGAGCAGAGTTCGGATGTTCACGCTTTTGTTGAATTAGAACAGGATAATTTACTACATCAATTGCAAAGGGATATTCTCTATCTGGAAGATCATGCCCAAATTGGCTCAACAAAAGAGACATTTGAAAATAGCGTGCAAAAAAGAGTACTTAATCCGTTGGATCGTTCTTTGTCTTTCCATGTTTGCCATAGTCCTCAACGTGAAGTGGAAGTTTTACAGGACCAGTTATTGCGATTATTGGAAGATAATTTATCACTGACGCCAAGGGATATTATTGTAATGGTCGCGGATATTGACAGTTATACTCCCTATGTTCAGGCAGTATTTGGTAATGTCTCTGCTGAACGTTATATTCCATTTGCCATTTCTGATCGTAAGGTTCGTCAAGCACATTCGGTTTTACAGGTATTTATTACACTGCTTGATTTACCTCAAAGCCGTTTTACGACGGAACAGGTTTTAGCATTGTTAGAAGTGCCCGCGCTGGCGAATAAATTTGACATTCATGAAGATGGTTTGCGTTTATTAAGGCGTTGGGTTGAAGAGTCAGGCGTTCGTTGGGGGTTGGATGACGATAATGTAGAAGAACTCTCTTTGCCGGTAACAGGTCAGCATACATGGCGTTTTGGGCTCACTCGAATGTTATTGGGCTACGCAATGGATAGCCGGTCGGGCCCTTGGAAAGAGGTATTGCCTTATGATGAATCCAGTGGTTTAGCCGCAGAGCTTGCCGGTCAGTTAGCTGAGCTTTTGATGCAATTGAGTTATTGGCGCAAGATTCTGGGCGAGAGCCGAACATTAACGGGCTGGTTACCTATCTGTCAGGGGTTGCTGGAGGCATTTTTTGCATCAGATAGTGAAACTGAATTAGTACTGGCGATGATTGAGCAGCAATGGCAGAAAGTCATAGTCAACGGCTTAAATGCCCGTTATCAGGAAAATGTGCCATTGGTTCTATTACGAGATGAATTGGCGCTTCAGTTTGATAATGAAAAAATCAGTCAGCGTTTTCTCGCCGGGTCTGTCAATTTTTGCACTCTAATGCCGATGCGTTCTATTCCCTTTAAGGTTGTCTGTTTATTGGGAATGAATGATGGTATCTATCCCCGTTCAATTCCACCGCTTGGATTTGATCTCATGGCGGAAAAAAGTCAGAGAGGAGACAGAAAACGGCGGGATGATGACCGTTATCTATTCCTTGAAGCCTTGATATCTGCCGAACAGTTTCTCTATATCAGCTATATTGGTAAGTCCATTCGCGATGATACGGAATGTAATCCTTCGGTGTTGGTGAATGAATTACTGGATTATGTTTGCCAAAGTTTCTGTTTACCGGGAAATGAAGAACTGAATGTTGATCAAAGTGCTATTCATGTCAGAGAACATCTATTGTATCTTCATTCCCGCGTTCCATTCGCACCGGAAAATTTTATACCGGGCAGTTATCAGCAAAGCTATGCCGGGGAGTGGCTACCGGCGGCATCTGAGCAAGGTGCCGCATACGCTGAATTTTGCCAATCGATTGAAACAGAGCAAATTCAAGAAATTACACTTGATAATTTGAGCCGTTTTTATCGTCATCCCGTTCGTTTTTTTTTCCAACGTTGCTTAAAGGTAAATTTCGTTATTGAAGAAACGGAATTACCGGAGGAAGAGCCTTTCGTTTTAGATAACCTTCAACGTTATCAGTTTAATCAGCTATTGTTGAGTGCGTTAATTGAACAGCAATCGCCTGAACCACTTTTCAATCGGCTTCGCGCCGCTGGCGGGTTGCCTTTTGGTGCTTTTGGTGAGGTGTATTGGTTGAAGCAGCAAAAAGAGATGCAGCCTCTGGCGGATAAAATTCGTGAACAACAGATGGAAACTTTATCTGTTGATTTACATCATGATTTAGGCCAGGTGATACTGACAGGGCAAATCAATAAGGCGCAACCGGATGGTTTGCTGCGTTGGCGGCCAGCCAGCTTAACAGCCAATGACGGCATGCAATTGTGGATTGAGCATTTGGCTTACTGTCTTACCGGGGGAGAGGGGGAAAGCCGTGGTTATGGGCGTGATGGCAGCGAATGGCGTTTTGCTTCTGTGTCTTCAGAACAAGCGAAAGATTATCTGAATCAATTGATTGAAGGTTATCAACGAGGAATATCAGCGCCTTTGCCACTGTTTTGTAAAAGTGGTTGGGCGTGGCTTTCAACAGGTGTGAATAAAGAAACGGGTGAGATTGATGATAGAGATGAAATTCAATCAAAAGCTGAAAGCCAGCTATTGAAGGCATGGCTTGGAGATCAGGGGCGCACAGGCGAAGGGAATGATCCTTATATTCAGCGGGCTTTCAGGCAAATCGATGAATCATTTTTAGCAAAACTTAAACAGGAAGCGCTCAATTATTTGTTACCGATGGCGCTAAATCAGAAACATAGGGAGAATATCGGATAATGCATAAACATTTTGTTCGCATGATTACTGTGATGTTCCTGTTCTTTTGGGGAACAGTAAGTTATGCGCAAACATCACAGTGGCAGCGACTGCAAGAGACAATTTATAAAAGCGAAAATGATCATCGTCAGTATCAGGGAGTCAGATTGGCAAATAATATGACGGTCTTGCTGGTATCTGATGAGAAGGCAACCAAATCTCTGGCAGCGGTAGCAATTCCGGTTGGTAGTATGGAAAACCCTGACAGCCAGCTTGGGCTTGCACATTATCTGGAACATATGGTTCTGATGGGATCTGAACGTTACCCACAGTCAGGTGATTTATCTGAATTTTTGCAAAAGCATGGTGGTAGCTATAATGCCAGCACAGCTTCTTACCGCACGGCTTTTTACCTTGAAGTGGAAAATGAGGCGTTGGCTCAGGCTACAGATCGTCTGGCTGACGCACTGGCTGAGCCGTTACTTAATCCAGTGAATGCAGATCGGGAGCGAAACGCCGTGAATGCAGAGCTGACAATGGCGCGTTCTCGTGATGGGATGCGGGTGGCTCAAATACGAGCGGAAACCCTGAATCCTAAGCATCCTAATGCCCGTTTTTCCGGTGGTAATCTAGAAACATTGAAAGATAAACCGGGGAGTCAATTACAGACAGAACTGGTGAATTTCTACCAGCGTTATTATTCGGCTAATCTGATGAAAGGCGTCATTTACGGTAACCAGCCTATCGATAAACTGACTCAAATTGCTGTTGATACTTTTGGTCGGATACCTGACAGAGAAGCAAGCGTGCCGCCGATTACTGTTCCGGCGGTAACGGAAAAAGAGCAAGGGATTATCATCCATTATGTTCCTGCCCAACCGCAAAAGGCATTGCAATTGGAATTCAGTATTGACAACAACAGCGCTGATTTCCGCAGTAAAACTGATGAATATCTCGGTTATATGATTGGCAACCGCAGCCTGAATACATTGTCAGATTGGCTACAAACTCAAGGGCTAGCGGAAAGTATCAGTGCCGGTGCGGAACCTATGGTTGATCGCAACAAAGGTATCTTTTTTATTTATGTGACGTTGACAGATAAAGGGCTTGCGCAACGGGATCAGGTTATTGCGGCCATTTTTGCTTATATTAATTTGTTAAAACAAAAAGGCATCCAGAAAAGTTATTTTGATGAGATCGCGAAGGTTTTGAATCTGTCTTTCCGATATGGCTCCATTGTTCGTGATATGCATTATATCGAATGGTTATCGGATGCTATGTTGCGAGTTCCTGTTTCCAATGTACTTAACGCCGGTTATTTAGCTGATAATTATGATCCGGAAGCAATTGCCAACCGGCTTGCTGAGTTGACGCCTGAAAATGCGCGTATCTGGTATATCAGCCCAAAAGAGCCGCATAATAAACAGGCTTATTTTGTTCAGGCGCCTTATCAGGTTGATCGAATCACATCACAGCAACGAATGGAATGGCAACGGTTAGAGGCGCGGATGAACTTTTCTTTGCCTGCGCCGAATCCTTATGTTCCTGACGATTTGAAGCTGATAAAAGCGGATAAGAGTCAAAAACATCCAGAAATGATCCTTGAACAGCAAAATGTCCGCTTGCTCTATATGCCGAGCCAATATTTTGCTGATGAGCCTAAAGCCAGTATTACGCTTGATTTACGTAATGCGAACAGTTTGGATAGTGCCCGTGAGCAGGTCACTTCTTCTTTGCTTGATTATTTGGCGGATATTTCCCTTGACCAGCTTGGTTATCAGGCTTCTGTTGCTGGAATGAATATTTCTACTAATTCATCACAGGGACTACAACTGGAGGTAAGTGGTTACACTCAAAATTTGCCAGCGCTTTTAACCTCTTTAATCAGTAATTACATGGCGTTCACCCCAACGGATGATCAACTGGCACAAGCTAAGTCTTGGTATCGTGAGCAGATAGCGGTTTCTAATAACGCTAAAGCTTATGACATGGCTATGCAGCCGTTGAAGCGCCTTTCTGTGGTGCCTTACATTGAACAGTCCACTCGTTTAAAAGCGCTGGAGACTATCACGGTTCAGGATATTGTTACGTATCGCCATGAAATGATAAAAAATTCCGCTCTGCAAATGATGATCATGGGGAACTTGACCGAACAGCAGAGCAAAGTGATTGCTGAATCCGCCCATAACCAACTGGCAAATCAAGGAAATGACTGGTGGATTGGGGATAAGGTGGTGATTGATAAAAATTACCCGGTTAATTTCCAGCGTGTTGGCAGCAGTACAGATGGTGCTTTAGCCGAGGTTTATATTCCGACGGGTTATAACCGTATAGAAAGTTATGTTTATTCCAGTTTGTTGAGCAATATGCTCCAGCCGTGGTTCTATGAACAGTTGAGAGCAACAGAGCAACTGGGGTATGCGGTGTTTGCTTTCAATACCAGCGTAGGGGAACAGTGGGGATTAGGGTTCTTGCTACAAAGTAATAGTAAACAACCAAAATATTTGAATCAGCGTTATTGGGATTTCTATCAGAACGCCGGTAATAAATTGAAAGCAATGTCTCAAGCTGATTTTGAACAATACAAGAGCGCGCTGATTAATGAAAAGCAGCAGCCGCCACAAACTTTCTATGCCGAAGTTGCCCGTTTCTCTCGTGATTTCAGCCGCAATAACTTTAGTTTTGATAGCAGAGATAAAATGCTTGAGATTCTAAAGAAAACCACCCAGCAGCAATTGATTAATTTCTATCGGAATGCGGTAATCAAACATCGAGGGTTGTCATTGATTTCACAAGTAATTGGTAAGTCAGGAAGCTTGGATGGATATGCGGAATTGAAAGGTTGGAAAACCTATCAGAATGTAACTGAATTTCAGAAACGGTTACCTGTTGAGGTAAGGGATCAGTGATCACAGAGATATCTGTTCACAGGCTTAATGTATTAACTCTGCCGCTGAATGGTCAGCGGCTGATCGAAGCATCGGCCGGAACGGGTAAAACCTACACTATCGGTATCTTATATCTGCGTCTTCTGCTTGGGTTGGGGAAAGATGCCGCTTTTTCACGGCCTTTGAGCGTGGAAGAAATTCTGGTGGTCACTTTTACTGAGGCGGCGACAAATGAGTTACGTGGGCGTATCCGTGAAAATATTCATCAACTTCGCCTTGCTTGTATTCGAAACGAAGTAGAAGACGCAGAACCTGCCTATCAACAGCTATTGGATGAAATCCCGGATAAAGAACAGGCGGCTATCTGGTTACTGGCCGCAGAGAGGCAAATGGATGAAGCCGCGATTTATACTATTCATGGTTTTTGTCAGAGGATGTTGGCGCATAACGCTTTTGAATCTGGGATCTTGTTTGAACAGACATTGATTCAAGATCAACAGCCATTAGAACGGCAGGGGTGTGCCGATTTCTGGCGGCGCCACTGTTATCCATTGCCATTATCAATGGCACAGGTAATCAGCCAGGAGTGGAGTGGGCCAGAAGCCTTGTTGGCTGAATTACACCCTTATTTACAAGGGGATATGCCATATATCGTTAATGCGCCGGACCGTGATGAAACACTGTTAAGTCGCCATGAAAAAATTACCCAGTTGATAAGCGATATTAAATATCAATGGAATGAAGTTGCCGGAGAGTTGCACGATTTAATTGCGGGTTCTGGTGTCGATAAAAGAAGTTACAGTAGTAAGCACTTACCAAATTGGTTGAATAGTGTCACGGATTGGGCTCAGTCGCCTACAGAGGATTATCTGTTGCCAAAAGCGTTGGAGAAATTCCGGCAGTCGGTATTAGCAGAAAAGACAAAAAAAGGTGAGGTACCTGAACATTCACTTTTTGTTGCAATAGATGATTTATATAAGCAACCACTTACTTTACGTGATTTGATTATCTCCAGAGCTATTATTGAGATTCGCCAATCAATCCGTCAGGAAAAATTAACACGTGGTCAAATGGGGTTTGATGATTTACTTACCCGTCTTGATGATGCTCTGAAAGGTCCCGGCCACGATTTGCTTGCTGAAACTATTCGTCGGCGCTATCCGATTGCGTTGATCGACGAATTTCAGGATACCGACCCACAGCAATACCGGATTTTTCATACCATTTATGGCACTCAGCCTGAAAATGGATTGCTGTTTATTGGTGATCCCAAACAAGCTATTTATGCATTTCGCGGCGCAGATATTTTCACTTATATTCGCGCCCGTTCTCAGGTAAGTGCTCACTATACTCTGGAAACAAATTGGCGCTCTGCTTACTCAATGGTGCAGGCAGTAAACAAACTGTTTATGCGTTCAGAAAATCCATTTTTGTTTGAGCAGATCCCTTTTATTGAAGTTTCTGCGGCAGAAAAAAACCGAGAGCTCTCTTTTAGCTATGATGGTGAAGGAGTGACCGCACTGAATTTCTGGTTACAACCGGGAGAAGGCGTTTCTACCGGAGATTATGAGCAAACGATGTCACGGCTCTGTGCCGCGCAAATTCGAGATTGGTTGCAGGCAGGTAGTGAAGGGCGGGCTTTGTTACATAAAAGTGAAGGTTCTCGGCCTGTGACGGCGGCTGATATTACGATTTTGGTGCGTAGCAGAAAGGAAGCTACACTAATCCGTAATGCACTTAACCTGCTATCTATCCCTTCCGTGTTTCTTTCTAACCGAGAAAGTGTATTTGCTACCGCAGAAGCCAAGGATATTCTCTGGTTACTGCAAGCGGTGTTATCACCGGAGAAAGAGCGAGTTTTGAGAAGTGCGTTGGCGAGTGGTTTATTTGGTCTGACTGCTTGGCAGATAGACAAGTTGAATCATGATGAAAAGAGATGGGATCAGTTAGTTGATGAATTTGATGGCTACTTTCGTCTGTGGCAACGCCGTGGTGTGTTGCCTATGTTACGAGCGGTAATCGCCAACCATCATATTGCTGAGAATTTGCTTGCCAGTTATGGCGGTGAACGGCGTTTGATGGATGTGATGCATATTGGTGAGTTGTTGCAGGAGATATCTTTACAACTTGATAGTGAACATGCTGTCACCCGCTGGTTGGCTCAACAAATTTCTCATCCTGATCCACAATCTGAAAACCAGCAGATGCGGTTGGAAAGCGATCGTTATTTGGTACAAATTTGCACTATCCATAAATCTAAAGGTCTGGAATATCCGCTGGTATGGCTGCCATTTATCTGTAATTTCAGGGAGCAGAAGCGGGCGATATATCATGATCGTACAAGCTTTAATGCTTGCCTTGATATTTTTCCTGACGACGAGACGATTGAGCTGGCGGAACAAGAGCGATTGGCAGAGGATTTGCGTTTACTCTATGTCGCATTGACGCGCTCTGTTTACCATTGCAGTATCGGCGTGGCTCCGCTGATAAAAGGCAATAAGAAAAAGATCGGCGATTCGGATCTGCATCAGTGTGCTCTAGGCTACCTGTTGCAAAAGGGAGTGAAAGGGGACGCTGATTTTCTGGCGACATCGCTTAAAGAATTAAGCGGGGATGGCATCGTTGTATCATCAATTAATGAGACAGATGGTCATCCCTGGCAATTGCAAAGTAAAAATGATTTAGCCCTGTCAGCCAGGCAATTTAAACGCAGAATCCAGGATGAGTGGCGTATTACCAGTTATTCTGGTTTACGAAATTCGATGGTTCATCGTGGCAATGCTTCTGCTTATTTTGCTGGAGAAGAATCTATTGATGTGATTGTCCAGTCTATCGCGCCAAAGCTTGATGTTGATGCTAGTGGTGAAAAGCAGTTAGCAGAACAACCTGAAATGACGCCACATACATTCCCTCGGGGGGCCTCCGCGGGGACTTTTTTACACGCTATTTTGGAAGAAATGAGTTTCAGTCAATCACCCGATGAGAAATGGTTGGCAGAACAACTGCAATCAGCCGGATTTGATGAATGTTGGAGTGCGACATTACAGCAATGGATGACCGACATTTTTACCATTCCATTGAATGATGAAGGAATGCAGCTTGCAAAACTTCCGCTGCATCATCAACAGGATGAAATGCAGTTTTATCTGCCGGTTGAACAACTTTTGCGAGCGCAGGAATTGGATACGGTAATGCGTCATTATGACCCGATTTCCGCCCGTTGCCCCCAACTGGAATTTCATCAGGTGAAAGGAATGCTGAAAGGGTTTATTGATTTGGTTTTCTGTTGGCAAGGCAAATTCTATGTGCTGGATTACAAATCAAACTGGTTGGGGGAAGAGAGTCAATCTTATACCTGCCAGGCAATGGAAATAGCCATGATTGAGCATCGCTATGACCTGCAATATCAACTTTATACACTGGCATTACATCGTTACTTGCGTCACAGGCTGGCTAATTACGATTACCAACAACATTTCGGCGGTGTGATTTATCTGTTTCTCAGGGGGATAGATAAACAACAGCCGGGGAATGGTATTTTCAATTGTCGGCTATCGGCTGAATTTGTTGATGCTTTGGATCTGCTTTTCAGTGGTAATGAACAGTCTGAAAAAGAGAAAAATTAATGATTTCGTTATTACAACAGGCAGTAAACCTCAGACTTTTGCGTTCATTGGACTTACAGTTTGCTCATGCATTGATTGAGGATAAAGATCCTGTTTTGTTGTTGGTGATGGTGTTGTTGAGCGCTGAAACGGGTACCGGACATGTTTGCCTGCCGGTTAATCGGATAACGCCAGAATATTTTTTTGATGGAAGACATAGTGAATTTGCCGAACAGTTATGGCGAGCTGCGGGAAAACCTGATGAGCGGAGTTTGCTGATAGCATTGGAAAATTGTGCTGCGGTTAGTGATGGGTTTCAACCAACGCCTGTGGTGCTTTCCCATGACCGGCTTTATTTGCAGAGAATGTGGCAAAGTGAATGTCAGGTGGCGGCTTTCTTTTCCGGCAATCAACCAACCGATAATATTCAGGAACAGCAACTGAGAGCTGTTTTAGATGAATTATTCATATTGCCTGAGGAAACGGTGGATTGGCAAAAGGTGGCTGCGGCTGTCGCGGTGACTAGCAGAATTTCGGTTATTTCTGGCGGACCGGGAACCGGGAAAACAACGACAGTTGCTAAGTTATTGGCTGCCTTAATCAAACTTAATCCTGATAAAAAGCAGGTTATCCAACTGGCGGCTCCGACTGGAAAAGCAGCCGCCAGATTGACCGAATCTCTTAATAGCGCGGTCAGAAAATTGCCTCTGACGGAGAAACAGTTTGCATGTATGCCGGATCAGGCGCAGACGATTCATCGCTTGCTAGGAGCGCAGCCTGATAGCCAGCGATTACGCTATGACCGAGATAATCCACTGAGTTTGGATGTGCTGGTGGTAGATGAAGCTTCAATGGTGGATTTACCCATGATGGCTAGGTTGATTGATGCGTTGCCACCGAAAGCGAAAATTGTTCTGCTTGGTGACCGAGATCAATTGGCATCAGTGGAAGCTGGAGCGGTGTTGGGTGATATTTGCCGTTTTGCAGAACTGGGATACAGCATAACGAGGGCGCAACAGTTAAGCAGATTAACGGGATGTCGATTAGATGCTGGTGATCAGCAAAATATCCCAGAGGTTCGTGATCGTTTGTGTCTTCTACGTAAAAGTTATCGCTTTAATATGGATTCGGGGATTGGTCAATTGTCTGCGGCAGTTAACCAGGGAAAGAGTCGACAGGCTCTCTCTATTTTGCAGCAACCGTTGAAGGATATCTGTTTTTACCCATTGTCTGACGATGAAGATTATCAGCGGTTGCTGACAGAAACGGTATCCGGTTATCACCCTTACTTGCATCTGGTGGCAAAGCAGGCGCCAGTCAAAGAGATTTTAGATGAATTTAACCGCTATCGTTTGTTATGTGCGCTTAGAGAAGGGCCGTTTGGCGTCGGTGGGCTTAATGAGCGTATAGAACAGCTATTACATCGTCAGGGGCTTATTCGTCGCCCGGTCGGGACTTTCAGTCGTGGTTATGCCGGCAGGCCCATCATGATATCGCGTAATGACAGCACACTGGGTCTGTTTAATGGTGATATCGGTATTATGCTTAGAGACGAAAATCATGAACTGCGAGCTTATTTTCAGTTGCCTAATGGACAGATTAAAGGAATCCAGCCAAGTCGTTTACCACAACATGAAACTGCATATGTGATGACCGTACATAAATCACAGGGTTCAGAATTTGACCACACAGCTTTGGTATTGCCGACGCAGTTTGTGCCGGTTGTCAGCCGTGAATTGGTCTACACAGCGATAACCCGTGCCAGAGAAAATCTGACCCTTTATACACATGAAGCGGTATTGCGTCAGGCAATCCAGACGCCAACTCAAAGGCGAAGCGGGCTAGCAGAGCGGCTTAACTTACAGGAGTATTAGCGTTTGCTCTGTTAGACTAACGTATGCAAAAAAATTTATATGTTAATGATGTGGTCATATCTTTTATGGCGTTTTTTGTTCAATGTTTGAACGAATGATGAGCTAAAACTTTTGAACTGAACAAGAAAATTATCAATATCTTTGATGGATTTTCTGATTTGCCGAACTAACTTCGGTAGATACATCTTTTTGTTTCTGTAAAAAGTTATCGATTAGATGACTGATTAATTTTTGTGTAGTGATCTGGTGATTATACTGACCTATGCAAGAAAAATGTGTCTATAACCTGCCTGTATGCCAAATTTTGGCTAATTTCTAATTGAAATGTCTTTTCTTGGTTTTTTGGTTGATTAATTATTAGCCGTGATGTCCGATCGGTAATACCGATTAGTTTCATTGTGATGGCTAATAACTGATCGATGTCTTATTTTCACTGATTCAAGAGTCGTTGCAATTATTGAATCAGATTGTTGATGCTTATATTTTTCATTCGATACAAACAACAGCGTTATAAGTTTAGCAAATGTTAATATTATTTTGTGGTTAATGTCACGATTTGTTAATATTTTAAGTGAAATTTATTATTAATTGA
>NZ_LOIC01000094.1:70871-72177 GCF_001684335.1 Photorhabdus namnaonensis
GACCAAGGTCTTACCTTGAAGGAGCTGCTGCTGGCCGCTCGTCATTCAGGGCTGAAAGCCAAGGTTGTAAACACAACACTTGTCAGACTTGAACATACTCCCTTGCCCGCCATTGCCATTGACCGGGATGGGCAGTTTTTTATTTTGGCTAAACTGGACAAAGAACAGGCTCTGATTCAGGACCCACGTTCGGCGCGTCCCGAAGTTATCAGCTTCGAGCAGCTTGAGCAGCGTTGGACCGGGCAACTGGTGCTTGTGCGTTCCAGTAACGGTCTGCCCGGCGAGACTTCTCGCTTTGACTTCACCTGGTTTATCCCGGCTATCGTCAAATACCGCAAGTTGTTGGGTGAAGTTTTACTGGGGTCTTTTGCCTTGCAGCTGTTTGCCTTGGTGACGCCGTTGTTCTTTCAGGTGGTCATGGACAAAGTACTGGTGCACCACGGACTAACCACACTGGATGTGGTCGCGGCGGGATTGCTGGGCATCATGCTGTTCGAGTCGGCTCTGAGCGGTTTGCGTAGCTACGTGTTTGCCCATACGACCAGCCGTATTGATGTGCAGTTGGGATCGAATCTTTTTCGGCACTTGATTAATCTGCCGCTGGCTTACTTCCAGGCCAGGAGAGTCGGTGATTCTGTGGCTCGTGTACGCGAACTGGAAAATATCCGCAGCTTCCTGACCGGCAACGCCATTACCCTGATGCTCGACGTACTTTTTTCTCTGGTGTTCATCCTTGTGATGTTCTATTACAGCGGCTGGCTGACTCTCGTTGTGGTGTTATCATTGCCGCTCTATGCACTCGTCTCGGGGTTGGTTACCCCTCTCTTGCGTAAGCGATTACAGGATAGCTTCACACGTAACGCTGAGAATCAGGCATTCCTTGTCGAAACGGTGAATGGCATCGACACCCTAAAGTCAATGGCGGTTGAACCGCAGGCCATTCGCAAGTGGGACAACCAACTGGCGGCTTATGTTGCCGCAGGTTTCAAAACACAGACCTTATCCACCCTCGCCAATGAAAGCGTCTCGCTTATCGGCAAGTTAGTGACGGTCGCCACACTCTGGCTCGGCGCCCGCCTCGTGATAGAGGGGCAGCTGTCGGTGGGGGAACTGATCGCATTCAATATGCTGGCTGGCCGTGTCAGCGGCCCTATCATGCGTCTGGCGCAACTGTGGACCAGCTTCCAGCAGACCGGGGTCTCGGTGCAACGTCTGGGGGACATCCTCAATTCCCGTACTGAATTGTCTCAGGCTACACGTAGCACAGTACCGCCGCTCAAGGGGCGGGTAGAGTTCGAACAGGTGC
>NZ_LOIC01000094.1:72198-72611 GCF_001684335.1 Photorhabdus namnaonensis
TTGGTCATTGGCGCGGGAGAAATCATTGGTGTGGTGGGCCGCTCCGGTTCCGGCAAAAGCACTTTGACCCGCTTGTTGCAGCGGCTCTATGTTACAGAGCGCGGACGGGTCATGGTCGATGGCATGGACTTGGCATTGGCTGATGTGTCCTCGCTGCGCCGACAGATTGGCGTGGTGTTGCAGGACAATATGCTATTCAACCGCAGCATTCGCGAAAACATTGCCTTGAGCGATCCGGGGGCGCCGCTCGAAGTGGTCATGCACGCCGCCCGCATGGCTGGCGCCCATGAATTCATCCTTGAACTGCCCGAAGGTTACGACACCGTTGTGGGTGAGCACGGCGCGTCACTTTCGGGCGGTCAGCGGCAACGGGTAGCCATTGCCCGAGCTTTGATCGGCAATCCTCGCATTTT
>NZ_LOIC01000094.1:72621-73746 GCF_001684335.1 Photorhabdus namnaonensis
TCAGCAGAACATGCAAAGCATTTGCAAGGGGCGTACGGTCATCATTATCGCTCATCGGTTGTCCGCTGTACGCGACGCACATCGTATCCTTGTGATGGATCGCGGGCAGATCGTTGAACAGGGCGCCCACGCCGAGTTACTGGCGCGTCAGGACGGCCACTATTCACGACTGTATCGAATGCAGCAAGGCTGAAAGGTTTCCATTTCCAGAACGTACGATGAAAACGCTAATAACGTAATCAATGGTTAATAACACAATCAGAGGTAGATGTGACCAAGATAAACATACTCCGATTCAAGGAAAATAACTTCGAATGAGCGCCACCCTTTCCTTATTGCAGCGTTATCGTCACGCATGGCGTGAGTCTTGGGGCCAACGTAAAAACATGGACGTGTCGCCGCGGCTTGCTCATGAATTACAGTTTTTACCGACGGCTTTGGAGTTGCAGGAAACACCTGTTCACCCAGCGCCGAGGATTTTCACCTGGGGCATTATGGGTTTCGCTGTATTGGCGTTGCTCTGGGCCTACATTGGTAAAATCGAGGTAGTGGCTATCGCTCCGGGAAAGGTTGTTCCCAATGGCAAGACCAAGTTGATTCAACCCAGTGAAACGGCGGTGGTCAGAGCGATCCACGTCAATGACGGTCAGACGGTGAAAGTTGGTGAGTTGTTAGTCGAGCTCGACCCGACGGCGGCGAGCGCTGACGTTAGCCGGATTCAGAGCGAGCTGCTGGCTGCTCGTATCGACAGTGCGCGGAGTGCCGCCATGCTCGACGCGATCAATCAACAACAGTCGCCGGCTTCGCTGGTAGGAACGATTGCCAACGCTAACCCTGAGCAGGTGCTCAGTGCCCAACGCTGGCTTCAAGGACAATACCAGGAATACCGCAGCAACCTGGAGTTGGTGGATGCAGAAATCCTCCAACGCAGCGCCGAAATCCAGTCAGCCCAATCCCAGGTGGCTAGCCTGCGAAAAACGCTGCCGATTGCTACGCAGTTGGCCGAGGATTACCAACGGTTATTGACGAAACAGTACGTGTCGCGGCATGAATATCTGGAGAAAGAGCAGACGCGACTGGATCTGCAACGCCAGTTAAGCGTACAACAGGCCAGTGTCTTGCAGT
>NZ_LOIC01000094.1:73769-80957 GCF_001684335.1 Photorhabdus namnaonensis
TTGCAACAGGAAGCCAACAAAAAAGCGGCGACCTTGGTTCAGGAGCTGGCGAAGGCTCGTTATCAGGAAACTCTGACCAGTCTTAAAGCCCCGGTGGCCGGCACAGTTCAACAACTCGCTATCCATACCGTTGGCGGCGTGGTGACGCCGGCTCAGCCGCTGATGGTCATCGTCCCCGCGGACCAACCGGTAGAAGTGGAGGCCATGTTGGAAAACAAGGATGTAGGTTTCGTCCATGTTGGTCAACCGGTCACCGTCAAGGTGGAAACCTTCACTTTCACCAAGTACGGCACCGTTGACGGCGAAGTGCTGAACGTATCGAACGACGCCATCGAGGACGAAAAGCGTGGACTCATCTATAGCAGCCGGATTCGCTTGAAGTCTGATCACGTGCTGGTCAATGGTCAGCGAGTCCCACTGTCTCCGGGCATGTCGATCACGGCAGAAATAAAAACCGATCAACGTCGAGTGATCGATTACTTCTTGAGCCCATTGCAGCAGCATCTGGATGAAAGTTTGAGAGAGCGGTAGGTTATGAGGGCAGCTCTGTGAACTCGGCTCGCCATACTCACCGTTTTCCGGGTTTGAGATAAATGACCGTTAATGTTTTTGGCAGCCTTACTTTATTTGGAGTGATGAAATGAAAGTATTACGTATACATGAAAGGCTCAAAAACTGGCGAAACATTATTATTTTTATGAGTTGTACCTTATTAATGGCCTGCTCTAAGCCCATTGATATATACAAACCGATTGACGTATCGAAGTCTGGTCAATCAGTCAAAATTGATTTTGAACTTAGAAAGGAAGGTAATTATCAGTTTGCCTTACTGTTTGAAACTGGGGATGGTCATGATGAAATGGAAGGGCGGTTTAAGTTTTTTGGGAGAGCTGATAAAGATGGAGTAATAATCCCTGTTTCACTCCATATCGTTAAAGATGGCGAGATTTTTTTTGATAAGAGAATAAATGCTAGGGGATACGATGGGGGACAGGCTTTCTATTACGAAGAGAAATATGTAAATACGGCGGTGCGAGAAATTAAGACATTTTTGCTACCCCCCGGGAGTTACTCTGTGGTTATTACTACCCTGGAAGATGTTCCCGCTTTTAATGGCATCGAGAGTTTTGTTGGATTCACCTATTACGATCCGAAGATTTAAAATGATATCACTATAAACAAAGGAAATATAAAAATTTGGAGTGACAAAATGAAAGTATTACGTATACACGAAAAGTTTAAAAACTGGCGCAACATTATTATTTTTATGAGTTGTATCTGGTTAGTAGCATGCTCTAATTACATTGATGCTATACGCAAGCCGATTGATGTGTCGCATTCGGGACAATCGGTCGAGATTAATTTTGAACTCAGCAAGCGCAAGGCTGGAAATTATCAATTTGCTCTGCTGTTTGCTACTGGGGGTGATTATAATGAAATAGACAGGCGATCTAAGATATTTGGGAGTGTTGATAAGGATGGGATTGCTATTCCCGTTTCTCTTCGTCTGGTTAAAGACGGCCAGGTTTTTTTTGACAAGGAAATAAATTCGGTGGGGAGCGAAGGAACACAATCCTTTTATTACAAAGAGAGAGGTATAACTACGGCAGTGCGAGAAATTAAGACACTTTCGTTACCCTCCGGACGTTACTCTGCGGTAATTACCACCCTAGAGGATGTGCCTGCTTTTAATGGCATTCAGAGTTTTGTACAGCTCACATATTTTAATCCGAAGATTTAGGAAGGTTTAAAATGGTATCAGTATAAACAAAGGAAATACCAAAATTTGGAGTGATGAAATGAAAATATTACAAGTACACGAAAGATTCAAAAACTGGCGCAACATTATTGTTTTTATAAGCTGTATATTATTAATGGCCTGCTCTAAGTACATTGATATATACAGACCGATTGACATATCGAAGTCTGGTCAGTCAGTCAAAATTGATTTTGAAATCAGCAAGGAAGGCAATTATCAGTTTGTCCTGCTGTTTGAAACTGGGGATGGTCATGATGAAATGGCAAGGCGGTTTAAGTTGTTTGGGAGAGTTAATAAAGATGGAGTAATAACCCCTGTTTCACTCCATATCATTAAAGATGGCAAGATTTTCTTTGATAAGAAAATAAACGCTGTGGGATCCGAAGGAGGGCGTGTTTTCAATTACGAAGAGAGAAGGATAAATACGGCTGTGCGAGAAATTAAAACATTTTCATTACCTCCCGGACGCTACTCTGTGGTAGTTACCACCCTGGAGGATGTTCCCGCTTTTAATGGTATTGAGAGTTTTGTTGAATTCAACCATTACGATCCGAAGATTTAAAATGGTATCAGTATAAACAAAGGAAATATCAAAATTTGGAGTGATGAAATGAAATTATTACGTATATATGAAAGGTTCAAAAACTGGCGAAATATTATTATTTTTATGAGCTGCACCTTATTAATGGCCTGCTCTAAGCCCATTGATATATACAAACCGATTGATGTGTCGAAGTCTGGTCAATCAGTTAAATTTGATTTTGAAATCAGTAAGGAAGGAAATTATCAGTTTGCCTTGCTGTTTGATAAAGGGAATGACTATGAAGAAATGAAAAGGCGGCTTGAATTGTTTGGGAATGTTGATAAGGACGGGGTAATAATCCCCGTTTCGCTTCATCTAGTTAGAGATAGCAAGGTTTTTTTTGATGGAAAAATAAACGCTGTGGGAAGCGGTTGGGGGCGTTCCTTCGATTACGAAGGAAGAAGAATAAATATAGCTGTGCGAAACATTAAAATATTTGAGTTACTCCCCGGCAATTACCACCTTGGAGGATGTCCCTACCTTTAATGACATAGAGAGTTTTGTCGAATTCTCCTATTTTAATCCTAAGATTTAAAATGGTATCAGTATAAACAAAGAAGATATAAAAATTTGGAGTGACGTGATGAAAATATTACAGGTACACGAAAGGTTTAAAAACTGGGGGAATATTATTATTTTTATGAGCTGTACATTATTAATGGCCTGCTCTAAGCACATTGATACTATACGTAAACCGATTGAAGTGTCGCATGCAGGGCAATCAGTCGAGATTAATTTTGAACTCAGCAAGAGAAAAGCTGGAGATTATCAGTTTGCCCTGCTGTTTGCTACCACGGATGATTATGATGAAATGAAAAGGAGATTTAAGTTGTTCGGGAATATTGATCATGATGGGGTTGTAATCCCTATTTCGTTCCGTCTAGTTAAAGATGGTAAGATTTTTTTTGACAAGGAAATAAACGTAGTGAGGCTTGATGGTGTGCAAGCCTTCTATTATGAAGAGAGAAGGATAAATACGGCTGTGCGAGAAATTAAAACCCTTTCGTTACCCCCTGGGCGTTATTCTGCTGTCATTACCACCTTGGAGGATGTCCCCGCTTTTAATGGCATTGAGAGTTTTGTCGAACTCATCTATTTTAATCCGAAAATTTAAACGGGTATTAATATAAACAAAGGAAATATAAAAATTTGGAGTGATGAAATGAAATTATTACGTATATATGAAAGGTTCAAAAACTGGCGAAATATTATTGTTTTTATGAGTTTTACCTTATTAATGGCATGTTCTAAGCACATTGATACTATATATAAGCCGATTGATGTGTCGCATTCGGGGCAATCCATCGAGATTAATTTTGAACTCAGTAAGAGAAAGGCTGGGGATTATCAGTTTGCTCTGCTGTTTGATAAAGGGGATGATGATGAAATGAAAAGGCGGCTTGAATTATTCGGTTATATTGATAAGGAAGGAGTGATAACCCCCGTTTCGCTTCATTTGGTTAGAAACGGCGAGGTTTTTTTTGACGAGAAAATAAATGCAGGGGGACGTAGCTGGGGACGTAGCTTCGATTACGAAGGGAGAAGGATAACTACGGCTGTGCGAGAAATTAAAACACTTTCGTTACCTCCCGGACGTTACTCTGCGGTAATTACCACCCTGGAGGATGTGCCTGCTTTTAATGGCATTCAGAGTTTTGTACAGCTCATATATTTTAATCCGAAGATTTAAAATGGTATCAGTATAAACAAAGGAAATATGAAAATTTGGAGTGAGGAAATGAAAGTATTACGTATACATGAGAAGTTAAAAAAATGGCGAAACATTATTGTTTTTATAAGCTGTACATTATTAATGGCCTGCTCTAAGTACATTGATATATACAGACCGATTGACGTATCGAAGTCTGGTCAATCAGTCAAAATTGATTTCGAAATTAGCAAAGAAGGCAATTATCAGTTTGTCCTGCTGTTTGCTACTACGGATGATTATGATGAAATGGAAAGGCGGTTTGAATTGTTTGGGAGAGTTTATAAAGACGGAGTAATAACCCCCGTTTCACTCCATATCGTTAAAGATGGCAAGATTTTTTTTGACAAGAAAATAAACGCTGCGGGATCCGAAGGAGTGAGTGCTGTCAATTATGAAGAGAGAAGGATAAATACGGCGGTGCGAGAAATTAAAGAATTTTCATTACCTCCCGGACGCTACTCTGCGGTAGTTACCACCCTGGAGGATGTTCCCGCTTTTAATGGTATTGAGAGTTTTGTTGAATTCAATCATTACGATCCGAAGATTTGATTTATTTAGGAAAAACAAAGAGAAATAACAGCTAGAGGAAATAATAAGTATGGAAAAGAAATATACTGTAACCTATAAAGTTGCTCCGATGGGGGCTAAATATATTTATCAGGAAGATAAGAAAAATAACAAAGCGGGAGACATACACAAGTCGTCCGGCGGTCATATGTGGTATGTGATAAATGACGGTAACGGAAATGAAAGAAGTGTCGGTTTCGAGTCAAGGGACGGTGTGCCAATTGGGGTAGGAAAAGTAACTTCTCATGATAATGCGGCCTACCAAGAAACCACTTATGAAGTCACCATCGCGTTGACTGAGAAACAGTACAAGGCGTTAAACGGCTTTTCAGATAACCCAAAGTCAGGTGGATTTAATCCTGATACCTATTGGGTGAATTCCAACAGTTGCGTAGATTTCGTGTATTACTCATTACAATCTATTGGGTACAATCGCAAGAATTTCCTGGGAAAGATTTTTGAAGGAAATGTGGTTCCCAATACTAATCGTGCTATGTTGAAAGCTATGCTTACATCTAATGGAGCTCAAATCATTCGGGACGACCTCATGCGTAATGGTGACCATTATGAAAAAAGAGTTGCTCCATGGTCTACCCCTGAATGGCTTAAACCGGTAGGTACCGAGGGCACACTTCCCAGCCCACCAAAAAGCTTAATTAATATTGATATCAATTCCTCCCCACAACCGCAGAAGCATATTCAGGGCGAAAACAAAGCTCAGCAGGATGTTGCTAACGGGTTTATACAAAATTCCGCAACACATAAAATATCTGCCGTCGGGGATATGCTCAATAAAACAGACTTCACTTCAACCCAAATGGCCAGCCTTGCCACTGGTGGTATTCGTCCCGGTGAAATGCAGCTTGACCCCAATGTCCGACCTAATACCTATCTGTCAGAGTTCTATAAGCCTTTCTACCAACCCGGGGACACTAGCAAGCTGGATTTCGGCCTACGCAATGCCGTGACGTTGAACGGCTTGTCGGCGATGACAACGTTTAACACTTATGTTGACCCGCTGTTATTGGATCTGAGCGGCAATGGTGTGCATATGACTGACATTCGTGACGGCGTGCTGTTCGATATGGATAACAGTGGCACGCTTAAGCGTAGCGGCTGGGCGGATCGCAATACCGGAATACTGGTGATCGACGATGGTAGCGGTCAGATAAAAAATGCCAGCCAGATGTTTTCTGAGTACTACGGTGGTAAGGCAGGAATAAACGGTGCCGCTGGCGAAAAAAAATTCAAGGATGGTTTCGGGGCTTTAGCCAGTGAAGATGCCAACAAGGATGGAGTGATTGATCAGACTGACCCGATCTGGAGCAAGCTGCGGGTTTGGGTCGACAGTACCCGCGATGCGAAAGTCGGTGTAGGCGAACTCAAGACACTGGCGGAATTGGGTATTAGCCAGATAAACGTCCGGGCTTCGAACAAAACGGAAGTCCGTGATGGGAATAAAGTTGTTGCCAGTGGATCGTTTACTATCAAGGGTAAAACTCAGGAAATGCTGGCCGTTGATTTTCTTGGTGATACCGTTAGCAACACCCTGAGCACTCAGGGGGCTGGTACGAAAGTGACTTCCACCACCAACGATATCACTACCACGGCTTACGCCAGCCAGAGTGAAACAGATGAAACCCTAAATGCTGAGCAACTGGGAGTCAGCAATCTGTATGGTGGCAGCGGCAATGATACGTTGATTGCGGCAAAAACTGGTAGCTGGCTGGTCGGGGGCGCAGGGAGCAATACCTATGTTGGCGGTGCCGGCGATGATGTTTTTGTCATCAGCGCTTCTGACGATACGAAAAATATTCACGGTAATGGCGGGCACGATACGGCGATCATTGTCGGTAACCAAGGTGTGGCACTGGACATGGATCGGGCAGGTTTGACTATTGCCCAAGGCGGGAGCGGCAACGATACTATCATAAGCGGTAGTGTCAACGGTGTCTTTATCAAGGGTGGCTCCGGCAATTCGACTCTGATAGGTGGCATGGGTAATGATGTCCTGGTCGGCGGCAGTGGGCACAACACCATCGTTGGTGGCACTGGTAAGTCGGTTATTTATGCCGGTCCTCAGGGTGACACAATTTACGCCTCCAAAGGCGGCAGCATTATTCACGCTGGCGGCGGTGATGATAAGATTTTTGGCGGCTTTGGTGACGACGTGATCGAAGTGGGTCACGGCAATGCTACGATTGATGGGGACGGCGGGGTCAACATCGTCAGCCTGCACGGTAACCACGGAGACTACCAAATTACCCGTACCGACAGTGGGTATGTAGTGGCCGATAAGGTCGCCGGGCGTGACGGCACGGTAACGCTGAAAAATATCCAGAAACTCAATTTCGCGGATATTTCGGCGGTTGATTTACAAATACCCAATGCGATGCCTGTCGAGGATGTTCTCACTCACGACAAGGGCGGCAAGGTTTTTGATCGTACTCAGCCACATCTGATTGCCGCAGAAAGCCTGCTGGCTAACGATCAACATCTTAACAGTCAGGGCGCCCTGCGCATTGCCAATGTTGGGGATGCGATAGGCGGTACGGTCAAACTCACAGC
>NZ_LOIC01000094.1:80967-82604 GCF_001684335.1 Photorhabdus namnaonensis
TTTGTTTACGCCGGATGCAGATTACACCGGTGTCATTAGCTTTAAATATGGTGTAACTGACGCAGCCGGGAATCCGTCAGCATCGGTAGTCGATCTGAGTAGTGGGGAAACCGCGCCGATGCGTGCCGTTGCGACATTACTGACGCCGGAAGTCCCGCTTGATCCATTAGCTGCTCAACAATGGTATTTGAGCGATGCCAACATTCTGCCGGTCTGGAAGGACTACACCGGCAAGGGCGTACGCATTGGTCAGTTCGAGCCGGGCGGTAAGTTTGCCACCGCGCCTGAAATATTTGATATTAATCACCCCGACCTTGCGGCGAATGTCGACAAAGCCTGGTTGCAGACTCAACAAACCAATGGCGCCTTGCCGAATGTGGTCTCCAACCACGCGACAATGGTGGCGGGTGTGATGGTCGCGGCGAAGAATAATACCGGTGGCGTCGGGGTTGCCCATGATGCTACGTTGGGCGGCTATTATCTGGCCAATGACGGTGCCGATCTTGCGGGACTGGGGCATATGGTCAGTTTTGACATTGCCAACAATAGCTGGGGATTTGCCAACGATTTCGCGCTCAGCAGCTTTCAGGGCGGCTCCATAAATACTGCCGCGTCGCTGAGCATGAATGCGCAGTATGCGGCGGCCAATGGTCGTGGCGGATTGGGTACCGTCATCGTGGCGGCAGGCGGCAATCATCGTGCGGAAGGCGGCAATGCCCAAGGGTCGTTGACCAATAACAACCGCTTTTCGGTGGAAGTCGGTGCAATCAACGCGCAGGGCGATTTGTCGACTTTGCAGATTGGCTCCTCACCGTTCTCCAATCCGGGAGCCAGCCTGTTGGTTTCGGCGCCGGGCAGCAATGTCGTGTCTACCAGCTATATGCTGAAAACCGAACGTGGCTCAACTTTCGGCAATGACTACACCAGCATGCAAGGCACCAGCTTCGCCGCGCCGATAGTCTCCGGTGTGGTTGCGCTGATGCTTGAGGCCAACCCGAACTTAGGCTATCGGGATGTGCAGCAGATCCTTGCTCTATCCGCTCGCAAGATCAATGACCCATCTACCGCATGGAGTGATAATAGCAGTCATAGCTGGAATGGCGGCGGCATGCATACCAGCAACGATTACGGTTTCGGTCAAATCGATGCGCGAGCCGCTGTTCGCTTGGCTGAGTCTTGGATGACTCAAAGCACCGCTGCCAACGAGTTCGTCTATAGCGCATCTAGCGGCCCTCTGGGGAAAACCTTGGCGGCGGGGGAAACGCTAACATCGTCCATCGCCATGAATGCCGGTCTGAATGTCGAACATGTCGAGATCGATTTTGACGCTCAGGTAGGCCGTCTTGGCGATCTGACGCTCAAACTGATCTCTCCTGATGGCACTCAGAGCATCTTGCTCAATCGTCAGGGTAAGGTTCCAGACGGCATGCCGGGCGCGAGCGCGACCGATTTGGGTAGTAGCCAGTCGGGGACATTCAAATACAGCTTTATGTCGACCCATGATTTTGGTGAACGCTCGGCTGGCAACTGGACCCTACAGGTGAGCGATGCGAATTCCGGCCTGCCGGTCACATTAAATGCCTGGTCGCTACGTTTGTACGGCAGCAAGAGCACCCCGGATGACACTTACTTTTACA
>NZ_LOIC01000094.1:82614-85223 GCF_001684335.1 Photorhabdus namnaonensis
TATGCATACCAGCAACGATTACGGTTTCGGTCAAATCGATGCGCGAGCCGCTGTTCGTTTGGCTGAGTCTTGGATGACTCAAAGCACCGCTGCCAACGAGTTCGTCTATAGCGCATCCAGCGGCCCTCTGGGGAAAACCTTGGCGGCGGGAGAGACGCTAACATCGTCCATCGCCATGAATGCCGGTCTGAATGTCGAACATGTCGAGATCGATTTTGACGCTCAGGTAGGCCGTCTTGGCGATCTGACGCTCAAACTGATCTCTCCTGATGGCACTCAGAGCATCTTGCTCAATCGTCAGGGTAAGGTTCCAGACGGTATGCCGGGCGCGAGCGCGACCGATCTGGGTAGTAGCCAGTCGGGGACGTTCAAATACAGCTTTATGTCGACCCACGATTTTGGTGAACGCTCGGCTGGCAACTGGACCCTACAGGTGACTGACGCGAATTCCGGCCTGCCGGTCACATTAAATGCCTGGTCGCTACGTTTGTACGGCAGCAAGAGCACCCCGGATGACACTTACTTTTACACCGACGAATATATCCAATCGGTGGTCGGGCAGGCCAACCGCGCGGTGTTGGATGATGCAGTGAATGGCGTGGCGGGAGGGCGTAATACCCTCAATGCGGCGGCTGTTTCGCGGGATACCTCGGTCAACTTGCTGACTGGTGTTGCCAACATTGGCGGCACAGCGTTGACGATAAAGAATCCGTCGGGCATTCAGAACATCGTCACCGGCGATGGCAACGATACGCTGGTTGCTGGTAATGCCGATGCGTTGCTTGATGGCGGGCGTGGAAACAACACACTGGCTGGAGGTGCGGGCAAGGACTTTTTTGTGGTCCATCGCCGTGAGGCAGGCAGAGATGTTATTAGCAACTTCGAGGCTGCTCGTGGCGAAATCATCGATCTGGTCGGATTTCGTGGAAAAACGTTTGCCGATCTGTTGCTGACGCAGCAGGGGGCGGATGTTAAGGTCGAGCTGGGTAAGGGGCAGAGCATTGTCCTGAAAAATCAGACACTCGCCGGGATTGGTGCGGCGAACTTCAAGTTCCAGGATACCTTTATCGCCCCGGCGGCTTACACGAGTAGCGACGCCTCAACGCTCCAGCCGCAAGAAGGCTTGGGAACCGTGATCCTTAAGGGCGGCGGCAAGGGCGTCATGCTCACTAGCGATGCTCAGGGTCAGATGAAATTTAGCTTGAATGGAACGATCTATAGTCATGACAGTGCGGCGTCAGACGTTTTTGTGGTGGCGGCCCAACCGGGCGTCAAGGACTACAAGAATGCATTACGTGGGTTCCGTCACGGCGTTGATAAAATTGATTTGCGTCAAACCGGCGTCACTGATTTCAGTCAACTCACCATTGCTAAGAGTAATCGTGGCACGATCAACGGTCTGTCACAAATTCATGGTGTTGAAGTTATCTTTAATGGGGCCAGCGGTACTGATTCAAACGTGAAGTTGCTGTATCTCGATACTCTGGATACTTCGCAGGTCGATGCGGCCGACTTCCTTTTTGCGGAGCCTATGCCGGATTTGGTCCCAACGGTCAAGCCAGTGGTGACGCAATCTCTTGATAAACCGACGGTTACTGTACCGGGTTCATTGACGCCAATTGTCGACCCCCTTGGCGTTGATAAGCCTTTACCGCTTCCCTCTATCGACTTGAAGCCGATTAGTATTCCTCCAAGGAAGCCGGTTAGCATTCCCCTTATTGACTGGAATCTGACTAAAGTTTCTTCTACTGATATTGATCGGGATATGATTAAAGTTACCCCTGTTAAGCTGGAGCCGATTAGAATTAACACTGGCCTTGTCGACCTGAGGTCGCGTATTGACCAGAATGTTGACCGGATGTCACTTATTAACCGGGATATGATTAAAGTTACCCCTGTTAAGCTGGAGCCGATTAGAATTGGCACTGGCCTTGTCGACCTGAGGTCGCGTTTAAACCAGAATGTTGACCGGATGTCACTGATTGACCGGAAGCCGATTAGCACTCCTCCTGTTGAGCCGGCAGTGGAACCTACACCGGTGACCACTGACCCTAATTCCATTACGGTCGAAATTCCCTTTGCTAAGGTTACGTTGGGGGACGAGAGCAAGACTATCAATGTGGAAGCTATAGTTGGCAATGTGGTTGCCGGTAGCGGTGATAATAAGGTTAATGTGACCGGCCGGGATTCCAATATCACGCTAGGTAATGGTAACAATGTCATTGTCGGCAATGTCGACAGACTAACAGTCGGACATGGTAATAATCGCATTACCGGCACGGGAATTTCAGCGACGCTGAAAGTAGGGGATGGTAATAACCATATCGTGACTAGCGGTGATATGTCGACGGTAGAAGTAGGGGATGGTAATAACCATATCGTGGCCAGCGGTCGTATGCCGGAGGTGAAGGTAGGGGATGGTAATAACAATATTGTGGTTAGCGGTAGTACGCCGAAGGTGAAAGTAGGGAATGGTGATAACTATATCATGACCAGTGGTATTATGTCGAAAGTGAAAGTCGGGGAGGGTAATAACCATATTGTTACCAAGGGAACTATGTCGACGGTAGAAGTCGGACATGGGGACAACGATTTGGAATTTAGTGGTG
>NZ_LOIC01000094.1:85233-87417 GCF_001684335.1 Photorhabdus namnaonensis
TATTAGCCCTGAGCGTCTGTGGTTCCAGCATGAAGGGCAGGATCTGCAAATTTCGGTCATTGGCAGTAAGCAGGAGGTCACACTGCATAATTGGTATGCCAGTCCTTCCGAACGCCCCGGCAGCATCATGGCGGGTGACGGTCATCGGTTGACGGACCGTAATGTCGAAAATCTTGTCCAGGCGATGGCTGCCTTCGCGCCGCCGACACCTGCGACCACAATGCTCGGCGATGTCGAGCAACAGCGGCTGCAACCTGTGCTGGCAGCCAACTGGCACTGATCGGTAACAAGGCCCGCGATGGTTATCGCGGGTCTTTATAACTGACATTCCGCACCCAATTCAGGAAGAAAAAGACCCATACCATTGACCCAATATTTTCAACAGGTCATTTTGGTATGGTTGTATACCCGTTACCCTCCGATGCTCTTGAAATTCGAAGGTATTAATCCCTTCAAAGGTTAAAAATACCCAACGGGCGATGGGCGATTGTGTCTGCCGGTTTTTTGGGATACATAGAAGAGGTCAGGAACTCTGGGCTCTTCAGAAACCGGAAGCCCTGTTCAATCTTTTGCCGGGTTTTGTAATTGGCCGGAAAAGTTTCCATAATCACGCAGGGCATGTAACGCATCTTCCTTGCAGGCAAACGCTTTTTTGCACAATTTTTCAAACAATTTCAGCTCTTTTTCCGTTAATTTCAGCGTGTTTTTCGCGAAAGTCTGTGCTTCACGTCGCGAGGCGGCCATACTATCACACTGTTTTTAAATCAGGCATGCGGTGCGGAATGACGGATAGACTAATTTGTGCAAAAAATTTATATATTAATGATGTGGTCATATTTTTCCTGACGTTTTCTGATCGTTATTTGCGCGGTTGTTAGATTGGGATTTTTAAGCCTGATAAGTTGATCATTAATCCCCTTAATGATTTTTCTGATTTGCCGTATTCACTTCGGTAAATACATCTTTTTGTTTCTGTAAAAAGTTATCGATTAGATGACTGATTAATTTTTGTGTAGTGATCTGGCGATTATACTAACCTATGCAAGAAAAATGTGTCTATAACCTGCCTGTATGCCAAATTTTGGCTAATTTCTAATTGAAATGTCTTTTCTTGGTTTTTTGGTTGATTAATTATTAGCCGTGATATCCGATCGGTAATACCGATTGGTTTCATTATGATGGCTAATAACTGATCGATATCTTATTTTCACTGATTCAAGAGTCGTTGCAATTATTGAATCAGATTGTTGATGCTTATGTCTTTCCCTCAATGCAAGCAGAAGCGTTATAAGTTTAGCAAATGTTAATATTATTTTGTGGTTAATGTCACGATTTGTTAATATTTTAAGTGAAATTTATTATTAATTGATGATATAAATGTTTAATTACATGAATTGTGATTTGTTTACTAAACGGATTGCGGATATTTCTGGATAGCTTACTAGGGGTGAGATGAATATCCAGATGTTTGATTTAAAGGATAAAGTTGTCTGATGCAGGATAATGAAATGAGTACTGAGTCACCCCACTCTTCTCCGGAGCTGGATACCGGCTTGATTTGCCTGGCTATGTTGGCCAGGTTTCACAATATAGCGATATCGACTGAACAACTTTCACACGAATTTTCCACTTCCAACCGAGGTCTTACCCTGAAGGAGCTGCTGCTGGCCGCTCGTCATTCAGGGCTGAAAGCCAAGTCTGTAAACACAACACTTGCCAGACTTGAACATACTCCCTTGCCCGCCATTGCTATTGACCGGGATGGGCAGTTTTTTATTTTGGCTAAACTGGACAAAGAACAGGCCCTGATTCAGGACCCACGTTCGGCGCGTCCCGAAGTTATCAGCTTCGAGCAGCTTGAGCAGCGTTGGACAGGGCAACTGGTGCTTGTGCGTTCCAGTAACAGTCTGTCCGGAGAGACTTCTCGCTTTGACTTCACCTGGTTTATCCCGGCTATCGTCAAATACCGCAAGTTGTTGGGGGAAGTTTTGCTGGGGTCTTTTGCCTTGCAACTGTTTGCTCTGGTGACGCCGTTGTTCTTTCAGGTGGTCATGGACAAAGTTTTGGTGCACCACGGCCTAACCACACTGGATGTTGTCGCGGCGGGATTGCTGGGCATCATGCTGTTCGAGTCGGCTCTGAGCGGTTTGCGTAGCTACGTGTTTGCCCATACGACCAGCCGTA
>NZ_LOIC01000094.1:87478-87981 GCF_001684335.1 Photorhabdus namnaonensis
TTCGGGGTTGGTTACCCCTCTCTTGCGTAAGCGATTACAGGATAGCTTCACACGTAACGCCGAGAATCAGGCATTCCTTGTCGAAACGGTGAATGGCATCGATACCCTAAAGTCAATGGCGGTTGAACCGCAGGCCATTCGCAAGTGGGACAATCAACTGGCGGCTTATGTTGCCGCAGGTTTTAAAACACAGACCTTATCCACTCTCGCTAATGAAAGCGTCTCGCTTATTGGCAAGTTAGTGACGGTCGCCACACTCTGGCTCGGCGCCCGTCTCGTGATAGAGGGGCAGCTGTCGGTGGGGGAACTGATCGCATTCAATATGCTGGCTGGCCGTGTCAGCGGCCCGATCATGCGCCTGGCGCAACTGTGGACCAGCTTCCAGCAGACCGGGGTCTCGGTGCAGCGTCTGGGAGACATCCTCAATTCCCGTACTGAATTGTCTCAGGCTACACGTAGCACAGTACCGCCGCTCAAGGGGCGGGTAGAGTTCGAACAGGTGC
>NZ_LOIC01000094.1:88014-89298 GCF_001684335.1 Photorhabdus namnaonensis
CTGGTCATTGGCGCGGGAGAAATCATTGGTGTAGTGGGCCGCTCCGGTTCCGGCAAAAGTACTCTGACCCGTTTGTTGCAGCGGCTCTATGTTCCAGAGCGCGGACGGGTCATGGTCGATGGCATGGACCTGGCATTGGCTGATGTGTCCTCGCTGCGCCGACAGATTGGCGTGGTGTTGCAGGACAATATGCTATTCAACCGCAGCATTCGTGAAAACATTGCCTTGAGCGATCCGGGTGCGCCGCTCGAAGTGGTCATGCACGCCGCCCGCATGGCTGGCGCCCATGAATTCATCCTTGAACTGCCCGAAGGTTACGACACCATTGTGGGTGAGCACGGCGCGTCACTTTCGGGCGGTCAGCGGCAACGGGTAGCCATTGCCCGAGCTTTGATCGGCAATCCTCGCATTTTGATTTTTGACGAGGCGACCAGTGCGCTGGACTACGAATCTGAACGGGTGGTGCAGCAGAACATGCAAAGCATTTGCAAGGGGCGTACGGTCATCATTATCGCTCATCGGTTGTCCGCTGTACGCGACGCGCATCGTATCCTTGTGATGGATCGCGGGCAGATCGTTGAACAGGGCGCCCACGCCGAGTTACTGGCGCGTCAGGACGGCCACTATTCACGACTGTATCGAATGCAGCAAGGCTGAAAGGTTTCCATTTCCAGAACGTACGATGAAAACGCTAATAACGTAATCAATGGTTAATAACACAATCAGAGGTAGATGTGACCAAGATAAACATACTCCGATTCAAGGAAAATAACGTCGAATGAGCGCCACCCTTTCCTTATTGCAGCGTTATCGTCACGCATGGCGTGAGTCTTGGCGCCAACGTAAAAACATGGACGTGTCGCCGCGACTTGCTCATGAATTACAGTTTTTACCGACGGCTTTGGAGTTGCAGGAAACACCTGTTCACCCAGCGCCGAGGATTTTCACCTGGGGCATTATGGGTTTCGCTGTATTGGCGTTGCTCTGGGCCTACATTGGTAAAATCGAGGTAGTGGCTATCGCTCCGGGAAAGGTTGTTCCCAATGGCAAGACCAAGTTGATTCAACCCAGTGAAACGGCGGTGGTCAGAGCGATCCACGTCAATGACGGTCAGACGGTGAAAGTTGGCGAATTGTTGGTCGAGCTCGACCCGACGGCGGCGAGCGCCGACGTCAGCCGGATTCAGAGCGAGCTGTTGGCTGCTCGTATCGACAGTGCGCGGAGTGCCGCCATGCTCGACGCGATCAATCAACAACAGTCGCCGGCTTCGCTGGTAGGAACGAT
>NZ_LOIC01000094.1:89308-93704 GCF_001684335.1 Photorhabdus namnaonensis
TGCCAGCCCTGAGCAGGTGCTCAGTGCCCAACGCTGGCTTCAAGGACAATATCAGGAATACCGCAGCAACCTGGAGTTGGTGGACGCGGAAATTCTCCAACGCAGCGCCGAAATCCAGTCAGCCCAATCTCAGGTGGCTAGCCTGCGAAAAACGCTGCCGATTGCTACACAATTGGCCGAGGATTACCAACGATTACTGACGAAACAGTATGTGTCGCGGCATGAATATCTGGAGAAAGAGCAGACGCGACTGGATCTGCAACGCCAGTTAAGCGTACAACAGGCCAGTGTCTTGCAGTACACCGCCGCTCAGGACGAGGCGCGGCGTCGGCGTGAAACTGTTGTCGCGCAAAATCGTCGCGCCATGCTCGACCTGCAACAGGAAGCCAACAAAAAAGCGGCGACCTTGATTCAGGAGCTGGCGAAGGCCCGTTACCAGGAAACTCTGACCAGTCTTAAAGCCCCGGTGGCCGGCACAGTTCAACAACTTGCTATCCATACCGTTGGCGGCGTGGTGACACCCGCTCAGCCGCTGATGGTCATCGTCCCCGCGGACCAACCGGTAGAAGTGGAGGCCATGTTGGAAAACAAGGACGTGGGTTTCGTCCATGTTGGTCAACCGGTCACCGTCAAAGTGGAAACCTTCACTTTCACCAAGTATGGCACCGTTGACGGCGAAGTGCTGAACGTATCGAACGACGCCATCGAGGACGAAAAGCGTGGACTCATTTATAGCAGCCGGATTCGCTTGAAGTCTGATCACGTGCTGGTCAATGGTCAGCGAGTCCCACTGTCTCCGGGTATGTCGATCACGGCAGAGATAAAAACCGATCAACGTCGCGTGATCGATTATTTCTTGAGCCCATTGCAGCAGCATCTGGATGAAAGTTTGAGAGAGCGGTAGGTTATGAGGGCAGCTCTGTGAACTCGGCTCGCCATACTCACCGTTTTCCGGGTTTGAGATAAATGACCGTTAATGTTTTTGGCAGCCTTACTTTATTTGGAGTGATGAAATGAAAGTATTACGTATACACGAAAGGTTCAAAAACTGGCGCAATATGATTATTTTCATGAGCTGTACTTTGTTAATGGCATGCTCTAATTACATTGATACTATATATAAACCGATTGATGTGTCGCATGCTGGGAAATCCGTCGAGATTAATTTTGAACTCAGCAAGCGCAAAGCTGGTAATTATCAGTTTGCCCTGCTATTTGCCAATGGGGATGATTTTGCTGAAATGCAAAGGCGGGATAAGTTGTTCGGAAATATTGATAAGGATGGGGTTGCTGTCCCCGTTTCGCTTCGTCTGGTTAAAGACGGTAAGGTTTTTTTTGATAAGGAAATAAATACGGTGGGAAGCGAAGGAATACAATCCTTTTATTACAATGAGAGAAGGATAAATACGACGGTGCGCGATATTAAAACACTTGTATTACCCCCCGGACGTTATTCTGTTGTCATTACCACTTTGGAGGATGTCCCCGCTTTTAATGGCATTGAGAGTTTTGTTGAGTTCACTTATTACAATCCGAAGATTTAAAATGATATTGGTGTAAACAAAGAAAATATCAAAATTTGGAGTGGCGAAATGAAAGTATTACGGGTACACGAAAGGTTCAAAAACTGGCAAAACATTATTATTTTTATGAGCTGCGCCTTATTAATAGCCTGCTCTAAGCCCATTGATATATACAAACCGATTGACGTATCGAAGTCTGGTCAATCAGTCAAAATTGATTTTGAGATCAGCAAGGTTAGAGATTATCAGTTTGCTCTACTGTTTGCTGCTGGGGATGGTCATGATGAAATGGAAAGGCGATTTAAGTTGTTCGGGGATATTGGTAAGGATGGGGTTGTTATTCCCGTTTTGCTTCGTTTGGTTAAAGACGGTCAGGTTCTTTTTGACGGGGAAATAAAAACGCTGGGGACTGGTTGGGAACATACCATTCATTATAAAAAGAGAAAGATAAATACGGCAGTGCGCGATATTGAAATATTTAAGTTACCCCTTGGACGTTACTCTGCGGTAATTACCACCCTGGAGGATGTGCCTGCTTTTCATGGCATTGAGAGTTTTGTACAGCTCACGCATTTTCCGAATGTTTAAAATAGTATCAGTATATACCACATAAATTTCAAGTTGCAGCTCGCAAGATGAAAGTTGCTTATTATTTCCCTGAACTACGGAGAGATAATAAATGCATATTCAGGTATGACAAGTATAAACAAAGGAAATATCAAAATTTGGAGTGACGTAATGAACGTATTACAAGTACACGAAAAGTTCAAAAAATGGTACAAGATGATTATTTTTTTTAGTTGTGCCTGGTTGGCGGCTTGCTCTGAGCCCATTGATATATATAGGCCGATTGATGTGACGCAATCTGATCAATCAGTCAAGATTGATTTTGAAATCAGTAAGATTGGAGATTATCAGTTTGCCCTGATGTTTGCTACTGGGCGTGGTCATGATGAAATGGACAGGAGATTTAAGTTGTACGGGGATATTAATCACGATGGGGTTGCCATTCCCGTTTCGCTTCTTCTGGTTAAAAACGGCGAGGTTTTTTTTGACGAGAAAATAAACGTAGGGGAATGCTGTTGGGGGCGAACCGTCTATTACAAAGCAAGAAGGATAAATACGGCAGTGCGCAATATTAAAATACTTGAGTTACCCCCCGGACGTTACTCTGCTGTCATTACCACCTTGGAGGATGTCCCTGCTTTTAATGGCATAGAGAGTTTTGTCGAGTTCACATATTTTAATCCGAAGATTTAAAATGGTATCAGTATAAACAAAGGAAATATCAAAATTTGGAGTGACAAAATGAAAGTATTACGTATACACGAAAGGTTTAAAAACTGGCGAAATATTATTGTTTTTATGAGTTTTACCTTATTAATGGCATGTTCTAAGCACATTGATACTATATATAAGCCGATTGATGTGTCGCATTCGGGGCAATCCATCGAGATTAATTTTGAACTCAGTAAGAGAAAGGCTGGGGATTATCAGTTTGCTCTGCTGTTTGATAAAGGGGATGATGATGAAATGAAAAGGCGGCTTGAATTATTCGGTTATATTGATAAGGAAGGAGTGATAACCCCCGTTTCGCTTCATTTGGTTAGAAACGGCGAGGTTTTTTTTGACGAGAAAATAAATGCAGGGGGACGTAGCTGGGGACGTAGCTTCGATTACGAAGGGAGAAGGATAACTACGGCTGTGCGAGAAATTAAAACACTTTCGTTACCTCCCGGACGTTACTCTGCGGTAATTACCACCCTGGAGGATGTGCCTGCTTTTAATGGCATTCAGAGTTTTGTACAGCTCATATATTTTAATCCGAAGATTTAAAATGGTATCAGTATAAACAAAGGAAATATCAAAGATGGCAAAGAGCTATACCGTAACCTATAAAGTTGCTCCGATGGGGGCTAAATATGTTTATCAAGCCGATAAGAATGAGCATAAAGCGGGAGATGTACATTCTTCATCCGGCGGTCATATGTGGTATGTTTTAAGTGACGGGAACGGAAATGAAAAAAGTTATGGTTTCGAGTCAGTGTATGACGAAATGTCTGGTGAAGGGCAAATAACTCCTCATGATAATGCCGCCTACCAACAGACCTCTTATGAAGTTACCGTGTCCTTAACTGAAGATCAGTACAACAAGTTAAGCAAATTTTCAGAAAAACCAAAGCCAGAAGAATTTGATGCTATGCGTTACAGATTGCTCACCAACAGTTGCGTGGATTTCGTGTTTGCATCATTAAAAGTCATTGGATACAGTCGTAAAGATTTTTTTGGATTCAGTCGTAAAGATTTTCAAGGAGATCTGTGGCCTAATAATAATGTTGATGATTTGCAGAAGATGTTTACTAAGCATGGATCTCAAATCATTCGTGACAACCTGACTCGTCATGGTGAGTATTATGAAGAAAAAGGCGGCATGCAATGTTTATGGCTTACCTCGGAGGATATGCGTACCCGCCCACTGGGGACAAATTTGATTAACATTGATATCAAGCCCTCGCCACAACCCCAGCGGCAGATTCAGGGAGAAAGTAAGGCTCAGCAGGATGTCACCAACGGTTATATCCAAAATTCAGCGACCCATAAAATATTCACCCTCGCGGGCATTCTCAATAAAACCGATTTCGCTTCAACACAGATGGCTAGCCTTGCCACAGGCGGCATTCGTCCCGGTGAAATGCAGCTCGACCCTAATGTCCGGCCTAACGCCTATTTGTCACAGTTCTACCTCGACCTGACCTTGAACAGCAATAAACAGGATACCAGCCTGCGCAATGCCGTGACGTTGAACGGCTTGTCGGCGATGACAACGTTTAACACTTATGTTGACCCGCTGTTATTGGATCTGAGCGGCAATG
>NZ_LOIC01000094.1:93714-95477 GCF_001684335.1 Photorhabdus namnaonensis
CATGACTGACATTCGTGACGGCGTGCTGTTCGACATGGACAACAGTGGCACGCTTAAGCGCAGCGGCTGGGCAGATCGCAATACCGGAATACTGGTGATCGACGATGGTAGCGGTCAGATAAAAAATGCCAGCCAGATGTTTTCCGAGTACTACGATGGTAAGGCCGGAATAAACGGTGCCGCTGGCGAAAAAAAATTCAAGGATGGTTTCGGTGCTTTAGCCAGTGAAGATGCCAACAAGGATGGAGTGATTGATCAGAATGACCCGATCTGGAGCAAGCTGCGGGTTTGGGTCGACAGTACCCGCGATGCGAAAGTCGGTGTGGGCGAACTCAAGACACTGGCGGAATTGGGTATTACTCAGATAAACGTCCGGGCTTCGAACAAAACGGAAGTCCGTGATGGGAATAAAGTTGTTGCCAGTGGATCGTTTACTATCAATGGTAAAACTCAGGAAATGCTGGCCGTTGATTTTCTTGGTGATACCGTTAGCAACACCCTGAGCACTCAGGGGGCTGGTACGAAAGTGACTTCCACCACCAACGATATCACTACCACGGCTTACGCCAGCCAGAGTGAAACAGATGAAACCCTAAATGCTGAGCAACTGGGAGTCAGCAATCTGTATGGTGGCAGCGGCAATGATACGTTGATTGCGGCAAAAACTGGTAGCTGGCTGGTCGGGGGCGCAGGGAGCAATACCTATGTCGGTGGTGTCGGCGATGACGTTTTTGTTATCAGCGCTTCTGACGATACGAAAAACATTCACGGCAATGGCGGGCACGATACGGCGATCGTTGTCGGCAAAAAAGGCGTGGAGCTGAACATGGCTCAAGCCGGTTTAACTATGGCTCAAGGCGGGAGCGGCAGTGATGTAATCAGAAGCGGCGGAGCCAACGGTGTCTTTATCAAGGGTGGTTCCGGTGATTCGGTTCTGGTCGGTGGCATGGGTAATGACGTCCTGGTCGGCGGCAGCGGGCATAACACCATCATTGGCGGCAGTGGTAAATCGGTTATCTATGCCGGTCCTCAGGGCGATAAAATCTATGCTTCCGAAGGCGGCAGCATCATTCACGCTGGCGGCGGTGATGATAAGATTTTTGGCGGCTTTGGTGACGACGTGATCGAAGTGGGTCACGGCAATGCTACGATTGACGGGGACGGCGGGATCAACATCGTCAGCCTACACGGTAACCACGGCGATTATCAAATCACCCGTACCGACAGTGGGTATGTGGTGGCCGATAAGGTCGCCGGGCGTGACGGTACGGTTACGCTGAAAAATATCCAGAAACTCAATTTCGCGGATATTTCGGCGGTTGATTTACAAATACCCAATGCGATGCCTGTCGAGGATGTCCTCACTCACGACAAGGACGGCAAGGTTTTTGATCGTACTCAGCCACATCTGATTGCCGCAGAAAGTCTGTTGGCTAACGATCAACATCTTAACAGTCAGGGCGCCCTGCGCATTGCCAATGTTGGGGATGCGATAGGCGGTACGGTCAAACTCACAGCCCAGGGCGATGTCTTATTTACGCCGGATGCAAATTACACCGGTGTCATTAGCTTTAAATATGGTGTAACTGACGCAGCCGGTAATCCGTCAGCATCGGTAGTCGATCTGAGTAGTGGGGAAACCGCGCCGATGCGTGCCGTTGCGACATTACTGACCCCGGAAGTCCCGCTTGATCCATTAGCTGCTCAACAATGGTATTTGAGCGATGCCAACATTCTGCCGGTCTGGAAGGACTACACCGGCA
>NZ_LOIC01000094.1:95516-96266 GCF_001684335.1 Photorhabdus namnaonensis
TAATGGCGCCTTGCCGAATGTGGTCTCCAACCACGCGACAATGGTGGCGGGTGTGATGGTCGCGGCGAAAAATAATACCGGTGGCGTCGGAGTTGCCCATGATGCTACGTTGGGCGGCTATTATCTGGCCAATGACGGCGCCGATCTTGCGGGACTGGGGCATATGGTCAGTTTTGACATTGCCAACAATAGCTGGGGATTTGCCAACGATTTCGTGCTCAGCAGCTTTCAGGGCGGCTCCATAAATACTGCCGCGTCGCTGAGCCTGAATGCGCAGTACGCGGCGGCTAATGGTCGTGGCGGATTGGGTACCGTCATCGTGGCGGCGGGCGGCAACCATCGTGCGGAAGGCGGCAATGCCCAAGGGTCGCTGACCAATAACAACCGCTTTTCGGTGGAAGTCGGTGCAATCAACGCACAAGGAGATTTGTCGACTTTGCAGATTGGCTCCTCACCCTTCTCCAATCCGGGAGCCAGCCTGTTGGTTTCGGCGCCGGGCAGCAATGTCGTGTCTACCAGCTATATGCTGAAAACCGAACGTGGCTCAACTTTCGGCAATGACTACACCAGCATGCAAGGCACCAGCTTTGCCGCGCCGATAGTCTCCGGTGTTGTTGCGTTGATGCTTGAGGCCAATCCGAACTTAGGCTATCGGGATGTGCAGCAGATCCTTGCTCTATCCGCTCGCAAGATCAATGACCCATCTACCGCATGGAGTGATAATAGCAGTCATAGCTGGAATGGCGGCGG
>NZ_LOIC01000095.1:0-137979 GCF_001684335.1 Photorhabdus namnaonensis
CTGTCATCAATGGTAGTATTTGTAAATCCCGTAAACATATTTCAATATCATTGGCTTTATTGATATGCTCCTGGTTTTCAATATCAAATATATCTTTTGTCGTAATAATCAATGAACCTTTTTTGTCATTTTTATCAGAAATAGATATTATTTCTTCTGCCATTGGAACTAAAGTCGGATTTATTTCTATTGGTAAATAGAGCATCCAGCCAGCGCTTAGGCGGTCTGAGAAAACTTGTTTTTGATTTAATCTATAGCCTCTAGTATCTGTCATAATAAATGGAGAATATCTATGAGAAACCAAATGTTTAATAAAATCGATAAAGTTTTTAATGTTGAATTTTTCTTTTTCAAGTGCAAGATTAATAGATATATTAGTTTTCCCCAATCTATTAGGGTTGGAATGAGTATCATCCTGGCCAATATATGTAATATTATTTTCTAATTTACCACTCTCAGAATTATCAATTATAGGATTATCAAATAGTGACACTATAATAGATCTTCCGTCATCCTCATAAATTCCCCTGAACTCTTTTAAAGCATATTCAGTAATGCCATTTTCATTAAATACGTTATTTTCTCTAATTTCTTCTTCACTATATCCAGGTAGATGCCAACCACTTGAATTATTACTGAGGTTATTAATGTGATTCATTAACTGATACGTATCGGCCAATGCTAATTCCGGTGTGATGGTTTCTCTAAGATCATAAAATAATTTTATTCTTGGGTGTATAATGAGCATATTTCAATTCTCCTATAAATTATTCTGGTTGTTGAGACATCATAGTATTAAAAGTTTTAATATTGAGATATGGAGCAAAAATTTCTGTAAAATATGAATAAGATATAGGCTGTATAAAATACCAGTGAGAGAGACGCTGGCGCAAGAAGTGGTAATGGCATATCAATTTCTCCTTTTCAATAAATTATCCATGACCCACAAATAATCACGGTATTTTTCTCGGCTCTCCGTTCTACCGGATTAATGTATTAGCCCGGTAAAACGGAGAAGACAAGCGCAGCGCGTCAGTGTTGTCCTAATAGGCCAAAGTGATTGTTGTCTCATTAAGCGAGAAAATCTTTCTGGCTGGCAATCAGTTTTGCGCCACAGGCTGTTTGCATACCTTCCAATGCGACAGGTTTTCCCTGATGCTTTAAGTCATTGCTACCTTCCACAATAGGGAAAACCCCTTTGCATTTAGGACAGCTTACTAAATCACCTTTAGCGGCAACAGGCACGCCTTGATACACGTAATTATCAATGGCGGTAATGACTTTACCACCATGATCGGTTATGTCGTTTAATCGGATCACAGCTTTGTCTGTCATATTTATATCTCTGATATTAATGGTAATATTTGTAAATCCCGTAAACATATTTCAATATCATTGGCTTTATTGATATGTTTCTGGTTTTCAATATCAAAGATATCTTTTGTCGTGATAATCAATGAGCCTTTTTTGTCATTTTTATCAGAAATAGATATTATTTCTTCTGCCATTGGAACTAAAGTCGGATCTATTTCAATTGGTAAGTAGAGCATCCAACCGGCATAAACCCTATCTGGAAAGACTTGTTTTTGTTTTAGCGAATATCCTCTGGCATCCATCATGATTATTGGAGAGTAATGGTTGCTAACTAAAGAAGCTACGAAATCAATATACTTAGAATGATTGAATTTTTCTTTTTCGAAACTAAGATCAATGCCTACATCTGTTTTTCCTAGCCTATTATCATAATCTCGGCTTGAATACATGATTCTATTTTTTAACTTTACATCACCTGGAACATCAAATAATGTTTTTATGATAGATTTAAAATTCTCATCATAACTTTCTTTGAATTGATTTATGGCATATTCAGTAATACCATTTCCATCAAAAACGTTATTTGCTTTTATTTCGTCTAGATCATATCCTGGTAGATGCCATCTACTTGAGCTATTAGATACCTTATTTATTTGTTGCATGATGCAGTATGTGTCATCCAATGCTAATTCCGGTGTTATCTTCTCTTTTAAATCATAAAACATTTCTATTCTAGCGTGTATTATGTTCATTTTTTTAATCCTAATTTTAAAATAAATATCCACATTTAAGGTGTGTTAAATGTTTTAATGTTAATAAATTTAACAAAAGCCTTGGTAAAATATCCGTAAGATATTGGTTGCAGAAAATGCCAATGTGATTTAGGAATATTTTTTAATGAAGCGCATGCATTATTTTGTCTTTCTGCTTGCCACATCATGCTTTCAAGCCCGGTCTTATCTGTTGGTTTTTTCTTAAATTCAGCATAAAACCATTTGGGTAACCCGTCTTCAAAAAACTGATCATACAGAGCTTTGGCCTCAAGAAATAAACATTGCGCAGGTTTCCAACCATCGAAATTTGTATCCATGCATAACCAAGTTTCAATGATGTTTAATTCAGGATTGTATATCGTCCCGGCAATTTTTGTTTGGTAGGCAATAGTTATTTCTGAATACGATGTGGTTTTTTCCCAAACCATCGTAACGTTGCCAATTGCCGGACATTTCTCACATTCGGTACGAGACGAAGCAATTGTTTGTGTATCCGCTTTTGCTTTGTCTTGTTCGCCTTCTTTATCTTTGGTGCTTTCCATCACACCAACGGCGGCTAATCCCGCTGCACAAGCAGCCAGTGTCCATTCCGCAGCAGCTAAAAGAGCAGGAGCCGCTGGCGCAAGAAGTGGTAATGGCATATTAATTTCTCCTTTTCAATAAATTATCCATAACCCGCAAATAATCACGGTATTGTTGCTCCGGGCTATCTCCGGCGTTCAACATATTCTGGATTGCTGGCGAGCCGTGAAAATCATGGTTAAATGCAACGAAATGTAAATAAGAGCGGATCAATGCTTCATCCCTGAACTCCATCTCAACCAAATCCAGATAAGCCTTCTTTAATCGTTCGTGCAGGCTGTGTTCGCTTTCATTTTCGACTAATTCACTGTGCTCAGCCAGAATACGTTGTCGGATCTGGGTCACATAAGCCTCATCTTCCGCATCAATAAATTTAGCGACCTGTTCCTTGCTGAGTTTTATCATTGCTAGGCTCCTTTTACGAAATGATCATTACTATCAAATAGATAAACCCACTCATGAATACCGTCAGTGAATGCCGACAATTGCTCTGGGCTGAAAATATCCCGGATTTGATGCAAAATGCGGGGATCGTGAAAACGCAGTAATGCCGTTTCCCCCGTTTCCAGCTCAACATTCAGGTAGTTTTCAAGGTGACGAGTCAGTTTGTCTAAAGACAGCGTGGTGTGTAGCCAGGATACCGAAGGTGCAACCTTTTCCAGCGTAGATAACTTTTCTTCCCATGATTTCGCATAAGCCATATCAAACAACCACGGCCCCGCGAATGCAATTTTGGCATCCGGGTATTGCCGGAACAGGGGATTATTCATGCCGGCGATATACTTAATCTCCTCAGCAAAATGACGTTCATACTGTAGGCCGCTGACTAAGGCATACCATTTCATTTCGGGATGTCTTTCTCTGTATTCACTCCATTTTTTCTGTAATTCCGGTGTCATGACTGCCCCCTGATAACCATTGCCGTGCCATTCTGTTCTGCTTTTAGCAGACAGGTCAGACAGATTTCTTTCAACGGTGCCGTCAGGGCTTTTTCTGCCTGCACGACACTGGTTTGTTTCAGTTTATCCAGCATATCCGGTAGCTTGCCACCCCAGCCTGAGCCGCTGCCGGGTGATCCACTGCCGAAGTTAATGCCCGCACTGCTGGTAATACCGCCTGCATCGATTTTAAGGAAGTGCCCGGCGGCCTGTAGGGTCAGTTCACTGCCGGCATCAATCACGACTTTAGCGCCGGAACTTAGGTGAATTTCATTGCCGCTTTGAGTTAACAGGGCGTCATCTGCTTTGATATGGAGTTTTTGCCCCGTAGATAGGGAAATGTCATTTCCCGTCTGTATGCGGTACTCATTATCAATGCGTAAATGGGCATCATGTTTAATATGATGTGTCCGGTTATGCCCAATATTGTGGGTTTCATCATTCAGAATCAGCGTATTCATATCCCGTTGAGCATGAATAAACACTTCTTCACTGCCGTTTTCATCCTCAAAACGTAATTCGTTAAAGCCGTTACCTTTATGTGTTTTGGTTCTGAACGTGGTGCGCGTCTTTTCCGCGGGTAAATTCAGCGGCGGGCGGTTAAGACCGTTGTAAGTGCATCCGGTAATAATAGGCCGGTCAATATCGCCGTTGAGATAGGAGATAATCACTTCCTGACCGACTCGCGGTGTTGCCAGAAAACCAAATCCGTTGCCATTCCAGCCTTGTGCAACCCGCACCCAGCAAGAAGCCTGGTCGTCAGGCGCATCATAACGGTTCCAGTGAAAGTGAACGCGAACCGCGCCATCTTTATTGACGTAAATTTCTTCAGTCCCGGGTCCGACAACGGTTGCAACTTCGTCGCCATCGGCCAGGGGTTTATAGCGGTATGGCGGACGCCAATTGTTGCGACCCGGAATGAACCGGGTTTGTGAATTCAGGGTAGTACCGGTTCCGCCATCGCCCAGAACGGCGGGGACATGCCCGATGTGTTGGGAAGAGATGACTTGCCAGCGATCATTCATGGCGTCAATCGGGTGGTGGGTTAGTGTAAAAATTCTGCCGGGCATTAACCGAATACAATTGCTGTCTGCTTGCCCTGATTTGCTGTCAACACGCAGGGCTTCCAGCCGGTACTGGGTAAACGGAATGCCCTCTTTGTCTTTCTGAAAACGGCCGTAACTTTCAAAAATATGAAATGGCGTGCCGTTCTCCGCTTCAAAATCCGTGGCGTTATGCTGTAAAGCGTAATTGGGGTTGTGATAATTTCTGTCTTTTTGGTCGGTAGATTCCGGGCGCATGTAGGAGCCAAGAGACCATTTATAGATAACATTTTCTTCTACTGCGTTGGCAATGTCCGGGTTATAAATCAGCGTATCCGGCGCTCTCATGTTCAGGTAGCTATCACTCAGATAAAGTCCGTCATCGGCGAACCAGAAGAAAATCCCCTCCTCAGCCGCCAGGCGGGTAAAGAAATCGTAGGATGATTCCCTTTTCATGGTGACGTATTCCCGTGTTGAGTGTGGGTTATTCAAATGCATATTGGCTCGGAGTTTCTTCTGTTTCAGTATGCTTTGTAAAATATCGGGGACACTGAGCTGGTGATAGATACGGCTGTCCTGATCGAGTGTCAGCAGCCACATTTCTGGTCTGACTGTCAGGTGATACTGGGTTTGATGCCGGTTTGTGGTGCCCACTACCGCGCTTGCAACCAGTCCTTTTACTTCACGTTGCAGAATATCGTCACGGGTGACAGTGAACCGCCCGGTTTGGAGCAGCAGGGTGTCCGTGTCTATATTGGAACGGTTTGCCGCTAATGTGAGAGACAGGGTAAATAACGATGAAAGCGCTTCATCTAAGGTAAAATTCACTACCGCAAAAGTCATGGGCGGCAGATTGCCGATGGTGCAGGAAAAGCGGAGTCCAGTTTTCATAATTTTTCCTCGTGACGTTACATGATCTTCTGATGCCCAGGCATATTGTAAAATTCCCAGTATTCATTGGTGTCGTTATTGATAACGGTTAATCTGTGAAAGCTGGTTTCAACAAAACAGAGGGAGAAAGCGGTGTGTAGTGTTTTGGCAAAAGCATACATTTCTCCTTCATGCTCATAATTTTCTGGTGTCATGCGCAGTGTGATGGCTTGGCCTCTCACAGGAATGCCCTTGTCAAAATGGTAGTATGGCTCAAGGTAGATAGCGCTGAGACCATCGGCCATGCGCTGAATATGCCGGCTACGCGGGGCGTCCAGATGCGCGAAGGTATCAAGTTGTTTGACCAGAGATCTGACTGATTCAATGTGACTGAGAAAAAATGGCCCAATCGACAACAAAGATAGTATCGGCCAGTGCTGATGACTGTTTACGACGGCAGGAAGATCTTTTGACGCCGACACGATATTCCTGGCCTGAATATGGCTGGGTATCTGCTCGCTGGGTATACAGATTTGCCCGATGCCCAATGTCCGTGCTTGCGTATGATATCTGTGATATTGGCAGTAAAATTCGCGATAGTGGTGTTTTGTTACGGGTTTTGCCTGATGATCATAAAACGTGAGATTAATTTGATTGCCGCCAAATGGCGATTCTTCCCGTATATGGTTAAAAAGTAATATGTTGTCACCGGGTTCGGCAAAATGGCAGGCGGCCAGTTGCTCGCTATTGATAAGAGGAACGCTGTGAGCAGATCCTTCAGATGTTCCATCAGGATCGGATTGGAGTTTAATGTTATCAATACTAAAGATTTCATTCGCTGCTAATACATAACGCGATTTGCCCTTTTCAAATGTTATCGGTTTTGTTCTTGCCGGAGCCAGGTTAATAACGGGTACGCAATGGGGAATAAATGCGGGTGTAATGTCCTCGATGGGAATATTACAGTCAAATTCTAAGATAATGGTAAATTGCTTATCCTCTCCCAAAGGGAGTTCAGCGATTTCTTCCGATAAATCAAATGACATAAAGTCATTAACATGTGGCAGATAGAGGTATTCGTATAGTACCTGCAACGGCCAGAAATAATCATGGGGTCTCGGTAGGACCAAATTTTCTTTCAGGCGTGGAGCAATCTCAAGAGATAGCCACATTTCCTGCTCTTTCAGGGATGTTTTCAGATAAGTGTTGTTCAGCGATTGATCTACGTATTTGGTCAGTAAAGACGCCAGTTTTTGATCTTCTCCGAGAAAAAGTGTGATTTGCCCTGTCTTCCAGTGGGTAGTTGGGCCATGATATTGAAAGGTCAGTGATATCAGGCTCTTGTCTCCGCTGTGCGTCAGCGTTTTATGGACCAAAGTGATGGGCTCAATATTGATATCTTGAGTGGTTCTGAACGTAATGGATTGGTTCTGCTGTATGGCGGAAATTTCACTGCCTTTGGCAATGTTTGTGGTTTCAGTCATGCTGCCCGGTTGAATATCTAACTGGATAATGCTGGTTGAAGGGATCGGATGTAAAGGTATCGGCCATACTTTTCGTAGAAGCGGGTTGACGACTTCCGGGAAACCATCATCAATTTTTTGTTGAAGACCGGCAGTGATAAGCGCAAAACCTTCCAGTACGCGGAGAATATCTGGGTCGCCGGATTCGGAGGTAAATGGATCAAGGTGTGGATGCTCTTGCGCCGCGTTGCTCAGATCATGCTTTATTTGTGAAAGTGCTTCCCTATAGAAATCTTCAAAATTTTTCATATCTACCTTTGTGTTCTTTGTAATCAAATATTAATGTAAATTTATATTTTGATCTTATGGATATCAAGGTTGATAGTTTAATTATGTGTAAATTTTTGTTTCAAACAGTTAATGAGGTAAATTTTATAGGTGTTCCATTAACATGATTATGTAATTTATTTCAATGCGTTTTATTTACATAAGATTTATTTAATCAAGTTATGGTGCCATGATAGTCAGATGTCGGAAGCTGAAATGAATATTTAATCATGAGTTAATGGAGGGAAAGATGTCACGTTCTATTATTTTGGTCGGTGATTCGACTTCGCATGGCGGTAAGGTGTTAGCCGGTGATGAAGGCTTTGATGTGTTAGGGAAGAAAGCGGCTCGGGTTGGGGATGCGGTATCCTGTCCAAAATGTGGCGGCAATCAAACCATTGTGGAAGGGACGCCTAAAATAGTCAGCGCTAATGGGCAAATGTACTCGTTGGCGGGAATGAAAACCTCTTGTGGCGCGACATTAATTGCTTCGCAAAGCCTATTTCAAGCCTAGGATGGCGGTAAAAAAGGCCATATTCTGCCTGAAATAGGGTGAGTTGATTCAAGTATGGGCGCTCAGTGCTTCATTGTTTTTACAAACTACCCGGTTGACGAGGTGGATTACGGCCTGACATATTGGTCGTCGCACTGCGAATATCCCGACCAATGACATCAATACTCGCCTGAAATGGTGGGAATGGCAGAGTAATGCCGTGTTCGCGGAATCCTTGCAAAATAAGCTGGTGGACTTCATGGCGGACAGGCATTCGATGCCCCATTTCAGCGGCATAAATACGTAATTCAAATATCTGAATACCATGTTGAAGATCAACCAGATAGGCTTCAGGCGCCGGGTTCTCAAGGATCAAAGTGCTGCGTTTAGCCGCGGTTAATAGGATTTGGGTGACTTCTTCACAGCTAGCTTCTGTCGGTGCAGGAATTGTCAGCACGACACGGGTGATGGTGTCAGATAATGACCAGTTAATAAACTGCTCGGTGATAAAGGCTTTGTTAGGAACGATGATCTCTTTTCTATCCCAGTCCGAAAGGGTTGTTGCCCGTGTATTGATCTTGGTGATGCTGCCAGTCAGGTTGCGGATAGTCACGGTATCACCGATACGAATGGGTTTTTCAAACAATATCATCAGGCCAGAAACGATGTTGGCGAAGATTTCCTGTAAGCCAAAACCTAGTCCAACCCCTAACGCAGCGACAAGCCATTGTAATTTTGACCATTCAAGACCAATCAGGGAGAAACCGACTAAACCACCAATCAAAGTAATGGTGTATTTGGTGAGTGTGGTAATGGCGAAGCCGGTACCGGGTGTGAGTTCTAAATGCTGTAGTAAGGCCAACTCAAGCAATGCGGGCAGGTTACGCACCAGTTGAGTGGTGATAATAATCACCAAGATAGCAATCAAGACAGAACCTACGGTGATGGGTTGAACAGTTTCTACATTGTTTATTGTCGTGGTGACATCCCACAGTCGGATATTTTCTAGAAATGAGAAAGCGGAATGAAGTTCTGACCAGAGCCAAATGAGTGAAACCAAGGCAAGTAGAGTTAGGATTGAACGGACTAATCCCAATGACTGAGCGCTGATTGCATCCAGATCAATAATAGGTTCCTCAACTTCAATGGCGCCTTCGATACTGCTTGAACCCGTTGAGTCGTCCTCGCTTTTGGCTCGTTGAGCCAGAATTTCCGCCCGTCGCTGTTTTGCCCGGTCAAAGGCGATACGGCGTCGCTGAATCAGCATCCAACGACGGATAATGTGATAAATAACCAGTAAAAAGAACCAGATAGCAACGGAAGTTTCTAAACGGCCAAGCAATGCTTGTGATGTGCTGAAATATCCCAGTATGGAAGCTAGCGCCGCGACTATCGGCGCAGAGAGTAAAATCCACCAGAGAGCGGTATTGATAACATTTTCGCCGGAGCCATGTTTATCCAAATAGAGCGGGACTCTTGCCCGTTTCAGGCTGTTGGTGATCAGGCTTAAGGAGATACACAGGATTAGGAAACAAAGCCTGCCAAGTGTGGAAGCAAATTCTCGATCACTATAATGTTCAAAAGTTATCAATGCCATGACCAATGGCACAATGGCAAAGATAGATAGCTGGTAGAATCGTAAAGCCCGTTTAACGCGTTCTTCCGGCCAACGGAAATGGGCAATGAATAATCCATTTGGATGGGCGAAAGTGGCACTCAGCATGAAGATCCATAGAACGGGAGTCGTAGCGCTGACGCCATAACCGATAGCTGTCGCCATAGGATACTGCCAGGCGCTTTGCAGCCCATAACCAATGGCGGACCAGAGCATCGGTAAAGGTAACGCGACAACAACCGACCAGAATACGGTACGCAAAGTGAGAGAAAAGTGATCATGAGTGACTTTGCCGATACGGTTACTCGCGCGTTCAAGGAATGCGTGGTAATGGCGAAGGGAACCGATGCTGAATATAACTAGGGATAGCGCGCCAAATAAGTATAGCAACGTATCTTGAGTGGTCAGCATGACTATCAGGGCGCCGCTTAACTGAGAAAAAGTGTCCAGCGATAGTAGACGGGTTAGATCCTGCACAACATTGATTGGGTAATTAAGCGAAACAGGATTAACATCCGCGACCCAGAATAGATAACGGTGTGTGGCTTCTTTAACTTCTGTTAGCGCATCATTTAGCTGACTGGTAGCGACTTTCAGTTTGGTCAATTCAAGGATTTCACTGTCATAGCCAGATAATAGTGAATTGAGTAATTCTTTGCGGGTGCGGATAAGAGAATCATAAATCCTCTCTTGTTCCGCAGTTAACGCAACGTTGCTTTTCTGTACGGGTTTGGTCTCTTTTTGTAACTGCTCCAGCATGTCTTCGTATTTCAGGCGATCAACCCTGAATTTGACAATATTCCGATCAAGTTGCTGTGGCTTAGACATGTCAGGCAAACGGGCAAGTTGAGTTTGGAGCGCTTCTCCGAGCGTTGTAGAGCCGCCTAGCCATTGTGCTTGTTCACGAATGGTATTCAATGCTTGCCGGACTTGAATAATATCACTGGCGGCTTGTCGCTGCTTTGAGCCGATGATATTCATTCGTTGTGCTTGTTGATTTAATTCCTGAGATAAATTCCGGTTCAGTTGTAATTCATCAAGCAGAAATTTTGGTAGCTGATCACTTTGTTCCGCCAGCATTTCGGTATGTTCTAAGGCTAATTCCGCTTTTTGCTGACGCTGTGCGTTAAGTTGGCTGCGGAGTTGTTGCAGCTCAAGATCAAATCGATGATAGCGTTTTTTGAACAGTTCAACCCGCATACGGGAAATTTCTTGCCGATTGTTAGCGGAAAGTTGAGCTATTTCAAGTTCATTGACTGTTGCTTTGTGGGCGTTGACTTCGGCTTGAGCTAAGGCAAATTGAGCTTCTGCTAATGGCGTGGAGGGTGTTCCTAATGATTGCAGGCGAGAGGATGCGTCAGTTAGCAGGCGTCGCGCTTCTGATTGTTGTTGCGGTAACAGTACGAGAGAGTCGCTGATTTCCCGTCCTTTGTCCTGCTCTTGCTGTAATTGTCCCCCTTGTTCTAGCAACCGGCTGCTGACCTGAATGATCTGTTGCTCAACGCTTGCAATGGGTTGGTTAGCGGGAATTGGACGAGGAGTATCACTTTCAGAGAGTAATTTTTGACGAAGTTCTTTCGTGATTTTAGGAAAATCATCAATGGCGGTCTGATATTTCTGCGTTCTGTCATTAGCTGATTTAGTATCAGCAATCCAATTGAGAGCGCCTTGTAACGCCTGAGCAACTTCTGCATCCTGCGGGTTTTTGCTGGATTCGATTTGTTTCAGTTCTTGTTTGAGCTGGTTTTCATCAAGTGGAATCACAGCAAGAACCGGATTAATAATGAGCAAGCTAAGCAATAAGCTGATAATCAGGCGCACGATAAAGGGCTCTCCTTGGAAAGGGATTAGCTTATGTTGTCAGTAGGTTCTTCGGGCAAAATAGTTTGGGCTAACAGTTCACCCATGCAGGTTGTGGAGCCGCTGCTCAAATGCCCGGCAAGCTGTACCTGATTTGATGCAAACAGGTTAATGACGGTAGAGCCCAATTTGAAACGCCCCATTTCTTCCCCTTTCTTGAAAGAAATCGCGCCAGTTGCACCAGCTTCGGGGTAAGTCCAGCGTTTGATAATGCCTTCCCGTGGTGGTGTAACCGTACCACACCAAGCCATTTCAATACTGCCGACGATAGTTGCACCAACCAGAATCTGTATCATAGGCCCAAATTGAGTATCAAACAGACAGATGACTCTTTCATTACGAGCGAACAGATTTGGTACGTTGGCGGCAGTCAATGGATTGACAGAGAATAAATCGCCAGGGACATAGATCATCTCTTTCAGTAATCCATCGCAAGGCATATGTACACGGTGATAATCTTTAGGTGATAAGTAAGTGGTTACAAACTGCCCATCACGAAATATCTCTGCCAACTGATGATTACCGGCGAGTAGAGCTTCAAGCGTGTAGTGGTGTCCTTTAGCTTGAAGGAGCTGGTATGTACGGATATTGCCTAACTGGCTGATAGTACCGTCAGCAGGTAGAGCTAATTGGTGTTCATTGCTGACAACCGGGCGAATATCATCTTTTAATGGGCGGATAAAGAACTCATTGAATGTCGTATATGCTGAAAACTCAGGCGCTTTCGCTTCATTCATATCCACTTTATAAACACGAGCAAACGCCTTGATTGCTAGTTGAGTCAACCAGCCAGCTTTTTTGTTAGCAAACCAGCCTGCCAGGTGAGTTATTCCCTGTTTAGGCAGTAGATAATGTAACCTGATTTTAATGTTATCCAGCACGTCAACCTCTTGGATTCTATTGGCGAAATTAGACAAAAGGGGGTATTGTACCCGCCCTTTCATTTAATGTCAGTTAGCTATCGTTATCTGTAAAAGTTTTGCGTGGTTTAATTTGATCCATACTGTCGAGAATACGGTGATAATTCTCAAAGCGTTCTTGAGTTATTTCATTATCTTCTACTGCTTTCCGTAACGCACACTCTGGATCGTCCCGATGTTTGCAATCACGGAATTTACAACCGCCGAGATAATCACGGAATTCGATAAAACCCTGAGTTATCTGCTCCGGTGTTAAATGCCACAGGCCGAACTCCCGAACGCCGGGAGAATCAATAACATCACCGCCATGTGGAAAATGGTAAAGACGGGATGCTGTTGTGGTGTGCTGACCTAAACCGGAAACATCTGAAACCTGATTGACCAGAATCTCTTCTTCATCTTCTGGCAGGAGCGTGTTGAGTAAACTTGATTTACCTACGCCAGACTGACCGGCAAAAATGCTGATTCGACCTGCAAGCATCTTCGTTAATTCTTCCATACCTTCGCCAGTATGGCTTGAGAGTTTCAATACCCTGTAACCAATGTTGTGGTATGTGGACATGATTTCGTTGACCCATTCACGGCTTTCTTCGTCCAACAGATCAATTTTATTCAATACAATCAATGGCTCAATGCCCAGTGTTTCACAGGCGACAAGGTAGCGATCGATAATATTGAGTGACAGTTCAGGAAGAATGGCTGATACAATCACTATTTGGTCAATATTGGCGGCGATAGGTTTAATGCCATCATAATAGTCAGGCCGCGTAAGTACGGAAGTCCGTTCGTGAACGGCTTCAACAATACCATTTACTTTAACATCTGCTTGTGTTTGCAGCGAAGGGCGCCATACCACCTGATCGCCAGTGACCAATGAGCGGATAGTTCTGCGAATATTACAACGTTGTATAGAACCGTCTGCTGCCTCGACATCAGCATGTTGGCCAAAACGGCTGATAACCAGCCCTTCTTGAGGTTCACCTAACTGACTATCATCCATTTCAGGTTTATTATCCTGTTTTTTCAACCTGCGTTGATGATTTGCCTGTACCCGCCGTTGCTGGCCTTTGGATAGTTTATGTTTAGCCACCGAACCTCACTTGTTCCACATTTATACCCGTCATCTTTCAAGTTGCCTCTTTGTTGGCTGCACTCACTCACCCCGGTCACATAGTTACCTATGCTCCCGGGGATTCGCTCCCTTGCCGTCGCGATGCATCTTGAAATCCATAGGGTATATCGCTGTTATTGCTTAAAAGCGCTATGATACACCATTAATAAGAACTATCTCTCCAATCTAGGATATAACATGTCAAAAAGTGAGCACAATCTTATCTGGATAGATCTGGAAATGACGGGTTTAGATCCAGAGAGGGATCGCATTATTGAAATTGCGACAATTGTCACCGATGCAAATTTGAATATCCTGGCGGAAGGGCCAGTTATAGCGGTTTATCAGTCTGATGAACAACTTGCTCTGATGGATAAATGGAATGTGCGCACCCATACGGGCAGTGGGCTGGTTGAACGTGTTAAAGCAAGTAAAATTGACGATCGTGAGGCAGAGAAGGCGACGATTGAATTTTTGGAAAAATGGGTTCCGGCAGGTGCTTCCCCCATTTGTGGTAATAGTGTTAGTCAGGATCGGCGTTTCTTGTTCCGCTATATGCCAGAATTGGAGGCTTATTTTCATTACCGCTACTTGGATGTCAGCACACTTAAAGAATTAGCCCGTCGCTGGAAGCCGGAAATCCTTGCTGGGTTTAAGAAGCAGAATACTCATCAGGCGCTGGATGATATCCGTGAATCAGTTGCTGAGTTAGCCTACTATCGGGAACATTTTATTCAACTGTGAGTCAGAAAGTTTTATTTTCTGTTGGTATGATAATGCAAGTTCGGTGTGATGATTAATTAACCGGCGTTGGCGTTTAAATCGTCATTTGACCGGAAAGTTTGTTTTTTTACGTTGAAAGGCTTGCGGGCGCAACGATTTTTCGTATAATGCGCTCCCCATACCGATGAAGAATTTCATAAGGTATGGATGGCGTACTAAAAGATATGCGGGAATAGCTCAGTTGGTAGAGCACGACCTTGCCAAGGTCGGGGTCGCGAGTTCGAGTCTCGTTTCCCGCTCCAAATTTTGATTTGGAGTTAGTATGTTGTTTCTGGTTATTATTAGCCAGTCAGTGACGCGGGAATAGCTCAGTTGGTAGAGCACAACCTTGCCAAGGTTGGGGTCGCGAGTTCGAGTCTCGTTTCCCGCTCCAAGTTTAGATTCACAATTGATTTCTTGGGATTGATGTATTATTTCAGGTGATCACCAGTCAGTAATGCGGGAATAGCTCAGTTGGTAGAGCACGACCTTGCCAAGGTCGGGGTCGCGAGTTCGAGTCTCGTTTCCCGCTCCAAGTCTTCCTTATCATGCAGATACACTTAATAACCGGTGCGTAAGCAGGGTTTGCATATCCCGCCGACCATCGGCAATCACAAAAATTACCACCTGTTTACCTGTGATCTGGTAAATAACCCGGTAAGGTTTAAAAAATGTTTGGCGGAAGTCGCGTATCCCTAACTCCTGCAACTCCTTGGGATAATTGCCTTTTTCAGGAAAGTTAGCCAGACTGTCTGCTGTTTTCAGCAATTGATCCAATACATAATCAGCTTTCTCTGAACTGTCATTTTCGACAATGTAATCGTAAATGTCCTCTAAATCTGCTTCGGCATTTTTAGTCAGCATGACATGATATGGCATCAGGTGGACTTCCCTTTATTTTTTAAGCGTTGAACCACATCCTTTATTGGTGTGACTTCACCTGCTTTAACTTGTTGTTGTCCTAAAGCTAAAATCTTTAACAACGCTATAGTTTCCTGAGTCTGCTCATAAGAGGCAATATCTTGAATCACCGCTTTTGCCTCGCCATTTTGTGTAATAATCATCGGTGAACGGGACTCAGCGAGTGTCGTCATCACCGTGGCTGCATTGGCTTTTAGGTAGCTAATGGGTTTGATCTGTTCTGAATAACGCATAGAATTCCTCACATTAAAAAGGACTAAATAGAGACTATAAAAAGTCAATTGCTTGATTATAAAATCACCTTTCCAATTAAGCAAATGCTGATTTTAGCTGTGTTTGATGAACGTCAATCGTCACTAGCCACTAAAGCATTTATCGTATTGGCGACTAAAAAGTTTCGCGTGGTGGGTTCGGCTATCTCCTTGGCTTTCAGGGAGCTCTTTGACCTGAAGCCATGAGGCTTCAGGTCCGGTTGCTTAATACTGATAATCAACTTTGATCATATTGTAATGGGACGGGTAAACGGGGTAAGTACCTCCGTTGAGAATCCCACTAATTCTAAAGGAACCTTTGGCGTCATGGCCGCTAAAGGCATTTGTGGTGCTATTTAGGGCGTCGGAGACATCCAGGCATTGCGATGGGGTGGATGAATATCGAGGGGTGTAACAAACGTTGAAAGTCTGAGTTGTCGCACCATTGCTATATAAACCGATATTCCAGGATACTGTCGTAATAGTTGCCCTTGTCGGTACTGAAGAGGGTGTGGTAAAGAAATTTGAGTTGGTGTAGCCGGCAGCATAAACATTTGGGGCACGGTTCGTTTGTGACCAAGTGCTGGTAGCGGCAAAGGCGATTTGAGCTGTGGTTAATGCTAGAAAACCTACTGCAATTTTGGTAAATCTTTTCATTCTTTAATCCTCATTGCTAGTGAGTTATCTTACTGTTATTTGCATGCAATCGCAGGGCGATATTCAATATGATTGGCGCCCATGAAAATTGTTTGCTTATTGATTCCTCATGATTGTTCAGATCCTCCTTGATCAAGTAAAAAGAATCTCACCGTAATAACAGTGGATCAAGCGAAGGCTTTAGCTGAATGTCTGAATCTGTGCGTTGGTTTGACCAATATTGTGTGATGTTTATGTCTAAAGGGGTAAAGAAAGTATTATTCTTTCATTGCCAAATATTTTTTCAACTTCTGCTTGCCAAACGTTTTGAGGTAGTACATAATGCACTCCTTTCGGCAATGAGGCATGGGAAAAATATCAGTCGAATCAATGAATTAGCTGATATTCATAGGGTTTATCTCCCGCTTCAAGCTTCTTCCTCAATAGTCGTGCTCGCTTGTTTTAGGTTTGATTTTTGGATTATATCCTCATAGTACAGATTTCTATTTTTTATCCACAGCTCGGAAGCTGGTTTCTCGGCAAATAAGTGCGATGCTTTAAAATTATCACACAGACTTATCCACAGGCTGTTGCGTCTGAATTTTTCTAATTTTGAATGTCATAAAATGAATATTTCTTTTGTAACCCGTTGATAGTTTTTCAGAATGATTCTTTGTTAAGAAATGTCATATTGATCACTTGCGCTTTTTTTGAGCATTGATCAGCAAGGGGTTTTTATTTTATTCACAGGAAAATTATCTGAATCTTTTTATACGTTATAGGGATGGCTAATAATTAAGCATCTCTGGGTAAGCCCTTGGTTATCGCTCTAATAAGCCGTTTCTGTTGTGGGGTTTGTACATTAATAGTATTCGTTTTACGGCGAATGATTTGCTGTTCAATAGCCCAATGAATATGTTCATCTAGCATGGTGTTTAATCCAAGTTTTTGTTGTAGAGCCAGAACGATATCGTACTGATAAGGTGCGTTTCCTAAAGCAACAGTAATATTGCGTAGCCAGCGTAAATAACCAATGCGGCGAATTGCAGAACCTTCCGTTATCCGTAGGAATTTCTCTTCACTCCAATTGAATAAATCCAATAGCTTTGGTGTATGTAATATTGCACGAGGGCTGAAATCATCTTCATCTGTCAATTGGGAAAAGCGGTTCCAGGGACAAATAATCTGGCAGTCATCGCAACCATAAATACGATTTCCCATCAATGGACGAAATTCCTCAGGAATAATGCCTTCTAATTCAATTGTGAGGTAGGAAATACAACGGCGGGCGTCAATAGTATAAGGGGCGATAATTGCACCGGTTGGGCAGGTTGTCATGCAGGCGACACAGCGTCCACATTGCTCTTCTTGTGGAGGATCTATCGGCAGGGGAAGATTAATCAGCAACTCACCGAGGAAAAACCATGAACCAGCTTCTCTATTAAGAATAAGTGAGTGTTTACCGACCCAGCCTAATCCGGCTTTGGCGGCGAGTGGGCGTTCCATTATAGGCGCTGAATCAACAAAAGGTCGAAAATTAAGGACTCCCTGATATTCGAAGTCATGGCAATAGTTTTGGATTTGTTCGCCGAGTTTCTTAAGACGTTGGCGGAGCAGTTTGTGATAATCTCTTCCCAGAGCATAACGGCTGATATAACCGAGTTCAGTATCGTTTAGCGTGCTGGCGAAAGAAGCTTTAGCAGGAAGGTAATTCATTCTTACGCTAATAACTCTCAGTGTCCCTGGTAAAAGTTCATCCGGGCGAGCACGCATCATGCCGTGGCGTTTCATCCATGCCATCTCCCCGTGATATTGTTTATCCAGCCATTCCTGAAGTTTTGTTTCTTCTACCGATAAATCAGTATCACAAATGCCAACTTGTTGGAAACCAAGAGAAAGACCCCATTGTTTGATGTTGGCGGCTAAAAGATTAAGATCGAGAGGCGTTGTCATGGTGGAAATCAGTTTATACTGCAAGGCGTCGCAGTGTAGCATAATTTGTTTCAGGCCAAAAATAGTGGGTTTGATAATGAAACTGAGCAGAAGATGTTAAATGTTGATAATAGAAGTGTGTTAGGGTTATCGTTTTAGCTGATGAATTAATAAAACAGCAGATATTATTCGATGAAAGAACTTGTTTTATCACTTAAAGATGAAAATGCGACGGTTTCTCTTGGAAGCGCGGTTGCCGCTGCTTGTAATAGTGGTAGTGTAATTTATTTGTATGGTGATTTGGGCGCTGGTAAAACTACGTTTAGCCGTGGTTTTTTGCAGTTCTTAGGTCATAAAGGGCATGTAAAAAGCCCAACTTATACTTTGGTTGAGCCTTATGCTTTAACGCCGATGTCGGTTTACCATTTCGATCTTTACCGATTGGCAGATCCAGAAGAGTTGGAATTTATGGGAATACGTGATTATTTCCATCAAGATGCCATTTGCCTGGTGGAATGGCCTCAGCAAGGAGAAGGCGTATTACCGGACGCAGATATTGAATTACATTTGAGTTACCAGCCAGAAGGGCGACAGGCACATTTTATTGCTTTGTCTAAATATGGCGAGAGCCTGTTAGATAATTTGAAATATTTATAAGAGATCATCTGACCATGACGCGTCCTTTAGTCGCAAAAATGATAAAGAAATGGCAAGTCAGTTTTATGGTAATGGGCTGGCTGTTTATTATGATAAACAGTTTAGTGGTAACAACTGCAACAGCGGCGACTTTATCCAATATTCACGTCAGTAACAGCATAAATGAATCTAAAGTGACGATGGTTTTTTCAGGTGGTCGCCCTAATTACAGTGTTTTTCCATTGCATTCGCCAGAGCGTTTAGTGGTAGATATCTATCAATCAGAAAAAATTGTTGGTTTACCCATGAATCTACAGGAGCAGGATTTAGTGAGGAAAATCCGTTCCAGTCAGTCACCTGATCGACAAAAAAAACGCATTGTATTTGAACTAAATAATAAAGTTAAAGTCAATTCTATAGTACAGCAGTCGGGTAGTGAATATCGGGTGATTTTTACTCTGCGGGTTTCTGGGGTATCGACTGGTAAGTCTGTTTTTAGGGAGAGCTCACAAGCAGCTACAAGTAAGCCATTACTTACTAACAACAGATTGCAGACGACAAAGCAGGCTGCTTTGCAAGCAACGTCTAAGGGCAGTCAGCGAGTAGTTGTCGCTATTGATGCAGGACATGGTGGTCAAGACCCCGGTGCGATTGGGCAACGTGGATTGAAAGAGAAGAATGTGACTATCAGTGTAGCGCGCAAACTTGAAGCATTGTTACGCAATGATCCTATGTTCAAACCCGTTTTGACCCGTAACGGAGACTATTTTATTTCTGTTGCGGGTCGTTCTGAGGTTGCGCGTAAACATAGCGCGAATATGTTGGTTTCTATTCATGCAGATGCAGCCCCTAATCGTAGTGCGCGTGGTGCTTCTGTCTGGGTGTTGTCAAACAAGCGTGCAAACAGTGAATTGGGTAATTGGCTTGAGCAGCATGAGAAACAGTCTGAGTTACTGGGTGGCGCAGGAGATGCATTGGCAAATGGTACCGATCCCTATCTAAGCCAGGCGGTGCTGGATCTGCAATTTGGTCACTCCCAACGGGTGGGTTATAACGTTGCAGTACAGGTTTTAAGTGAGTTGCGTAAAGTCGGTTTATTACATAAACGTTCACCGGAACATGCTAGCTTAGGTGTGTTACGTTCACCGGATATTCCTTCAATTTTAGTGGAAACGGGATTTATCAGTAACTCAGCAGAAGAAACACTGCTTGGTTCCAATGATTTTCAGGATAAGCTGGCAAGTGCTATCCATCGAGGATTGCGCAACTATTTTCTAGCGAATCCATTACAAGCGGCACCTAAAACAGCCAAGAAGTAAAGGTTAAGTATGGCAATCAAGATCCTACCTCCTCAATTAGCAAACCAAATAGCGGCTGGCGAAGTCGTAGAACGCCCTGCATCAGTTGTAAAAGAGTTGGTGGAGAATAGCCTTGATGCTGGTGCTAGCCGTATTGATATTGAAATTGAGCGTGGTGGAGTAAAACTGATTCGTGTCCGTGATAATGGCTGTGGTATTAACCATCAGGATCTTGCGCTAGCGTTGGCTCGTCATGCCACCAGTAAGATCGCCACACTTGATGATTTGGAAGCCATTATCAGTATGGGATTCCGTGGAGAGGCGCTGGCGAGTATCAGTTCAGTTTCACGTCTGACATTAACTTCCCGTACTGAAGAACAGCATGAAGCTTGGCAAGCCTACGCGGAAGGGCGGGATATGGCGGTGACAGTGAAGCCGGCGGCACATCCAGTAGGCAGTACTGTTGAAGTATTGGATCTCTTTTATAATACTCCTGCGCGGCGCAAGTTTCTGCGAACAGAAAAGACAGAATTTGGTCATATTGATGAAGTTGTCAGACGTATTGCATTGGCGCGCTTGGATGTATTGATCAATTTACATCATAACGGTAAGTTGGTGCGCCAATACCGGCCAGCGAAAGATGAATCACAGTATGAGCGGCGGTTGGCTTCTATTTGTGGCACCGCTTTTATGCAACGGGCGCTTTCTCTTTCTTGGCAGCATGACGATTTATCGATTAAAGGATGGGTTGTTGATCCGATGAATGCTGAAGCGAGTGGAGATATTCAATATTGTTATGTAAACGGGCGTATGATGCGTGATCGCTTAATTAATCATGCTATCCGTCAAGCTTATCAAGATTTGCTCCGAGGAGAACAGCAGCCTGCTTATGTTTTATATTTGGAGGTTGATCCGCATCAGGTGGATGTAAATGTGCATCCCGCGAAGCATGAAGTTCGCTTCCATCAAGCCCGTTTGGTACATGATTTTATCTATCAGGGTGTAACCGCCGTATTAAAACAGCGCGGAAGCGGCGCTGAATTGGATATAGCTTGCGGTGAGCCTGCTCCGGCATGGGAGCCGGAAAACCGTCCATCAGCAGGGGAAAATCATTTTTCCCGGTCAAACAATGCTACACCTGCGGCGACATCGTCACCAAAAGAGGTTTTGTCAAGTAAAGGGAGTGTAGGAGGTTCTCGCGGTGGTGAAAATCGCCAATATCATGGCGATCATTATCAGAAACGTCAGGGTGAGGCGTATCAGAAACTGATGCAGTCTGTTCCTGAACCTGAAGGCAAAAGAGAGCTGTTTCCGGCAAGAACCGCTCCGGTTATGGCAGAAAAGGTTACTTCGGCTCCTGTTCAGGTTAAAAATGGCAACCATAGTTTTGGTAAGGTATTGAGTATATATTCATCGTGCTATGCTCTGATTGAATCTCCATTGGGAATTGGATTGTTATCTTTGCCGGTAGCTGAACGCTGGTTAAGGCGAGCACAGTTAACACCAGCAGTGCAAGGTCTGAAATCACAGCCACTGTTGATACCGCTGAAACTCGCTCTTAGTAAAGAGGAAGCTGATGCTTTAAATCGTTATAGTGACTTATTAGGTTCTTTTGGTATTGATGCCTCTATATCTCATGGAAAAGCGACACTACGTGCGGTATCGTTACCATTACGTCAACAAAATCTGCCTAAATTAATTCCTGAGTTGCTAGGTTATTTAGCACAACAGCCATCAGCATCGACAGAACAGGTTGTCGCTTGGCTTGCTTGTCATATCGGCAGTGAATATGAAACGTGGAATGTTGCGCAGGCGATACAGTTATTAGCTGATGTTGAGCGTCTTTGCCCACAACTGGTAAAATCTCCACCAGATGGGTTATTACAATTAATTGATTTACAAGCAGTGGTGGCATCTCTTACTCATGAGTGATCAGAAAACTCAACATCTACCAACGGCAATTTTTGTTATGGGCCCGACGGCATCAGGCAAAACAGCTTTATCTATCGCTTTACGCCAGCATCTTCCGGTGGAATTGATCAGCGTTGATTCTGCGCTGATTTATCGTGGAATGGATATTGGCACCGCCAAACCAACAACTGAAGAGCAAGCGTTGGCTCCTCATCGTTTAATCGATATTCTGGACCCTTCTCAATCTTATTCGGCTGCTGATTTCCGTCGCGATGCGTTGAAGGAAATGGCAGAAATTACCGCCTCTGGCCGTATTCCTCTGTTGGTTGGAGGAACGATGCTCTATTTCAAGGCGTTACTTGAAGGTTTATCGCCTTTGCCTTCTGCTGATCCAGTTATTCGGGCGCAAATAGAACAACAGGCGGCAGAACAGGGATGGGATGCATTGCATCAGCAATTACAGAAGATTGATCCGGTAGCGGCGTTAAGAATTCATCCTAATGATCCACAGAGGCTTTCTCGGGCACTGGAAGTTTTTCTTATTTCGGGTAAGACTCTCACTGAACTGACTGAATTGTCGGGAGAATCGCTGCCTTATCATGTTTATCAATTTGCTATTGCACCGGTGGAACGTGAGGTTCTTCATCAACGCATTGAGGCGCGTTTTCATCAAATGCTTGAATCAGGGTTTGAAGAGGAAGTTAAAGCACTTTATGCTCGTCATGATTTGCATGTGGATTTACCTTCTATTCGTTGTGTTGGTTATCGTCAGATGTGGTCTTATCTTTCCGGCGAAATTGACTACGATGAAATGATTTATCGCGGTATTTGTGCGACGCGCCAGTTGGCAAAGCGTCAGATAACTTGGCTCAGAGGTTGGAAGCCGGTTCATTGGTTGGATAGTTCTCAACCAGAGCAAGCTTTAAGCACAGTTATGCAGGTTGTTAGTGCATAGGTTTATTGATTGTGTACAATTGATGAGTACCAAAGCGCAATTTTTGAGTAGTTCATTTTTTCGAACCTTTAGGTTCTTAGTTAAAAACAACAAAATAAGGAAAATATAGAATGGCTAAGGGGCAATCTTTGCAAGATCCGTTCCTGAACGCATTGCGGCGTGAAAGGGTCCCGGTTTCTATTTATTTGGTCAACGGCATCAAATTGCAGGGTCAGATTGAATCTTTTGACCAGTTTGTCATTTTACTGAAAAATACGGTTAGCCAGATGGTTTATAAACATGCCATCTCTACTGTTGTACCTTCCCGCCCAGTTTCTCATCACAGTAGCAATACGAGTGTAGGGGCGAGCGTAGGTAATTATCATTCTGGTGGCGTTTCTGCTCCGGCAGCACAACAGGAAAGTGATGGCGCTGAATAAGCTTGAGAGCGGTAATAGAATGAAGAAAAACATAGGTAGGGGGTTTTACCTATGTTTTTTCCTGTAGCTTTTTACTCAGCCTGAGAGGTCGCACCTTTGTTTGAACGTTATGAAGGCGGCGAACAAGCCGTTGTGGTGCATGTTTTTTTCTCGCAGGATAAAGACACAGATAATCTCAGTGAGTTTGAATCACTGGTAATTTCTGCTGGTGTAGTTCCTGTGCAAATTGTCACGGGGAGCAGGAAAGCCCCTCATCCAAAATATTTTGTTGGAGAAGGTAAGGCGGAAGAGATTGCTGAGGCGGTACAGGCTAGTGGTGCTGATGTTGTGTTGTTTAATCATGCACTCAGTCCTGCGCAGGAACGCAATCTTGAGCGGCTCTGTCAGTGTCGAGTTATTGACCGCACCGGCGTGATTCTGGATATTTTCGCCCAACGGGCGCGGACTCATGAAGGGAAGTTACAGGTAGAGTTGGCGCAGTTACGTCATCTTTCTACCCGTCTTGTCCGGGGATGGACTCACCTTGAACGTCAAAAAGGTGGGATTGGTCTGAGAGGGCCGGGGGAAACGCAGCTTGAGACGGATCGGCGTTTATTACGGGATAAAATCCGTCAGATCCTGAGTCGTCTGAGCCGGGTTGAGAAACAGCGTGAACAGGGGCGTCAAGCGCGAAATAAAGCGGATATACCGACGGTTTCACTGGTGGGATATACTAACGCTGGTAAATCGAGCTTGTTTAACCGCATGACGGCTGCTGAGGTTTATGCTGCTGATCAATTGTTCGCTACTCTGGACCCAACGTTGCGACGGATTGAAGTTAATGATGTTGGTACAGTGGTACTGGCTGATACGGTTGGTTTTATTCGTCATCTGCCTCATGATCTGGTAGCGGCATTTAAAGCGACATTGCAAGAAACCCGGCAAGCAACATTGTTGCTGCATATTGTTGATGCTGCGGATAGCCGCATCGACGAAAATATTGCCGCTGTTGACAGCGTACTGGAAGAAATTGAAGCGCATCGAATTCCGGTACTGTTGGTGATGAATAAGATTGATATGTTGGAAAGCTTCATACCGCGTATTGATCGCAACGAAGATAACTTACCGGTTAGAGTTTGGTTGTCTGCGCAAACCGGTGAAGGTATCCCGTTATTGTTACAAGCGTTAACGGAGCGTCTTTCGGGTGAAATTGCACACTACGAATTGCGTTTGCCGCCGGAAGCTGGTCGTTTACGCAGCCGCTTCTATCAATTGCAAGCAATAGAGAAAGAGTGGATAGAAGAGGACGGTAAAGTTGGTATCGAAGTGAGAATGCCGATTGTTGACTGGCGCCGTCTATGCAAACAAGAACAGGATTTGTTTGATTATGTTGTCTGATGTGCCTGTCAGGTGAATATCAGATAACTTATGTGATTGAGAGTCGGCTTGTTTATAAGAGGCTCTTGGCCTGAAAAACCAATCATAAAAGAATGGAGCTAAAACATGGCGTGGAATCAGCCCGGAAACAACGGACAAGACCGCGACCCGTGGGGGAGCAGCAATAATAGCGGCAATTCCGGCGGGAACAAAAGTGGTCGAAACCGTGGGGCATCTGATCTCGACGATCTGTTCCGTAAGCTGAGCAGTAAACTCGGGGGTTTTGGTGGGAACAAGGGCGGTAATGGTTCTGACCAAGGGGCAAAATTTGGCGGGCGTATTGTTAGCCTTGTCGCTGCTGCTGTCGTCGTGATCTGGGCCGCTAGCGGTTTTTATACGATTAAAGAAACAGAACGTGGTGTTGTTACCCGTTTAGGTAAATTTAACCATATTGTGCAGCCTGGTCTGAACTGGAAACCCACATTCATTGATGAAGTTGTTCCAGTTAATGTGGAATCTGTTCGTGAATTGGCAACCGCGGGCGTGATGCTGACATCAGATGAAAGTGTTGTTCGCGTGGAGATGAACGTACAGTATCGTGTGACTGATGCTGCCGCTTATCTTTATAGCGTGACAAGTCCTGATAATAGTCTGCGTCAGGCGACGGATAGCGCGGTACGTGGTGTTGTTGGTAAATATACGATGGATAAAATCTTGACGGCAAACCGTATGGTTGTCCGTGATGATACTCAGCGTGAGTTGGAAAAGACGATTCTTCCGTATCGAATGGGAATAACCTTGTTGGATGTTAACTTTCAGGCAGCTCGTCCGCCGGAAGAAGTTAAGGCCGCCTTTGACGATGTTATTGCTGCCCGTGAAAATGAACAGCAGTCTATTCGTGAAGCGGAGGCTTATTCGAACGAGGTCTTGCCACGTGCTAAAGGTGATGCTCAACGTATCATTGAAGAGGCGAAAGCTTATAAGGCTCGCGTAGTATTAGAAGCGCAGGGGGAAGTGGCGGGCTTTGCCAAAATGCTGCCTAGGTATAAAGAGGCGCCTGAAATTACCCGTGAACGTCTGTACATTGAAACGATGGAAAAAGTGTTGAGTCGTACCCGCAAAGTTATTGTTAATGATCACAACAACAATTTGTTGGTATTGCCATTAGAGCAGATGTTACGTGGCGATGCTTCTGGTGTTAAAAAAGAGGGGACAGCTCAATCAGACAATATAGCCGCTTCTGAACCGCGGGTTACTCGTCCAACTTTGCCTTCAAATTCAGGCCGAGGAGCGAATTATAGCCGAACAGATAATCTGCGTAATGACATTATCAGGGTAGGGAGATAATAATCATGCGTAAGTCATTAATCTTTGTTGTTGCCGCGGCGTTAGTTGTCCTCTATGCCTCTATATTTATTGTGCAGGAAGGGCAGCGTGGTATCGTACTACGTTTTGGCAAGGTTCTGCGTGATGCGGGAAATAAACCGATTGTTTATGAGCCGGGGTTACATTTCAAAATACCTTTTGTTGAAGCGGTGAAAACTCTGGATGCTCGTATTCAGACTATGGATATTCAGGCCGACCGTTTCTTGACCAGTGAAAATAAGGACTTGATCGTTGATTCTTACCTGAAATGGCGGATTAACGATTTCAGCCGTTATTATCTGGCGACCGGTAATGGTGATATTTCTCAAGCAGAAGTATTGTTAAAGCGTAAATTCAGTGACCGTCTGCGTTCTGAAATTGGCCGTAAGGATGTGCGTGGGATCGTGACGGATTCCCGAGGTCAATTGACCACAGATGTTCGTGATGCGCTTAATAAAGGCACAACGGATAAGGAAATAGCGAGTGCAACTGAAGCGGATGATGCTATTGCATCGGCGGCGGCTCGTGTAGAGAGGGAAACGGCAGATAAACAACCTGCTATCAATCCAAATAGCATGGCGGCATTGGGCATTGAAGTTGTTGATGTGCGTATCAAACAGATCAATTTACCATTGGAAGTTTCAGAAGCGATTTACCAGCGTATGCGTGCTGAGCGTGAAGCGGTAGCTCGTCGTCATCGTTCTCAAGGTCTGGAAGAAGCAGAAAAACTGCGTGCAGCAGCAGATAAGCAAGTCATTGAAATACGGGCAGAAGCGGAGCGTGAAGCGCTTACATTGCGTGGTTCTGGCGACGCAGAAGCCGCTAAACTGTTTGCTGATACATTCAGTCAAGCGCCAGATTTCTATGCCTTTATCCGTAGCTTACGTGCTTACGAGAAAAGCTTTAGCGAAGACGGGAAAGATGTTCTGGTATTAAGCCCAGAAGCTGATTTCTTCCGCTATATGAAAGCACCTGAAAAGCGTGCAGTTCAGCACTAATAGAGGCTGAATCTATAGGCCCGCATCCGGCGGGCCTTATCATGTCTGGTGTCTAACAAAAATAACGGATGTGATAAAAATTACTGAAAGGTGTGGGATGAGATGTTAGAATCCATTTTTAAGCAACCGAGTGAATTTTGAAATGGGTAAGAACGTTGTCGTATTGGGCACCCAATGGGGTGACGAGGGCAAGGGCAAGATCGTCGACTTGCTGACTGAACGAGCTAAGTATGTTGTTCGTTATCAAGGGGGCCATAATGCTGGTCATACACTGGTTATCAACGGTGAAAAAACCGTTCTCCACTTAATCCCATCAGGGATCTTGCGTGAAAATGTTATCAGTATCATTGCAAACGGCGTCGTATTAGCGCCTGATGCGCTGATGAAAGAGATGAACGCGTTAGAGTCCCGTGGTATTCCTGTTCGCGAGCGTCTGCTCATTTCAGAAGCTTGTCCACTTATTCTGCCATACCATGTTGCATTGGATAATGCCCGCGAGAAAGCGCGTGGTGCAAAAGCAATTGGTACAACTGGTCGTGGTATTGGTCCTGCGTATGAAGACAAAGTTGCTCGTCGTGGTCTGCGGGTTGGTGATTTATTTGATAAGGAAACGTTCGCAGTTAAGCTGAAAGAAATTATCGAATATCACAATTTCCAACTGGTTAACTACTACAAAGAACCGGCGGTTGATTACCAGAAAACCCTGGATGAAATCATGGCGGTTGCCGATATTTTGACGGGTATGGTCGTCGATGTTTCTGATTTGTTGTATAAAGCAACTCAGAAAGGTGAATTGGTTATGTTCGAAGGTGCACAGGGCACGTTGTTGGATATTGACCACGGTACCTACCCATATGTGACCTCTTCCAACACGACGGCGGGTGGTGTTGCAACAGGTTCTGGTTTAGGTCCATGTTATGTTGATTATGTTTTGGGGATCATCAAAGCATACTCTACTCGTGTCGGCGCGGGTCCATTCCCAACTGAACTATTTGATGAAACTGGTAGTTACTTGCGCGAAAAAGGCCAAGAGTTTGGTGCGACTACGGGGCGTAGCCGCCGTACTGGTTGGCTGGATATCATTGCCATCCGTCGTGCAGTACAGATCAACTCACTGTCAGGTTTCTGTATGACCAAATTGGACGTACTGGATGGTTTGAAAGAAGTAAAAATCTGTGTTGGTTACCGTATGCCTGATGGCAGTGTGATTGAAACGACACCTATGGCTGCGGATGACTGGGAAGGTATTGAGCCTGTTTATGAGACCATGCCTGGCTGGAGTGAAAGCACTTTCGGCGTGAAAGAGCATAGCAAATTGCCTCAGGCAGCATTGAACTATATCAAACGTGTAGAAGAGCTGACCGGCGTTCCGGTTGATATTATTTCTACGGGCCCAGATCGTTCAGAAACTATCATTCTGCGTGATCCGTTTGATGCCTGATAGTACCTATGATCAGGTAAAGCCGGGCTTTTCAGCCCGGTTTTTTGCTATTTATTGTGGCCTTTTTTGCTTAATGATTAGGGGATCAACATGATTTTGGCCGATTCATGGCATATAACTTGAACAAGTGCTTATTTTTTCAGTGTGTTCTCGGATATATTAATTTATATCTTATTATCCAGAGGTTGATGTGCAGTTAACGAGTTTTACAGATTATGGCTTGCGCGCACTAATTTATATGGCTTCTTTACCGCAAAGCCGGATGACCAGTATTTCTGAAGTCACTGATATTTATGGTGTTTCTCGTAACCACATGGTGAAAATTATTAACCAATTGAGCCACTTAGGATTTGTGGCTGCGGTTCGTGGTAAAAACGGCGGTATCCGTTTAGGTAAGCCAGCGAAGGATATCAGAATTGGCGATGTTGTTCGCGCTCTCGAACCATTATCATTGGTTAACTGTAGTCAGGAATCTTGCCATATCACGTCTGCGTGTCGTCTGAAGGTAGTCTTAAATCAGGCAATAGAAAGGTTTTTAGAAGAGCTGGATAAGCATACTTTAGCTGATATGATTGAAGATAATATTCCCCTTTATAAGCTGCTTCTGACCGAATGAAGAAATGGCGCAAACAGCCTGCTGATGACAACGGAGGAACAGCCATGTCACAAGATCCTTTTTTGGGACGCGAAGCAGAAAAATACGAATCACCCATTCCAAGCCGCGAGTACATCTTAGACATTATTGCTAAACATACTGTACCGGTAAGTCGCCAGGAACTGGCGCAAGAACTGAATCTGATTAACGATGAAGATATTGAAGCGTTACGTCGTCGTTTACGAGCTATGGAACGGGATGGTCAACTGGTTTTCACTCGTCGCCAATGCTATGCCTTGCCGGAAAGATTAGATTTATTGAAAGGTACGGTTATTGGGCATAGAGATGGTTATGGTTTTCTGCGAGTAGAAGGCCGCAAAGATGATTTTTATCTCTCTGCTGAACAGCTAAAAATGGCTATTCATGGTGATGTTGTGCTGGCGCAACCATTGCCTCAGAATCGCAAAGGGCGTAATGAAGCGCGTATCGTTCGTGTATTGGAGCCTAAGACCAGCCAGATTGTCGGCCGCTATTTTCTTGACTCTGGTATGGGATTTGTCGTGCCGGATGATAGTCGTTTGAGCTTTGATATCCTGATCCCGAAGGATGAAAACGGTGGCGCTCGCATGGGAAATGTGGTGGTGGTCGAGTTGATTACACGCCCGGTGCGCCGTACAAAAGCTGTCGGTAAAATAGTTGAAGTGTTGGGTGAAAAGATGGGAACGAATATGGCAGTAGAAATTGCCTTACGTACTCATGAAATTCCCCACAATTGGCCGCCACAGGTGGAAAACCAGATTGCTTCTTTGGATGAGCAGGTACCAGAATCGGCGAAAAAAGGCCGTGTTGATCTGCGTGCTCTGCCGTTGGTGACAATCGATGGTGAAGATGCCCGTGATTTTGATGATGCCGTTTATTGTGAAAGGAAGCGAAGTGGTGGTTGGCGTTTATGGGTTGCCATTGCTGATGTCAGTTATTATGTGCGCCCGCAAACCGCATTAGATACCGAAGCACGTAACCGGAGTAACTCGGTTTACTTCCCGTCTCAGGTTGTCCCTATGTTGCCGGAGGTGCTTTCTAATGGCCTCTGTTCTCTGAATCCGCAGGTTGATCGCCTTTGTATGGTGTGTGAGATGACGGTTTCAGCGCAGGGGCGATTATCGTCTTATAAATTTTACGAAGCCGTCATGAATTCTCACGCCCGTCTGACATATACCAAAGTATGGCGTATGTTGCAGGGCGATGAAGAGCTGCGTGAGCACTACAAGCCACTGGTTCAACATATTGAGCATCTACATGAGTTGTATCAGGTATTGGAAAATGCCCGAGAGCAACGTGGCGCAATCTCATTTGAGTCAGAAGAGGCGAAATTTATCTTTAATGCTGAACGTCGTATCGAGCGAATTGAACCGATTGTTCGCAATGATGCTCATAAGCTGATTGAAGAATGCATGATTCTGGCGAATATTGCTGCGGCGCGTTTCGTAGAAAAAAATGGTGAGCCGGTGCTTTACCGTATTCATGATCGGCCAAAAGAAGAGAGCATTGTTAACCTGCGCTCGGTTTTCGGCGAATTAGGATTGACACTGCCTGGTGGCATGCAACCAACACCAAAGGATTATGCGCAACTGATGCATCAAGTGGCTGAACGCCCGGATCATGAGCTATTGCAAACCTTATTACTGCGTTCAATGAAACAGGCAATTTATGATCCGGAAAACCGGGGTCACTTCGGTCTGTCATTAAATTCTTATGCGCATTTTACCTCACCTATCCGCCGTTACCCGGATCTGGTATTGCATCGGGCGATTAAATATCTGCTGGCGAAACAGCAAGGCATTGTTGAGCAAGGTGGAACACCGACCGGGGGATGGCACAGCGATATGGAACAGATGCTGCAACTGGGTCAACACTGCTCTATGACAGAGCGCCGCGCAGATGAAGCGACGAGAGATGTCGCCGATTGGCTTAAGTGTGATTTTATGCAAGATCAGGTGGGCAATACTTTTACTGGGATTATCACCAGTGTGACAGGTTTTGGTTTCTTTGTTCGCTTGAATGATCTGTTTATTGACGGCTTGGTACATGTTTCCACATTGAGTAATGATTATTATCATTTCGATAATGTTGGTCAGCGTTTAGTGGGTGAATATTCGGGTAAAACTTTCCGGTTAGGGGATGAAGTTGAAATTCGTGTGGAAGCGGTTCATATGGATGAACGTAATATTGACTTTAAGCTGCTTTCTACTGCCCGAAAAGCCCGGAATGTAGGCAAAACAGCACGCGATAAAGCGAAAAAAGTAGAACTTGGTCGCGAAAGCAGTAATAAAAAAGGGCGTGGTTACCGTAAAGAGACCCACTTTGAGCCTGATGGCAGCGCTGTTCGTAAAAAGCGATCGGTGGATAAGCCTAAAGGGGAAAAGAAAAAGGGTAAGACGCTTTCTGCTAAGACTCAGAAAATTGCCGCTAAATTCAAAGCTAAACGGGCTAAGAAAAGCGCAGATAAATAATCAAAGGGCTATCCTGCTGCGGGATAGCCTAAATATTTTAATCTCCCACTGAATAGATGGAGCTTATCGCATAGGCTCACAGTATTCGTCAGTGCTGTATGACAGTGAAAATAAGAAGATTATGAGTGAAATTATCTACGGTATTCATGCCGTTAAAGCCTTACTGGAGCGTGATCCTCAGCGTTTTATCGAAGTTTATGTTCTGAAAGGACGTGAAGATCGCCGCCTGACACCATTGATTCATACGCTGGAAAGCATCGGGATGACTATTCAACTGGCAAATCGTCAGTGGCTGGATAATCAAACGGAAGGTGCGGTGCATCAGGGAATTATTGCTAAAGTGAAGCCGGGGCGTCAGTATCAAGAAAACGACCTGCCGGACTTACTGGCACAAGTGGAAACCCCTTTCTTGTTGGTGCTTGATGGTGTGACAGATCCCCATAATCTGGGGGCTTGTTTACGTAGTGCTGATGCAGCAGGTGTACATGCTGTTATTGTTCCTCGTGACCGTTCCGCTCAGCTTAATGCCACGGCGAAGAAAGTGGCATGTGGCGCCGCGGAGAGCGTACCACTTATTCGTGTCACCAACCTTGCCCGTACTTTGCGTTTATTGCAAGAGTACAATATTTGGGTGGTAGGTACATCGGGAGAAGCTGACCATACATTGTATCAGAGCAAACTAACGGGCCCTATGGCGTTAGTGATGGGGGCGGAAGGGGAAGGTATGCGTCGCCTGACTCGCGAACACTGCGACGAATTGATTAGCATCCCAATGGCGGGTTCTGTCTCATCGTTGAATGTGTCCGTTGCCACGGGGATTTGCCTGTTTGAAGCGGTACGTCAGCGCGGCTCGTTGTAGTTCACCTATCTGACATTATGAAACAAAAGTGTTTTTGCATTGTTCATTCCTTGAGTTTTTTATGTAGGGTAGGTATAGTTACGCGTCAATTTTTCAGCCGCACTTAAACAAGTTCCTTGCCTCCACGGGCCGCGGTTGACCCTGACAGGAGGCTGAATAATCCGTAAGGAGCAATTCTAATGCGTCATTACGAAATCGTTTTTATGGTCCATCCTGACCAAAGCGAACAGGTTCCGGGCATGATCGAGCGTTACAGTGCGACTATCGCTAACGCGCAAGGTCAGATTCACCGTCTGGAAGACTGGGGCCGCCGTCAACTGGCTTACCCAATTAACAAACTGCACAAAGCTCACTACGTTCTGATGAACGTTGAAGCATCGCAGGAAGTGATTGATGAGCTGGAAACTAACTTCCGCTTCAACGATGCCGTTATCCGCAGCATGATTATGCGCGTTAAGCACGCGGTAACTGAAGCATCTCCAATGGTTAAAGCCAAAGATGAACGTCGCAGCCGTGACTACTCTCTGGAAGACGCCAATATGGATGCTGAAGAAGCTGGGGATTCTGAAGAGTAATAACTGTGACAACGAATCGTTTGGTGCTTTTTGGCACAGTGTGCAAAGTCCCCATTCGAAAAGTCAGTCCTGCCGGCATTCCTCATTGCCAGTTTGTGCTTGAGCACCGTTCACAGCAACAGGAAGCCGGTCTGAGCAGGCAAGCATGGTGCAGAATGCCCGTTATTGCCAGCGGACAATTGTTACAAGTTTTAACTCACAGTATAACGGTCGGCAGTCGATTAACCGTTTCAGGATTCATTAGTTGCCATCAAGGTCGCAATGGTCTTAACAAACTGGTTCTTCATGCCGAGCAGATTGAATTGATAGATTCTGGAGACTAGCCAAATGGCACGTTATTTCCGTCGTCGCAAGTTCTGCCGTTTCACCGCGGAAGGCGTTCAAGAGATTGATTATAAAGACATCGCTACGCTGAAAAACTACATCACCGAAAGCGGTAAAATTGTACCAAGCCGTATCACCGGCACCCGTGCAAAATACCAGCGTCAGCTCGCTCGTGCTATCAAGCGCGCGCGCTACCTGTCTTTGTTGCCTTACACTGATCGTCATCAGTAATCGGCACAGTCCATTAACGACTCTGAGAGGATAAGGTAATGCAAATTATTCTGCTTGATAAAGTAGCAAACCTGGGTAGCCTGGGTGATCAAGTTAACGTTAAACCGGGTTATGCCCGTAACTACTTAGTACCACAGGGCAAAGCTGTTCCTGCGACTAAGAAAAACATCGAATTCTTCGAAGCTCGCCGTGCTGAACTGGAAGCTAAACTGGCTGACGTTCTGGCAACAGCAGAAGCTCGCGCTGAGAAAATCATTGCACTGGGTTCCGTTACTATCGCTTCTAAAGCTGGTGACGAAGGTAAACTGTTTGGTTCTGTCGGTACTCGTGATATCGCTGATGCAGTTACTGCCGCAGGCGTTGAAGTCTCTAAGAGCGAAGTGCGTCTGCCTAATGGCGTTCTGCGTACGACTGGTGAACACGAAGTTAACTTCCAGGTACACAGCGATGTATTCGCTAAATTGAACGTTAACATTGTTGCTGAAGCTTAATCTCTGATTAACTGATGCTAACAAGTAAAAAACGCTGGCAATGCCGGCGTTTTTTATTGCCTCAACACACCATTCTTTTGTTAATTGATAAGGTTTTTGTCGATAATTCTCAGTAACTGGGTATTAATCTGGTTTATTTTACATTTATTTCCCTTATTTCTTCGTTTATAGAATCATAGTTTCTCTTATCTATTCTTCTGCAATATGGCCTTTTAATCGGTTTTTATTATTATTGATTTTTCGTTTTTTATATTGAAAATGCTATTCATTATCAGATTATTATCTATGAATAATCGGATTCGTATTTCTTATTATAAGATAATATCGGTATTGTTAATTCTGTTGTAGTGTGGAAATATTTTTTGAATATTTTAATATATATATTCATGAATCTTATTAATTACATACATGATTATTTCATAATAATTAGAAATATATTCTTATATGATCACAGTTATTTGTCATTATAATGATAATTTATTTCATATGATTTTATATAAGAATATTTAATGATAATAATATATATCCTTATTATTGAATGATAATATCAAAAATTTATATGTGATTTTACTGATATAACTGTCAGAGTTGACAGTAGACTTTTAAGTGTAATTTTATAATTATCATTTTTGTTAATTAACCCTTGTGTGAAAACACAAATAAATACGCTTGTTGTTAATAGGCATGAAGTTATTCTCCATAGTTATTTATAAAGTGAATTGTTTCATTAATAAATTAATAGATACATTAAGTATTGAATTGATTTACTTATCTATTAATAAAAATACCTTATCATCATTATATGTTGTTCATATTAACCCAGACATAAGGGATAAAAAGGGTATGAAACTAGGTAAAAACATATTACAAACTATAGGTAATACTCCAGTAGTTATGTTGAATGGTAGATACACTAAAGGTATTAATGTCTTTCTCAAAATGGAGAATATTAACCCCAGTGGGAGTATTAAAGATCGCATTGCAGTTGCTATGCTGGAGAAGGCAGAGGCTCAGGGAGAATTAAGACCGGGAATGGTGGTTATTGAGCCATCATCGGGTAATACGGCAATTGGTCTGGCAATGGCGTGTTCTGTCAAAGGTTATCGATTTATTGCAGTTTTAGACCGCATGGTACCGGCAGCGAAACGCGATAAAATAAAAGCATTTGGTGCGGAAATCATTTTCCTGCCAGAATTTGAAGCGGGAACGGATACTGTCAAATATCGTATTGATTTAACTAAAGAAATTATAAAAACCTATCCGAATGCGTTTAGCCCCATGCAATTCGAAAATCAGGTTAATCCTGATGAGCATTATCATTCCACGGGGCGTGAGTTATATGAAACTTTTGGCAATAATTTGACAGCTTGTTTTGCGACAGTAGGGAGCTGTGGAACACTTACCGGGATTTCCCGTTATTTGAAAGAGAAAAATCCACAGGTGCGAATTTATGGTGTTGAACCGGTTGGATCAGTTATTTTCGGTGGTGAACAAGGGAAATATCTAGTACAAGGCGCGGGACTGACGTTTATACCTTCGATTCTGGATCGTAGCAACATCGATATTGCCTTGAAGGTTGCAGATATTGATGCATTTCGGATAGCAAGAAAATTAGCCAGAAATGAAGGTATTTTAATTGGTGGAACGGGAGGTTGTGCGGTAAGCGCAGCATTAAATCACCTGGATGATTTTAGGCCTGGAGATAATATTGTTGTCATTATTCCTGATAGCGGAGAACGTTATATCGACACAATTTATAATGATACTTGGTTATTTGAAAATAATTTCTCAGAATTAGTTGAGGAGAGTAAAGCAGAACCTGAACTAGAAGAAATTATTACAAACATGGGGTGTACACTAAATGAGTTCTGATCGTGTTTTGGTGATTTACTATAATCGCCGCTATAATCCTCTTATCATAAGGAGTCTTAAATCTAAATATAAAGAGGTTATTGCTCTTTATATTGATGAAGGTCAGGTAAGAGATATTGAAGATATTGAGTTGGAATGCATGGTTGCGGGTGCTGATAAATTTATCTATAAAGATTATCGAGCACAATATGCTGAACACTTCCTTACAAAAGCGATAAAAGCGAATGCTATTTATCAAAATGGTTATTTTCTCAGTGCTGCACTTTCCCGACCTGCGATTGCGGAGGCGGCGGTTGAAGTAGCCAATGAGCTCAATATTGATTATATTGCTCATCAATTCAGAGGTAATGATCAAGTCAGAATGGATATGAATATAGAAATTCTGAATAAAATACCTATTGCTTCGTTGAGAGATTTTAAATACGACGATAGTGTCGTAAATAGTTATGCTATGAATTATGGTATTCCTCAAGAATTTGGTTGTAATAACCCTTATTCTACCAGTGAAAATATATGGGGACTCAGTATCGAATGCGGACCGTTGGCAGAACCAGAAATGTTAATTCCTGAAGATGTCAAAGAGAAATTGTTTGAACATGCGTTATCGGCCACTGAGCCAATATTTTTGTCATTAGGTTTTGAGAATGGTATACCAATATCGATCGACGGTGAAAAAAAATCATTATATGAAATTATTGAAATATTAAATGAAATTGGTAAAAAACTGTCAATTGGCATTTTTGATATTGTTGAAGATGGCATTGTCGGTTTGAAAACCCGGGCAATTTATCAATCACCTGCCGCACATATCTTAATTACCGCTCATCGTGATTTGGAATGTTACTGTAGTAATCGTAACGAGAATTGGTTTAAAGAGATAATCGATAAAAAATGGGTTGAATTAGTTTATTCTGGGCTTTGGTATGATCCTTTATTAACTCATTTAAACCATTTTATTGATAGTATGAATCAACATGTCAATGGTGAGATTAAGCTTGAATTAGGCTATAAATATGCCAATGTTTGTTCCCGTACTTCCAAGACGACTATCTATGATGATAATTTAGCGATATATAACTGTGGTCATTTATATAGCCAAAACGATGCGGAGGGATTTGCAAAAATATTTAATATCCATACTAAGCAAAGTGCTAAATCTAAGATGAGGAAAATATTATGATTAAAGAATTATTAATGTGTAAACCTGACTTTTACGATATTGAATACGTCATTAATGATTGGATGGATCCTAATAATAGAGTCAATAAAAAATTGGCACAACAACAATGGGATTTTCTTTATGAACGGTTGACTGAACGTGGCATCACTATTCGCACTATTGATCCTGTTAATGGTTTGCCTGATATGACTTTCTCAGGTGATTGCGGTATGGTGCATAATAATAAATTCCTTGCTAGTAATTTCCGGCACGCTGAACGCCAAGGGGAAAGCCAGTATTATATCGATTATTTGGAAAATTTAGATTATGAGATACATCGTGTTGATGAAGGTATCTATTTTGAAGGGCTTGGAGATATTATTTATTGGGAAAATGATATCATATTTGGTTATGGTCCTCGCTCAGATAAAGAAGCAATAAATAAAATTCAGAAAGTCTATCCGGAACTTAAAGTTAAGGGTGAACTGCATATTCAGGATAAGACTTTCTTTCATGTAGCTCTGGCATTCTCGTTTATTGACAAAGATACGGTTGTTTACTATCCTGATGCATTCACTAAAGAGAGTCAGAATTATATTGTTGAAACATTTGAGCGCCGGATCTCCGTATCAGAACGTGACGCTAAGGAATTATTTGTCTGTAATAATATCCCAATAGGTAAAGATATTCTCATGCATGATTGTTCTATAGAGGTTGAACGTCAATTAAATAATTATGGTTATAATGTTGTTAAGTGTGATATGAGTGAGTTCTTAAAGAGTGGTGGTAGTCTGCGCTGCTTAGTATTAAAAATTAAATAATTATAATGGGAGGATAATTAGCCATGTATATTTTAGGTATAAATTCAGTTTACCATGAGTCAGCAGTTTGCTTATTAAAAGATGGAGAAACTATCTTTGCCATTGAGGAAGAGCGTTTAAATAGAAGAAAACATGGAAAACCAGCAAATATTGATAATCCAGATGAGTTGCCATTGGCTTCTATTGAAGTTGCATTAGACTTTGCGGGTATTAGTCTGAAAGATGTGAGTCATATTGGGTTTTCTATCGATCCGATAGAACGAAGAAAATCAATCTTTATTGATGAAGCCACCCATGAAGGAAGTTGGGGAAGTGTCTCGGGTGAATCTATTTTCTATCGTAAAACTACTTCAGTACCAGAAATTTTGCAATCAATGGGATTCCGTGGTCAATTTCATTGGGTTCCACATCATACAGCACATGCGGCGTCTGCTTATTTTGTTTCACCATTTGATAAAGCGTTAACCTTATCACTTGATGGTGTGGGAGAGGATAATACCGCAGGGGTATATCTGGGCAATGGTAATAGTCTGGAAAAAATTAAAACCATTGAATACCCTCATTCAATTGGTTTTATGTGGGAAAAACTGGCAGAATTCTTGGGTTTCTCTGTATATGATGCCTGCAAGGTAATGGGAATGTCCGCTTATGGTAAGCCTGAAGGTTTTATATCGGTGTTCCAACAATTCGTCAAAATTTATGAGAAAGGTGAGTTTACGATCGATAACTCCATTCTTAATTTCCGCAGCCAAGATTTTTCTCAATTAGAATCCCTCTTTGGTATTGCGAAGAGAGTGCCTGGTGGTGAAGTTGCGCAGGAATATTATGATATCGCTGCTTCTCTCCAGCAAATAACTGATGAAATCGTATTAAATATGGCTCGTCATTATTTGCAGGAAACAGCAACGAATAAACTCTGTCTTGCGGGTGGTGTGGCATTAAACTGCATAACCAATAAGCGATTATATGAAGAATTGGATATCGAAGATATCTTTGTTCAGCCTGCTGCACATGACGGTGGGACGGCTACCGGCGCTGCACTATTTATTTGGCATCAGATTCTTGAAAATAATCAACGCTATCCTCTGACTCATACCTATTGGGGTCTGGAATATAGTGAAGATGATTACCAACGTAGCTTGAAAGCGCATGGTTTGGACTGGACATATGAAGAGAATATTCATGAAGTCGTCGCAGACTTGCTGGCTGAAAATAATGTCGTTGGTTGGTTCCAGGGGAGGATGGAATTTGGGCCGCGGGCATTAGGTAATCGTAGTTTGTTAGCCGATCCGAGAAATAAAGATATTCGCGATTTAATGAATCGTAAAGTTAAACATCGTGAAATGTTTAGACCATTTGCGCCTAGTGTATTGCGTCAACATGTTGCTGACTGGTTCCATGTTCGGAAAGAGTTACCGGAAGCGGCAAAATATATGTTGTTAGCGATGGATGCTAAAGTGGATAAAGCATCACAAATTCCGGCGGTGGTTCACGTAGATGGTACTGCCAGAGTTCAGGTGGTAGATAGTGCATCAAATTCAGGTTATGCCCAGTTGATTGAGGCATTTTATCGGAAAACCGGTGTACCTTTGCTGCTGAACACCTCTTATAACGATAGCGAGCCGATCGTTTGTTCACCTGATGATGCCATTAAAACTTTCATGAAAACAAATATTGATTATTTAGTTTTGGGGAATTATTTGATTAAATCTGTTCATTAATTATTGCAAGTAAAAATCTATCCCAGTAGGCATAATTGATGGAATCAGTTTGAGTCTTGTGCAGAGCAAAATTGATAAATAAAATGGCCTGATGGGATAGATATACCTTATGGATTTCAAGATGCATCGCGACGGCAAAGGAGCGAATCCCCGGGAGCATAGATAACTATGTGACCGGGGTGAGTGAGTGCAGCCAACAAAGAGGCAACTTGAAAGATGACGGGTATAATAAGGTTGAGGTAATATTAATGATACATAGGATCATACTGGCTCGTTTTTTCTCTGTTTTTTCAGAGGCATTTGTTATGTTCGCTGTGCCTGTATTAGTATATACCTCAACTAATAGCGCTTCACTTTCATCTTTTGCTTTTGGGCTTGAACGGCTGTTCAGGGTGATTTCACTCCCCATTTCTGGTTGGATGGGTGACAGGATGCATACATTGGTCATGTTATTCCTGAGTGATATTCTTCGATCATTAGTCTGCTTATTTCTTTTTATCCTTTCATTTATATATTCTGATAATAACATCGTATATATCATTATTCCTCTCTCATGTGTTTTATCCTTTTTTAGTGGGGCGGGATATGTCAACCTTGAAGGTTTTGTCTCTAAGAACATGAGTGCAATAGAATTACCTTCTGTTAACTCTCGTTTACAGTTTGTTGAACAGTTTACCTATATTGCAGCCCCCGCGGTTGTCGGTTTACTGGTTTATAAATTCAGTGTTTACGCGGTATTTGCATTTGCGTTTTTTCCTTTTCTGATTAGTAGCTTGATATGGTTTCAGCTACAAAGGAAAAACCAGATTGAAGAGCATGCTAATAGAGAAGGTTATAATCTGCCGGCCATTTTTAAATTCTTGATGGGAAACCCATCCTTGTTGCGCGTCATTGGCCTGACATTTCTGATGAATGTGATGCAAGGCGCTATTCTGTCAACGGCAGTTTATGTTATCACCAGCGTTTTTTCACAGCCAGAGGGGAGTTATGCTCAACTTTTGGCTTATGCGGGACTGGTGAATTGTTGTGTATTTTTTATTGCGCCAAAATTATGCCGAGTTTTTGATGTGCGTATCGTTGGTGTAACGGCTTTTCTGATTGCGTTATGTGGTTTGACACTATTTGCTACCGGGCCGTTATTTGTGGTTTACACATTAGGTTTCTTACTGGTCATTGGTGCGGAAGGTTGTTTTAATCTTTTTTCTCGCTCTTATCGAGCAAGTCTTATTCCGAAGCAGCGTTTTTCTCAGTATCTTGGTGTGGTGCTGGTTTTGAATCAGTTAGCGACACCTTTAACTAGTTTCATTTGTGCTAACTTACTGAACTATTTTTCCTACAATAGTATTTATCTGATATTCTCTGCATTTGTTTTATTTATGTTTGTCATTATTAATCCTTATCGTTCACTTAAATTTAATCTGCATAATAGTCAATAATGGATAAAATATGGCTTTAAAAAAATATTTGTTAGTGCTTGATTATCTTCCGGCAAGGCTGAGTGAAATCGTTAATATTCGAGATTATATTCGATCTCATTACTCCCTTGAATTGGTGATTATTAGCGATATGTTGTCCGGTGAGGAGAAAGATATTACATCATTTGTCTATCATATTCCTGTACGAGCAGAAAATTATGTTGATAGTGTGATGGCAGTTCTTGGTGAACTTAATATGACATGTGCGGCTATTCTCCCCTTTATGGACGCGGTGTCTGGGTATGCTGCTGTGATCGCGAAAAAATTAAATGTTTATGGTGATGATCCAAAATTAAGTTTTGCGGGTATTGAAAAATATCAATTCCGCCAACAAGAAACACGGATATTACCACTGCTTGCGGCACAACATATTAAGACGCCTCGATATACTTTCATTAATGAGATTAAAGAATTAGAAGAATTTTATGATTCTGTTCCATATGGTGTGATTATTAAGCCTAATTGTGGTCGAGCAAATATAGGCGTGGTTGCGGTTAAAGATAGAAGTAAAATCCCAACGGCTTTTGTTCAATCTGTTGAGCAATCTGGCGGTAATCAAGTTCTTGCAGAAGAGCTTATTATTTTCGATACAGAATATTCGTATGATGGTATTGGTTGTATGGCGTTTTTAACGCAAAAAGTTTCTCAGAAAGGGGAATATCCTGTTGAAATAGGGCAAATAGTACCGGCGCAATGTGATAGCAGAAATACGATTGCATTACATAAAGCAGGGCAGGTAATGAATCTGATCTCAGGGCAAACTCTTGGTGCATTCCATAATGAGATTAAGCAGGATAGTAAAACGGGAGAAACTTTTCTGGTTGAAACTAATCGTAGACCTGCGGGTATGCGTATTTGGGATATGGCTAACCGGGTATATGATATAAATTTACAGGAAATTTGGGTTGACCATTTAGTCAAAGGATTTAGTGATCGGATGATATTGCCTGAAGCGAAGGGAAGAGCATTTTTGATTAATTTGTTGGCGGGTAAAGATGGAAAGATTAATGATAAATTCGATAAAACAGAAATTAATGCAGAATTATTAGTATCTATTGATAATATTCTAAGTAAATTATATTACGAAATTATTGCAATAAAAATTAATTTAGAGAAAAGTTCATTAGTTTACGAAATACCAAAAAGCAACAATGATTTCTGTGGTTACGTTTGTGTGCATATTAATGATGAGCACGTCAAATGTGAATCCCTGATGAATGAAGTTAATGATGCATGGAGGGATATATTATCTAATTATATTTTGTAATTTCGTATGGGTAGAGCCTTATTTCGGCTCTAATTATTATATAATTAGATTATATGCTATTGCTTTAGCAACTGCCGCGACTTTATTGGGAACCACTAATTTCTCCATGACATTGTTAATGTGGAAATTAACTGTTCTTGTCGAAATATCCAGTATATCGGCTATTTCAGCAGAAGTTTTTCCTTCACAAGTCCATCTTATGACTTCAACTTCTCTGGTAGAGAGAGTTGGAACAATGATCTTATCCTTTTTGTTTTTTAGATTATTGAATGTTTTTATGCATTCATTCGCCAATATGCCTAACATTCCCGCTTTATTAAGTATTTCATTGTGGGAAATAGTGCCTTCTTTTCTGGCGACTGAAAAAATTGACCTTTCTCCATGATAACCTTTAATTTTGATTGAAAGACTATTTTTAACTTCATTTTTATCTGGATTTGATTTTTCAATCATAAAATCAGCGTTTTCTGATATTTTATCATTACAAAATGACGGAATAGAGAAAGTGTAATCACCATTCATTAACTGGTCGCTGTCGTGATTATTATCTTGATTATAATTGTTTGCATTTTCTATATTTAAGTTGGTTATGAGAACATATTTTTTGGTCGTGAATGGGTATTTTTCTTCCTGATAAATTGAGTAGAATTCAAAACCCAGATAATTTATCGCGTTTAACAGCTTCTTTTCTAATTCTGGCATGGTTTTGGATCTTCTAATTTCAGATGAAATCTCATTAAATAATGTATTCATAAGATTTTCCTCGTCGTATAATATTTGCAATAAAATTAATTTTATATAAAAAATATTTCATTCATATAATCAATTATAAGTAAAAATATATAAAAATTGAATTTTTATATTGTAACCTTTAAGGAATGAATATGCTACTTAGAATTATATCGATTATTAGCTCTTATATATTTTGTCGACATCTATTTTTCTAGTGATATCTTCGGTTTACCCTGCTGCATAGCGCTGTTATGCTTACGGACCTAATTTAATTTGATCACAGGTATTTTCATGGCAAAACTTTCTTTTGACTCTATCGAAGCACAAGCAAGTTATGGGGTTGGCTTGCAAGTTGGTCAGCAATTACTGGAGTCTGGCCTGCAAGGTCTGGAACCTGAAGCGCTGTTAGCAGGGTTGTGTGATGCGCTGGAAAATCATTCTCCAGCGGTGCCGGTTGATATACTACATCGTGCCTTACGTGAAATGCATGAACGTGCGGATGGTGTGCGTCGTGAACGTCAGCAAGTTATGGCAGAAGAGGGTCAGAAGTTTCTGGCAGAAAACGCTCAGCGTGATGGTATAAGCATCACTGAATCCGGTTTACAGTTTTCTGTTCTAAAACAGGGGAATGGTGCAATTCCAGCTCGTACTGATCGCGTGCGTGTCCATTATACTGGACGTCTGATTGATGGCACCGTGTTTGACAGCTCAGTACAGCGTGGCGAACCTGCTGAATTTCCGGTGAATGGTGTGATTGCTGGATGGATTGAAGCATTGACGTTGATGCCTGTCGGTTCTAAATGGGAGCTTTATATCCCTTATAATTTGGCTTATGGTGAGCGTGGTGCTGGTGCATCGATTCCCCCATATAGCACTCTGATTTTTGAGGTGGAATTATTGGATATTCTGTAAGTTTTATCCAGAAGTAGGATTAAAAATAGCCGGTACATTCGCTTCAGACTACTGATAAACCCATTTAAAAAGTGGGCAGTGTTTTCAGACTATCGAAAATTTCAGCTAGCATGTTGCCGATTAACTGGCTTTTTCTCAATGCCCCAGTTATTTCTTTAAAATAGGTTTTTTGGGCTGGTCAGTTTTCGCTTTTACCTAAAAAGTAGATGGTAATGCTATTTTCCTGATATTCCGTGCTGTTGCCACCAGCATTTGGGTTCTTTCTGATCTTAATTGTGATCATAGTGCTGTTTCGCATTGGCAAGCCTAGGTTCCACTTTCTCCTTTCTCTTGTTAGTACTTGTTTACTTTTACCTTTGTCTGAGTGTCAGCATTTTAAAGTATTTTTTATTTCTAATAACTTTAATGACAAATAAACAATGTTTTGTTTGTTTTTATTATAAAGATAATGTTGATTTATTAAATATATTGAAGAATAGTATGGCTAATTCATTGCATCAACGATTATGAAAAGGTCTGGCCGATTAATAAGCCAGGAGTGTTATCTTGATATAAAGGAAATGAAAATGAATGCAATTGAAATATCGCCATTAATACCCTATTTTTCTCGTCGTATTAATCCTGAAAGTCTATACCGAATTTCTCCGAAAAGAATGGCTCAGGCTATTGATGTTAGTATTGATCTGGGAGAAGAAGAGCGTAATCCGATAAAAGGGATACCTGGTTATTTTGCTTATGGTTGGCGTAGCGCTGCCAACCGAATAATTCACGCTAATACACTCGGAGTAGAATATATTTCTCTGAGATTTATCTCGTCGGCAAATAGAAATAATAATATTGAAGCGGGCTTAATATTATTTGAAGAAACACTGCAAAATATATTGACTTCGATTGGTTCCGTGCCAGTAAAGATGATTGTCGATCCTTTTGGTCTAGCGTTAACAGAGGATGGGCAATGGGGTGTGCGGGATAATAACGGTAATTTTGATAAGGAACAGACTCATGATTTGTTGGAAAAAGTGGGTTTTATCCTTTCGCGCAATCATGTTCATGGAGTGGTTACGTTGGGGCGTTTACCAGAGGAGGTGATGTTGACGAAAAAGGGGATCAGTAAAGCGGGGGATTATACGAAAATTTATTCGTTCTCCCAAAATAGTGAGACCAGCACTGCCTATGTTTATTTGGATGCTGTAGGCCATAATACCGGCCAGAAAATCATGCAAGGTAATGTCAAAGAGATGGATCTGTGGGCACTCCTTGATATTTGGCATGGTACTGATGTCTCGGTGATTAAACCGATGGAAAGTTTCCATCTGATGAGCTCATTGCGTTACCTGATTAGGAATGAAGCTGCCTGCAAACAATTTTTGAATTCTCCTGATGTTAAGGATATGGCCCAGAAAAACGCCTTTGTTGCCAAAAGCCTGGTGGAAATGAATGCATCTCCTCTTGAGCTATCACTGAAATGCTCCCGAATCAAAATGGCTGGTTATACGGTTTCTGGCACAACTTACATGCTAGCACTACTGGCACGTGAAAAAGGTTCTGAGATGGCAAGGGCACGTATGGAGGAAATGTGGGTAACAGCGCTTGGTGTGATGGATGAACAGTGTGAATGCTTGATTGATCGCAATGTGGTCAAATATTTTGAAGGTTCAATTCTTGCTTAGGTAAATTGACACGATATTGTCATATGTTTCAGATGATAGTGATCCTTGAAGTATTGTTGTCTGAAACATTAATTATGTATGGAAAAGCGTGGCTATTATTCACCCTCTCACATTATAGGACTATATGAATTCTTCTAATCAAGATACGAAATGCAGAGCTATATTTATCGCCATCATGATCGTCACCTTTATGATTGGTTTTGATACAACTGGCTTAGGAGTTGCTATCCCGGTGATCGCGACTGAACTTGGTTTTGGTGTTAAAGAAGGAGCATGGCTCAGCATTTCTTATACAGCAGGCTTTGCCGCTTTCCTATTACCAGCCGGAATAATCACTGATCGTCTGGGAGCCATGAGAACACTGATTTCCGCCTTGTTGGTGTTCGTTGTTGCTTCTTATATGTCCGTTAGTTGTGTTTCTCTTGGCAGTTTTACTTTTGTTCGTTTAATTCAAGGCATTGCCGCCGCTTTTTTGAATACAGCGGCGATGGCACTGCTGAATCTCTTGTTTCCAGTGGGGAGTGGTAATCGTTCACAGGTTTTCAAAACCTGGTCAATGATACTTGGGCTCAGTTTTTCTTTGGGGCCACCTCTGGGGGGCTTGATAATCAGGATGTTAGATTGGTCATGGATATTGTTGCTCAATTTGCCTTTAGGGGGGCTGGTTGTATTCTTGATGTTGAAAAGAAAAGGCCGCACCTTGTCTGCCGGTGGGGCGTTAAGCCGTGTTTCTCTGTTTAGTACCTTACCAGTGACGGCGATTCTGTTGTTGGTCACCATGTATCAATATATCGATCGAGTGCTTCCGGGTCAGAATGGCATTATCATCAAGGCAACGCTGCTTATTCTGGGGGGAATAAGCGTTTGGCTGTGTCACCATTTTTCTGTGCGTAGTTTCACACGTTTACCTGAGCTTAAAAATGGTGCCTTTGTTATCTCATTGGTTCTGCCGATTATTTTTTCTATCGCCTATTGGAGCTTATTTGTGGTGTTACCGCAATATTTCGCGGTGAAATTGGGCTTTGATGCATTGTATCTGGCTATGACAATGCTATTGCTTTCTTTGCCGTTAACCTTGGTACCTTTATTGAGGATTGCCGAGCGTTTCAATCTTCAAGCTACCGAGGGATTCCTGATGTTAACGGTTGGATTGGTGCTGTTGGCTGGTATCTTTAGTCCGGTTGTTGATGGGAATGTTTGGTTGTTGGCGGTTGGATTGTTGTTGTTAGGTACGGGAGCGGCAGTACTTAACCCATTGATGGCAAGGCTGGTGATGGACAATGTTGCTCCTGAGAATTCAGGATTGGCGGCAGCTCTTACCAGCACGTTGCGTCAAGTCGGGTTTGCCGCAGGAGTCGCTTTTTTTTCATTGTTGACGCAACACAGCGAGGAGTCTGTCATCCATATCTCGGAAGCTATGGCGTTACTGATAGCCGCCATGTTGTCTTTAGTGGCGCTTGTAGTGTGCCAGGGCTTACAGCGAAGTCGCGGGTATTAACGCAAAGTTTTTAATGCTTAACTTAAAGGAATGAATTGTTGGTGGTACAACGGGTTAGATGACGGCATCATATTGGCAAAAGTGCTTGGTGAGAACATGAAGATCACAGCGATTGCATCAGATTGTCAGTAACTTGAGCAGGTATATCCAGTTGTTTTTGTTTTAAGAAGGGTAATAAAATTCTTACCGTTCCAATAAAAGATCAATTGGTAATATAGTCTAAAATGATAACAGATGACTAACCGTAGAGGTGTATGATGCTAGAACAAATCTGCCAACTGGCTCAGGAGGCTGGTGCGGCTATTATGACAATCTATCAGGATAAACATCCTTTGAAAGTTGATCATAAGCAAGATGATTCACCGGTTACTATGGCTGATATTGTAGCTCATAAAATCATTAAAGCCGGATTATCCCGTATCGCTCCGGAAATTCCACTGTTGTCGGAAGAAGAGCTTCCCTCTTGGGAAGAGAGGCGTGATTGGAAGCGCTATTGGTTAGTTGATCCTCTGGATGGTACCAAGGAATTTATTAATCGTAACGGTGAATTTACGGTTAATATCGCCTTGATTGACGAGGGTGTTCCTGTGATGGGGGTCATATATGCTCCTGTGCAGGATACGCTTTATTCCGGGCAAGGGCGGCAGGCATGGAAAAAAGTCGGTGGTGGTCAATGCTTGCCGATTAAAATTCGTGATGCTAATCCACCAATGGTAGTCGTTAGCCGTTCTCATATGGATACAGAATTAGAAGATTATCTCAATCAGTTAGGTGAACATCAGACGGTTTCTGTGGGGTCTTCACTGAAGTTCTGTTTGGTGGCTGAAGGAAAAGCGCAACTTTATCCTCGTTTTGGACCTACTCATATCTGGGATACTGCGGCGGGTCACGCTATAGCCATTGCTGCTGGCGCTCACGTGACGAATTGGAAAGGTCAGACTCTAGATTATACACCTCGTGAATCATTCCTAAATCCGGGATTTAGAGTAACGATTTTTTAATCATGGTTGTTTTCTAGCAGATTTGTTTTTCAGTAGATTTGTTTTTTAGCAGAATGGTGGTGATAAGGGCAAACGAAAACATACCTGCAAGTCGTTATCACCACAGATGTTTTTACTGTAGTTCTTTACGAACTAATTCAATGACTTGTTTGATTTCGCTACTGTTTAGCTTACCTTCTTTAGCAAACTTCGCTGCGCCATTTTTGTCCAGGACAATAATTGCAGAACTTTTCGCTTCCAACTGCCAAGCTTTTTTGGCCACACCGTTGCTGTCAGCGATAAACTGAGACCACGGAAACTCTTTTTTGCTATCTTCAATACTGCTGCGGACAAATGGTCCAGTACCGAATATGGCGTCACTGACATTGATGATGGTGGTTGTTTGGTATTTTTCTTTTGAAAAATCAGCGCGTTTTATCTCTTCTATCAGTGGAGCATTCATCTCTTTAGCGGCACTACGACCTGCAATATGTTGTATGACTCTCACTTTACCAATCAGTTTTCCACTATCCCAATTTTGGTAGCTAAACTTGTTATTATTGAGTAGCAGCTCACCTTTATCAGAGACATTGATCGAAGGAACTTGCTGTTCCAGGGTGATGTTGTGAGCGAATGCTAAAGCAGGAGAACAAAGTAGCGCAGCATATAGCATAAAGTTCTTTATCATAATTTTTCCTTTGTAGGTTAATGTGACAATACATGGATCTCTAGCATAGCGGGTATTAACTGATTTATCTCTTTAAAGAAGATCAAATTTTTAACATTAAGTAAGAGATAAAGTTACATAGTTATGTATATCTAAATATCTGTCATTTTATGTAAATTCGGTGCATAAAACTAAAAATGGAGGGAACAAAATCGGATAAATTCAGTCTATTATTCTACATAACGGTATCGTGTATGGAGTTGGTTCACCAAACGTAACCGTAAGAAGCACTTAGGAGGAAAAAAGCAGAGATGAAAATTTTTCACCGATATAACCCACTGAAAATTGCTCTCTACGTTAAAACTTTATTCCGTGGACGTTTATACATTAAAGATATGGGGGCTTTTGAATTCGACTGTGGCAAAATTTTACCACCGAAGGTGAGAGATAAGCGCCATTTTAGTGTAATGAGCGAAGTCAATCAGCAAGTGCTACGTTTGCAGGCCGAAATAGGATAGATAACGAAAAAGAGTCGGGTTGCATACATCATACTGATGTAATCAGCGCCACAAAAATAACAATGAGTGGCGCTTAACACGAAAATACTAAACGGCCTTGACTCAAGAATAGGCCGTTTTTATTTATCTATCATCACTGATAAGTAGGTTTTGCGTTGGCGTCGCGGTGGGAATATCAGTGATTTTTGTGACTAGTAGCTGATCGATTTTGTAGTTATCAATATCGACAACTTCAAACTTGTAACCAGCAAATTTGACTGAATCTGTACGCTTTGGAATTTTGCGCAGCCGGAACATCATGAAACCTGCAATGGTTTCATAGTTACTTGAATCAGGAAAGTCATCAATATCCAGTACCCGCTGTACATCATCGATAGGTGTTCCCCCTTCTACTAACCATGAATTTTCGTCACGGATGATGATCTGCTCTTCCTGCCCTTGGCCGACTAAATCACCCATCAGAGTGGTCATAACATCATTAAGGGTAATCACACCCATTACCAGTGCATATTCATTCAGGATAATAGCAAAATCTTCACCCGCCGCTTTAAAGCTTTCTAAAGTATCGGAAAGCGTCAAAGTGTCTGGAATGATCAGCGCGTTGCGGATCTGGACTCCCTTGTTGAAGCTTAGGCTTTGACCACTCAAGACACGGTTGAGTAGGTCTTTGGAGTCCACATAACCGATAACGTGGTCAATATCTCCATCACATATCAGGTATTTGGAATGTGGCTGGTTGGAAACCTGTTGTTTGATACTTTCTTCACTTTCATTCTTGTCGAAGTAGATGATACTTTCCCTTGAGGTCATGGCAGAGGGCACTGTGCGGGATTCGAGTTCGAACACGTTTTCAATCAGTTCATGCTCTTGTTTACGCAGCACACCAGCAACAGCTCCTGCTTCCACAATCGCAAAAATATCATCAGATGTGATGTTTTCATTACGCGTTGTCGGAATTTTAAAAATCTTAAAGATAAGATCAGACAGGCCATTAAATAGCCAAACTAGCGGACGGAAAACTGTCAGACAGAAACGCATTGGGTTTACGATTTTCACTGCGACAGCTTCAGGCTTGATCATGCCAATACGTTTTGGTGTCAAGTCTGCGAGCAAAATGAATATACTGGTCACAATGGTAAATGAGCAGATAAAACCCAACTGTTCCGCCCATTCAGGACGCATAAATTTCATGAAAAAAGCTTTCAGTGAAGGGGAGAATGCGGATTCACCGACAACACCTGCCAAAATTGCCACTGCATTTAGGCCGATTTGCACCACGGTAAAAAACATTCCCGGTGTTTCTTGTAATTTGAGGACATAAGCTGCGTTGACATTACCCTCATCGACCATCAGTTTTAGTTTGATTCGTCTGGAGGCAGCAAGAGAGATTTCAGATAACGAAAAAAAGGCGCTTATCGCGCACAATAGAAACACTATTAAGAGACTATTTAGCATATGGGGTCCGTGTTTTACCTCCGGTGGTAGGGTAGGCTGTCATTTAGAAGAGCACCGGAGGAAACAATAAAAATCATATAAAATAAAAAGTGATAACAAGCACTTATAAAACTATTAATTAGATTGCCAATTATAACATTAATAAAACACAACGGCTAGTTTTTGTTCATTTGGGGCAGGCAAACACCAATACCGCCTAGTCCGCAATACCCCTCAGGATTTTTAAATAGATATTGTTGATGATAGTCTTCAGCGAAATAGAATGGCCCCGCTTCTGTAATCTCCGTTGTAATAGGGCGATTATCCCCTTGTTGTTGCATTGCTTGTTGGAAACGTTCAAGGCTGGCTAATGCCAGTTCATGTTGCTGAGGTGACATGGTATAAATCACGGAGCGATACTGAGTACCAATGTCCCCGCCCTGGCGCATCCCTTGAGTGGGATCGTGGTTTTCCCAAAACAGTTTTAATAAGTTTTCGTAGCTGTTTTTTGCTGGATCGTAAACAATTCTAACAACCTCAGCATGTCCGGTCAGGCCGCTACAAACTTCTTCGTAAGTTGGATTCGCTGTTGTACCGCCGCTATAACCTGCGGAGGTGGTGTAAATATCAGGTTGTTGCCAGAATAGGCGTTCTACGCCCCAGAAGCACCCCATACCAAAATAGGCAACTTCCATATTTTCTGGAACAGGTTCTATCGTATGATCAGTAACAGCATGATTAGGTGAAACCTTAAGTGGCTCGGTTCTGCCTGGTAATGCGCTTTGAGGATCAATAGATAGGCTTTTATTAGCTGTTGGCACAATTCACTCCCGTAATTATTAAGTTTTCAGACATTAATAGATTGTATATATTATAAACTTTACTCAAGATAAATTTATTATAGTCAAATTATTCCGATCAGGTTAGGAGTTCGCGTGTCAAGATACCCCGTTTTATGCTTTCTTTGTGTGTCTATCGCCTCTCCCATTGCTTATAGCGCTAATCTTCGTCTGAAAATAGAGGGACTAACAGGCAGTTTAGAGAAAAATGCCCGAATTCATCTCTCCACTATCAGTACAGATGAAGTTGCACCAGATGGCCGTTTCCGATCTCGTGTAGATAAAGCGATTCGTGAAGGCTTGCGCCCGCTTGGTTATTATGAACCTATTATCGAGTTTACCTATCAGGAAAATAAACCGCCGGCTCGCTCGGTATTAACGGCAAAAGTTACCGTAGGTGAACCTGTGCGAATCGCCGGTGTTAATGTTGTTTTGGAAGGTGGGGCAAAGACAGATGGAGATTATGCCAAACTGGTAAAAAGCAAAAGCCCAAAGAAAGGAACGGTTCTTAATCATGATGAATATGAAAGCCTTAAAGGTTCTCTGACCGGGCTTGCTATTAGGAAAGGTTATTTTGACGCTGTTATGAAAAAGAGCCAATTGGGTGTTTCCAAAGAGCGACATGAGGCATTCTGGGACTTTGTTTTTAATAGCGGTGAGCGTTATCACTTTGGTCAGATATATTATCGTGGTTCCCAGATCCGCGAAGATTATTTGAACCCTCTGGTTCCGTTCAAAGAAGGGGATTTTTATACCTCTGAACAATTGGCCGAATTGAATCGGCGGTTAGCAGAAACTGGCTGGTTTAACTCAGCGGTAGTGACACCGGATTTTAATACCGCGAGAAAAAATGGTGACGGAATACTTCCTCTTGAAGCGGTATTAACCCCACGTTCCAAAAACTATATTGAACTGGGTGGGGGTTATGGATCTGATGTAGGGCCACGGATAAAGGCGAAATGGACAAAACCTTGGCTTAATTCCCGTGGGCACAGCCTTAGTACCAGCATCAACCTTTCTGCACCTGAACAGGTTATTGATGCCACCTATAAAATGCCGCTGAAAGTAAACCCGTTAGAGCAATATTACGCATTGCAGACGGGTTATAAGCGTAAAGATATCAATGATACCGTATCAGATACCGCGACAGTAAATCTTTCCCGTAATTGGGATCTTTCAACAGGTTGGCAGTATGGGATCAATATGCGTTGGAGTCTCAGCCATTTTACTCAGGCTAATGTCACCAATACGGCAATGTTATTGTACCCAGGAGCAAATGTTAGCCGTATTCGCCAACGTGGAGGGACGATGCCTTATTGGGGCGATAGCCAGCGCTATTCTATTGATATCTCCGATACCCTTTGGGGTTCTGATGTTGATTTCTTGGTGCTACAGGCGCAAAACGTTTGGATCAGAACTTATTGGGATAATCACCGTTTTGTCGCTCGGGGTAATTTGGGTTGGATAGAAACCAACGCGTTCGAAAAAGTTCCCCCTGACTTACGCTTTTTCGCTGGTGGTGATCATAGTGTCCGCGGTTACAGATATCAGAAAATTTCCCCTAAAGACGATAAAGGAAAATTGACCGGTGCATCCGCACTGGTTGTGGGTTCGCTCGAGTACCAATATAACGTCACGGGTAATTGGTGGAGTGCTGTTTTTGTTGATATCGGCGAGGCCATTAATGACATTAGAAAGAGCAATTTTAAAACCGGCGTGGGTGTTGGTGTGCGTTGGGCTTCTCCGGTCGGACCCATTAAATTTGACCTTGCCAGACCAATAGGGGATCCAGAATCCCGTAATATCCAGTTTTACATCGGGTTAGGATCTGAATTATGAGATGGATTAAAAAGGTCAGTATTGCTTTTCTGCTGATGGTGACTTTGTTGGTTATTGTTGTCGCTGGGTTGGTTGGAACGCAATCTGGCCTGCATTTTATGATTAATAGTGCTGCCCGTTGGGTACCGGGGCTAGATATAGCCAGCGTCAGTGGTGGTTGGCGTGATTTGACTCTGAAAGGCGTTAAATATCAAATGTCCGGTGTGAATGTTAATGTCAATCAACTCCACCTTTCATTGCGTCTTTCTTGTCTGAAAAATAGTCAGTTATGTATTAATGCATTGACGACGGAAGGCGTAAAAGTGGCGATTAATACTAGCCAATTGCCCCCTGCGGGAGAACCATCACCAAAGTCAGAGCCTTTGACTGAACTGAGGACGCCGTATCCAGTCTCACTTGATTTGCTATCTGTTAAAAATGTCACTGTCACTGTAAATGATACGCTATTTGCTCTTGATGAATTTAGGACCGCAGCTCATTGGCAGCAAAAAGCATTAACGCTTAAGCCAACGAAAATTAATGGATTGCTGGTGGGACTGCCAAAAATTCCCCCTGAACGGCTGAAAACGATGGAAGCAGAAGAGGAAGCGAAACGAGGGAGTGAACCGGAAAAATCGTTGGCGGAAATCCTGAAAAAATTGTTCTCCCAACCGCTATTGGCAACGTTACCAGAAGTGCCTATTCCACTGGATATGACTGTTACAGGGATCAGTGGTAAGCAATTACGGCTGACGGGTGATACTAATATCACAATCAATGAGTTTTTACTGCAACTCAGCAATCAGGGACAGCAGATTCAGCTCAATAAATTGAATGTTAAAATGCCGGAAGGTTCTCTTGCCGTTAATGGTTCCGCAACTCTGGCGCAGCAGTGGCCGATAAAATTGCTAATAAAAGGTGAATTAAGTCGACAAGAGATCCAGGGGCAAAAGGTTAATGTAAAACTTAATGGCGCTTTACTGGAGCAACTCAGTTTGGGGCTGAATTTGTCTGGTCCTGTCAGTGCTAAACTTGATGCTCAAGCGGAACTGGCGAAGACAGGTTTGCCAGTGCGGATGACGTTTGAAAGTCAGCAACTGAGTTGGCCTTTAACAGGGACGCCTGAATATCAGCTTGATGGCATAAAAATGCGTCTGAATGGTAAGGCCAGTGGCTATGATCTGTCATTGCGTTCCGGTATTAAGGGAAATGAAATTCCACCGGCATTACTCGTGTTAGATGCTAAAGGCAATGAAGAGCAGTTTAAGTTGACTCGTCTACGCCTATCTGCTTTGCAAGGAAAAGCTGAATTGGCAGGCGTGGCGGATTGGAGTAAGGCGGTAAGTTGGAATGCGGTACTGACACTCTCCGGGATCAATACCGCTAAACAGTGGCCGGAATGGCCTGCCAAAATAGAGGGAAAAGTAGTTACCCGTGGCAGTTTACACGGTGGTAGTTGGCAGCTCCAGATCCCAGAAATTATGCTGGACGGCAACGTAAAACAGAACTTAGTAAAAGCCAAAGGTAAGATTTCTGGTAACGCGGCTGGTCAGTGGAATATTCCTCAATTTGAGCTGGTTTTAGGGCGTAATAAAATGAGTTTTCAGGGCCAGTTGTCTAAACAGTGGAAACTGGATGGCGATATCAATGCACCGAAGCTGGATGGCATATTACCGGGGCTTGGCGGTGTTGTGAACGGGACGTTGAAACTGCGCGGTGATATACAAGCACCTCAGCTTTTGGCTGATCTCAATGCCAATGGATTGAAGTGGCAGGATTTGCGCATTGATCGTGTGAGTGTAAAGGGGAATGTACGTTCTGATGAACAGATCCACGGGGATCTTGCTGTTAAAGTCAGTCAGTTAAAACAGGCAGATTTGATTGTCCGTAATTTGACGTTGGATGCAAAGGGCAATGAAAAACAGCACAACTTGCAATTGAAGGTCGACGGTGAGCCGATTGCTGGTCAACTTTCGCTTAATGGTAGTTTTGATCGTAAGCAACAGCGATGGAAAGGTAGCATAGACAATACCCGTTTTGACACCCCGGTTGGAGAATGGCGTTTAACTAAAGCAATAACTCTCGATTATTTTAATCAACAACAGAAAGTTACTGTGGGCACGCATTGTTGGCTGAATCCACATGCGCGGCTCTGCGTACCTAAACTCATTGAAGCAGGTGCCAGCGGTAGCGCATCCCTTATTCTTGAACGCTTTGATCTTGCTATGATTCAGCCGTTACTGGGGCCTGAAACACATTTGAAAGGTGTATTCAGTGGCAATGCTGATGTTAAATGGAGTGCGGACGGAGGATTACCTCAGGCCAATGTTATTTTGCGTGGTGATGGGGTGCGGGTTAAGCAGATGGTTGATGGTACTGCGTTACCGGTAGATTTCCAGACGCTGACACTCAATGCAGGCTTGAAGAATGGCACAGCAAAGCTGAATTGGTTGTTTAAGATTATGGGAAATGGTCAGTTTAACGGTGACGTTCAGATTGCTGATCTTGCAGGGAGCCGTAAGCTGTCGGGTAATGTCGATGTTCAGGATATTTCATTGGCGTTAATCAAGCCGATTCTAGGGAACGGTGATAAGGCGGAAGGTCATTTGAATGCTAACATGCGTCTGGGTGGTAATGTCAAAAATCCATTATTGTTTGGCCGGTTGAACTTAGGTGCATTGCAAGTTTCAGGTCACTGGATGCCATTTGATATTACTCAAGGGCAAATTGGTGTGAATTTTGATGGAATACGCTCTGTTCTTGAAGGAGTTATCAAAACTCCGAAAGGGCAACTTAACTTGGATGGTGATGCAGACTGGCGCAATGTGGATGCATGGCATGCGAGAGTGGCGGCTAATGGTGACAAGTTAAGAGTGGTTTTTCCACCAATGGTGAAAATTGATGTTAGCCCTGATCTGGTGTTTGAAGCTTCTCCGCAGTTGCTGAAATTGGATGGTAGCGTTGGTATTCCTTGGGCGCGTATTACTGTAAAGGAGTTACCAGAAGCGACAGTTGAGGTTTCACCGGATGAAGTTATATTGAATGAGAATCTTCAGCCATTACAAGAGAAAAAAGCGTCGATCCCAATTCAAAGTAACTTGACGATTCATATAGGAGACGATGTTCGTCTCAGTGCTTTCGGCCTTAAAGCGCAACTTAAAGGCGATTTGAAGGTTGTTCAAGATAAACAGGGACTGGGTTTGAATGGTCAAGTTGATATTCTTGATGGTCGTTTCCATACTTATGGGCAGGATCTGATTGTTCGCAAAGGGCTGATTATGTTCTCCGGTCCACCTGATCAGCCATTGCTGAATATTGAGGCTATTCGTAATCCAGATTCTACCGATGGGCAGGTTATTGCAGGGGTAAGGGTGACCGGTTTGGCGGATCAGCCAAAAGTAGAAATTTTTTCAGAGCCTGTTAGATCACAATTGGAAGCGCTTTCTTATCTGTTGCGTGGTGAAGGGTTAGAGAATAGTAACTCGGACAACTCACAGATGACGGCAATATTAATAGGTTTGGGGGTTGCACAGAGTGGTCAGTTGGTGGGTAAGATCGGTGAAATATTTGGTGTTTCCGACTTAGCACTGGATACTCAGGGGGTTGGTGATAAATCACAGGTAGTTGTTAGCGGGAAGATTACAAAAGATCTGCAAGTTAAGTATGGTGTTGGTATATTTGATTCACTGGCAACATTAACCTTACGTTATAGGTTGATGCCTAGATTGTATCTGGAAGCGGTGTCTGGTATTGATCAGACATTGGATTTGCTCTATCAGTTTGAGTTTTAAAAATGCGAATTATTGTTTATGGCAGCTTACGGCGCAAACAGGGCAATCATCACTGGATGACCGATGCTCAATGGTTAGGTGATCATCGGCTGGAAGGCTATGAGCTATATGACCTTGGGCATTATCCTGCGGTTGTCCGTGGTGACGGAAGTATTGAATGTGAGGTATATCGAATCAATTCTACTATCCTGACAGAATTAGACGATTTGAAAGATAATTCGCGGGAGTATCTAAGGGAATTGATTCAGACACCGTATGGCAATGCATGGATATATCTTTATCAGTTTCCAATAACTGGTTTACGGCGGATAAAAAGCGGTGACTGGTTGAAGCGTCATGTGGAAGAGTAAATAAAAAGCCTTCTTTTGTAATAAAAAGGGAGTATGGTATTAAAAAACCTCTGTTGGTGATGTTTCCCAGAGGTTTTTTAATTATTCAAACAGGAAAAAACTATTTCTTAGCGGCACGTTCGAAAGAGGAGATAATTTCTGCTTTAGCAGCTTCGGCATTATCCCAACCATCCACTTTAACCCACTTACCTTTTTCCAGATCTTTATAGCGCTCAAAGAAGTGAGTGATCTGAGCGCGCAGTAGTTCTGGTAGATCGTTCACATCTTTAATGTGATCATACTCTTTGGTTAGTTTGCTATGTGGCACTGCAACCAGTTTCGCGTCTTCACCTGATTCATCAGTCATTTTCAGAACACCAACCGGACGGCAACGAATCACAGAGCCTGGTTGTAGTGGGTATGGCGTCGGAACCAGAACATCAACCGGGTCACCATCCAGAGATAAAGTGTTGTTGATGTAACCATAGTTGCATGGATAGAACATCGCGGTAGACATGAAACGGTCTACAAACAGCGCACCGGATTCTTTATCAATTTCATATTTAATTGGATCTGCGTTTGCAGGGATCTCAATAATGACATAGATATCTTCAGGCAGTTCTTTTCCTGCCGGTACTAAGTTCAGGCTCATGAAAGTTTCCTTTATTTCAAACCAGAATAGAGTGGGGAGTATTATAGCCAAAACATTTTTTAAAGTACTCTCCATTTTTCTGACAAGTAGCTTGTTGGTAAATGCTGTCTCTGAGTTTGATGATAGCCCCGTGGTGCAGTCACTATAAAACCTAGAACAAAAGGTCGTTTAACACTGCCACTGGCGAGAGCATAATAACCAGTGACATGCTCATTACCACACATGACAAAGGTGCAGTTAGCTTCTGTATAGGGCATTTTTTGTATTTACATATTGATATATAAGTTGTGGATTATATTATGTTGTCATAAGTCATGACTTATTAGGTTGTTGTGTGGACTATAATTTTAACTCGTCGATTTGAAGATTGGTTTGATGAGCAAGATATCAGTACCCAGAAAAAAATATTGGCAGACCTTAGTGTGTTAGAAGTGTTTGGTCCTCAACTAGGCCGTCCTGTTGTTGACTCTTTGTATGGTTCAAAATTTAACAATATGAAAGAGTTAAGAATTCAGTGTAAGGGGAGGCCAATAAGAGCATTTTTTGCCTTTGACCCATTAAGACGAGCTATTGTTCTATGTGCTGGTGATAAGACAGGGAACGAAAAGCGTTTTTACAAAGAAATGATCTCGGTGGCTGATGCTGAGTATAAAGCTCACTTAGCGAGTTTGGAGGGTAAAAATGAAAACTCTTAAAGATAAGATACGAGAATTTTCTGTTGAAGATCGAGCAGATATAAAACAGATGGCTGATGAAATGATTTTAGAAACTGGTTTGCAACTGATGAGAGAAGAGCTGAATATCTCTCAGAAAAAACTGGCGGATAGTTTAGGTATTAGTCAGCCTGCAATTACGCAAATAGAACAACGGGGTAACGATATAAAACTGGCTACGTTAAAGCGTTATGTTGAAGCTATGGGAGGCAAACTTAGCCTAACCGTAGAACTCCCAACTGGGGATGGGAGAATTTTTCATATCTGACAGAAGTGGTGACTACTCCTTTAGTTTGTGCACGATTTTGTGTAGTCGCCATTTTATTGAAGGTGATCTGTTAGGTGGTCACCAATCAGTAATAAAGTAACTAGTTAAAATCAAAAAAGCGACGAAAAATCCCGCCGCTTATCCGAAATTAACCGATGAAATTACTCATCTGGGAACTCAGCCATAAAACTCTCTGCTTTCTCCACCATCGATTTACTGCCCACAAAGAAAGGAACGCGCTGATGCAGTTTGGATGGGATGATATCCAGAATGCGGTTGACGCCATCACTGGCTTTACCTCCGGCTTGTTCAGCCAGGAATGCCATTGGGTTACATTCATACAGTAGGCGTAATTTTCCTGATGGATGGCTAGCGGTGCTTGGGTAAATGTAGATACCGCCTTTCAGCAGATTGCGGTGAAAATCAGCAACCAGCGAGCCAATATAACGGGTGGTATAAGGGCGCTGAGTGGCTTCATCTTGTTCCTGGCAATATTTGATGTATTTCTTTACCCCCATAGGGAATTTGATGTAATTCCCTTCGTTGATGGAATACATATTGCCATTGGGTGGGAACTGAACTTTCTCATGGGAAAGACAAAATACTCCCAAGGAAGGATCGTAAGTAAAGGCGTGTACCCCACAGCCGGTGGTGTAGACCAGCATAGTTGAAGAACCGTAAACAACATATCCGGCGGCAACCTGACGATGGCCTGGTTGCAGGAAATCTTTTTCAGTCACTGGCTGGCCGATGGGGGTAATACGGCGGTAGATAGAGAAGATAGTACCGACGGAAACGTTTACATCAATATTTGAAGAACCATCCAATGGGTCCATCAAAACAACATATTTTGCGTTTTCTGCGCGGTCTCCTTCGAAAATAACGATATCATCTTCTTCCTCTGAAGCGATCCCCGCAACTTCACCGCGTGCTTTCAGTGCTGCTTTGAGTTTTTCATTAGCATACAGGTCCAGTTTCATCTGCACCTCGCCTTGGATATTGGACACACCGCTGGCCCCTAAAATATCCACTAAACCGGCTTTGTTGATATCACGGTGAATGATTTTTGCTCCGAGCTTAATAGCGGAAAGCAATGCAGTGAGTTCACCCGTAGCGTGAGAAAAATCGTGCTGCTTTTCGACGATGAATTCGCCTAATGTTTTCATGACGAAAGTCCTGAATGTGATTTGATAGTGGTTTTAGAGTGACTATTGCACTCTTACGCGGGCAGTTTAGCCAAAGAAAGGGATGATTCATAGGCTATTCCATTTCTTATCTTGCTTTTGATGGTTAGAATAGTGGCTAACTTTATACTATGGAATAGGAAATCAATGCGTATTCATATTCTTGGTATCTGCGGCACTTTTATGGGGGGACTGGCTATTTTGGCACGTTCTCTTGGTCATGAAGTGGCTGGTTCTGATGCCAATGTTTATCCACCAATGAGTACCTTACTGGAAAAACATGGGATTAATCTGATTCAGGGATATGACCCGGCACAGTTGGATTCTGCGCCAGATATGGTCATCATCGGTAATATTATGAGCCGTGGGAATCCTTGTGTAGAAGCTGTGCTGGAGCGTGGGCTCCCTTATACTTCTGGTCCACAATGGCTGCATGATTATGTTTTGCCAGAACGTTGGGTATTGGCGGTTGCAGGGACGCATGGCAAAACAACAACTGCGGGTATGTTAGCCTGGATTTTGGAAGCTTGTGGTTATAAACCAGGTTTCTTAATTGGTGGTGTTCCGGGGAATTTTGAAACATCAGCTCAGATCGGGGAAAGCCCGTTTTTCGTAATAGAAGCTGATGAATATGACAGTGCTTTTTTTGATAAACGATCTAAGTTTGTGCATTACAGCCCACGTACGCTGATCATGAATAACCTGGAATTCGATCATGGCGATATTTTTGGCGATCTGGCGGCTATTCAGAGACAGTTCCATCATCTTGTCAGGGTTGTGCCGAGTAGTGGTAAGATCCTTGTCCCGGATAACGATATTAACCTGAAACAGGTTTTGTCTATGGGCTGTTGGAGTGAATTGGAGCTAGTGGGTGAAACCGGTAACTGGCAGGCAAAAAAGATCAGCACAGACAGCCGTAATTATCAGGTATTTTATGATGGTAAAGTTGTTGGAGAAGTGAACTGGTCGCTGGTGGGTGAACATAATATGCGCAACGGGCTGATTGCAATTGCCGCTGCACATCATGTTGGTGTCCAGCTAGCAGATGCCTGTTGTGCTTTAAATGAATTTATTAATGCTCGCCGCCGCCTTGAGCTACGTGGTGAGGAGAATGGCATCACTGTTTATGATGATTTTGCACATCACCCAACAGCAATGCTGGCAACTTTAGAAGCTCTGCGTAGTAAGGTTGGTGGAACTGCGCGTATTATCACTGTGTTGGAACCGCGTTCTAATACCATGAGAATGGGCATCAGTAAGAATGAGATCGCGCCGGCATTAGGACGTGCTGACGAAGTGTTCTTATTTCAGCCAGCTAATATTAAATGGCATGTATCAGAAATTGCAGATCGCTGTGTTCAGCCTGCTTACTGGAGTGCCGATATCGATTCACTGGTCAATATGATTGTTGATAAGGCACAACAGGGTGATCATATTTTGGTTATGAGTAATGGTGGATTTGGTGATATTCATAAAAAATTGCTATTTGCACTGAATAAAAAAGCTGATCGATTCTGAAAATAACCGTGGGAAAATGAATCGCGCCATTGTTGGCGCGTTCATTTAAAGTTCTTGTTCGAATAACCCAAGAATTGCTTCACGTAACTGCTCTGCCGTAAAACCTCTGGCCGGTGTGGTAAAAATGGTGTCATCGCCAGCGATACTGCCAAGTATACCTTCTGCTTTACCAAGAGAATCTAGCAGACGTGCAATAAGCTGTGCAGCTCCGGGACTTGTGCGAATGACAACAATTGAATGGTTGTGATCAACGTCCAATACCAAGTTTTTTAGTGGGCTAGTGGCTGTGGGGACGCCAAGTTCAGCAGGCAGACAGTAGACCATCTCCATTTTGGCATTACGAGTGCGAACAGCGCCAAATTTAGTGAGCATTCTGGAAACTTTGGATTGGTTAATATTTTCAAAACCTTCTTCCAGTAAAGCGGTGACAATTTCACCTTGAGAGCTAAATTTTTCTTCTTTCAATAACGCCTTGAAAGCTTTTACTAAATCTTCCTGTTTAGAGGGAGTACGCATATTTCACCATATTCAATCAGCTATGAAGCTTTCATTATGCATATAAATGAATTTTTATGCAATAATAATGATTTTATAGCCAGTTTGAACCGAGCGAAATTGGCCTTATGTTATATAGAAATTCATAAAACATGAATATGAAAATTTGCTTTTTTTAGTTGGTGATTCAGGTAAATATATTGTTAATCAAATGATATTGTTTGGCGTTGTTGTTGGGTGTAAGGTATTTAGCTGATTATTTCGTAAAATCATAGGGAAATTTTCAAAATAGTGTCCGTTATCTCATTAACAGATAAGCATTTTGCCTAGAATACGGCGACTTTTGCGTCCCACGATTAGAGTGTAAGTCCACAATTTGGCTGTTAATAGATTGTTTTTAAAAACGTAGTAATCTATGGTTCTTAACCAGATGAATTCACAGCATTTTAAAGTATAAACGATTTAAGGAGTATCAGGATGAAAGTTGCAGTTCTCGGTGCAGCCGGTGGTATTGGTCAGGCTCTTGCTCTTCTACTAAAAACCCAGCTTCCTTCAGGTTCAGAACTCTCTTTATATGATATCGCTCCAGTGACACCTGGGGTGGCTGTTGATCTGAGCCACATTCCAACGGAAGTGAAAATTAAAGGCTTTGCCGGTGAAGATGCCACTCCTGCGTTAGAGGGAGCAGATGTTGTATTGATTTCTGCGGGTGTTGCCCGTAAACCTGGCATGGATCGTTCAGATCTGTTTAATGTTAACGCGGGTATCGTTCGTAACCTGGTAGAGCAAGTGGCTAAAACTTGTCCGAAAGCACTGATTGGGATTATTACTAACCCAGTCAACACAACTGTAGCTATTGCAGCCGAAGTGCTGAAAACAGCGGGTGTATATGACAAAAACCGCCTGTTTGGCATCACAACTCTAGATGTTATTCGTTCTAATACTTTTGTTGCTGAATTGAAAGATAAAAAACCACAGAAAATCGAAGTGCCCGTCATTGGTGGTCATTCCGGTGTGACAATCTTACCTCTGTTGTCGCAGATCCCAGGTGTGAGCTTTACTGATGAAGAGTTGGTTGCTTTAACTAAACGTATTCAAAATGCCGGTACTGAAGTGGTTGAAGCTAAAGCGGGTGGAGGATCTGCAACTCTGTCTATGGGGCAAGCTGCGGCTCGTTTGGGGCTCTCTTTGGTCCGCGGCTTACAAGGCGAAAGTGATGTTGTAGAGTGTGCTTATGTTGAAGGTGATGGCGAATATGCTCGCTTCTTCGCTCAGCCGGTTCGTTTGGGTAAAAATGGCGTAGAAGAGCGCTTGGACATTGGTCAGTTGAGTGATTTTGAGCAGAAAGCGCTGGAAGGCATGCTAGATGTATTGAGAAAAGATATAGAATTAGGCGAAAAATTTATTAATAACTAATTTATATATTTTATAAGTAAAAAATATATATCTATGAAATAATAAAACCGCTGGTATAGCGAATTACCGGCGGTTTTTATTCAACGAATATAATTCGTTAGCTAATTATTTATTTGTTCGCGTACTTTCCTTTCTAATAATTCTCCAGTATTTGGATCAAAATAACGACTTGGCCAAATTTCTGAAGGATGTATTTCCAGATAATTCGCAATTATCCATTCCCCCTTTGGCCACGGCCGAGACAGCGCATTGGCTAGGGTCGACGAGCTAAGCCCCGCTCTGCGTGATACTTCAGCTAAGGTTGTTCCCCGCTTGCGTAAAGCTGCAATTATATCGGCAGGATGCCAATCAGATTTCCTTGAAATCATTTTTAATCCTTTTTTTATTAAATTTGATGCCATTAGTGGTATAAATAACAGGTACGCATGAGATTAATAACGAACTTAAACCTGTTATTGAGAAATAAAATAGCATTATTTTTCTAAAAATATTTCCAAATTTTTTCTTAAAAACTTCTTTTTTGAACTTGGTTACAAAAATAGAGAAACGTGATGAAAAAAGAGTGGTATTCGGCCAAGGAGTTAATCGGCGTGGGTGAGTTACCTGGATCACCACAAGGAGTTAATGCCAGAGCAAAACGCGAGGAGTGGTTATGTCAGAAAAGACGAGGTGTGCAAGGTAAAGCAGTTGAGTATCACTACTCCTGTTTCCCGGAAACGACCATTGCAGCGCTGGAGCTTCATGAATCATCTTCTGAGTATCAGGTGCAGAAGCAAGATCCTTTATCGATTTGGGTTGGTGCTTTCCATCAGTTATCAGAATCTGAGAAACAGGCTGTGACAGCCATGATCTTACGGGATGGTATCAGAAGTTTTTTGGAGAAGATTTCTGTTATTTGACCTGTTTTTGGAAATTAAAAACGCCAACTAACTTGGATTCTTCTTCATTATCCCGGTGCAAAGAGAGAAGAAAAGTATGAAAAAAGAATGGTATTCAGCTAAAGAGCTGGTTGGTATTGCTGGACTTCCTTCTTCGCCACAGGGAATAAATCTGATGGCAAGGCGGGAAGGATGGGAATATAGACGTAAACGAGGTGTTCAGGGCAAGGCTCTTGAATATCATATAAATAGCTTGCCTGAGGATGTACTTAATGTGCTATCTGTAGGGGAAAGCACTGTTGATTATGCAAACAAACGGCAAGACCCATTCTTAATTTGGATTGAGGCTTACTATCAACTAACTAAAGTTGAGAGGGAAAAAATTGTGAAATTTATCCTTCGGGAGGGGTTGGCAAAACTTATTGGTTATATTGATGTAGGTGTTGAAGACGCAGAGAAAAACCTGGAGTCAGATTAACCCCAGGTTTTGTTCTATCGATTAAGAAAGGCGTTGTACGGCAATATGGGCTAACCCCACGAGTGCTTGCTTGTATGGGGAGTTTCCCAGCGCCTGCAAAGCAGCTATTGCTTTATCTGCTTCTTCCTCTGCTCGTTTACGGGTATATTCCAGTGAGCCGCACTGTTTCATGGTTACCAGTACGGTTTCGAGTAAATGGCGGCCATTACCTTTTTCAATTGCTTCACGAATGAGTGCTGATTGTTCTGGAGTACCATGATTCATGGCGTGCAGTAAAGGTAATGTCGGTTTACCTTCGTTAAGATCATCACCGGTGTTTTTGCCCAATGTATCGCTATCGGCATCATAATCTAGTAAGTCATCTATTAACTGGAATGCAGTGCCTAAATAACGCCCGTAATTTTGTAAAGCTGTTTCTTGCTCTGAGGTGGCGTTAGAAAGAATTGCAGAAGCATGTGCGGCGACTTCAAATAATCGGGCTGTTTTACTATAAATCACCCGCATATAATCATCTTCAGAAATATTTGGATCGTTGCAGTTCATCAACTGTAAAACTTCACCTTCAGCGATAACATTGGTTGCTTCTGACATCAATTTAAGAACTCGCATAGAGTTAAGAGCGGTCATCATCTGGAAAGAACGGGTGTATATAAAGTCACCAACTAGTACGCTTGCTGCATTACCAAACATGGCATTGGCGGTCGCTTTGCCACGTCGCATGTCTGATTCATCCACAACATCATCATGTAATAGAGTCGCTGTGTGGATAAATTCAATTAATGCGGCAACAGTAATATGCTTATCACCCTGATAACCCAATGCTCTGCTAGCCAGGATCGCAATGATTGGGCGGAGGCGTTTTCCACCGCCACTGATTATGTAGTAGCCCAACTGATTGATAAGAGTAACGTCAGAATTCAACTGACTAAGAATGGTTTCATTTACCGCTGCCATATCATCAGCGGTTAGCTTGATAATAGATTCTAAATTCATATTTTTTCGGCTATGGGTTTTAATGCAGAGCTGTGTTCATATTAACATTAAAATAGTTATTGCTGTGTCTTGATTGTACTCGAAAAACAGTCTAAATAAATGACAATTCAGCAACTATGTTTTTTTATCATCTGCTCTAATTCTGCACTTGTCTTCTTAAGCTTTTTTGCGTAGAATTCGCGCCCTATTATGAATATTTATAGCGCGCTCTGGAATGATATTTAAGGGGGCGTGCGGAAAGCGGAGTTTATATGTACGCGGTTTTCCAAAGTGGTGGTAAACAACACCGAGTCAGCGAAGGTCAAACAATTCGCCTGGAAAAGCTGGACATCGCAACGGGTGAAACTGTTGAGTTTGACCAGGTTCTGATGGTCGCTAATGGTGATGACATTAAAATCGGCGCTCCTGTCGTTGAAGGCGTTAAAATCAAAGCTGAAGTCGTTGCCCACGGTCGTGGCGAGAAAATTAAAATCGTTAAATTTCGTCGTCGTAAACACAGCCGTAAGCAGCAAGGCCACCGTCAGTGGTTCACCGATGTTAAAATCACTGGCATCGCTTAAGATTTAGGAGAGCAGATTAATGGCACACAAAAAGGCTGGCGGCTCAACTCGTAATGGCCGCGATTCTGAAAGTAAACGTCTGGGTGTAAAACGTTTTGGTGGCGAGTCTGTATTAGCAGGCAGCATCATTGTTCGTCAACGTGGCACTAAATTCCACGCTGGCAGTAACGTTGGTTGTGGTCGCGATCACACCCTGTTCGCATTAGCTGATGGGAAAGTTAAATTCGAAGTTAAAGGCCCGAAAAACCGCAAATTTATCAGCATCGAAGCTGAATAAGTTTTTCGAGTTATAAACCGAATCAGAAGCCCTGCATGTGTTGCGGGGCTTTTTATATTCTAAAGTACGCCATCTCTGGGTAACACGGCCGTCCAGCACTGTAATGGCTATCGTACGGAGAAAAAATATGAAATTTGTAGATGAAGCCAGAATACTGGTTGTTGCGGGGGATGGTGGCAATGGTTGTGTCAGCTTCCGTCGTGAAAAATATATTCCGAAAGGTGGGCCAGACGGTGGGGATGGTGGGGATGGTGGGGATGTCTATCTGCTAGCAGATGAAAATCTCAATACACTGATTGACTATCGTTTTGAAAAATCCTTTCGAGCGGAGCGTGGACAAAATGGTCAAAGCCGTGGTTGTACTGGCAAGCGTGGTCAGGATATCACGATTAAAGTCCCTGTTGGGACGCGTGTCCGTGATGCGGTAACCGGTGAGGTTCTTGGCGATATGATTCGTCATGAACAGCGTTTAATGGTTGCGAAAGGTGGATTCCACGGGCTTGGCAATACCCGCTTTAAATCTTCTGTGAACCGGGCTCCTCGTCAAAAAACAATGGGAACTTCAGGTGAAACCCGCGAATTGATGTTGGAACTGATGCTGTTGGCAGATGTTGGTATGCTGGGGATGCCAAATGCGGGAAAATCCACGTTTATCCGAGCTGTTTCTGCTGCTAAACCAAAAGTTGCAGATTATCCATTTACTACTCTGGTACCAAGCTTGGGTGTAGTAAGGATGGATAACGAACAAAGTTTCGTTGTGGCTGATATTCCAGGACTCATTGAAGGTGCTTCCGATGGCGCTGGTTTGGGTATTCGTTTCTTGAAACATTTGGAACGTTGCCGGGTACTGCTGCATTTAATTGATATTTGCCCTATTGATGAATCAGATCCTGTTGAAAATGCTCGAATTATTGTCAACGAGCTACAGCAATACAGTGAAAAATTGGCAGCAAAACCACGTTGGTTGGTATTTAATAAAGTTGATCTGTTGGATTCAGAAGAAGCCAAACAGCGAGCCCAAGCTATTGCTGATGAATTGGGGTGGGAAGGCGACTTTTATATGATCTCAGCGATAAATCACCTAGGAGTTAAAGCGCTTTGCTGGGATATTATGGAGTTTATGAAAACTCAGCCTCGTAATATGAGTACAGCAGACGGTGAATCTCAGCCTGAGAAAGTTGAATTTATGTGGGATGACTATCATAAGAAGCAATTGGAACAGGTTTCGGAAGTGGACGATGACTGGGATGACGATTGGGACGAAGATGACGACGAAGGCGTTGAGGTTATTTATAAACGCTGATTCTTTTACTTTCTCATCATAATTAAGGGCGCCATATTTGTGGCGCCAATTTTATCAGTTGCTTTGGTATAAATCTTTATACAGTCTGCTTTCGAATCGAATCAAAGGAGCCCGACGGTTGCGATGTTCTTTTGGCGGTACGGCGTAAGCAGAAATAAATTGCACGAAAGCAACTTGTTGACCGCTAGCAGTGGTTATAAAGCCAGCCAAGTTATAAACTCCTTGCAGGGCACCGGTTTTAGCCGAAACTTTTCCGTTTACTCCTGCTTCATCCAGTCCTCCCCGGTATCTTAATGTGCCGTCATGACCCGCCAATGGCAGCATGGAAATAAAATCTAATTCTTGATCATGTTGAGCAATAAACTGTAATACTTCCATCATAGTTGCTGGAGTAATCAGATTATGGCGGGATAATCCTGAGCCATCTACCATCACTGTATTTCCTAGGTCGATGCCTGCTTTTTGTTTTAACACTTGCCGTACCGCATCAGAACCTGAACGCCAGGTTCCTGGTATATCAAAGTGTTCTCGGCCTATTGTCCGAAATACGGTATCAGCAATCATATTGTCAGATTTTTTTAGCATGACTTTCAGCAGATCATGTAATGGTGCCGATTGATTTTTAGCCAGAACTTTTCCCGGTTCAGTTGGTAAACTTTGGCGTTTGAGATTACCTGTGATTTCAATTCCTGCAATTTGCAATTCATTTTTAAGAATTGCCCCTGCATAGCTGGCGCCATTTTGAATTGCGAAAGCCAGTGGCAATGGTTCACTGCGTTGAGTAAGGCATCCGGTAAGAGTAAAACGGTTCAGTTCCCCAGGAACGATGTCCAGTTCGCAGTATTGGCTTTCAGGAGAGCCTTTTGCCAACGTCTTAACTTCACTGAACATATTTACGGGATAAAAAGATGCTACGCGGATAAATGCAGTATCACCGGGATGTTCAGCACTATATAGCGAAACTGAAAAACAGTTTCGATCTACAATTGCGGCAGCAGGGGGAGCACTGAAACATTGGGTCATGTCATTCCATACCCAACCGGGAGCTTTATCGTGGCTGGCAAAGGCGGAAACATCTATCAGAAGATTGCCGTCAATTTTTTCCACACCAGATTGTTTCAAAACGGTGACCATATTGCGAAGTTGTTGACGGGTCAGTGTTGGATCTCCTACAAAACGAGCGATCAAATTTCCTCTCAGGACGCCGTTTGAAATTTTTCCGTGGCTTTCCAGCGTGGTGATAAAGCGATAATCTTTACCCAGTTGTAACAATGCTGCAAGAGCTGTGACAACTTTCAGCGTACTCGCTGGTAGAGCCATTTGCTGCCCGTGATAATCAATTAACGGGGTATTGGCGCCAACTTTTTGAGCGATTAACGCCAGATTAGTACCATCAGGCAGATATTGCGTATATTCCTCAACGGGTGTGGCGTTTGCGTTGGGTGTAATTAAATACAGAGTGGTAACGTAAACTAATCTGCTGGCAATTTTAAAGAAGGACATAAATTTCGCATATGGATGTAGACGTACCACAATACTAAGGTGCAAAGTGGGGAAAAGTAAACGATGACCCATCATCAAGTCTACGTTAGAATGATATATTAATATGTAAAATATGATTGTGAACTCCGGGTAGCTCTGTAGTTTGCACTATTGTTTATTGTCTGTAAGCCCGCCCGACAAGGTGTGCTCATTGTGCTGTTATCTGAAAACATCAGGATGATGCTTGTTTTTTGCTCAGGAAAGATTTAGAGGATTAATAAATGAAACAGATTCCAATGACGGTACGTGGCGCGGATAAGTTGCGCGAAGAGTTAGATTATCTAAAGAACGTACGCCGTCCAAAAATTATTTCAGACATTGCTGAAGCACGTGAACATGGTGATCTGAAAGAAAACGCTGAATATCATGCTGCTCGTGAACAACAAGGTTTCTGCGAAGGCCGTATTCAGGAAATCGAAGCTAAGCTTTCTAATGCACAGGTGATTGATGTCACGAAAATGCCCAAGACTGGACGTGTTATTTTTGGGACTACAGTTACGGTTTTGAATGTTAATACTGATGAAGAGCAGACTTACCGGATTGTGGGTGACGATGAAGCAGATATTAAAGAAAATTTAATCTCAGTGAATTCACCAATTGCCAGAGGTTTGATAGGTAAAGAAGTTGATGACGTTGTTATTATCAAAACACCGGGTGGTGAAGTTGAATATGAAATCCTGAAAGTTGAATATATTTAACTTCAGGATTGGCCTGTTGCTATTGATTTACGTTAGATAAAGTTGCACAAGGATCGTGGAGAAAGTAAAAAAGGCCATATCTGGCCTTTTTTATCATGGTATACGCACGGAATTTTATATAAATGAGGTTTGATTATTTAGGTAAAATAATTTTGCGTTCTTCCGATTGGCGGTAAAGAACTAGGATTTTACCGATAATTTGCACATTATATGCACCGGTCTCGCGGACAATTGCATCGGCGATCAAATTTTTGGTTTCACGATCTTCGCCTGCGATTTTGACTTTGATAAGCTCATGGTGTGACAATGTTTGCTCAATTTCGGCCAACACACCCTCAGTCAGGCCGTTATTACCAATCATAACGACAGGTTTTAGCGGGTGAGCGAGACTTCTCAGGTGTTGTACTTGTTTTTTGTTAAGGGTCATTGTTTTTTTGCTTAGTTAGGATTGAAAACGGGACATTCTACCGCCATCTCATCTCTATCACCATAAATAGTGTGTTGTGGTTTTGGTGTATGGAGCAATAGATATCTGGCTCTTTATTCGTAGTGTAGTTGGAAAGGACAATGGCCAATAAAAAACGTTCGGCAAGCTCCAGTCGCTGGTTACAAGAACACTTTAGTGATAAATATGTTCTGCAAGCACAGAAAAAAGGGCTTCGTTCTCGCGCTTGGTTTAAACTTGATGAAATTCAACAAAGTGACAAAGTTTTTAAGCCTGGCATGACCGTTGTCGATTTAGGCGCAGCTCCTGGTGGATGGTCTCAGTACGCAGTGAGTCAAATTAATGATAATGGGCGAGTGATTGCCTGTGATCTTTTACCGATGGATCCCATTGTTGGCGTCGATTTCCTTCAGGGTGATTTTCGTGATGAACTTGTATTGAAAGCATTGCTTGAGCGAGTTGGTGATAACAAAGTCCAGGTCGTCATGTCGGATATGGCGCCCAATATGAGCGGAACACCTGCGGTCGATATTCCTCGATCCATGTATCTGGTTGAATTGGCGTTAGATATGTGTCGTGATGTGCTGGCCCCCGGGGGGAGTTTTATTGTCAAAGTGTTTCAGGGAGAAGGCTTTGATGAATACCTGAGGGAAATTCGCTCCCTATTTACGAACGTGAAAATTCGTAAGCCGGACGCTTCGCGGGCACGATCGCGTGAAGTATACATTGTAGCGACAGGGCGGAAACTATAGTACCCTGAATGCTATTTGTTAACACAGTTGTAATATGAGGTTAATCCCTTGAGTGACATGGCGAAAAACCTGATTCTCTGGTTAGTTATCGCAGTTGTGCTGATGTCGTTATTCCAGAGTTTTGGTCCCAGCGATTCCAATAGTCGTAGGGTGGATTATTCTACCTTCATCAATGAATTAGCCCAGGATCAGGTGCGCGAAGTTCGTATCACAGGTCGTGAAATTAATGTTAGTAGGAAAGATAACAGCAGATACACCACTTACCTACCAGTACAGGATGAAAAACTGTTAGATACGTTACTGAATAAAAACGTAAAAGTGGTTGGTGAACCCCCAGAGGAGCCAAGTCTGCTAACTTCTATTTTCATTTCCTGGTTCCCGATGTTATTGCTTATTGGGGTCTGGATTTTCTTTATGCGTCAGATGCAGGGCGGCGGCGGTAAAGGGGCAATGTCTTTCGGTAAAAGCAAGGCCCGTATGCTGACAGAAGATCAGATTAAAACCACTTTTGCTGATGTTGCTGGTTGTGACGAAGCGAAAGAAGAAGTTGGTGAACTGGTGGAATATCTGCGAGAGCCAGGCCGCTTCCAGAAGTTGGGTGGAAAAATCCCGAAAGGTATTCTAATGGTCGGGCCTCCGGGTACGGGTAAGACTTTGCTGGCAAAAGCGATTGCGGGTGAAGCGAAGGTGCCATTCTTTACTATCTCCGGTTCTGACTTCGTTGAAATGTTTGTTGGTGTTGGTGCATCCCGTGTTCGTGATATGTTCGAGCAGGCGAAGAAGGCAGCACCTTGTATCATCTTTATTGATGAGATTGATGCGGTGGGCCGTCAGCGTGGTGCTGGTTTGGGTGGCGGTCACGATGAACGTGAGCAGACTCTGAACCAGATGCTGGTTGAGATGGATGGTTTTGAAGGCAACGAAGGTATTATCGTTATTGCCGCGACTAACCGCCCCGACGTACTTGATCCTGCCTTGTTGCGTCCTGGCCGTTTTGACCGTCAGGTTGTTGTTGGTTTGCCAGACGTACGTGGTCGCGAGCAGATTCTGAAAGTTCATATGCGCCGGGTTCCTCTGGATACTGATGTTGATGCTTCTGTCATTGCTCGCGGTACTCCGGGATTCTCTGGCGCTGATTTGGCTAACCTGGTGAACGAAGCTGCTTTGTTTGCAGCTCGTGGTAACAGACGCGTAGTTTCTATGGTTGAATTCGAAAAAGCGAAAGACAAAATCATGATGGGCGCAGAACGCCGCTCTATGGTGATGACGGAAGAGCAAAAAGAATCAACTGCTTATCATGAAGCAGGCCATGCCATTATTGGCCGCTTGGTTCCTGAGCATGATCCTGTTCATAAAGTTACCATTATTCCGCGTGGTCGCGCTTTGGGTGTGACTTTTTTCCTACCGGAAGGCGATCAGATCAGCGCTAGTCGTCAGAAGTTGGAAAGCCAGATTTCAACCTTATATGGAGGTCGTCTGGCGGAAGAAATTATTTACGGTCCAGACAGCGTTTCTACTGGCGCATCTAACGATATCAAAGTGGCGACATCAATTGCCCGTAACATGGTAACGCAGTGGGGTTTCTCAGAAAAACTCGGCCCATTACTCTATGCAGAGGAAGAAGGAGAAGTGTTCCTTGGTCGTTCAGTTGCTAAAGCTAAGCACATGTCTGATGAAACTGCTCGTCTTATCGATCAGGAAGTGAAGGCAATTATCGATCATAACTATCAGCGTGCTCGTCAGATTCTGATGGACAACCTTGATATTCTACATTCGATGAAAGATGCATTGATGAAGTACGAAACTATTGATGCCCCCCAGATTGACGACTTAATGAATCGTACGAATGTGCGTCCACCAGCTGGATGGGAAAGCGATAATGGCAGCAATAATAACAGTCGCCCAACAGGTAATACACCTCCTCCGCAGGCTACAAAACCAACTGGTGATATCAATACATTGGCGCAAGGTGGTGAACAAGTAGGGCAGTCAGGAAATAAAGATCAGTAATTGTTCCATTGTTTCGTAGTCTGATTGATATATTTATGAAACCCCAGGTAAGTCCTGGGGTTTTGACATTGAAGGTAGCCCAAACATGAAACTCAGAGCCAGAGATAATGTTCTCAACCTTTCTCGCCCACAAATAATGGGTATTTTGAATGTGACTCCAGATTCATTTTCTGATGGTGGTGCTCATAATACTCTGGATATGGCTTTACGACATGCTGAAAAGATGATTAATGAAGGAGCTGCGATCATTGATATCGGTGGGGAATCTACCCGTCCAGGAGCTGATGAAGTCAGTGAACAGGAAGAAGTAGAGCGTGTTGTTCCGGTTGTTGAAGCTTTAGCTCAACGATTTAATATTTGGATTTCTGTTGATACCTCGAAAGCATTGGTGATGAGTGAGTCAGCAAAAGCTGGCGCCCATTTGATTAATGATATTCGTGCATTGCAAGAGCCTGGTGCTTTGGAAAGCGCGGCTAAATCTGGTTTACCCGTTTGTTTGATGCATATGAAGGGCCAACCACGGACAATGCAGGATGCGCCACATTATGAAAATTTGTTAAGTGAAGTGAAACAATTTTTTACTGAGCAAATTGAACGTTGTGTGATGGCAGGGATAGCAAAAGATAAACTTGTTCTTGATCCAGGCTTCGGTTTTGGTAAGAACTTGACGCATAATTATCAGTTACTGGCACATTTAAACCAATTTCATCAATTTGGTTTACCTGTGCTGGCAGGAATGTCACGTAAATCTATGATAGGTCAGTTGCTTCATGTACCGCCACAAGAAAGGGTTGTTGGTAGTGTAGCTTGCGCTGTTATCGCTTCTATGCAAGGAGCGCAAATTATCCGGGTACATGATGTCAAAGAAACCGTGCAGGCAATGCAAATTGTCGAAGCAACACTTTCAGCAAAGGAAGAAAAGAAATTATGAGTAACCGCAAATACTTTGGTACTGATGGTATCCGTGGCAAAGTGGGCAATAGCCCAATTACGCCAGATTTTGTGTTAAAGCTTGGTTGGGCTGCGGGTAAAGTACTGGCTCGTCACGGTTCTCGTAAGATCATTATCGGTAAGGATACCCGTATTTCTGGCTATATGCTGGAATCTTCTTTAGAAGCAGGTTTAGCTGCGGCTGGTTTGTCGGCTTCGTTCACTGGTCCCATGCCAACACCTGCTGTTGCTTATTTGACTCGTACTTTCCGTGCTGAAGCTGGAATTGTTATCTCTGCTTCTCATAATCCTTATTATGATAATGGTATTAAATTCTTCTCTATTGACGGTACGAAACTGCCGGATGATGTGGAAGAGGCAATTGAGGCTGAAATGGAAAAGCCACTGACTTGCGTGGAGTCCGCAGAGTTGGGACGTGCAAATCGTATTGTGGATGCTGCGGGTCGTTATATTGAATTCTGCAAAGGTACATTTCCAAGTGAGCAAAGTCTTAATGGATTGAAAATTGTACTTGATTGCGCTAATGGTGCGACTTACCACATTGCCCCAAACGTACTCAGAGAACTGGGGGCTGATGTTGTGACGATTGGCTGTGAGCCGAACGGTATCAATATTAATGAAAAATGTGGTGCTACTGATGTTCGTTTATTGCAGCAACGCGTTGTAGAAGAGAAGGCTGATGTTGGTCTGGCATTCGATGGTGATGGTGATCGCGTTATTATGGTTGATCATTTGGGACAGAAAGTTGATGGCGACCAGATCCTTTATATCATTGCCCGTGAAGCATTGAGACAAGGGCAACTGCGTGGTGGTGTTGTTGGTACGCTGATGAGTAATATGGGATTGGAGCTGGCATTGAAGCAGCTTGGTATCCCGTTCTTGCGTGCTAAAGTGGGTGACCGTTATGTGCTGGAAAAATTGCAGGAAGAAGGCTGGCGTTTAGGTGCTGAAAATTCTGGTCATGTCATCTTATTGGATAAAACAACTACGGGTGACGGCATTGTCGCTGGCCTTCAGGTTCTGAGTGCTATGGTGCGTAACCATATGAGTTTGCACGATTTGTGTAGTGGTATGAAACTTTTGCCACAGGTACTGGTAAATGTTCGTTTCTCCGGTTCACACGATCCACTTAAATCGGAAAATGTAATTAATATTACTAAATCTGTTGAAGCGGAATTAAATGGTCGTGGACGGGTATTGTTACGTAAATCAGGTACTGAGCCATTGATTCGTGTCATGGTAGAGGGTGAAGATGATGTGCAAGTCACGGCCTTGGCTCATCGTATTGCTGACGCAGTGAAACACGCGGGTTAATTTGTTGTTTTTTTCCTCAAGTGATTCTGATTATTGAAATTAATCTTGCGTATCAGATGTGGTTTGGTTAGTATTCAGACCCACTCGCTCAGGTGATTAGCTGTTTGAGTGGGTGATGAGGTATAAAGGTAACCACGTAGATTGTGGTAAACCCCATGAGGAGGTACGACATATGCATGCAGCTCTTTTGGTTGTTTTCTTGCTGGTTGCTATCGGGCTAGTTGCCTTGGTTATGCTACAGCAAGGTAAAGGTGCTGATATGGGTGCTTCTTTTGGTGCCGGCGCCTCTGCGACGCTGTTTGGTTCATCCGGTTCTGGTAATTTTATGACCCGTATGACAGCGATTTTCGCTACCCTGTTTTTCGTTATTAGTCTGGTACTTGGTAATCTGACCAGTAATCAAACCGGTACAAGCAGCAAGTGGGAAAACATTGGTGAGCCTGCTAAAGTCGAGAAATCAACGGAGATTCCCGCGGCGCCAGCAGCACCAAATAGTGATATTCCGCAGTAATCATCACAAGAAAGAATTGAGATGGGGCTGTTTAATCAGCGATAGCCTCACGTAGTGCCGAGGTGGTGAAATTGGTAGACACGCTACCTTGAGGTGGTAGTGCCCACACTAGGGCTTACGGGTTCAAGTCCCGTCCTCGGTACCATTATTCGGATAGCTTGCGTTTTCGCAGTTATCGGCGTAATATTTGCCACGTTTTCGAACGCGGGATGGAGCAGCATGGTAGCTCGTCGGGCTCATAACCCGAAGGTCGTCGGTTCAAATCCGGCTCCCGCAACCACTTCTTAAATTAAGATGCACCTTTTTGAACGAAATAATTCAGCAATATTTGAAATATTGATTCTGATTTAAAGGGGCATGAAGTGAGTGGTTGAAGCCACTGGCAGCAAATAGGGTCCAGTTGCATAAAGCCCCGAATTTCGGGGTTTTTTGTTATTTGACAACAGAACTACTGGGCTAATTAGCCCTTTTTTTATGTCTTGGGGGTGGGCTTGTCCACATTAGAGCAAAAATTAACAGCGATGATTTCAGCACCAGTTGAAGCTTTAGGCTTTGAGTTAGTCGGCTTAGAGTTTATTCGTGCACGTGTTTCTACACTGCGGATTTATATTGATAGTGAGAATGGCATCACTGTTGATGATTGTGCTGATGTTAGCCACCAGGTCAGTGCGGTATTGGATGTCGAAGATCCTATCTCAGTGCTTTATAACCTGGAAATTTCTTCACCAGGCTTAGAGCGTCCATTGTTCACGGCTGAACATTACCAGCGTTTTATTGGTGAGGAAGTCAGTCTGGTCTTACGTATAGCAATGCAAAACCGTCGGAAATGGCTAGGCATTATCAAAACTATCGACGGCGAAATGATCACGGTTACGGTGGATGGAAAAGATGAAGTGTTCGCACTGAGCAACATCCAGAAAGCGAACCTGGTACCCCACTTTTAAAGTTCGGATGAGGCAACTAGGATGAATAAAGAAATTCTGGCTGTTGTGGAAGCGGTTTCCAACGAAAAATCCCTTCCACGCGAAAAGATCTTCGAGGCGCTGGAAACAGCATTGGCCACAGCCACCAAGAAAAAATATGAACAAGATATTGATGTTCGTGTCAGCATTGACCGTAAATCTGGTGATTTTGACACCTTCCGTCGTTGGTTAGTTGTTGAAGAAGTGACTCAGCCGACTCGTGAAATTACGTTGGAAGCGGCTAGATTTGAAGAGCCTGAAATCGATTTGGGGAGCTATACCGAAGATCAAATTGAATCAGTGACCTTTGATCGTATTACAACGCAAACCGCTAAACAGGTTATTGTACAAAAAGTACGTGAGGCTGAGCGCGCTATGGTTGTTGACCAGTTCCGCGAACAGCAAGGTGAGATCATCACCAGTGTGGTTAAGAAAGTCAATCGTGAGAATATCACCCTTGATTTGGGCAATAATGCTGAAGCAGTTATTCTTCGCGAAGATATGTTACCAAGGGAAAATTTCCGTCCAGGTGACCGTGTGCGTGGTGTATTGTATGATGTTCGCCCTGAAGCACGAGGTGCGCAACTGTTTGTCAGCCGTTCCCGTCCGGAAATGCTGGTTGAACTGTTCCGTATTGAGGTTCCGGAAATTGGCGAGGAGCTAATTGAAATTAAAGCAGCTGCCCGTGATCCGGGATCTCGCGCCAAGATTGCAGTAAAAACGAATGACAAGCGTATTGATCCTGTTGGTGCTTGTGTTGGCATGCGTGGTGCGCGAGTACAGGCTGTTTCCAGCGAACTGGGCGGCGAACGAATTGATATCGTACTGTGGGATGATAATCCTGCTCAGTTTGTCATTAATGCTATGGCTCCGGCTGATGTTGCATCCATTGTTGTTGACGAAGACAAGTGCACGATGGATGTTGCCGTTGAAAGCAACAACTTAGCGCAGGCTATCGGCCGTAATGGTCAAAATGTGCGCCTCGCTGCGCAATTGTTGAAAAAGCACCGTGGTGATGACAAATGGGAATTAAATGTCATGACTGCTGAAGAGCTACAAGCAAAACATCAGGCAGAAGCTCATGCTTCTATTGATACATTCACTAAGCATCTCGATATTGATGAAGAATTCGCTACTGTTCTAGTCGAAGAAGGGTTCTCAACTCTGGAAGAATTGGCCTATGTACCAATTAAGGAACTCCTGGAAATTGAAGGCCTTGATGAAGAAATTATCGAAGTCCTGCGTGAACGTGCGAAAGCTGCTTTAACTACTCTGGAACTGGCTCAGAAAGAGAGTCTCAGTGATAAACAACCAACCGAAGAGTTGTTAAATCTGACTGGTATGAACCGTACTCTGGCATTTGACCTGGCTGCCCGTGGCATCTGTACGCTGGAAGATCTTGCCGAGCAGGGTATCGACGACCTATCTGATATTGAAGGTTTGAATGATGAGAAGACAGGCGAGCTCATCATGGCTGCCAGAAATATCTGTTGGTTTGGCGATGATGCGTAATAAACCGTAGCAGGAAGGAACAGCATGACAGATGTAACCGTAAAATCACTGGCAGAAGAGATCCAGACTTCGGTTGATCGCTTAGTACAGCAATTTGCTGATGCAGGGATTAAAAAAACCGAAACTGATTTTGTCTCCCAGAAAGAAAAAGAAGCTTTACTGGCACATTTGAACCGCGAACAAGGCGGTTCGGCTGGTAAACCCGATAAATTAACATTGCAGCGTAAGACGCGTAGTACGCTGAATGTTTCAGGCACCGATGGTAAAAGCAAACCGGTAGCCGTTGAGGTCCGCAAAAAGCGTACATATGTGAACCGCGATGCAATTGAACAGGCTAAAGCGGAAGAGCAGGCGAAGCGTGAAGCGGAAGAGCAAGCACGGCGCGAAGCAGAAGAAAAAGCGCAACGCGAAGCCGAAGCAGCAGCGAAGAAACTCGCTGAAGAGCAGGCTAAACGTGAGGCAGAAGAAAAAGCCAAACGTGAAGCAGCTGAAAAAGCTAAGCGTCAGGCAGCGGAAAATGAAAAAGTGACCAATCAACATACCGAACAGAAACAAAAACCAGCCCAGAGTGAAAAAGCACGTCGTGAAGCAGAAGCTGCTGATCTTAAACGTAAAGCAGAAGAAGAGATGCGCCGTAAGGTAGAAGAAGAAGCTAGACGCGTTGCTGAGGAAGCTCGCCGTATGGCTGAAGAGAATCAGGATAAGTGGTCAAGTGATTCAGATTCCGTTGATAACGACGATTATCATGTCACTACCTCCCGTCATGCCCGTGCGGCAGAAGACGAAAACGATGCGAAAGTTGAAGGTGATCGTCGTGCTCGTGGTCGTAGCGGTAAGGCTACTCGCCAGAAGAAAAATAATAAACATTCTGAATCTAAAGCAGATCGTGAAGAAGCCCGCGCAGTTGGTCGTACAAAAGGCAAGCAACGTAAAACCAGCACCTTGCAACAAAGTTTCAATAAGCCTGTAGCGGCTGTTAACCGTGATGTTGTGATCGGTGAAACCATTACTGTTGCTGAGTTGGCTAATAAAATGGCTGTCAAAGGTTCTCAGGTCATCAAAGCCATGATGAAAATGGGCGCAATGGCAACCATCAACCAAGTGATCGATCAGGAAACAGCACAGCTAGTTGCTGAAGAGATGGGTCATAAGGTTATCCTGCGTCGTGAGAATGAGTTGGAAGAAGCGCTGATGAGCGACCGCGATACAGGTGAAGCGGTTGCTGAACCTCGTGCGCCGGTTGTGACTATCATGGGTCACGTTGACCACGGTAAAACTTCTCTGCTGGATTACATTCGTTCTACGAAAGTTGCTTCTGGTGAAGCGGGTGGTATTACCCAGCATATCGGTGCTTACCATGTTGAAACTGAAAGTGGCATGATTACTTTCCTGGATACCCCAGGGCATGCTGCATTTACTTCAATGCGTGCACGTGGTGCAAAAGCTACCGACATCGTGGTCTTGGTTGTTGCTGCCGATGATGGTGTGATGCCTCAGACTATCGAAGCTATTCAGCATGCAAAAGCAGCGAATGTGCCTGTGGTTGTTGCGGTTAACAAGATCGACAAACCAGAAGCTGATCCGGATCGTGTGAAGAATGAACTTTCTCAGCATGGTGTTCAGCCTGAAGAGTGGGGCGGTGAAACTCAGTTTATCAATGTATCTGCTAAAGCTGGTATTGGTATCGATGAATTGCTGGATGCAATCTTACTTCAGGCTGAAGTTCTTGAACTAAAAGCAGTCCATTCTGGTATGGCAAGCGGCGTTGTGATCGAATCATTCTTGGACAAAGGCCGTGGTCCGGTGGCAACAGTACTGGTTCAAGAAGGTACTTTGAACAAAGGTGATATCGTACTTTGCGGCTTTGAATATGGACGAGTTCGTGCAATGCGTGACGAGCTAGGTCGTGAAGTGTTCTCCGCAGGCCCATCTATTCCAGTGGAAATTCTTGGCCTGTCTAACGTACCTGCGGCTGGTGATGAAGCAACTGTTGTACGTGACGAGAAGAAAGCTCGTGAGGTTGCTCTGTATCGTCAGGGTAAATTCCGTGAGGTCAAACTGGCTCGCCAGCAGAAATCTAAACTGGAAAACATGTTCGCTAACATGGAAGAGGGTGAAGTTTCTGAACTGAATATCGTTCTGAAATCTGACGTTCAGGGATCATGTGAAGCGATCCGCGAAGCATTGGAACAATTGTCTACCAATGAAGTGAAAGTGAAAATCATCGGCTCTGGCGTAGGTGGTATTACTGAGACTGATGCAACACTGGCTGCTGCTTCTAATGCAATTATTTTGGGCTTCAATGTTCGTGCCGATGCTTCCGCACGCCGAGTTGTTGAAAATGAAAGCTTGGATCTGCGTTATTACTCTGTTATTTATAGCCTGATTGATGAAGTTAAACAGGCAATGAGTGGTATGCTGGCGCCTGAATATAAACAGCAGATCATGGGACTAGCAGAAGTTCGTGATGTGTTTAAGTCACCGAAATTTGGCGCGGTTGCAGGTTGTATGGTGACCGAAGGTACGATTAAACGTAATAATCCAATTCGCGTGTTGCGTGATAACGTAGTGATTTACGAAGGTGAATTGGAATCCCTTCGCCGCTTTAAAGATGACGTTAACGAAGTCCGTAATGGTATGGAATGTGGTATCGGTGTTAAGAACTACAACGATGTTCGTGTTGGTGACATGATCGAAGTATTTGAAGTTATTGAAGTTAAACGATCTATCGCTTAATTCCTACCACTGGTTAATTTCATTATTGGGGGGCTTTTGCCCCCCAAATGTCAGGAGATATAACAATGGCAAGAGAATTCAGTCGTACTCAGCGTGTTGCACAGGAAATGCAAAAAGAGATTGCCATCATTTTACAGCGAGAAGTGAAAGATCCCCGAATAGGTATGGCGACTGTTTCTGGTGTTGAAGTGTCCCGTGATTTGGCTTATGCCAAAGTATTCGTCACCTTTCTGAATGTGTTGACTGAAGAACATGATTCCGAAGTGGTAAAGAATGGTATTAAAGCATTGAATGAAGCTTCTGGTTTTATTCGTTCTCTGCTGGGTAAAGCAATGCGTTTGCGTGTCGTACCAGAACTGACTTTCTCCTACGATAATTCCCTGGTAGAAGGGATGAGAATGTCCAATCTGGTTACTAATGTTGTGAAGAATGACGAACAGCGCCGGGCTTCTGCGGATCATAAAGAGGAGAAGTAATGGGGCGTCGTCGTCGCGGTCGTGATATACATGGTGTGTTGTTACTGGATAAGCCGCAGGATATTTCTTCTAATGATGCGTTACAAAAAGTAAAACGTATTTTCAACGCCAGCAAAGCGGGTCACACTGGCGCGTTGGATCCACTGGCAACGGGTATGCTACCGGTTTGCCTTGGTGAAGCTACAAAGTTTTCCCAGTTCTTACTTGATTCTGATAAGCGTTATCGAGTGATAGCTCGTCTTGGTCAGCGAACTGACACATCTGATTCACACGGGCAAATTATTAGTGAAAGGGCAATCCTGCTAAATCAGGCTCAACTTGATGCGGCTTTGGATAAATTCCGTGGGGATACCATGCAAATTCCTTCCATGTATTCTGCACTGAAACATCAGGGAAAACCGTTGTATGAGTATGCTCGTCAGGGTATTGAAGTAGAACGCGAAGCACGACCAATTACAGTCTATGAATTACAGTTTATCCGTTGGGAAGATGATGAACTGGAATTGGAAATACACTGTTCGAAAGGAACTTATATTCGCACTATTATTGATGACTTAGGTGAATTATTAGGCTGTGGCGCTCATGTTATTTATTTAAGACGTTTACAGGTAGCGAATTATCCCAATGATCGCATGGTAACACTTGAGCAATTATATGAATTGCAAAAGCAGGCTAAAGATCAGGAAATACCTGTGGGTGAATTAATTGATTCATTACTATTACCAATGGATAGTGCAATTGCTCATTTCCCAGAGGTTAATTTGATTCCAGTAGTTGCGGCTTATTTTAAACAAGGTCAGGCGGTACGCAGTGCCAAATCGCCGACTTTGGTTGAAAGTATGGTACGTGTAACTGAAGGTGATGAACGGAAATTCATTGGCATTGCTGTTATCAATGACGATGGGCTTGTTGCTCCCCGTCGTTTAGTTGTTGAAAGCCGGGATTAGGGTATTTGGGGCTATCTTGCGCTTAACTTATTTGCAGCGTAGAATGGCGCAGTTATATGTTGGGTAGCTGAATTAGAGATCGGCACCTGTAATTTTAGTTTATATATTTTTGGAGTTGTAATATGTCTCTAAGTACTGAAGCAAAAGCGCAAATTATTGCTGAATTTGGTCGTGATGCGAATGACAGTGGTTCTAGTGAAGTACAGATTGCTTTGTTAACTGCACAGATTAACCACTTGCAAGGCCACTTTTCAGAGCACAAAAAAGATCACCACAGCCGTCGTGGTCTGCTGCGCATGGTTTCTCAGCGTCGTAAACTGTTGGACTATCTGAAGCGTAAAAATGTAACAAGTTACACTGCGCTGATTGGGCGTCTTGGCCTGCGTCGCTAATCAAGCAAGTTTCAGTGGAAAGGGGCCATATATGGCCCCTTTTCTTCTGAGAAGCCATCATTAGGTAACAGCACGAAAAATGTTGGTGGTGGTTTTTGTTAAGGCTCTTCAGTTACAGAGGTTCGCGCGGCTAATGAGAGTGCTTAAGGGAGTAAGACCTGTCGTTAGTCGCGAGGATGTGGCATGAAGAGATTATTCATTGTTGTCTGCTGAATATAAAAGACAATGTTAACGAAAGGATATTATTTTGCTTAATCCGATTGTTCGTAAATTTCAATATGGTCAACATACCGTTACTATCGAAACAGGTATGATGGCTCGCCAGGCTACTGCTGCTGTCATGGTCAATATGGATGACACGGCTGTATTTGTCACCGTTGTTGGTCAGAAAAAAGTAAAAGAAGGTCAGGATTTCTTTCCACTGACTGTTAACTATCAGGAGCGTACTTATGCTGCTGGTCGTATTCCAGGCAGTTTCTTTCGTCGTGAAGGTCGTCCTGGTGAAGGCGAAACATTAGTCGCTCGTTTAATTGATCGTCCTTTGCGTCCTCTGTTCCCGGAAGGTTTCCTGAACGAGGTACAGATTGTAGCGACAGTTGTTTCTGTTAACCCGCAAGTTAACCCAGATATTGTTGCAATGATCGGCGCTTCTGCTGTGCTGGCACTATCTGGTATTCCGTTCAATGGTCCAATTGGCGCGGCTCGCGTTGGTTATATTAATGATCAGTATGTGCTTAACCCAACCAGTGATGAGCTGAAAAACAGCCGTTTGGATCTGGTGGTTTCAGGTACTGCTGGTGCTGTTTTGATGGTTGAATCTGAAGCCGACATCCTAACTGAAGAGCAAATGTTAGGTGCGGTAGTATTCGGCCATGATCAACAACAGGTGGTTATTGATAACATCAATGCATTGGCTGCGGAAGCAGGTAAAGAAAAATGGGATTGGACGCCGGAACCTGTTAATCAAGCGTTGCATGACCGTGTAGCTGAATTGGCAGAAAGCCGCTTGGGTGATGCTTACCGTATCACTGAGAAACAGGAGCGTTATGCTCAGGTTGATGCTATCAAAGAGGAAGTGACGGCTGCGCTGTTGGAACAGGATGAAGCTTTAGAGGATGCCGAAATCCATGAGATTCTGGGTAGCTTAGAGAAAAAAGTTGTCCGTAGTCGTGTTTTGCGTGGCGAGCCACGTATTGATGGCCGTGAAAAAGATATGGTTCGTGCATTGGACGTACGTACTGGAGTTCTGCCTCGTACGCATGGCTCTGCATTGTTTACCCGTGGTGAAACTCAGGCTTTAGTTACTGCAACTTTGGGTACAGAACGTGATGCACAGATCATTGACGAGTTGATGGGAGAACGCACAGATCGTTTCCTATTGCACTACAACTTCCCACCATATTCTGTTGGTGAAACAGGTATGATGGGTTCGCCAAAACGTCGTGAAATTGGTCATGGTCGTCTGGCTAAACGTGGTGTGGCGGCAGTCATGCCAAAAGCTCATGAATTCCCATATACCGTTCGTGTAGTTTCTGAAATCACGGAATCAAACGGCTCATCTTCAATGGCGTCTGTTTGTGGTGCATCTCTTGCGTTGATGGATGCAGGTGTGCCGATTAAAGCTGCTGTTGCTGGTATTGCAATGGGATTAGTGAAAGAAGACGATAATTTTGTTGTTCTGTCTGACATCTTGGGTGATGAAGATCATTTGGGAGACATGGATTTTAAAGTTGCGGGTAGCTGTGAAGGTATCAGCGCACTGCAAATGGACATCAAAATTGAAGGTATCACCCGTGAAATCATGCAAATTGCTCTGAATCAGGCAAAAGGTGCGCGTTTGCATATCCTGAGTGTAATGGAACAGGCAATCAACAGCCCACGTAATGAAATTTCAGAATTTGCACCACGCATTCACACTATTAAGATCAATCCTGATAAGATCAAAGATGTTATCGGTAAAGGTGGCTCAGTTATCCGTGCACTGACAGAAGAAACCGGTACTACCATTGAGATCGAAGATGATGGCACAGTGAAAATTGCTGCAACTGATGGTGAAAAAGCAAAACATGCCATCAGTCGTATTGAAGAAATCACCGCTGAGATCGAAGTTGCCCGCGTTTACACTGGTAAAGTAACTCGCATCGTTGATTTTGGCGCATTTGTTGCTATCGGTGGTGGTAAAGAAGGTCTGGTACATATTTCTCAGATTGCGGATAAGCGTGTTGAGAAAGTAGCTGACTATTTGCAGGTTGGTCAGGAAGTTTCAGTTAAAGTTCTGGAAATTGATCGCCAGGGTCGTGTTCGCCTGAGCATTAAAGAAGCGACAGCCGGCGTAATTGCCGAGGATACACCAGTAGCACCACAATCAGCAGAATAAATTTGATGTTATTAAGCGGCGTCTTGTAAAAAAGCGCCGTTTATAGACTCAGGGCAGGAGGCCCAATAAATGCAATATGGGTGATAGGGCATTCTTAATTAATGTCTGACTTTCGGGAGTAGGAAATGAATCTTTTTCTGCGCTGGTGTTATGCTGTAGCAATACTTCTTTTGGCGGGATGCAGCAGCAAGGATTGGCGTAAAAACGAAGTTTTTGCTATTCCGTTACAACCTTCATTGCAACAAGAAGTCATTCTGGCTCGCATGGAACAGATTCTTGCGAGTCGGTCATTGACAGAAGATGAGTACGCACAGCTTTTATATGAGAGAGGTGTGCTGTATGATAGTCTCGGGCTAAGAGCTTTGGCACGGAATGATTTTTCTGTTGCCTTATCTATTCGGCCTAACATTCCAGAGATTTTTAATTATCTGGGAATTTACTTCACACAGGCTGGCAATTTTGATGCCGCCTATGAAGCGTTTGATTCTGTATTAGAGCTTGATCCAACTTACAATTACGCGCGTCTTAACCGTGGCATCGCGTTGTATTACGGTGGTCGGTATAAGTTAGCGCAGGATGATCTGCAGGCGTTTTATCAAGACGATCCAAATGATCCTTTCCGTTCGCTGTGGTTGTACCTGGTGGAAAAAGAATTTTATCCTAAAGGGGCGATGTTGAACTTGTCGCAGCACTACGAAAAAGCGAGCCGGGGGCAATGGGGCTGGAATATAGTTGAATTCTATTTAGGCAAAATTAGTGAATATACATTGATGAACCGCTTGAAAGAGAATGCAACGGATAACACTTCGCTCGCTGAGCATCTCAGTGAAACTGACTTCTATTTAGGTAAACATTACCTAAGTCTGGGGGACAAGGATAGCGCATCTGCGTTATTCAAGCTGACGGTAGCTAACAACGCACATAACTTTGTTGAGCACCGCTATGCATTGTTGGAATTGGCGCTGTTAGGCCAGGAACAAGATGACCTATCAGAATCGGACCAGCAATAGCTGACGAACATTTCGAGATCGATTAACAAAGTCCATCATCTTGACCGATGAGGGCTTATTTGTTCGTTTAATTAAATACTTTGAGCCAGTTCACATTTTAAATGAAAATGACCGAAATTTTTTTCGATGCGTTATGTAGACTGGCCGCCATAACTAACGAGGCACCATTACATGACCACTGAGACTGAAATCTCTTTTGCTGATCTGGGTTTATCAGCACCTATTCTTTCTGCACTGGAAGATCTTGGCTATGAAAAGCCATCTCCAATTCAGCAACAATGTATTCCCCATTTATTAAATGGTCGTGACGTACTAGGTATGGCGCAGACGGGGAGTGGTAAAACTGCGGCATTCAGTCTGCCTTTACTGCATAACATCAATGCTGAGTTGAAAGCTCCGCAGATCCTTGTGTTGGCGCCGACCCGTGAACTGGCGGTACAGGTAGCCGAAGCGTGCGCAGATTTTTCTAAACATATGCGTAACGTGAATGTTGTTGCGCTGTATGGCGGGCAACGTTATGACGTTCAGTTACGCGCTTTGCGTCAAGGACCACAAATTGTTGTGGGTACACCTGGGCGTCTTCTGGACCACTTGAAGCGTGGTACGTTGGATCTGTCTAACCTGAGCGGCTTAGTTTTGGATGAAGCAGACGAAATGCTGCGTATGGGCTTTATCGAAGATGTTGAAAACATCATGAGCCAGATCCCCGCAGAGCATCAGACTGCGCTGTTCTCTGCAACTATGCCAGAAGCTATCCGTCGCATTACTCGTCGTTTTATGAACGATCCGCAAGAAGTGCGTATCCAAGCGAGTGTAACGACTCGTCCTGACATCAGCCAGAGCTATTGGTCTGTTTACGGTATGCGTAAAAATGAAGCTTTGGTGCGTTTCCTTGAAGCAGAGGATTTTGATGCCGCGATTATTTTTGTGCGCACTAAAAACGCAACGTTGGAAGTGGCAGAAGCACTGGAGCGTAATGGCTACAACAGTGCGGCGCTAAATGGTGATATGAACCAGGCACTGCGTGAGCAGACATTGGAACGTCTGAAAGATGGCCGTTTGGATATTTTGATTGCAACTGATGTTGCAGCGCGTGGTCTGGATGTTGAGCGCATCAGTCTGGTTGTTAACTATGACATTCCAATGGATGCGGAATCTTATGTTCACCGTATTGGCCGTACTGGTCGTGCCGGGCGTGCTGGTCGAGCGTTGTTGTTTGTAGAAAACCGTGAACGCCGCTTGTTACGTAACGTTGAACGTACAATGAAGCTGACTATCCCGGAAGTTGAACTGCCAAATGCTGAGTTGTTGAGCCAGCGTCGTCTGGAAAAATTTGCCGCTAATGTACAGCAGCAATTGGAAAGCAGTGATCTGGATCAGTACCGTACTCTATTGTCTAAATTGCAACCTGCGGAAGATCTGGATATAGAAACGTTGGCCGCAGCATTATTGAAAATGGCGCAAGGTGAGCGTCCATTGATTCTGCCTCCAGATCCGGTACGTCGTCCTCGCCGTGAATTCAATGAACGTGATGATCGTCGTCGTAATGGCTTTGATGATCGTAGCGAACGCGGTGATCGTCCTCGTCGTGAGCGCCGTGATGTCGGTGAAATGGAGTTGTACCGTATTGAAGTGGGCCGTGATGATGGTGTTGAAGTTCGTCATATCGTTGGTGCGATTGCTAACGAAGGTGATATCAGCAGCCGTTATATTGGCAATATCAAATTGTTTGCAACGCATTCCACAATTGAATTGCCAAAAGGCATGCCAGGTGATTTATTGTCCCACTTTACCCGTACCCGCATTCTGAACAAACCAATGAATATGCAGTTACTGGGTGATGCACAGCCATTTGAGCGCCGTGAACGTCGCGGTGGTGGGCGTAACGGTAACGGTAATGGTAGTGGCCCTCGCCGTGATCGTGAGAGTTTTAATGGTGGTGGTCGTCGTTTCAATGGTGAACGCCGCGGTGGAGAAGGTCGTGGTGAAGGTCAAAGCCGTAGCAATTTCCGTGGTCGTGGTGATGATCATGGTTCATCTGCTCCACGCCGTCGTCATAACAATAGTAACGCACAGTAATCATCTGAACTGATATTTAAATAATAAAGCGGCTCTTTTTACAGGAGCCGTTTTTATTATCAGTTAATTTATTTAATGTTTTTTATAATAGAAAAAGCTGCTCTTTATACAAAGGGCAGCTTTTGATGTGAGAAAGAGATCAGTGAGTCAGTACCTCAACTGAATTACCTGCACTGCGGGAGCGCCACAGTTTCAGCCATTGCATAATGGAAGAGACCGTAATCACAACGCCGAGGATAACCATCACAATGGAGATCGTTCCGTTGAAGATGTTGAAACCTTTTGCTGAGGAGTTGAAGTAAACATTCTTCACCATCCAGTAAGCAGCGTAGTTCACAGTAACATACAGGTAAGCCAGTGGTATCAGGCAAGTCAGTATATACCAGCGTTTTTCAGACAGACGCAGGATAATTGTCGCACCAATCATCAGGCCGATGGAGGCCATCAGTTGATTGGATACTCCGAATAGTGCCCAGACTGAATTGATATCGCCGGAATTCAGCAGATAACCCCACAGTAAACAGGCAACGATACTGCACCCAATGGAACCTGGTAACCAGTTAATACGTTTCAGGGGCGCCCAAATATCGCCCAGGAAATCTTGCAGTAGGTAACGGGCAACGCGTGTACCGGAATCAACTGCTGTCAGAATAAATACGGCTTCGAACATGACGACGAACTGGAAGAAGTAGGATGTTAACTGGTTGAACCAAGGGATGCGGGTGAAGATATCTGCCATACCAACCGCCAATGTGACTGCCCCTCCGGTACGGCCATACAGATCCAGACCAATTTCCTGACTCAGTTGTGGCAGATGGATAACATCCATACCTAGTGTGGCAAAGACCTCCGGGGAGGAGTTAATCGCGAAATAGTCAGCAGGATATAGGGAAGTGGCGGCGATCAGCGCCATGACGCCAACGACACATTCTGCCAGCATTGCACCGAAACCAACTGGCAGAATATCACTCCACTTATCGATCTGTTTTGGTGTTGTGCCAGAGCCGATAAATGCATGAAAACCAGAAATAGCGCCACATGCAATGGTGATGGAGATAAACGGCCACACCGGACCCGCCAGTACAGGGCCATTGCCATGAATAAATTCAGTGACTGCCGGGAATTGGATCTCTGGGTTAATAAAGATGACTCCCACAACTAACGCGCCGAATACACCGATTTTCATAAAACTGGAAAGATAACCGCGGGGAGTCAGTAGCATCCATACTGGCAGAGCGGTTGCAAAAAACGCATAGATTGGCAGTGCCAAACTAACAGTTGATGTACGTAGACTCAGCCATTCACCGAAGGCGGATGCTTGAATGTAAGGGCCGACAATCACACAAGCCATGATGGTGATAATACCTACCCAAGTTGCTCCACGCATGTTACCAGTGAAGCGCTCCCACAGACCGACACCAATTGCGACCGGAATGGTCATAAATACTGCAAATGTTCCCCAAGGGTTACGCTCTAGCGCATGAACGACCACTAGGGATAGACCTGCCATAGTAATCGTAATGATGAACAGCATTGCAAGGCCGGTGCACCAACCAGCAATTGGGCCAAGTTCTGTTTTGGCAACTTCTGACAGAGATTTACCGCTATGTTTCATTGAAGCGAATAAAACAACCGTATCATGCACGGCACCGCCGATAACACAGCCGATTAACAGCCATAACATACTTGGCAGATAACCGTATTGGGCTGCTAACACAGGGCCAACCAGCGGTCCTGCGGCTGCGATTGCGGCGAAGTGGCTACCAAAATTGACCCATTTTTTCGTGGGTACATAATCTTTGCCGTCTTCCAGTAGATGGGAAGGTGTAACCTCGCTGTCATCTGCTTTCAGTACCTTCTTAACGAAGAATACGCCGTACAAGCGGTAGCAGATAACCAGAATACACAACGTTGCAATGACAAATGTGAGAGCGTGTTGCATTTCTCTTCTCCTGAGAGTTATAAATTTTTACTCGTATCTTGTCACAGGCAAAGGAAACTATAAGGGAGTGTCTGAGTGAGTGGTTATATGGCAGATTAAGTGGCTAGATTCAGCAGGTGAGCGGTGAGTAAGAACTGACTAACCTGCTGAAAATGTGATAAATGTCACGATTATTTCAATCCTAGTGCTTCTTTCAATGGCTTCAAATAACGGCGGCTGACGGGAATAGTTTTACCATTGCGTAGAATCAGTTCGGCCTGCCCGTGATCACCAAATAAGATTTCGCGCAGATGGGTCATATTGACCAAATATTGACGATGATTTCTCATCAATGGTGTGCGGGTTTCTAATGTGCGAAGTGTCAGTTCAGTAAATCCTTCCTGCCCGTTGGTACACATAACATATACTCCGCTTGGACGGGAGGTGATATAAAGGATTTCATCCAGTTGCACAAGCCAGATTCGGCTGTGGCCGGTGCATGGGATATATTTCAGCGGCTCTTCTACTTTAAGGATGGAAATATCCTGTTTCTGATGCCCTTGCCGTAATCGTTGTAAAGTTTTAGTTAGACGGTTTTTTTCCAGAGGTTTTAATAAATAGTCAAATGCGTGCTCTTCAAACGCTTGTATTGCATATTCATCAAATGCGGTCAGAAAAACAATATAGGGACGATGTTCTGGATCGAGCATACCAACCATTTCTAATCCGGTGATACGTGGCATTTGGATATCCAAAAATACAACATCGGGTTTTAGGTGATATATGGCGCCAATGGCTTCAACGGCATTGGCGCATTCGCCAATAATTTGAATATCATGTTCTTCTTCTAGCAAACAACGTAGGTTTTCTCGTGCAAGCGGTTCGTCATCAACAATTAATATATTCATATTCACACAGTTTTATTAGCCTCTTTAATGAGTGGCAAGTGTAAAATTACGCGAGTAAATTTTTCTGGCTGGCAATCTATTTGCACACCATAATTTTCACCATAGCGAAGTCGTAGCCGTTTATCTACCAGACTCATTCCTAGTCCATCCCCCATAGAGACCGACTTATAAAGACCAGCATTATCTTCTACTTCCAATATCAACAATTGATTTTGCTGATGAGCACGAATAGTAACCTTACCGGTTTCTAATAACTGTGATGTGCCATGTTTGATCGCATTTTCTACTATTGGCTGGAGAGAAAAAGCGGGTAATTTAGCGTGAAGCAGAGATTCCGGCAGTTCAATGCTTATTTGCAGATGATCACGGAAACGCGCTTTCTCAATTTGTAAGTAAGCATTCACATGCTCTATTTCATCAGACAGCGTGACAATCTCTTCTGACCGTTTCAAGTTTTTACGGAAAAAAGTTGAGAGATATTGTACTAATTGACCCGCTTGATAACTGTCCCGTCGGATCACGGCTTGCAGAGTATTTAGGGCATTAAATAAAAAGTGAGGATTCACTTGCGCATGAAGCAGCTTAATTTCTGATTGAAGTAGTGATTGTTTGTTACGTTCATATTGTCCTGCGAGGATTTGGGCGGATAACAAACTGGCAATACCTTCCCCTAGGGGGCGGTTGATTGAGCTGAACAGACGATTTTTAGCTTCATAAAGTTTGATTGCGCCGATAACTTGCTGATTTTCTCCCTGTAGCGGGATGACCAGAGTGGAACCGAGTTTGCAGGTTGGATTGATTGAACAACGGTAAGGTATTTCATTGCCATCGGCATAAACCACTTCATTATTTTCAATTGCTCGACGGGATTGTTCTGAAGCAATAGGTGTTCCAGGGAGGTGATGATCTGAACCGATACCGATAAACGCCAGAAGTTTTTCTCTATCTGTAATAGCCACCGCGCCTATTTCCAGTTGCTGATAGATAACTTTTGCTACCTTCATACTGTTATTTTCATTAAATCCTTTTCGCAGAATACCTTCCGTATAGACAGCGATTTTCAGGGCTTGAGCAGAAAATGCGCTAGTGTATTTTTCAAATATCGCGCGCCGGTCAAGTAGGATACGTATAAACATTGCTGAGCCGATACTATTGGTGATGATCATGGGGATGGCGATATTTTTGACCAAAGCTAATGCTTCACTGTATGGACGAGCGAGCAGTAGTAAAACGCCCATCTGTATTATTTCAGCACAAAATGTGACGACAGCGGCTGTCCAGGGATTAATCAGTCGGTTTATCTGACCACGTTTCGTCAGATAGCTGTGAATAATGCCACCGATTAAACCTTCAATAATGGTCGATATCATGCAACTGAACGCGGTCATCCCACCAAGGGAATAGCGGTGTAGTCCACCGGTTAATCCCACCAGAGCGCCGACACCTGGTCCGCCCAGAAGCCCGCCAAGGACCGCGCCAATAGCACGGGTATTAGCAATGGAATCACCTACATGCAGACCAAAATAGGTTCCCATGATACAGAAAATGGAAAAAGTAAAATAACACAGCAGTTTATGAGACAAACGCACGGTGACTTGTAACAGTGGAATAAATAGTGGTGTTTTACTTAGTAGCCAGGCGATCACCAAATAAACACACATTTGTTGTAGTAATAACAACACAAGATTAAATTCGTACATAGATTTTCCGGGAAGATTTATGGATGTTATTAGTTTACAGAACCAGCTAATAATATTATTAAAAGTTGAGTTTAAGTAGGTTAATATTTGACAACAATCATAAACCCCTACACTATTATGAAGCGTCTTCGTTTCTGTCAGTGACTATACGCACAAATATATAAGAAGTTTTCTATAGAATAATGTGAAGATGCTATTTAGTTTCAGATTGAGCAATGTTGGGTGTGTAAGACATCATGAAAAAGAGAACACTTTTTACGATCTTACTGGTTATTTTGCTCACAGCAATGGCTGTGTTATTTCGTTCTCATAACCAATATTTATTGTTGCAAGGTGAAGTTGATGCACCGGAAGTGATTGTGGCGTCTAAAGCCAAAGGCCGGGTGATCGAGCGCCATGTTGAACGGGGAGATGATGTTAAAGCAGGGCAGTTGCTGATTACACTTGAAAGCCCGGAATTACTGGCTCAGGTTGCTTCACTGGAAGCTGCCCGTGATCAAGCTAAAGCTCAGTTGGAGCAATCTCTTCATGGAACACGTGAAGAAAGTCTTCGGAATTTGGAAGCGGGTTTGGCACAAGCTCAGGCCGAATATGATAATGCGGTACGTGAATATGATCGTATTCAGAATGTAGCATCTAAAGGTTATGTTTCACGAAACGATCTAGATAATGCTCACAGAAGTAGGGATGTTGCTTATCAGAAAATGCGGAGCGCAAAAGCGGCATTGGATGAAGGCAGGCATGGTGACAGGATTGAATTGCGCCAGAAATACGCAGCAGCTTTACGTCAGGCTGAACAACAACTGATTGAGTTGCGAACTCAGAGTGATGATTTGCAAGTCAAAGCACCTGTCGCAGGGGAAGTGGGGCCGATTCCGGCAGAAATTGGGGAATTATTTAGTGCTAATAGCCCCTTAGTGACATTAATCCGTGTACCAGAAGCTTATTTTATTTATAACTTGCGGGAAGACATTCTGGCAAAGGTGCACAAAGGAGATAAAGTCAAACTTCGTATTCCTGCGCTAGGTGATAAAGAGATTGAGGCTGAAGTTCGTTATATCTCTCCGATGGGTGATTACGCGACTAAACGTGCAACTCGCGCCACCGGTGATTTCGATTTAAGAACCTTTGAAGTGCGCTTGTATCCCTTACAGCCTATTGAAGGTTTACGTCCTGGTATGAGTGCCTTGTGGCGTTGGGATAAGTAGGTGACTGATGCGAAGCAAGGTTGCATGGCGTGGTTTCGAACGCGCTTTTAGCCAAGAAATCCGGGCGGTAATTCGTAGTCCGGTTTTTCACTGGTTAAGCTGGTTATTTCCTTTGATGTTATTTGTGCTGATCAGTGCTAATTTCTCAGAAGGGACGTTGCTCAATCTACCAGTATCAGTGGTTGATAATGATCAAAGCCCGCTATCACGTCATCTAATACGTAATCTGGATGGGGCTTCTCATGCGCAGATTAAATCTTATGATGGCGGATTACAGGAATCTCTTGAGAGGCTTGGCAGTGCTAAGGATTACTCTTTACTTTATATCCCGCACGATTTTGAAGCTAATGCACTCAGAGGATACCAGCCAACAGTGCGTATGTATTACAACGCGTTGTTTTATGGTGCCGGAAGTTATTCTATTCAAGATCTCAGTGGATTAATGGCAGAAATTAATGCGAAATATCGTTCCATATTGGCGACAGAAATGGGCCATCAGTTACCGCCATTAGCTAATGTTACGCTTGTTTATGACAGCCTTTTTAATGCCAGCGGTAGTTACATCTATTATCAGCAGTTTGCGGCTACAATCCATTTGTTACAGCTTTTTGTTGTAACTTGCACGATTTATAGCATGGCACGCAGTAAGACGTTGATGATAATGAAACCATTTACTTTCGCCCTGTTGGGAAAATTGGCGCCTTATACTCTATTTTTTACTCTGTTATTGATTGTTGAATTAGCCGCTCTGATTGGTGTATTTGATGCAAAAGTGAATGGTAACCCAATATATATGGTGATAGTGGGTTTTTTCTACGTCATTGCCGCTCAAAGTATTGGCCTATTGCTGTTTTCTTTCACTAATAGCGTACTGACGGCTTACAGTTTAATCGGGGTGTTAGTCAGTATTGCGACGACTTTTTCAGGTATGTCAGTGCCAGAATTATCAATGATATTGCCAGCGCGAATAATTGCCAATATTGAGCCTTTGACGCACGCGCTAAATGCGATGTTTGATATTTTTCTGCGAGAGGTTTCTTTGCTGGGTATTTTATCTGTTTGTGCTTTATTACTTATTTATCCGGTCGTTTGCTTTCTGTTAGTACGAAACCGATTATTTAAACGACTTGGTTTGCCACAGGGTGATGAATAATGCAGATGTATTGGCAAACTTTTCGCCGGGTATTAATGGGAATGTTGGAAAAGCCCATGTGGATGTTGATGCTGGTTTCCTTGTGTATGATGAGTTTGGTATATGTTCGGCCAACAGTATGGGATCTACCGGTTGCTGTGATCGATCAGGATCACAGTTCTGCTAGTCGCGCGTTAATACGCCAGCTTAATTCTACGGCTAAAATTGCTGTCCATAGCTATGACAATTTAGCTGATGCCCGTCATGATCTACTACTACGTGAAATTTTTGCGATTATTATTATTCCGGCGGATCTGGAGAAAAATATTCTTAATGGAAAAAATATCACCTTGCCGATTTATGGCGATGCAACAAGTCGCCTTGTCAATGGGCAAATTCAGCAAGAGTTGACCTTTGCTCACCGGCAATTGCTAAACGAATATAACAGCAAATTATTATTGAAATATGGTTTTAGCCCTGAACAGACAGAATTATTACTGATGCCGATTCGTAGTGAAACTGTTGGGCTATTTAATCCTGGTGTTAGTTTTGCCGCAATTGTTTTTCCCGGTTTGTTGGTGATGTTATTACAACACTCGTTATTAATATCTTGTGTGCGGGTCAGTATTACGATACGGGGTACACCGAAAGGTAAACCACCGTTGCCTGTTTATTTGGGAGCGTTGTCGGCGTTATTACCGATTTGGCTTTTTCTCTCCATCATCTTTTTTGTGCTTTGGCCGTGGGTGTTGGGATACCGGCAGGAGGCGTCTATTCCTTTGCTATTAATGCTGACGTTCCTGTTTATGTTGGCGGTACTCGGATTAGGGAAATTGGTGACAGAATGTATGCGCAGTGTGGAAATGATCTATTTAACGATCGCTTTGCTTACCACGCCTGTGTTCTATATTTCCGGCACAGTCTGGCCGGTACAGGCAATGCCTGATTGGGTGAGAATAATCTCTTCTGCTTTACCATCGACTTGGGCAACAAAAGCGATTGCTGGTGTTAACCAGATGGGATTGCCAATACAGAATGTATTGGGAGATATTGTCATGATGCTGGTTCTTGGTGGGGTTTATACTCTGTTAGGAATTTTGATAAGTATGGTGCGTAATGGTGAATTCAGGAAAATAACCTATTATTTGCGTAGGGTGTTTAAGTGATGATTTATGTTTCCTAATTCGTGATTTATTCTAATGCGATAGAAAAATGACCAGATAGAGAGGTGTATATATGTTCTATTTTTATACTCATTATGATTTTTTATTTATGTAATTCAGTTGGATAGATAAAGTTATGGTAATCACATTAATGATTAGTACTTACCATTAGATATCTCTCTATGTATTGTCTTTTCAGAACCATATAACAGAACCAATGATAGTTTCGGTGTGCTGTCAAGAACGGTCAATTTCACCGATATGAGATGGAAAAACGATTGGAGGATATGACATATGGCTAAAGTAACTCCTATCTCACATTCAGAAGTGAGAAAGCGTCTTCTTAATACACCGGAAGCTATACAAGCTTATGTTGAGGCTACAGAAGAATATGAGCTGCTGGAACAACTCACTGAGTGGCGGGAAAAGGCGGGTCTAAAGAAAATAGATATAGCTAAACGGATGGGAATTAATCCGTCTGCGGTTACCCGTATTGAGAAGAATGTAACGAAAGCTAGTTGGCACACACTTAAACGTTATGCTGCTGCATGTGGTGTTGAGTTATCTTTAACTGCGAAGTAATACTACAGAATGTGTGTTCCGTTGGTGGTGATACTTAAGATCTGCTTGTTCTAAGAGGCTTCCGTTAAAGGAAGCCATTTTCCTGCAATATTTCTATCTGATTTCCTCGCTTAAAATCTCGTTTTTTTCAGCGAAAGCAAAAACAGTATATTCTTAACGACAAAAGCGCTGATTAAAAAACAGAAGAAAACAAAAAATGCATCGACATAAGTAAGATGGAGATAAATAAAATAGGCTATTGTGACGCCAATAGCTGAATCAAGTTGATCGAATAAAATAAACAATCGCTTATTTTGTTCCGGGTGTTTTCCCGGAGGTGCGCCGAGTCTCCTTTTTAGCCAAGAGTTTGGTAATTCGAAAAGAACATAGCCGAAACCCGCCAGAAAACCGGCAAATAAGCAGGAGGAAATAGTTTGCGGAATAACAGTGTCCTGTTTTCCGGTGCTGAGAGCTAACCACAATAGCGAAAATAGCGCGGTAATAATGGGTACAGCAATAAAACCGCGCCAGGTCTTGTTGCGACCGAAATAACGTTGATGTATTGGAATAGCCCAGCGGGCAAAATAGTTTTTCGTCACAATCACCATATGTAAACAACCACCAAGGATGACGGGGAACATTAAAATCCATCCGTGATAAAAACTATTGAGCATAAAGACTCCAGAAGTGAAGACCGGTAAATAAAACAAACCCTGCAAGTGTTGTACTGATAATAGTATTGAGACTCTTGAATTTATAAAACGGGCGATCCCATAACATAGCGATACTGAATGTAAGGAGCGCTAATGTCAGTAAGAGATGGCTTAACCACGGCTCGACGACTAAGCTTACCAAAGCGTAACCACTGATAATAAATAAGCTCCAGAATACGGGCATACCAAGATAAGAGAGTTGGTTTTCATTCTTAATATTCCCGACTTCATTAAATACAGATAATCGCAGGCAACCGCTAATGATCATTAAGATAATAAACAGGGAATACCAAGATTGATAACCAGAAAGGTAGAGAATAATAGCTGGAGAGATCAAGTAAATAAGTTGATCCATAAATCCATCAAGATAACGACCAAACGGGCGAACAATATTTAAATTTCGGGCTAGTATGCCATCGAGTGCGTCACCAAGCATGGCAAGATATAAAAACGCAATGGCTAAGTAATACCAATGTTGTAATGCGGCTGCCACGGCAAGAGCGCTAAACACCGCCCCACCAATAGTAATATAGTCTGCTCTGTTTAATTGGATAATAAAATGATTATTATTCATAACTTTTCCTTATTTTTCCTTGTGTGGAACGGAGGACAATTGGCCTTTTCTGAGCATATTTGTCAGCGCAATGCGGTTTATTTTGCTGTTATGACGAATATCGACCGGAATAGAATTCACATAATAAACACGGGTAACTAGCGTGAGCGCCAACTGGTCTAAAATAGCGGGTAAACCTGTCGGTAGAGTGGCGCTTTCCAGTATCAGAGCGGCTCCGCCTAAAGGATGTAGTACAAACGCGCTTTGAGTAACCTCTGGTAGTTCATTGATCCTTTTTTCCAGTATGTAGGGATGAATGATACGACCATCATCTAACACCACTTTGTCTTTTACCCGTCCAAGTAGCCAGAGCTGTCCTGTGGTGTCCAGATAACCAACGTCGCCGGTACAGTGCCAAATACCCCCCTGTTTACGTGGGAGTTTGTTTTCTTTCGTTGCTTGAGGATTATCAATATAGTCTTTGAGCACATGAGGCCCGGCAACCAAGATTTCACCGATATTACCGGCGGCCAGTGGGATAATTTGTTGGGGGTTGGCAGTTATTTCCCGAATACATATTTCTGCTTGTGTCACCGGTTTTCCGACCAGATAACCATCATGAGTTGTCCAGTGGTTTAATTGAGTCGTCATTTCGACGGTACTGATCGGTTCAACCTCGGTGGAACCATAGACCACTAAATGCCGAGCATGTGGAAAAACGATCAGGCAGTTTTCAAGCAGAGCCTTGTTGGCAGGCGCACCACCTACGATGATTGTTCGCACGTTGGGGAATGACAACCCTTTGCCCTTAGCGTAACCAGTGACTTTGCTCATATAGGCGGGAGCGCCGCTGAGGCATGTAATACCTTTGTTTTGTACTTGCTTGGCGATCTTCTGCGGATCGACGGTTGCGGGATGGGCAAAGTCAAAATCAGGCAGAATACTGCTGTTGCCGCAACACAATGAGTGCAGCACCATAACGGGGAAACTGTGTAGGTCAATCTCACTTTTTCCCTCAGGAAAAAGTGCTGTTATGGCGTAAAGTTGTGCTAGCAGGCTGTCATGAGTGCGGTTTGCGCCTTTGGGTATGCCGGTGGAGCCTGAGGTAAAGGTAATTAACCCAGTTGTATCCGACGGTAAATCTCGGCAGATAAAGCTATCTAAAGGTAAATGTTGATTGGGTGTTTCCAACGCTTTCATGCCCCAGATACGTTGTCCGATGACAAAACGTCGCAGTCGCCACAGTTCAGGGATCAAAAACCAGAATTTTCCTAACGTAGGTTGGGTGATCACTGCTGATAATTTACTGCGGCGCAGTATCTCTCTCAGTTGCTTTCTGGAAAGCCCGCGTTCAAGCATAACTGGAACGAGCCCTAAACCCAGAATAGCGATAAGCAACGGATAAAGGACTAAGCCTGGTTGAATAATCACTAATAAGCGATCGCCAGCGACGAACCCGGCTTGAGTTAATAGACGCTGGAAATGGGAGGCATGAGAAAAAAACGCTTGAAAGCTTAAGCCGCTACTGTGATCCAATGAATGTGGCATTTGCAGGGCTAAATGCTCAGGATGTTCTTGGGCTGCATGGACAATTGGTTGACAAATATTTGTCATGCGATCCTCCTGTAATAAAGCGCATATTGATGCTTGGTGGCCGACGGTGTATTGAAAAGCCGTCCTGCGGTCTTGAGCGATGTATTATCTTCACGCATCAGAGCGCCTCCCAGACGAGGGTGAATACGTCTGGCACTCTGTTCAAATGAGTGGTACAGCGTGTTGTACAGCCGACTGCCCCGGTATTGTGGTGCGACTGCCACGGTTTTTAACAACCCGATAGCGGGCCGACCTTTTTGTAGAACTGACAGGCTAAGAATTAACCCAGCAATTTCGCCACTAGGAGTTTTAGCCAGAAATGACGCGGGGTAACGGCAAAAAGGTTTAATAAACTCCTCACCGCAATGCTGCTGAAATGTGGGCCAAGACGGGGTGGTATAAGCGAAGTTCTCGCCAAACACCGAGTCGATAAAAGAATAAAGTTTAACTTGCTCTTGCATCCATAATTCTGATGTTAACGGCAATAATGTCGCTTGAACATCAGGAAGTTTCTGCGCACGTTGATGAGCTTGCTGAAAGTTGCCTGCTATTGCCTGAGTATCGTCGAATAGCGAGGTATAGCGATAACGGATATCAAACCCTAACTCTTTTAACAAAAGAGGATAGTAAGGAGGGTTATAAGGCTCATGGTCAAAGGGAGGAACCTCAAAATGATCAAGTCGAACGCGGTAATGGCCGAAGGTTGAAAAATTAATGGGTCCGTAGAGATTACGCGCACCATTTTCCTTGGCCCATTGTTCTAGGGCGCTAAACAGCATAGTGTTGCTTGCTATGTCATTATCGGTTTCCCAAAAGCCGAAAAATGCGGCAGGTTGACCATCAACGCTATGAGGTACTAAAAAACCGACAAGACGGGCTTTTCCCGGAATACAGCCAATCCAAGCTTTACTGTGATTAAACCAGGAATTATGCGGGCTGAATTGCTGTTGCACTTTTTCCCGATCTTCGCCCGGCCAGAGCGGCCAATCGCGATAAATAATGGGTGGAAGGTCAAGAAAACCTTCTGGCAGTGGATTGGCCGGAGACCATTCTCCCATGAATATATTAGACATGTTCACTCCTTGATGTCTGTTCTTCTGTTAAGCGGACAACACTTCCAGTTGCGCCATCCATGCGTACTCGATCGCCATCTTTCAAAATTTGTGTGACGGCGGGAATACCGACAATTGCGGGGATACCCAGTTCACGGGCGACAACGGCGGAATGTGAGAGAGTAGAACCTCGTTCGATGAGTAACCCACCGGCGGTAGGGAATAACGGCGCCCAACCCGGATCAGTACGCACAGTACAGAGGATCTGACCTGCCAGCGACATTTCATCTTGTGGGTTTTTAATTAATCGGATGGTTGTTTCAACCTGCCCTGGGTAACAACCTATGCCTTGTAGCACGCTGCTATCAGTTGGGGACTGCTTTTCCTGATAGGGGTAGCTGTAATCTTGTTGTTGATACAGCGAGCCTCTAATGAAAAGGTGATGAGCGGGTTCATCCTCGGTTTCGTAGCTGGCATATTCTTGCTTGCGTATAGCAACTAAAGGCTTAAGTTGGGTTTGTATTGCTGTTCCTTCGTAGCCGCTGTAGATCTCCTCTAACGTGAGATAAAAAATATCGCGGGGTTCAGCGAGGATACCTTCTAGTGCATAGGCTTGACCAAGTTGTATGAAAATATCCCGGTATAGCCCAAACATACGGGTCCGGGTGAAGCGCATATTTTCCCGGTGGCGTATCGCTTGACGCAATTTCAGCAAATTCTTTTTGAAGGCGTTCATACGTCTGGAGCCAAGTCGCTCGTGTATGTGCTGAAATGCCGTATTTTCGGCCTGAGTACGCAACTTTCTTTCCCGGCTAGATAGCGTCTCTGGCGTGAGAGTATCGATAGCAAGGTAATTTTTTAGTATCAGAAATAGAAAACTGGGATCTTGTTTTAGCGTGATGGTTTCTAGCTTCAATTCCCCCATCGTGCGATCGCCATATTTTTTAATATAATCGATGCACTGCTGATGGAATGATTCATCGAGTTTGCGTACTTGGGTCAGCAGGGTACGAGCATCACCGCGGGTCAATAGGTTGCACAACTCAGGGAGCTGGCGTGCATATTGGCACATCTTTAACAGCACTTTGGTCGGTTGGGTGCTTTCAATATCTTCATCCCCAGAGAGAAGATCACCTAATAACGCAGATGAATTCTCAATACCGGCAGCAATTAGCTCCCGATTTACCCGGCCATTAAACATCATCACATAGAAATCGTTCAGGATCGGCGTTGTCCAGCGTCGTAGCAGATGTTCATCCAGATATTTCAGTTTCTCAATGAGTTGGCCGCTGTTACAAGTATGCGGTTCTGCTTGTTTTATCGCGGCGTCATGCCATTTGAACTGCTCTAAAAATAGTTCTACCCGTTGATCCATAGTCCTAAAGGCATATAACAGGCGCAAGAGTGCCCATCCCATTTTGGGCAGTTTCTTTATTTTATCGCCCAGTGAAAGTGCTTTATCTTCAACAAAGTCAACTGGGTCTTCTAGTCCCATCATTCTTTCCATATCTTTTTTATTGGTTTGGAAAGAGGGGAGTAATAATAGCCCCTTATACCAATTGTTGATGTTGTAATAGATCCTGCCTTTAATCAGACCGAGCATATTTTCCAACATGGAACGATGCTGGTTAACCTGTTTATCCGAGCAACCTAAGGCACGTATTGTCTGTTCATAAACGGTGGCATAACCTGCACGAGCAAAAGAGAAGGTCAGTGGTGTTGTTATGCCGCAATAAGATTCCTGAATATTGGAATTATCGAAGATAATATGGCGCTCGCTTTTATCATCCTGACGTGGCAAGCGGGTTATTGGCCGGGTCTGTAGAGTGAAGATTTTATGGTTTTGAATCGTCCATTCGACATCTTGTGGGCATCCCCGTTCTGCCGCGATTTTTTTGCCAATATTTCGTAATGCATAGATTTCATTATCGAGTAAGGTCGGCTTCCACTGTTTTTCTTCCGCGACGGGTATTGTTATCGTACCGCTGCCATTGGTGGTATCGAAAACAGTTGCTGTCTCTTTTTGTGCGATATGGCGCTCAATCTCGGGTGTAGTGAGGTGAACTGAGAATTCGTCGGTATCGCATTCGCCGGAAACCACACCTTCTCCGGTGCCCCAGGCGGATGAGATGAGGCAATGTTGCCTGCTGCCTGTCACTGGGTGGGCAGTAAACATGACACCAGAAACCTCACCGGCAACCATGTTTTGAATGATGACAGCACTACTTATATTGCCCATCGGTAGCTGTTTGTGTAGGCGATATTGTAATGCACGCGTGTTAAAAGCTGAGGCCATCACAGCACGTAAGCTATTGATCAGCGCTGATTTACCTCGTTGAAATAGGTAGCTGTCCATCTGCCCGGCGAAAGAGGCATTGGCGGCGTCCTCGCCAATGGCTGATGAGCGAACAGCGAAAAATGTATCTGGGTGATTCCCTGATAAGAGAGCCAATTCTTCTTCTAATTCAGTAGGCAGTGGAATCGACTGTATCCACTGACGCAATGGCGCAGCAATAGTGTCGAGTTTTTCCTGGCTGATATCACGTGGTACGGCAGCCAACTGTTCTATGATGTTGTTTGCAAATGTATCTTTGATGAGTAGGCTATTGAGTACTTCGCTACTGATGACCCAATAATCAGGTACAGGAAAACCGTTTTGTGTAAGCCATAATAAATTAGCCGCTTTGCCGCCTAAGGAGTGTTCCGACAATTCAATAGCGTTATCTTGAGAGTAGAGATATTTCATATTTATTCCACCAATGCAGCAATAGTATACTTTGCTTACATCATGGTCTTATTTGCACGTAATATTGTTGGCGTGAATAGATCAATAAGATATGAATGTATTACAAGCTATTGCCGCACCCTTATTTTAGAGGAAGAGTAAAATTAAATAGTATGTTCGGTTGATTATTAATTCCGTGTTAATGAAATAAGCCAGCGGAGAGTTTTCATGGTGCGCTCCATAAATGGATAGCCAACAACATTGTGGGCCATCATATAAAGCGGAATTCTTCTCATCCATAAATCACGCAGCGCTAACTCATAGCCACGACGCCAATTTATTGGATCAAGAGAAAGCCCCGATTTTCGCTCAAGTTCAACCCGATGTAGTTCAATATAATAGGCCACCTTATCCGCATCGCTTTGTTGGTCTAAACTAAAGGCCAGAAGTTCCGCCAAGTCGCGTTGTGGTAGATGCACAGTAGACAATTCCCAATCCCAAGCGCATAAACGTAACCCGGTTTCCTGTTGCCGGAAGGCAATATTGCGCGGGTTGAAATCACCGTGGATCAATGTCCTTGGCATCTGTTCGATTTCCTTCCACCAGATGGCGGCATTGTCTACCCAGTACTGGAAATCTTCCTGTTCTTCGGTGGTGAACAACTCAGGGAATGTTCGGTGGACAAAATCGCCTAGTTTTTGCCACAGGGGCTTCATCTGTGAAACCGTATCGGCATTCGCAATTTGCAGTTGTGGGAACTTCCATGTGAGCTCTTCTTCTCGCCCTAACCAGATAGAATGAATATCGGCTACTCCTCGGATAGCGGTTTCAAGGTGGCGCTGCTCCCAAGGTGTTTCCAGGTTAATGTTGTTCATTAACACCATATCGTGGAGCAATTCTTCAATCAGGGCATAAGTTCCGGTTGCTTCGTTTTCAATCACACCATAGATAGTTGGAATATAGCGCATTAACCGTGGATCTTGCTGATTCATAATAGCCAGCTCACGGCTATGGCTTTGGTTAAATTCAAGCTGATGTTCAAAATCTTGGAAAACGGCAAACAACTCGGGAGAACAGTGTTTAGCGATATCCAGTACCATCTTGACGATTTCTGTTCCCAGCGGTTTCAGTTTCAGCATCACGGGTAAATTGTTCTGTGCGGATGTCGTCATGGAAAAAGGAAATAATCCAATTAAACGTTCCGCGTAATTTGCACTCAGATGTGTCAACATGCTGTGCCCATCACCGCCAGAAAATTTAGGTTTAATCGTGGTCAAATGGGCGCCTTGTAACACAGGGTTAAAATCTGCTTGCTGGAAGAAGGAGAGATCAAGTTCCTGTGGGGTGTGTGCAGTGATATTGCTAGTGGCAGCAGGGCGATAGCGGCCAAGTTTTTCATGCGATTGAGCGAACTCATCCGCAGCGATGGCTGACAGTGTTGAAATATCAAGGGCCAGACAGTAGCTGGCGATGATCTCCGCCAGGCGGGCGGTGCCGTTTTCATCGGTGCAGCCCAACATGTTCAGACATTCACGTTGGTGTGGTAAATAAGTTCCGCCACCGATTGTACCGATGATCAGAGAAGGCAGTGTAATGCTGCAATAGACGCGGTTATCGGCAGTTAATGTCATGTGCAGGTGGGCGACTGACGATTCATGTACACAGGCGATGTCTTGCCCTAGAGCGGTAAACATCCCGGCAATCACATTTGCGGCATTAATATTCATGCCGATCATTCCTGAGGCGATAGCGCCTTCGCAGACATGATGATAAGCCGTGACAAGTTGTTGTGGCGTGACTCGCAAGATTTGCTGGCAGGATTCAGCATCTAAATAAACCTCAGCCACTACGCGAGTTCCCCGTCCTTCGATGAAAGGTTGATAAGACACCTTTTTATCACTAGATGTATTACCATCGATCATAAAGTGACGTAGCGGTATAAACGCCATTTTGGCTAACTGTTGTTGGATCCACTGACATGCATACCAAGTGCAGATGGTGGTCATGTTTTGACCTGCCGCGGCGGCGGTATTGTAGATAAATTGCAAATGGACGCTGCGACCGATGATATGTGGATTTATTTCCAACAATTGCGCGTGTTTGGAATGGCGTCCTATTTCATACCGTAATTCGCTGATATGTTCTTTGATCCAATCACTGAACATAATGCTATGCGAGACGCTATGAAATTCAAAACGAGGGGCTCGTATCATACGTTGACCGAGTACGCGCGTGGTCGTTCCCCCTGATTGCGTAATGGCGGAAGAACCACGGGATGCCGAAGCAATTAAAGCGCCTTCTGTGGTGGCAAATGGAGCATAATATACTCCTTGAGCGTATTGTCCCTTTATTAAGAGAGGGCCGGCGATCCCCACAGGGATTTCTATTGAACCAATAAACCCCTCAATGGTTTTTGTCAGTTTGGTCGCATCCAGATGGGTATTTGCCACGTATTCCAATCTATGCCCGGTATGTTTTGCCAAATAATCCAGACGTTTTTGTCGCGCCTCCTCGGTGTAGGTGTAGAGGTGGCGGCGGGGCAATAATTTCACTTTAGCTGCTTCTGTACGGACGGCAGATGCTCCTTGGTGTTTTTTGATGCTGAATATGTCACGTGACAATTCTAGAATAGAACCTCGCGCACAGTTTTCTATGTGATCAGTGGTATCATCTGATGCATCACTTACATATGATTGGATATTCTTTTGCAACATAATTATATTTCCTTTAATACCTAAGCAAACCCAAGCTTTATTAGGATGCTGGCAGTGCAAACCGAGTAGCCCAGCACCATAAATATTCCCACGACAGCTTCATCGCGTTTGCGATTTTGGATAGTGGGGTTACGGAGGAATTTACTTAATTGCCATAGACACAATGCATAACAAACAACCAAGGTAATTAACGCCCATAACGCTATACCATCAGTGGTGATATGGATTAGCCAAATCTGTAATATCAACATTATGGTGAGTAATACCGCGATAATAGCGACGGCCCCTTTTCTGCCGAAAATAGATGAGTAGGTCGGTATTTCCAGGCGCTCTTCATCTGGGCCTTTACACTTCCGTGTAATTTCAAAACTGAATCCAGAGAAAAAGCACAATCCCATTAAGATCCATATTGGGACAGTGAATGTGAGGTTAGGGCTGGCGATATTGCCCAACCACCAGATAATAAGTGGCATTACCAGCATATGGGAAATGGCATACCAAGTAAGGTGTTGGTTTAGCCATTCACCGATAAAAAACTCTTTACCCATAAGGCAGGTCCAGATAAAGACCAATAGCCAGGCAAAAGTAACGGAACCAATTCCCCGATCTAAAAATAGACTTCCACCCAATTGTAATGCGATACAGCCGATGCCAAGTACCCGTAGATTTTTCAGCGTAATAATTCCGCGTTGTAAAATCCGCTGTGGATGATGTTCACAATCCAGTTGATAATCCTTATGCTCATCGAATATCCGTAATAGTAAAAAATAGGAGAAGGACATCAGGCAACCGAGCAGGATTTCCCATGATAAAACCGGTTTTTCCCCTATTGAATAAAAAGCTACGGAATAGCTGATGATATAAAAGATAAAGAAAAGCGGCGCATTTTGTAGCGGGAAACGCTCATCCATCCATAGCTTTATCCTCTTACCGATGAATTTTGAATAAATATCTTGGCCTTCCATACATCATTCCTATTTATTGTATAAAGACTAAACTATATACGTTCGTGAAAATTCAGCTCAAGGACAATCAATCCAGAAGAGAATCTTAATAAAGCCTATGCGTGCTTTTTAACACTATCTCTCTAAATAACTTCAAAAATACGTATAGACTGGAGTCATACATTAAGCCAAAAGTTTGCCATCGGCTATAATCAGTATGTGTAAATTTTAATTTTAGCATGCAACTTATGTTTACAAATTTTTCTATAACTGTATGTTTATATGATATTTTTATTTTGCCGTCAGATTGAGGAATAACGGGCTCCGATATCAATTTCAGACAAATATAAATGAATACCCGCTTCGTTATCTGTATAACTTGTCACGCAAATAAATTTTTCATAGGACAAAGTTACTCCATATAAAATACCGGAATAAAACAATAAATGATTAGTTATTATAATTGAATGAGTGATGAGATCTTTTGATTTAGCGCAGTTTATAGTCAGATATTGCCACAATAATTAAAAGGTAATATTTACAGTTAGGTCTATGTTGGATTCTTGATGTAGGATCGGGAAGTGCCTATTTTGGCTAAATAGCTACGTTACTTTATTAAGTAAGGAGTCTGAGCTGTGTTAGGAAAAATCCACAATCTTACTCTGTGCTGGTTTACTACTGTCGGTTTATTGCAATTGGCTGAGTGTGTAAAAGCGGGTTTGACGGAGGGCGCGGATCAGCACGATCTTGCGCGATTATCATGTTGATCAGGGTAGAAATTCCGGTAGATGCGGCAGGAATAGACCAGTTATTACGGAAATCTTTTGATACCCCGGCGGAAGCGGAATTGGTCCAACAATTGCGGGAAGAGGGATTATTGACGTTAGGCGTGGTAGCCACAGATGACGAAGGCCAGGTAATCGGTTACGTGGCTTTTAGTCCGGTGGATATTAATGGTGAAAATCACCAATGGGTTGGTCTGGCGCCGTTAGCGGTTGCTGAAGAATATCGTCGGCAGGGAATTGGTGAAAAGCTGGTGTATGAAGGTTTGGATAGCCTGAATGAATTTGGTTACGGTGTCGTCGTTGTTTTAGGTGATCCACACTATTATCGCCGGTTTGGTTTTACGTTTGCGAGTGAGCACCGGCTGTATTGCCAATGGCCAGCGTGTGAAGCTTATTTTCAGGTCTATGAATTAGCTGATAGTTTTTTGGCTGACCATCAGGGGTTGGTTACTTATTCCCCTATTTTTGGCCGTTTCTAATCGATGCTAAATATTCTGCTATACAGATGGGCTGGCAAATAACCAGCCTTTCTTTTTGCTGTTTACTTAATTGTTTTACCTGATATTCCAGCCGAGAGGCACTGGAGCGGTCTCCGGCATAACTACTGAAAACGAGCTGTAACGGTCCTTTCCCTCTCAATGATTTTGCTCCTTTCCCGTTTTCATGTTGTGCGAAACGGCGATGAATATTTGTTGTTATCCCGGTGTAAAGTATCCCTGATTTTGTTTTCAGTAAGTAAAGAACCCATTGATTTTCAGCCATATAATTTTTTTCTGAATTTTCTATTTTTGATATCTATGTTTTACTCGAACGTTTTTCTATATCATTTTTCTGAATAATTTAGTTTAAGTTATTATAATATAACAGTTTTATAAAACCTGTTACGTATCAATTCGCTGTACGCTGTGTTATTTATTCAAAAAAATTGAAATAGAATAGCAATAATTGCTAATTTTTATTCCGGCCTTTAGAGCATACTATGATCCACATCACAGAGAGTAACTCATTCCACTAAAAATTGATCAAGGATCATAGTATGAAAAATGTAAAATATATTGCTGTTGCTTTAGCTTTAAGTGCTATCTCTTTTGGTAGTATGGCGGCAAAAGAAGTTCAAACTTCTTCTTCCCCTAAAGCCGGTGTAGTTTCCGTCACGGGGGTTGATACTTTGGAAACCCTCAGTGCCGAGTTGTCCAAAAAAGCTGACAAAGCAGGGGCATCTTCTTTCCGCATTATCTCTGCTGGCGGTAAGAATCAATTATCAGGTGTTGCTGAAATCTATAACTAATTTATAGTAGAGCATACTGAACCCTGGCCCTGTCAGGAGATGTCAGAACACGCCGTAGGATGATGTTTATCCCGGCGTGGTTCTAGGCTTCCAGGCAGATACAGTCCTGCTATTGGAGAGAGTGTGAGCGCCACTGAAAACTTTCAGATTATCTACAGATACCTCGTAAGACAGCATGTCCTAACGCTTTGTACAGCAACCGATGATGATATTTGGTGTGCAAATTGTTTCTATGTTTTCAATGCCGATGAGATTGCTTTCTGGTTTATGACTGAACTTCATACTCGCCACGGTGAAATGATGCAGGTAAACCCGCAGGTTGCAGGTACTATCTCCGGGCAGATTCGAAATATTGCACAGATAAAAGGTATTCAATTCAAAGGGGAAGTCATTCGTCTTGAGGGTGAAAAAGATAAAGCTGCCAGAGCACATTATTGCCGCCGCTTTCCTGTGGCAACTACTGCTAAAACACCTATCTGGCAACTGAATCTAAGTGAAATAAAGATGACTGATAATACGCTTGGATTTGGTAAGAAAATTGGCTGGCCGCGATAGATAAAGATAATCCTTGTTGTTTGATACGTTTGTCCTGTAAATCAAAAATTACACGGTCTTCTATTTTATCTGAAACAAAGAATGGAGACTTAATATTTGAGGTTCAGTGAGAAGTGTAACCCCTTGGCTAGTCACTAACCAAGGGGAGGTAGAAAACAGGACGGGGATTATTTACGGATCGCGATAGCTTCGATTTCGATTTTAACGTCTTTTGGCAAACGAGCTACTTCAACACAAGAACGCGCCGGGAAAGATGCATTGTGTTCTTTGAAGAATGCTTCATAAGTTGCGTTAACGGTACTGAAGTCATTTAGGTCTTTAACGAAGACAGTTGTTTTAACAATATCACCTACAGTGAGACCTGCTTTCTCAACGATAGCTTTAACATTTTCCAGTGATTGACGAGCTTGAGCGGCGATATCTTCTGCGACATCACCGGTTTCTGGATTGACTGGGATCTGGCCGGAAGTGATGACCATATTGCCAAGATCAACACCCTGAACATAGGGACCAATTGCGGCAGGGGCTTTATTAGTATTAATCTCGTATGACATAGGTTCTCCTGTTAATGTGATAACTAAGTGAATATTTCATTGAAGGTACTATTATAGTGTCCGCTGCTACCTCAGCAACTGACATTAAATCGTCTAATCGTTGCGTATCACCACACTGCGGTCGAACTCTTTCTCGCAGTATTTGCAGGTCAGCACCACATCTTCCGCTGTTACTTTTACTCGAAAACTGCTTTCTACTGGCTCATTGTGGCTGATGCAGTTGCTATTAGGGCAGACTAATACGCTATCGATACGTTCAGGTAAGTTAATGGGAAGTTTCTTCACAACTTCGTAGTTTTCAATACAGTTCACCGTTGCATTTGGCGCATACATAGCGAGTTGGTTAGCTTGCTGTTCTGTCAGGAATGTATTTTCGATTTTGATGATATCTTTTTTACCTAGTCGATTGGAAGGCAAGTTCAGGCCGATGGTAATACGTTGATCGGTTTCAGTTAGCTTAAACAGAAAGAGTAGTTTGAAGCCGACCTGAGCCGGGATATGGTCAATCACCGTACCGCATCTAATAGCTTCGACTTGTAGTTTATGATCTTGGGTCATAGTGTTTTGTATGAATACATTTTAGTGACAACTTTCTGTATTCATCCTCCAGAATATTGTTAAGAATCGACACGTCTTCCATTTTAGGCGGTGTCACCCTGTTTATCCAGATAAGACGTAGACAAATCAATATTATCTTACTGTTGTTATTCCATATACTTAGCTTTAGCCGTCATTGTTATAAGAATACTATTTTGAATTTATTTATTTTGGCTGTTTTTTTGAATTATTTATCGTATTTAAAAGGTATTTTAATATCTAAAAACTAATGGTCAATAATAGATTGGTTTAATTGATGTTTGTTAATAATATTATTTGTTATATTAAATAAAATGAAGGATAAAACTTTAAAGTATTTATTTGAATAATGAGGGGTAAATATATTGCTTGCTATTTCTATTGAAAAAATATCTTGATTAGAGAGTTATTTATAGGGTTTTAATAAATGATTGCTATGAACCTTTAGATATTATTTTAATAATATATAAACTCAAGCAATAATCAAATTTTTACTTTTAGAATAAACAGTTTTATTAAACTATATCTGATGAAAAAAGTATTATTGAAAAATTAATTATTGCGTTAAATAAAGTGTTATTTATGATGGTTTAATAAAATGAGTAGCTTATTTTATACGGTTACTTTAACACGTAAGTCTGGTAAAGATATGCCAACTACCTTATAGCGTTGATTGCTTTATTATATAATGAACCGATCTAGCTGGTTTTACTCATTTTTCGCCTGAATGGTGGTATTATGGTTATGGTAATCTGGTTCTGTTTTTTTATAATAAATCAATCTGTGGTGAGGTTATTTTAAATAGAGAAGGTGAATTCTATAATATTAACTTGGAACATATGAGGAAGAAATAATGAATAAAGCGTTAATTAATCCCGATAATATCTTAGCCCTTTGGGCTTTTATAATGATTGCAGCTACGTTAGCGATTGTAATGGAACAAAGATATAGGTGGGCATCGAAAGTACCTGGTGCGGTGATAGCGTTAATTATTGCCCTCTTAGCATCCAATTTAAAAATAATTCCTACTCAATCAGTAGTATACGATGCAGTTTGGCAATATATCGTTCCGTTGGCGATACCTTTATTATTATTTAAAATTAATTTACATAGTATTATTAAAGAAAGTTGGAGACTACTTATACTATTCTTGCTCTCTTCTATAGCGACGATGGTGGGTGCAGTCTTGGCTTTTAAAATCTTAAAAAATTATATACCGGAGCTGGATAAAATAAGCTCTATGATTGCGGCGTCATATACTGGTGGGGGAGTGAATTTCGCGGCAATGGTTGCCAAATTGAAGCCCACTCAAGATATGACTGCATCCACGATCGTTGCTGATAATCTGATGATGGTCTGTTTTTGCATAATATTAATAACATTAGCGGGTTGGTCATTTGCAAGAAGGTTTTGGGGGAGTCCTTATTCTAACACTATGGTGAATGATTCTAGTTTAGATAAATCAAAATATCTTGCTGCATCTTATTGGCAACCTAAAAATATCTCTCTAAAGGATATTGCGTTATCTTTAGCATGGGCGATTTTTATTGTAGCAATTTCATTTCAATTCTCGGCTTGGATAAAAACGATTTCACGACAGACTGGGAATATTTATCAGGAATTGCTTTTTAGCTTGATATCAGATAAATATCTTATCTTAACAACCGTAACTTTTACTATAGTTTCGATATTCAAAAAAACTTTTAATAATTTAAATGGCAGTCAGGAGTTGGGAACTTACGCAATTTATATATTTTTTGTTGTAATAGGTATTCCTGCTTCAATAGGGCTTATTATTAGCAATGCGCCTTTGTTGTTTTTATTTGTATTCATTATAGTAATGATTAACTTATTATTAACTCTTGGTTTTGGTAAGTTATTCAAATTTAACCTTGAGGAAATTATACTTGCATGTAATGCAAATATTGGCGGCCCAACAACTGCCGCAGCATTAGCGATTAGCCGAGGTTGGATAGGCTTAGTTGGTCCTATCATGGTTATTGGAACGGTAGGATATGTGATTGGCAACTATATTGGGACGATTGTTTATTTTGTTGTTACAGAGATTTTGTGAAATTAATCATAATATTCTCAGGTTAATATTAAAAAATTATAATTTTATTTCATTAGATTATTTTCCCTCCTTTGTCGTCAAAAGGAGGGAGCCGGGCAGCATATAGACAAAAGTGACGGTTTTTGTGTGCACTTTACTGCCCGGAGATGCTGTCTTGCTCACTGGATGGGCAAGACGTATTTTGGCATCATATCGGGTTTGTCTTCGATACCGAAGGTGGTCAACAGACTGATTAATCGTTATTCCAGAAGAAAATAATAACCCATTATATTCGTGGATAAAAAAGTATTTTCTCTATTTTAATCATTCACTTAAAACTAAAGATAATAGAGCCTGACGAGCATAAATACCATTCTCTGCCTGTTGGAAATAATAAGCATAGGGCGTTTCATCTACATCGACAGTAATTTCATCAATACGTGGCAACGGATGCAGAACTTTGAGGTTCTCTTTCGCTCCGAGTAGATCGGAGGCGCGTAGAACAAATTGTGCTTTTACGTTGGCATATTCGGATGGATCAAGGCGCTCTTTCTGTACACGAGTCATATAAAGAATATCTAGTTCCGGTAATACTTCTTCAATATTCGAGTGTTGACTGTAGGTTGCACCTTTTTCATTCAGCATATGAAGAATATGGTTTGGCATTGCCAATGCTTCCGGGGCGATAAAATAAAAGTGATTGCCATTAAATTTCGCCAGCGCTTGTGATAGCGAATGGACCGTGCGGCCATATTTCAGATCACCAACCATCGCGATATTCAAACTATCCAGCCGTTGCTGAGTTTCCTGAATCGTGAACAGATCCAACAAGGTTTGAGTCGGATGTTGGTTGGCGCCGTCACCGGCATTGATAATCGGAGTGTGGCCGGAAAACTCAGAAGCCAGACGTGGGGCGCCTTCCTGTGGATGGCGTATCACGATGGCGTCAACATATTGGCTGATAACGGAAATAGTATCGGCTAGCGTTTCACCTTTCTTACCTAGGGAGGTGTTGCTGCTGTCTGAGAAACCGACAACTGAAGCGCCAAGGCGATGGATTGCTGTTTCAAAAGAGAGGCGAGTACGGGTGGAAGCTTCGAAGAAACAACTGGCGATAACCTTGGGTTTCAGCAATTCAGGTTGTGGTCTGGCTTTCAGTGCAGCGGCAGTCTGCAACACCAACTCCAGATCTTCGCGGCTCAGATCATTTATTGAGATGATATGTTTGCGATATAACGGATTAGCCATTTTTCACTCTCCTCTAATGCTGACATCCGGGATGGCGATCATGAATTGATTACCGGGCAAAAAAAAGCCCCTCAATGAGGGGCGGTCAAATAATTGGTTTAGCAACGGGAAAACAATGACGGCTAGCCGCCCTCTTTCAGGCAATTGTGCTTTATGACAAAAATAAGCGCTGTTTTTCATGATTTCTCCCGGCAAATTGTCGCGCATTATACTCGTGAAAAATCTTACAGCAACTATTTGACCGAAGAAAAATAAGATTGGTAGGATCATATCTTTAAAGACATGATCCTGCCGATATCTCAACTAATTAAATTTTAAGATCATTTGCTAGTGTCGCCACCATTACCGCTTTAATGGTATGCAGACGATTTTCTCCTTGATCAAACACAATACTGTGCTCTGATTCAAAAACTTCATTGGTAACTTCCAGCCCGCCATACATATTAAATTCAGCCGCGAGCTGTTTGCCTAATATCGTTTCTTCATCATGAAATGCCGGCAGACAGTGCAGGAATTTTACCTGTGGATTGCCTGTCATGTTCACCACATCCATATTCACTTGATAAGGTTTCAGGAGGTTAATTCGTTGTTGCCAAACTTCTTTTGGCTCGCCCATCGAAACCCACACATCGGTATAAAGAAAATCAGTATTTTTAACCCCTTCGGCGATATTTTCCGTCAGAGTAATTTTACCTCCTGTTTTTTCAGCCAGTTTCTGACATTCAGTCACCAGCGCGGCATTGGGCCAGTACTTTTCAGGGGCAATCAGCCGAACATCCATGCCCGTTAGTGCCGCGGCTTCTAGCATGGTATTACCCATATTGTTACGGGCATCCCCCAAGTAGGAGAATTTGATTTCTGACAATGGTTTTTCTGGTTGATGTTCCTGAATAGTTAGCAGATCGGCCAGTAGTTGAGTAGGGTGAAATTCGTTTGTTAGCCCATTCCATACTGGAACACCTGCATATTTTGCCAGCGATTCAACGATTGTTTGGGCATAGCCGCGATATTGAATACCGTCATACATACGGCCAAGTATACGAGCGGTATCTTTGATCGATTCTTTATGACCAATCTGGTTACCACTGGAACCGAGGTAGGTGATATTTGCTCCTTGATCGTAAGCTGCCACTTCAAATGAACAGCGGGTACGGGTGGAATCTTTTTCAAAAATCAGCACGATGTTTTTGCCTGTTAACAGGGCTTTTTCTGTACCAGATTTTTTAGTCGATTTTAATTCAGCCGCTAGCTTTAACAAGGCGTGAATTTCTGCCGAGGAAAAATCAAGTAACCTTAGAAAATGACGCTGGTGGAACGGATTCATTGTTTGGTGTCTCCGTATTTATTGTTTGCATTTAAATTCAATTTATATCTATAAAAATGCAATTTCAACTCCGTATTGGATTTCTTTGATGTAAACAGTGGTTAGCCTGCCTATGGTGTGGGAGAATGGGGATTGGGACGGCCAACTGCTTGAGGATATTTGGTATGGCAAATCAAAGAGACTTAGAAGAACAACGCGAAGAAACGCGCCTTATTATTGAAGAATTACTGGAAGATGGTAGTGATCCTGATGCACTTTATGCCATTGAACATCACTTTTCTGCTGAGGATTTTAGTCTGTTGGAAAAGGCCGCGGTTGAAGCCTTTAAACTGGGTTATGAAGTGACTGACGCGGAAGAATTGGAAGTCGAAGATGGTACGATTCTGATGTGTTGTGATGTTATCAGTGAGTGTGGATTGAATGCGGAATTGATTGATGCCCAGGTTGAACAGTTGGTGAATCTGGCGGAAAAAACTGGCATTAATTATGACGGTTGGGGCACTTACTTCGAAGATCCTGATGAGCAAGATGAAGATGATTTGCCGGAGCAGGGTGAGAGTAGACTTCATTAGTATATACCCAATGGATTTCAAGATGCATCGCGACGGCCAGGGAGCGAATCCCCGGGAGCATAGAGAACTATGTGATCGGGGTGAGTGAGTGCCGCCAACAAAGAGGCAACTTGAAAGATGACGGGTATAATCAATATGTTAAGAATCCTGTATTAGCTCTGGTCGTGATTGATACATGTGATTCAAAACAAAATAGTCCTTATCTGCTTTGGCGAATAAGGACTATTGTATTTAATAGACTATCTTATCAAACCGTGTTCTTTGACTTTTGCAAGAATAGTTCCTCTCCTAATTTGGTTTGCCTCGGTGACTTCCCTTTTTAATTCTTGTCCTAACTCATTAGAAACCAGATCCTTATGTTTCTCTGCGAGCTCGCTTAATTCTTCTGCGGTGTGAACAACGCCGGTTACTTTCCACGCCAATGACAGACCTTTGAACGCCACTTTGGCTACCGGATGTGGTACGACTGCGGCGGCGGTATCCAGTGTGGCGCCGACTGCCGCACCCAGCGATGCCCCGGTGATGAGTGTATCTGTTGCCACCTCTTTTAAATCATCAGTTGCTTTTTGCAGCTCTTCCAATTTTTCTGGGGTGACGGTAGCAGTAGCCGCACCTGCCTTAAATACTTTTTTTATACCTTCGAAAGTGAGACTAAGATTATTAATTGCATCGGTGCCTGCGGCTTTTGTTAGCTCAGTTTTGTTTAGTTCACCGACATTGCCAGCCGCGGCAAATTCTCCGGCGGTCGCGACTAAACTTGCCCCTTCTTTTATTGCTTGAGCGCCGGGGACTTGTCCCTGTGCGAGATGTTCTGCGGCTTCTTTGCGTCCCGCTATGTTATGGGCCATCTGCTTCATCGGGTCATAGTTTGCTTTTAAAGCACTCGCTTTTTGGGTGATTTTGCTGACTTGTTGATCACCATAGGATTCAGAAGCAGAAGATGGCATCTGAGGTTTTTCAGTTTGTTGATTTTGATGTTTGTAAAGTTCGTATACCATACCGCCAACACCTAATGCACCTGTTGCTACGGTTTTAAAGATACGCCCATCTTCATCTATGCCAGTCATTGGATTATTTCTTACCATACGGTACAAATTCAGGCCATCTACTGTGCCAGCTGGGTCAGCGCTTAACCATCTACCGGCCCAAGGTTGATAATAACGGTAGCCGTAATAGTACAGTCCCGTTGCATCACGCTCTTTGCCTGAATAACGAATGGTTTTGTAACCCGCTTCAACCTGATTTCTTGCCGCCCATACTGCGGTGCCGCCGTAGGGGTAATACTCTTCCCAACTGATAATTTCACCGTGCATATCCAGTTCTAATTCGCTGCTGTGTGTAAGATTATCGTAGCTGTATCTGACTTGATCGTTATCTATGCCAGTGGGTTGGCCTTTTTCCCAGTGTAGAACGCGTACTTGTGCTTTCCCTGCCTGCCCGACAGTAATAATTTGCAAGTCTTCGGTGATATTGGCGCCGCTTTGAGTGGTATGTAATTCCAACCCTGGCAGGTAAGTGACTCGTTGTTGTTGCGTGGCATTGGGTGTTTGCTGTTCATTTATTTTCAATAGCCGCATTCCGTCACTGCCATAGCGGTACCATTCGCGCACGCTGTTACCACTTTGGTTCACTTGTTGTAGTTCTCCCCGTGGTGTCCAGTTTAAGGATTGCCCTGATAGCAGACTGGTTTGATGACCACCTGCATCAAAGAATGTATCAACGAGATTGGGATCGTTGGTGAGGGTACTGAGGACACCACGGTTATTGCGGTTTGAAATGGTGATATCTGTGGTGTAGTTATTGTTACTTGCCGGAGCGCTATGCCGGATTTGTATCAGGTTGCCGCTATCGTCGTAGGTATAAGTGCGAGTGTAGTTAGTATAGGTATTGTCATCGGTAGGAAGAGGGGTAATTAAAGGAGGGAGCTGGCTTCCTTGCTGACCAATGTTAGCCATCTCACGGCCGGTTGCTTTGGTGAGTTGGTACAGAGAGTCATAGGCATACGCATTTTCCGGTACTATTTTCTGATTACGCCAGAATCGGGTTGCTTCTGCATCATTACGAATATTGATCACATTGCCAACGGGATCATATTCATAACGTAAATCCTGTAGTGGTTTTGTGCTATCTTTAGTCCGGCGAGTTTTAATGTTAATTAATCGTTGGGTCTCTGGTTCATAGGTATATTCCGTAATAACGCCGTTACCATGTTCTTCTCGTAATTTCTGTCCGGCTGCTGACCAGGTAATAGATTGCACAATAACTTTTTCGGATTGGCCTTTTAGTGTTAACCAGCTACCTTTCAATTGACCTGCTACATCATAGGCCAGCCGCTGTATATTTCCCTTAGAATCGATTTGGGTTAGCAGAGCACCAAAGGCATCAGTTTTATTTTGAGTCGTGAATATGTTGTCATTCAGTTTTGTACGCCAACTATTTTCATCATCACCGTGCCAGTCAGTTTCTTGGTTATCGGCTATTAATTGACGAGATTGTGATAAAACCGCTCCCGTCAAGGACAGACTTTCCAATTGTGTCAATCCCGCCGTGTCATAATGGCGTATACATTGCCCGGCGAGATTCTGGTTTTTCTCTGCATCGGTATTGTTTGCCCAAATAAAGCGCTCTGTGGTTTTCTCGTTCTTTTGTATTGACTCGGTAATAGCCAGTAAGCGGCCGGGTAAGGTATTACCTTCATAGTGATGGGTCTGGCGATTGTCAATTGCATTGATAGTCAGTACAGGGCGTCCTTCGATATCGTTTAATGTAATGGTTCGGCCGGCATCGATACTTTCTTGACGCAGCGTATTACCAATGAGATTAAAGGTACGAGTGAAGTTTGAACCACTCTGATTTTTATATCTACGTGGGTCTGTGCTTTTTACTTGAAATCCTTGAATATTAAATTCATAGCGAGTGATCAATTCGTCGCTATTGGTTTCATCGGTTTGAGTACGCCGATATTCCAGCGTACGGATATTCAACCCTCGATTATCTCGTACGCTGACAGAGGGAGTATTTCGGTTAATTGCAGAATTGTCATGACTCATATTGCAGCTCCTTATGCTGTTTTAGTCTGTTGGCTGGTTTAATAGTAACGAACTGAGACTTTACTATGGAATGAATAAAACCTTTAACAGAACAGTATGGTAATTTTTGAAATTGACAGTATGAGAATTAGTATTTCAATAGATAGGGATAAAATGGTAAAGAGGAAAGAGATTGTTTTTATTAAATGATATTTTTACACTGAAATAAATATTTTGGTTATTTAATTTTGATTAAATGGAAATTAATTAATAACTATCTTGAATATATGTTTAAAATAATTATTAACGAGAAGATATTAATTTAATAATAATTGAAATTTTTTGAATGTAAAAAGAGAAATAATTAATTGATAAATAACCACCTCTTGCAAGCAGAGGCGGTTATTTTCTTATTTGGAAACATCGGTACCGAAATACTGAGTGGAAATGCGTAGATAGGTGCCATCGGCTTTGATATCGGCTAGTGCCTTATCGATAGCGGCTTGTAATTCTGGTTCGCCTTTACGGATTAGCACACCGACTGGATCGCCATTGGGTTCGGACGCGACAACTTTTACCGGTGCATTGGGTTTGTGTTTCCTAAAATCGAGATAGGACAGATTATCGTTGATAGTAGCATCAGCCCTGCCTGTGGCAACCAAATCGATGGCCTGATTAAATCCTTCGGTTGGGACGATTTCCGCACCGAAACGTTTTGCCAACCGGGCATAATTGCTGGTTAAGCTATGGCTGGAGGTTTTACCTTTCAGATCGCTAAACGTTTTTATATTGTCATTATTTTTCCGGGTGATAAGTACGGCTTTAGATATGATATATGGCGCGGAAAAGTCATATTTCTTTTGGCGTTCTGGCGTAATCGCGACCTGATTAAGTACCGCGTCATAGCGTTTAGCATCCAGCCCGGCAATAAGCCCATCCCATTTGCCTTCGGTAAACTCGGCTTTGACATTCAGACGTCGTGCGATTTCGCGGCCAATATCAATATCAAATCCAGTTAAAGCTCCTGAGGCATCGTGATAGGTAAATGGCGGGTAAGTTCCTTCGGTAGCGATTTTGAATACCCCTGTTGATTTAATATTATCAAGGCCAGACTCTGCATGTGCAGAATATGCAATGCCGAATTGAATAACACCCGCTAATAATGCGGTGAACAACGTTTTCATTTTCTTTCTCCAAACTGTTAAAAAATTTATTTGATGGTCATTAACTGATTCTTGGATCAATTACGGCAAGGTTATTTTAACGGTGGGTTATATCTCCCAATCCGGTAAAGTATTGGTTAAGGTTGAAACAAATTCCACAGTACGTTGCTTAACGGCTCGGGTGAAAATCGTTTTCGACGTTCCCGATTCGACAATTTCCCCGGATTCTAAAAATATGACGTCGTGGGCAAGATTGGCTGCCAGACGCAGATCATGGGTAGCCATTAACATCGTGGTTCCTTCTTTAGCCAACTGTTTCAATACGGCAACAACTTCCTGCGATAATTCTGGATCAAGCGCGGAAGTTGGCTCGTCGCACAATAACACCTTGGGCGAAGGCGCCAGCGCCCGGGCAATCGCTACGCGCTGTTGCTGACCACCGGATAGCGTGGCTGGAAAGACATCGGCCTTATGTGACATGTCAACCTTTTCCAGTAGTTCAAGCGCTCGCTGTTTAGCTTGTTCACGTGACCATTTCTGAACCCAGATTAATCCTTCCATAATGTTTTCAATGACTGTGAGGTGGGGAAAAAGCTGAAAGTTTTGAAATACCATGCCGGTTTGTTGGCGAATTCGTTGTATATCCTTGTGAGCAATCCGTCCTTTGCCGGTGAAAGTCATGCTTTCATTGCCGATTTGGAGCTTCCCGACTTGGGGAGTTTCTAATAAGTTGATGCAGCGTAATAGCGTGCTTTTGCCACTTCCTGATGGGCCAATCAGTGCGGTCAGGCTGCCTTCTTCAATGGTGAGATCGATTTGTGTCAGGACTTTGTGCCCGTCAAAACTTTTTTCAATGCCGGAGAGTTGGATCATCTTTTAATTCCTGTGTGTCATTCTTTTGCGAAAACTTCTTTTCCAGACGGGCTTGTAGTGATGACAACACTGAACTGATTATCAGATAAAGTATTGCCGCCTCAGTATAAAGAATGAGTGGTTGATAAGTCACCGCAGCAATACGTTGTGCGGCAAGGAAAAGCTCCGGGACGGTGATGACTGAGGCTAGTGAAGTATCTTTCACCAGTGAAATAAATGTGTTTGAGAGTGGTGGAATCGCGATTCTTGCGGCTTGAGGTAGAATGATCCGACGTAATGATTGTGTCCAGCTCATACCGATAGAGTAAGCCGCTTCCCACTGCCCTTTTGGTACAGACAATAAAGTAGCGCGAATCACCTCGGAGGTATAAGCGCCAATATTCAAAGTGAAACCAATCACCGCTGAGGTGAATGCGCCTAACGTAACGCCGACACTAGGTAAGGCATAAAAAATAAGAAACAGTTGTACCAACAACGGCGTACCACGGATCAACCAGACGTAGAATTTGGCGACAGCAATAAGCGGTTTTGGCCCGTAAAGCCGAATGAGCGCCACGATAAAACCTAGTATGATACCGAGAGTAAAAGTAATGAGAGTTAGTGGAATAGTGAAGGTAAAGCCCGCATAAAGCATAGGCCAAAAAGAATCGAGTACTAAATTGAACCAGGAGGGTTCCATATATTTTCCCTATTGTGTGTAATATAACTATACCCGTCATCTTTCAAGTTGCCTCTTTGTTGGCTGCACTCACTCACCCCGGTCACATAGTTTTCTATGCTCCCGGGGATTCGCTCCCTTGCCGTCGCGATGCATCTTGAAATCCATAGGGTATATATATTTATAGTAATTTTTTTAAATATCATATGGCAAGCTGTCAACTTACATATATAAGATATAGTTATATCATATTGTCATTTTAGATATATCAATTGGTTTATATAAATTAATATATCTAATATTTGGTTAAAATATTTTCTAATTATTTAATTCAACAATGTTAATAATAAAGTCCCCTGGGCGAAAATTTTTCGTTAACTTCCAGGGAACTGTATATCTGAATTAAGCAGGTATTTTCACTTATTCGGAAGGATTATCACCAAAATAGTTAGCCCAAATACGTTGATAGGTACCATCGGCTTTGATGTCAGTTATTGCTTTATCAATAGCAACTTTTAGTTCTGACTCTCCCTGACGAAGTAAAACGGCTGTCTGCCCTGCATTGGGGCTCGTTGCGACAATTTTTACCGGTGCGTTTGGTTTGTGCTTCTTATAGTCCAGATAAGATAAGTTATCATTAATCGTGGCATCGGCTCTGCCGGTACTAACCAGTTCGATTTCCTGACTAAATCCATTGGCGCCGATAATTTCCGCACCGTTATCTCTGGCTATTTGGGCGAAGTTGTTGGTTAAAGTATGTGCTGAGGTTTTGCCTTGTAAGTCGCTGAATGTTCTTATGTTATTGTTATCTTTATTAATGATAAGTACCGCTTGCGATGTGATATAGGGGATGGAGAAGTCATATTTTTTCTTGCGTTCAGGTGTAATCGCAATTTGGTTAATTACCGCATCAGAACGTCCCGCATCTAGCCCGGCAATCAGCCCGTCCCATTTTCCTTCAATAAATATTGGTTTGACATTCAATCGGCGTGCAATTTCACGACCAATGTCGACGTCGAAGCCAGTTAAAGTACCGGAGGAATCGTGATAAGTGAATGGTGGATAAGCTCCTTCCGTCGCTATTCTGAATGTGCCGGTGGATTTAATCTTATCAAGGGTTGATTCTGCATTAGCGGAATGTACGAGGCCAAATTGGATAGTACTTGCCAATAATAGGGTAAGAATTGTTTTCATTCTATTTCTCCGGGTTGTTATAAATTAGTAAATTAATTTATTGTTACCTTGATTAGTGCTTAATGAAATAAATTATTCATAATGATAAATAATTGAATATTAAATTAGACTAAAATTGCATTATTGTTTACCTTTTTGCTTGTAATAATGTATTTATATGATTTTATTCTCTCTATAATATGCTAACTATAATGATTTATATATAAAATAAAATTATATCATATTGTCATTTAAGATATGTAAATTTAAAAATTAATATTCACTCATGTTAAGGAAATAGGTATGGTTATTTTAAATATTCTTGATGGCATTTATATGGAATAGATTCAATTTACATCTTATTATTAATTTTATCGTTTACTATTTAAATTAAAAAGCCACTGACAATGAATTGCAGTGGCTTTGGTGAGAATTTACTTTTTGAAAAGATTACAACGCGGCAATCGTTTCTTTCTGAGTCAGCAGCTTCTCTTTTGAGGTATTGCAGCTTGCCAGACGTTCACGCTCTTTGGCGACAACAGCTTCGGGCGCACGGCTGACGAAACCTTCATTTGACAGCTTGCCTTCAATGCTGCCAATTTCTTTATCCAGTTTCTCAATCTCTTTATTCAAACGGCTTAGTTCAGCCTCTTTATCCACTAAGCCAGCCATTGGAATTAATACTTCTGCGCCATTAATCAGTTTAGTGACAGAAATCGGCGCTTCTTCACCCGCCGCAGAGAGAAGCGTGACGGAAGATAAGCGGCCCATTGCTTGAATAAAATTCAGGTTTTCCGCTACACGGCGTTGTGCATCAGCATCGGCATTACGTAGCAGAACTTCCAGTGGCTTGCCTGGCGCGATATTCATTTCAGCACGGATATTACGTACCGCAATAATCGCTTCTTTAATCCATTCCAAATCGTTCAGCGCCAACTCATCAGTTTTCGCTAGATCAAATTCAGGGAATGGTTGCAGCATAATGGTATCTGCTTCAATTCCTTTAACCACTTTTACCCGTTGCCAGATGGTTTCAGTGATAAATGGAATAATTGGGTGAGCCAGGCGCAATAATCCTTCCAGAACTTCGATCAGAGTATGACGGGCGCCACGAACTTCTGCCTCTGAACCTTTGTTAATTGCCGGTTTAGAAAGCTCCAGATACCAGTCACAGAATTGGTTCCAGGTGAATTCATAAAGAATATTGGCAGCCATATCAAAACGATAGGTATCCAGTGCTTCACGGTAAGCTTTTACTGTCTGGTTAAATTCAGCCAGAATCCAACGATCAGCCAGTGATAGCGCCATTTCACCGCCATTTTGGCCGCAATCCTGACCTTCTGTATTCATTAGAACAAAGCGGCTGGCATTCCACAATTTGTTACAGAAATTACGGTAACCTTGCAGGCGTTTCATATCCCAGTTGATATCACGACCTGTTGAGGCCAGCGCCGCTAACGTAAAGCGTAGGGCATCGGTACCATGCGCTTCAATACCTGTCGGGAACTGCTTCTCGGTACGTTTGCGGATTTTTTCAGCCAACTGTGGCTGCATCATATTGCCAGTACGTTTTTCTAGCAGATCTTCCAGAGAAATACCGTCAACCATGTCCAGTGGGTCAATGACATTCCCTTTGGATTTGGACATCTTTTGGCCTTCTTCATCCCGGATAAGACCGGTCATGTAGACAGTCTTAAAGGGAACCTGAGGTTTGCCATTTTCATCTTTGATGAAATGCATGGTCATCATGATCATGCGAGCAATCCAGAAAAAGATGATATCAAAACCGCTCACCAACACATCGGTTGGGTGGAAAGTTTTCAGCTCCTCGGTTTGTTCAGGCCAACCAAGGGTAGAGAAAGTCCATAAACCGGAAGAGAACCAGGTATCCAGTACATCTTCATCCTGGTTTAAAGCGGTGTCTGCGCCCAGATTGTTTTCACGGCGGACTTCTTCTTCACTGCGACCAACATAAACATTACCGTTGGCGTCATACCATGCCGGGATGCGGTGGCCCCACCATAATTGGCGAGAGATACACCAATCCTGAATATCGCGCATCCAGGAGTAATACATATTTTCATACTGCTTAGGGACAAACTGGATATCGCCATTTTCAACGGCTTCGATAGCTACTTTCGCCAGAGGCGCGGTACGGACATACCATTGATCAGTCAGCATGGGTTCAATAACCACGCCGCCGCGGTCGCCATAAGGAACGGTCAGATCATGAGGTTTGATTTCAACCAGTAAGCCCAGTCTTTCGAACTCAGCAACCATCGCTTTACGAGCCGCAAAACGTTCCATGCCTTGGTATTCAACCGGAATATCAGAACTGTAAACATCAGAAATTTCGCCATTGGTATCGAAAACTTCGGCTGCATGACGGATGTTGCCATCAAGGGTCATGATATTGATCATCGGCAGGGCATGGCGTTTACCCACTTCATAGTCATTGAAGTCATGGGCAGGTGTAATTTTTACGCAACCAGTACCTTTTTCCATATCCGCGTGTTCATCACCAACAATAGGAATGCGGCGGTTAACTAATGGCAGAATGATCTCTTTGCCGATTAAATCCTTATAACGTGGATCTTCCGGGTTAACTGCTACGCCGGTATCGCCTAGCATCGTTTCAGGCCGGGTAGTTGCAACGATCAGGTAATTTTTCCCTTCTGCGGTTGTGACGCCATCGGCCAATGGATAACGCAGATGCCACATAGAACCTTTAACTTCACGGTTTTCAACTTCCAGATCGGAAATTGCAGTGTGCAATTTCGGGTCCCAGTTAACCAGCCGTTTACCGCGATAAATGAGATTTTCTTGATACAGACGGACAAAGGCTTCTTTTACGGCGTTGGACAGACCTTCATCCATAGTGAAACGCTCGCGCTCCCAATCAACGGAATTACCCAGACGACGCATCTGATTGGTAATCGTGCCGCCGGATTCTGCTTTCCACTGCCAGATCTTATCGATAAACGCGTCACGGCCATAATCGTGGCGGGTTTTGCCTTCTTCTGCCGCGATTTTGCGCTCAACCACCATTTGAGTCGCAATGCCCGCGTGGTCAGTACCGGACTGCCACAACGTATTTTTACCCTGCATTCGCTGATAGCGGATCATGGTATCCATAATGGTTTGCTGAAACGCGTGGCCCATATGTAGGCTGCCTGTCACGTTTGGTGGCGGGATAACAATACAGAAACTTTCATGGCTGGTATCGCCGTTGGGCTTGAAGTAACCACTTTTCTCCCAATGGTTATAAAGAGGCTGTTCAATTTCTTTAGGATTGTACGTTTTATCGAGAGATGGCTCGGCTTGCGTTTGAGTTGCGGGTGTTTTTTCCATTTTATCTTGATACTTAGTATGTTGGCGGCGTTGCCATTGTCAAATTAAAGCCGACGCTGCGATATGACTTATATCGTTCACGCGCCAACTGTTTCAAATTTTCATCTATAGGAACGAAGTCTATCACTTCATGGAAAGCGGTGGCAAAGTCTGCAAATTGCGGCAACAGATTTATTAGAATATCACGAGGAGAATTTCCCCGTTTTTGCGGCCAACATAACTCAACCGGCGCGCCATATCTTGGCCCTTCACCAGCAAGATTATGTGGGACGAACTGATGAGGCTCCCGTTGCCATAAGGTTTCATCTAACTTTTCTGCCTGTTGCTGGTTTTCACAGGCAATTAGCACCCGTTTTCCTGCTCGCCATTGGTCAGCCGCAAATTGACATGCCAGCCATTCGTGAGCTTGCAAATCTGCCTGAGGTGATGGCTGTTCCAGTAAATAAAACGTGGCACTCTTCATAATGTCTCTGTTACGGAGAAAGGGCATTGTTAAATGCCCTTTTGATAAACTAAGCGAGGAATCAAATTAATCGTCGTTATTGATACCGGCACTTCCTGCCCGATTTAACAGGAATTGCGACAGTAGTGCAACCGGGCGACCGGTTGCGCCTTTTGCTTTACCTGAACGCCAGGCCGTACCCGCGATATCCAGATGCGCCCAATGATATTTTGTTGCGAAGCGGGATAGGAAACAGGCTGCGGTAATCGCACCACCCGCACTGCCGCCGGTATTCGCCAGATCGGCAAAGTTAGAATCGATTTGCTCGAGGAACTCGTCAGTCATTGGCAGGCGCCATGCGCGATCACCGGATTGTTCTGAGGCATTGAGTAACTCATGGGCCAGTGGATTATGGTTGGATAACAATCCACTGTAATGGTTACCAAGCGCCGTTATGCAAGCCCCGGTTAGTGTAGCGATATCAATGACCAATTCTGGATCAAAACGCTCAACGTAAGTTAACGCATCGCACAGAACCAGACGGCCTTCGGCATCGGTGTTGAGTACTTCGACCGTCTGACCAGATAGGGTGGTTAAAATATCTCCAGGTCGGTAAGCGCGACCTCCCGGCATATTTTCACATCCAGCCATGACGCCGATGACATTGAGCGGTAATTGTAGCTCAGAAACCACACGCATCACGCCATAAACCGTTGCAGCCCCACACATATCGTATTTCATCTCATCCATGCCACCAGCAGATTTGATTGAAATACCGCCGGAGTCAAAAGTCAGCCCCTTACCAACCAGAATGATGGGTTTGGCATTTTTATCAGAATTGCCTTTATATTCCATGACTGACATCAGAGATTCATTCTGAGAGCCTTGACCAACCGCCAGATAGGCATTCATGCCTAGCTCTTTCATCTGCTCTTCACCAATCACTTTTGTTGTAATATGGCTATTGGCAGAATCTGCGAGCTGGCGCGCCTGAGAAGCCAGATAAGCCGCGTTACAGATATTGGGTGGCATATTACCAAGATCTTTGGCTGCTTTGATACCGGCGGCAATGGCAAGGCCGTGCTGAATTGCACGTTCACCGCTGGTTAGCTCCCGACGGGTCGGAACATTGAAAACCATCTTACGCAGTGGGCGGCGCAACTCATTTTTATTACTTTTTAGCTGATTGAAAACATAGAGAGACTCTTTCGCTGTTTCCACCGCTTGGCGTACCTTCCAATAATTATTGCGGCCTTTAACATGCAGTTCTGTTAAGAAGCAAACTGCTTCCATTGAACCCGTTTCATTGAGGGTATTGATAGTTTTCTGAATAATCTGTTTATACTGGCGTTCATCCAATTCTCGCTCTTTACCACAGCCGATAAGCAGAATACGCTCAGATAACACATTGGGAACATGATGCAGCAGCAGTGATTGACCAACTTTGCCTTCTAGTTCACCGCGACGCAGCAATGCACTGATGTAACCGTCACTTATTTTATCGAGTTGTTCAGCGATAGAGGAAAGGCGACGAGGTTCGAAAACGCCGACAATGATACATGCACTACGTTGTTTTTCCGGGCTACCGCTTTTTACACTAAACTCCATGCGTTCTCCTGAATCTTAAAGACAAAGACGGATGCTATCGCTAAAATATAGCGTTCCGCATTAATCTACCCCATAGAAAATTAACTATTTATGTTAAGCTAAACCCACTATTTGTTATTGTTTAGCTAACTATATAAGTATGTTCTGATTGGGAACCTGAATATGGAATGCTTCGATATCATTTTAGCAGTGAGGAAGCCAAACTGATGCACATAATAAATGGTATATATACAATGAAGTTAGCGATTTTCCTGCAAAAAGACAAGTTTTCACAGGCGTAATAAGCGTGATCATCATTAGATATCTAGTACGGGAAACCCTGAAAAGCCAAGTTGCGATACTTTTTATCCTTTTACTCATCTTTTTCTGTCAAAAGTTAGTAGAAGTTTTGGGTGCCGCAGTGGAAGGGGACGTCCCGGCAAACTTAGTTTTATCCTTATTAGGATTAGGTGTGCCTGAAATGGCGCAGTTGATTTTGCCCCTGAGTCTGTTTCTTGGGGTATTGATGACTTTCAGTAAACTCTATACTGAAAGTGAAATAACTGTTATGCATGCGTGTGGTTTAGGCAAGCGTGTGCTGGTGGTTTCGGCGCTTATTCTGGCGTTGTTAACCTCCGCGCTAGCGGCAGTGAATGTCATTTGGCTCATGCCGTGGTCCTCGAAATATCAAGAACATGTGGTGGCTGATGCTAAAGCTAATCCAAGTTTAGCGGCTATCATGGAAGGGCGGTTCAAACCTTCCGACGATGGTAATCTGGTGCTCTATATTGGCAACGTGCACGGCAATAAATTTGAAAACGTATTCCTTGCTCAACTTCGTCCCGTTGATAACCAGCGTCCTTCCGTGGTGATCTCTGATGGTGGCCATATGGTGGAGCGGCCTGATGGCAAACAGGTGGTTATCCTTAATCATGGTACCCGTTATGAAGGTACTGCCATGTTGCGTGATTTTAGAATTACTGAATTCCGTGATTATCAAGCAATTGTTGGGCATCAGACATCAATCGTAGATAGTCATAAAGTTGAACAGAAGTCTATTGTTCAGTTATGGCGGGATGATGATAAAGATTCCCGCGCTGAGTTCCATTGGCGTCTGACTTTGGTGCTTTCGGTACTGATTATGGCTATGATGGTTGTACCCTTGAGTGTGGTAAACCCGCGTCAAGGGCGGGTACTAAGCATGTTGCCAGCGATGCTGCTATATCTCATTTTCTTCTTACTACAAAGTTCTCTGCGTTCTAACGGTAGTAAAGGCAAATTGGACCCCCTTATCTGGATGTGGTTAGTCAACGGGGCGTATTTGACGCTGGCGTTGGTTCTCAATATTTGGGATACCTTGCCGATGCGTAGGATTCGGGCTCGTTTCAAAGACAGAGGGGTAGCCTGATGTTTGGTGTATTGGATCGTTATATCGGGCGGACTATTCTACAGACTATTCTGATGACGCTGTTTATGCTGGTATCGCTTTCCGGCATTATTAAGTTTGTTGATCAGCTAAGAAAAGTGGGGCAGGGGGAATATACCACTATTTCGGCGGGTCTTTATGCTTTGTTAAGCGTGCCGAAAGATATTCAGATATTCTTCCCGATGGCCGCTTTGCTTGGCGCTTTACTGGGGCTTGGTACGCTGGCAACTCGTAGTGAGTTGGTAGTCATGCAGGCTGCTGGATTTACCCGTATGCAAATTGCTGGTTCAGTGATGAAAACGGCTATTCCGTTGGTGATCCTGACAATGGTTATTGGTGAATGGGTCGCGCCACAAGGTGAACAGATGGCGCGTAATTACCGAGCTCAGAAGATGCTTGGTGGTTCTCTGGTTTCAACAACCAAAGGTATGTGGGCGAAAGATGGGGACGATTTTATCTACATCCAGCGGATTGTGAGTGATACAGAGATTAAAGGCGTCAATATCTACCATTTTAGTGATGATAAAAAACTACTCTCTGTAAAGTATGCGGCCAGTGCGGTTTATGATGAGGATAGCGACCTGTGGAAGCTTTCTCAGGTGGAGGAATCCGATCTGACAGACAGCAAAAAAATCACTGGATCACAACGTATTTCCGCTGACTGGAAAATTCTCCTGACGCCAGAACAGTTAAATGTAGTAGCGCTTGAGCCTGAAGCACTTTCCATTAGTGGTTTATATCAGTACATCAAGTACCTTAAGCAGAGTGGGCAAGAATCAGGGCGTTATCAACTGAATATGTGGAAAAAAATATTTGCCCCACTTTCAGTTGCAGTAATGATGTTGATGGCGCTTTCTTTCATCTTCGGACCACTGCGCACTGTGCCGATGGGAGTGAGGATAGTAACAGGGATAACCTTTGGCTTCCTATTTTATGTACTTAATGAGGTCTTTGGCCCACTAAGCTTGGTGTACAACATGCCTGCGGTTCTGGCAGCACTGTTGCCAAGCTTATCGTTTCTTATTGTGAGTATTTACTTACTCCTTAAGAGACAGTAGCTTTTAGAAATCGGGGAGCCATAGGGATAGGGTTTTTGGCTAAGAAACCCTATCCTGGGCATCTCGATTTTAAGACGTAAAAGGATCAAGCTTGATGGTGATTCCTCGACAATGCGGTTACCAGTTGATTAACCCCCGTTGTTACGCTACTGAACTGACTGCGTTGTTTACGAGTAATCACCACGAACACCCCGATATTTTGTTCGGGGATCATTGCCATATACGTATTAAACCCGCCGCCGCCGCCAGTTTTCTGATAAACACCCGGTACATCGCCACGGGCGCTCATGTAAACCCACCCAAGGCCAACGCCATCTGCCTGACCGGCAACATCCATCCCTTTAATTGAAGCCAGAGCGGAACGTTTAAAATAAATGCCTTGTTCGCGACTCGCAGTTTGTTTACGTAACTGACTGTCTGATGATAAAAACTGCTGCATCCAGCGCTGCATATCTTTTGGCGTTGAATAAATTCCACCACTGCCTGCCGCGGCAATCGTATTAAGACACGGACTCGGCTTATAACTTTCCATCAAACGAGCACACTGAGAACGGTTTGGTGTCAGTGTAGTGTCTTTCATGTAATAAGGGCCGGTGATCTTATCGTATAACAAACGGGTATATGGCTTACCTGTAGCTTTAGAGAGCGCATCTGCCAATAAATCGTAAGCCAGATTGGAATAAGATGCTGTTGTGCCTGGTGCGGAGTCTAATTGAGCTGTCTTTAACCAAGTCCAGCGGTTGACTTGTGTAGGCCAGACAAAAACAGGACGTCCCCATCTACCTCCCGGCTGCTCACGAGGTAAACCACTGGTATGGCTTGCCAGGTGGAATAACCGGATAGGTTGAAGAGGGCTATACAGGGGCACTTTCACACCATAATAACTATAATCCTGCAATGGATCGGTAGAGCGCAGAACCTCATCCTCTTCTAGTTTGATCATAACCTCACTGGTCATCAGCTTAGTTAGCGAGGCAATACGGATGATAGAATCGGGCTTCGGACGGATGCCGTTTCCCGGACGGGTTTCACCGAAACTGCGGTAAACCGTCTGATTATTATCAATCACCACCATCGCCATGCCTTGCGCGTTGCTGCCGTTGAAAATATCCTGTGCATACTGGTCAACCAACTGTGAAGCCAGCTTTTTAGTTCTCGCATTTCCTTCGAACACTTCCCATTTCAATGGTTGTTTCTTCGGTTGCAGAAACCTTGCCGAATAGGTTTTATCAGAAGAAGAACAGGCTGCGAGAGCCAACATCATGGTAGAAACAGAGAAGATCTTAAAAAACTGTTTATTCATTTTGAATTGACCAATCAGGCATACTTCCGGTGAATACAGGAACAGGATAGAGAGACCAGAAACTGCTACTTATTCTTTTTAAACAATGCTATCAACGCGCCAATGACAATGCCCAAAAAGATCCCGGCGCCAATCCAGCTAATAATCGTCATAACCATTTACCTTATAGTGAACTATCATGCTGAGATTATATAAGGTGATTATAGGTTGTCTATCAGCGTCAGGTGGTTCGGCGAACTATGATTGTAAAAATTGTCGCGGGGGAGTTTTTTTTCTCTGGTATTGTAGAGAAGGAACTATTTCAAGTGGAAAAAATATTGCTAGGTGTGTTTATTTAGCGTTTTTATGTTCAGTAATTGAACGCGCATGTGTGTTGAGAGATGGGTTTGATCTTTTTTTCAACACTTGAACCAAAGTTAGAAGGATAACAGTTGCTAACAGATCGCTGACAGGTATAATAGCCCACGTTTTCCGCATACTACTTCAGTGCCGAAGTGGCGAAATCGGTAGACGCAGTTGATTCAAAATCAACCGCCTTCGGGTGTGCCGGTTCGAGTCCGGCCTTCGGCACCATAAAAAGCTTTTTTCAAGTCTACTAACGTCTAGTTTAGTCCACAAAAACAGTAAGTTAAGCAGATTCCTGACTTTACTTAGTCTGTCAACATCTACTCAAATCCTTGAACATATACCAACTGATGATGGTATAACTGATGGTATTCCCGGTTCGATAGATTTTGATACCAACATTGGAGGTATCAACTGATGGCTCTCACCGATATTAAAGTTAGAACTATCAAGCCCACTGACAAGCCTTTCAAATTGACTGATGAGCAGGGTATGCACCTGCTTATCAATCCAAATGGCTCTAAATACTGGCGACTCCAATACCGTTTTGACGGTAAACAGAAGGTCCTAGCGCTAGGTGTTTATCCATTGGTTACTCTCGCTGAAGCACGAAGAAAACGAGATGAAGCTAAAAAGTTGTTATTTGTGGGTATCGACCCTTCCGAGAAGAAAAAAGCAGACAAGATCGAACAAAGCGAAGCCCTAACATTCGAAGACATTGCCAGAGAATGGCATACCGCTTGCAAAAGGAAATGGTCTGCCTCCCATAGTGAACGAGTTCTAAAAAGCATGGAGGATGGACTTTTCACAGTGATTGGCAAAAAGAAAATTGCTGAACTTAAAACAAGAGACTTTCTTGTTCCCATCAAAGCTGTTGAAGCATCGGGAAGATTGGAGTTGCGTCTCGTTTACAGCAAAGAACATCGGCTGTAATGCGATACGCTGTTCAGAACGGCATCATTGACTATAACCCCGCCCAAGAAATGGCCGGGGCTATTTCGACGGCAAAACGGGTGCATAGACCAGCCTTACCATTTGAGCGGTTCTCAGAGCTTTTAGAGCGAATCGAGAGCTTCAAAGGTAGGAAACTCGCTCAGTTAGCTATGAAACTAACATTGCTCATTTTTATCCGTTCCAGTGAACTCCGGTTCGCAAGATGGTCGGAGATCGATTTCGAAAATGCAATGTGGACTATCCCTGGAGAACGAGAGCCATTGCCCGGAGTGAAACATTCCCACCGTGGCTCAAAAATGAGAACCCCACACCTGTCATCAAGTCTTGGAACTTTTGGAATCCATCAGAGAAATCAGCGGTGAATGTGAGCTTGTATTCATTGGTGATCATGATTTTAGAAAGCCTATGAGCGAAAACACAGTTAACAAGGCATTAAGGTCGATGGGCTATGACACAACCGTTGAGGTATGTGGGCATGGATTCAGGGCTATGGATTGTAGTGCTTTAATCGAGTCGGGAATGTGGTCAAGAGATGCTGTTGAAAGGCAGATGAGCCATCAGGAGCGGAACAACGTTCATGCTGCTTACATCCATCTTGCTGAACATTTCGATGAACGAAGTCTAATGCTCCAGTGGTGGGCTGATTATTTAGATGTTAACCACAATGGTGTGATTAGTCTGTTTGAGTTTGCTCAAAAAATATAGCGTTTACAACCAAGGATGGTTGATTCTTCCCTATAGAATGAGATACTACTATTAGAGGTTTGCATAATTAATCAATATGATGGGATCCTAAACATTGATAAATCCATTCTCTTTCTTCTCATTCCTTTACTCGTTAAGTAAAGACTCGCCTGAACCGGTGAACATTCAATACGAAGAACCGATGCCAAGTTTATTTCCCCCCGAATTGCGTGATAAAGCAGAAATAGAAGGCTTTTTTACCTCTCAAGTATGGATAGAAAACTTATCCGGCAGAGTATTAGATAATATCAGAATTAATCTCACAGCACCTTTATCTTATGCTCCCATAGTAAGAACAAACAAAATACACCGTACTATAGAATATAGTTATGACCATAAAACATATGAATTAACATTTAAAAGATTAGATCCAAAAGAAGCTCTGAGAGTGACCTTTTTTCCATCTTTAGATTTTATTTCTTTATTTAAAAAACCACAAATAATAATTGACAATCAAGAAATTAGTAAAGCAAGAGAATTCATCGGGTTTTGTCGAAAATATCCATTTTATACATTTGGCTCTATTATTTTTTTAATACTTATTATATCCAGCCTAACTTTTACTGGATATAACATATTACGATATAACGGGATAATAGATAAAAATTCAGATATTTCTTTAATGAATCAGGCAAATGAAAGAATGAAAGGTTATGGTTGTCCATTGAAGGTTGGCATCGTTGATGAACAACTAAAAGAAACTGTAAAAAATACTTTTGGATACCCTTCAGTGATACTTCAATTTAATGGAGCGAAAAGTGTCAATGAGTTATGGGCCAAAGAAAAAATAGTCTATCTCGATTGCAGTCATAATTAATACCATCACAAGGATTTATTTATGGATTTTTTCTTACCTGTAGTTGACGAAAATAAATTTCATGAAAATTTCAAAAGGATACTTATAAAAAATGACATTCTGTCTCAAGCTCTATTTAATGAGTGGGCTGAAGGGGTCGTTGATAGAGATCATAAAGCAATAAAGGAATTTCAAATATCGTTTAACTCAACCTTTTAGGAGGTATATCTATACCTGTAATCATTGAAGATGCTTGATTTTATCCGAAATGGAGACCATTATCCTCGCTATGAAAATATTTATTACATCAGAACAAAAAATCAAACTTGAGCGTCTTCACGACACAACTCGTGATGGTCAAGTACGAGACAGAATAAAAGCTATCCTTCTGGCTTCTGAAGGGTGGAGTTCTGTGATGATAGCCCAGGCATTGCGGCTCCATCAGACCACCGTTGACCGCCATATCGGTGATTACCTCAATCAGGGGAAACTTCAATCTGATAATGGGGGTCTGATAGTTTACTTTCTCGAGAACAAACTGATTTTTTAATCAACCACTTATCTCAAAATCTTTTCCATCACACACATGAAATCGTGGCCTATGTTGCTCAGCTCTGGAATATTACCTTTAGCATTCCAGGCATGAATAAATGGCTACACCGTCAGGGTTTTTCTTATAAAAAACCTTGTGGTATCCCTCATAAATTCGAGGCAGAAAAACAGAGGCAATTTATTGAATATTATGAAAATCTTAAAGTCGCAGCGAAAGACGCCCCCATCCTCTTTCTTGACGCTGTTCACCCGATTCAAGGCACCAAACTCGGTTATGGCTGGATACGAAAGGGAGAGAAAAAAACAGTCAAAACAACAGGAAGCCGAACTCGCCTGAATATATTGGGCGCGCTCAACCTGAATGCCATTGGTCGTACGGTGTTCCAGGAATATCAAACTATCAATGACTACAACATTTGCCGTTTTTTCAATGAAATAAGAAAGTCTTATCCTAACTATCATCAAAAAATTCACCTTATTGTGGATGGTGCAGGTTACAACAAAGCTCATCTTGTGAAGGAATGGGCTTATGTTAGCAATATTGAGTTACATTACCTTCCTCCATATAGCTCAAATTTAAACCCGATAGAGCGATTATGGAAAGTCATGAATGAACATGTTCGAAATAACCGTTATTTCGCTGATAAACATGAATTTCGAGACAAAGTGTTCAAATTTTTCACCACAACGCTACCTGATATAGCGGACTCGCTGACATCTAGAATTAATGACCATTTTCAGGTGCTAAAAACTGCATCTTGAAGTTTCTTGGGTATATACCTGTGCTCATTGAAACTGCTTGATTTTCGCCCAAATGAGGTTCATGGTATCAGTCATGAAAATATTCATTACCGATGAACAAAAAGCTGAATTTGAACACCTCCATCACACCTGCCGTGATAAGAGAGAGTGTGATCGCATCAAAGCAGTCATGCTGGCCTCTGAGGGCTGGAGTTCCGTGATGATCGCTCAGGCCCTGCATCTTCATGAAACGACCGTTAATCGTCATATCAGCGATTACCTTAATCACCGCAAAATCAAGCCCGAAAATGGCGGCTCTCAGAGCCATCTCAGCGAAACACAGACTCAGGAACTTATCGCTTATCTGACCGCGAATCTTCTGCCCACCACACAGGCGGTTATCCGCCTTGTCAAAGAAGCATGGGATATCAGTTACACTGTTCCCGGCATGAATAAATGGCTGCACCATAATGGATTCAGTTATAAAAGACCGACCGGCGTGCCACACAAGTTCAACGCGGAGCAGCAACGAGCCTTTATGGAAACCTACGGGAAACTCAAGCAGGAAGCCGGAGACCATGAACCCATCCTGTTCATTGATGGCGTCCATCCCACTCAGGGGACCAAACTCGCTTATGGCTGGATGCGCAAAGGGCAGAAAACCGCCGTGAAAACCACGGGAAGCCGTACCCGTCTGAACCTGATGGGGGCCTGAATCTGGCCGATATCAGTAAGACGGTGGTACACGAGTATGACCGTATCGACAGTTATCACATCGCCGGGTTTTTCATTGCCCTGCGTGAAACCTATCCGGTCAGTCAAAAGGTTCATGTTATCCTTGACGGAGCCGGCTGGTGAAAGACTGGGCTTATGTGATGAATATTGAACTTCATTACTTGCCGCCATACAGCCCGAATCTGAAACCCGATAGAAAGGCGGTGGAAGGTGATGAATGAACAGGTCAGGAATAACCGTTATTTCGCCTCGACGACCTTGTTCAGGCAGGCAATCCATCGTTTTTTTACGGAAATATTACCGGAACTTGCCGGGAACCTGTCGGGCCGTATTAATGACAACTTCCAGGTTCTGAATCCGGCATCTTCAAGTTAAGCGGGTATATAATGAAAGGGAACAGACCCCGTTATTTTCAACGAGGTTTGTCAGCGGTCTGATAATGCGCCTGCCGTTATCGGCAGGCGCGTTTGCTTTTTTACG
>NZ_LOIC01000095.1:138003-190822 GCF_001684335.1 Photorhabdus namnaonensis
GAGCTGATTTGTTCAATCAATATTGACTGTATCTTGCGGGCAGGTACCTACGAAGATATGCTCTATCTGTCAGTAATATTTTACTAGTTGATTTGGAAAGGTTCGCTCAACATGGGCCAATTGCTCTTCCCATCCCACGAAACCAATTTCAAATGTAAGTGAGACAACTTCTTCACACTCCTCCCCGAGATTGTTGGAGCGTTTTTCTGACTCGCTGCACATGGAATTGTAAACCTTTATCAAAGTAGGACATGAAAGATAATCTCTAAAGCGTGTCTGTGCTTCTTCGAGGCTTTGCCAGAGCGGAATGCCATACTGATGTCTGTCATAAGGTGCAGCTGCCATAAAACGTACCTCACGATCCCGAAGAAAATGCAACAGAAGCGCTGGATCTATGATGGGCACATCGTTTAGCGGAAAACCAGCATGAAATTGACCATTGATGATTACTAGCGGGACTACTTCTACTCCTTCTGTACCAGATAAATGGGGATAATAATTCTGACAAAAATGCTCAAGATGATCACTTACAAAGGCCGCTTTTCTAACGGCCTGCTTAGTTTTATGCATCAGTCCGTTAGAATCGAAAAGTTCATTGTCATAATCGAGTGGAGTGATGGATGTTTTACGGCTGCGAGCTTCCACTACCATTAGTAAATTCCCGAAAGAGAAAGTCAGATCTATTTCTTCCCTATGCCCATGATAGTTTGGTTCAATTGCAGCTGTATAACGCAAATGCTCCTTCATTACCGGATTTCCATTCCGGCACTCTTCTAATACTCGAACCAAATCTTTCTCAAACAGCTTTCCACGGCGAGTATCTTTGGGATCGATTTTGGCCATCCAGCAATCTATATTGCGGGTGAGACTAGCAGTTAGAAATGCACTGATCGGGAAAATATATTTATCCTCAATGGACACCAGAGGTTGCACCCATAAATCTTCCTGTGGAGATTTTCCCCTCCAGGTCAATAAATCGATAGCATAGGTGATCTCAGTTTCGCTATATTCACAGCACTGGATAAGTGCGACGATAAGATTAGAACGTTCAAATTGAGGCGCTAGTTGAACTAACTTTGACCAGTCATTGATTTCCTCATCTGTATGCAGATGTTCATCAATCTGAACAGCTAGCACAGATAAATGAACCCATACATCTAAAACACTTTGCAATTTACGTTCTATACAAGGAAGCGATTTGCGCTTTAATAACGATTTGAGGTGGTCATCAAGCTGAATAAAAGCCGATAAAGGCTGAAATCTGGCGATCATTTGCGACCGTTGAGATAATGATTGCCACGGAGTTAGGCTCAACGGCTTACCAGGTTCATAATGCAGATAATTTGATCCAAAATTACTACCCTGAAATTTGTCCATCACTGTGTGTGCTTCAGTCATCGAAGTTACTAAAAAATGATCACGACGAAATTCTGCAATTGTTTTTATGCGGTGATAGTCAGAATGGCATTGAATGAAAAAGACTCGTTTCGGCTGGAAAGCGAATACTGCACGACCATAGAGTAAGTCTTGCCACAGGGAAGAAAAACTATGGAAGTGTTGAGACATCCTCATTTCTGCTAGATAAAAGTCGAGCTTGGATAACTTGACCGGGCGATCATCAGGGAAGAGCAGATGCATACGATCTTTATATTTAAATAGCTCGAATAATGGACCTCTTAGGCTGTCAAGCCTATGCATATTTACACTGTTAACACTTACCGGATCGCTTTCCCCTACCTTCGAGGTTTTGGTGATAATCATCTGTTCTATGGCCGTATTGCTTATATCTCCAAAGATTTCTTTCTGTTCGTCGCATACCTGCCAGAATGCATAATTAGCGCTGGCGATATGTGCCCTGATCATTTCTTGATATTCAGGTCTGCAGCCTTTAAAAAAACAGATTTGCTTTCGAGTATTTTCCACACTGTGGAAGTTATTATTAAGCCACGTAGCCCCTGAAATGTATGCTGAAGCCTCTGCATTTAGCGGACCTATTTTGTTCATGAATTCAATCCAGTGCTTTTGATTGAATTGATTCAGCTGCGCGGGATGAGGCAATTTCTTATCTCTTACCGCTTTGATCAGGGGATGGATGGGCTGCATGTTTTCTCTCTGTCAGAACGTATACCGATTGGCACTATAGCTCTTTTGGTGTCTCAAGATGAACAGAATATGACAAAGAAAATATGCAGTTATGACCACTGCGAGTAATGGCTTTATGGTGTAAAAGGGCATTTACATACTTGTCCCCATTTATTCCACAGTAGGCGTAGTAGGCGCTCAAAAGCTACCTGTTTCATGAGGACCTTTTGCAGTCCGCTGAATTGAGCAATCTTCAGTAATTTTCGAGGAAAGGCCTCTTAACTCTCTAAATCTTGCTTTGATAGCCATATCGGTGTTGTACTGGTATGGCTTTATACTCACCTATAATGTCTATTTTTTGTACGGATTTTGACTTGTGGGTACAAGTGAGGGTATAACTATTTAAGTTTGTTACTAAAATGCATTGATGTCAGTCTATTGGATATGAAATTCGAGTCCGGCCTTCGCACCATGACTATGTTCATAGCAGTTCACCAAAGTCCGGCTTACCTAAGAAAACTCCTTATAAATCAAATAAAGTAGTCCACCAAGGTCTATTATCGTCCATTGCAATCCACATATCTGTGGGGGCATCTTCCGATTCGATTAATAATGTGCCCCCCAAATGAAACTCAATGCGAGGCAAATAGAGACAGCAAAGCCAAAAGATAAAGCCTATGAACTCGCTGATAGTGGCGGGTTGTATCTGGAAATTACTCCGCGAGGTTCAAAATTTAGTGGAGCGAATGAACGATATCATCGCAAAACATTATCCGAGGATGTTAGGGCAGTAGGCTCTTGGCATTTTGGCTCTGTCTGATAACAGACGAGTGATTCACGGCGATTGCATTTCCTCAAAAAGGACGGGAATAGGCAGCGGAGTATGGGAGGATTCGTGGCGTTGGTGGCAACGTCAATGATGAGTATTCGCGATAAATAAACTATGGGTTCGACTCCGCTGCGCCTTTGGTTAGATCAGCCCATCCCGAGATCGGTTACTCTCGTTATATGGCACGGCACGCAGCTTTGGGCCTGAACTTTTGGCACAGAAAAATCCGTCATCCAGTCGGCTTTGTGCCAGAAGCGCACATTGCTATCAATTCTTAGGGTTGCACTTAGAACATCAGAAATGTTATAAATTTCATGCCCTACGTATAGACGTAGGGGTGATGTACAGTTTGGCAACTCCCGGCCAGCGACCTTCGCTGAACACCGACCAGAGGCTGACTAACAGGTGGACGATACTCATAACGGTCTCCATCACGCTGATTACATTATACAGTGTTTCTAACATTTGCGGTGAAATGGACGTAACTTTAGGGTTACCGTACATGAGAAGGTTGGAAGAACCAATTTGTTAAGCCGGGGTATGAGTTGTTGGATGACCGCAGTTCAATCGTACCCCGGTTTCACAAATACCAGAGATATTAATATGAAATATCCAGATCATCCTTGGTATAAAAGCAGAGGATACCTGCACTTTGATAATCCAGTTACACTGCTTCATGCTTTAGATGTGGTAACTAATCCTCAATATATTGCTACCCATTCTTTTTTACCTTTCATCAGTTTTACAGCGAAATCTTATAAAATAAGAAAGGATCCCCTTACTAACTTGCTCGCAAGGAAGTGCAAACCAAGAGAGATAGCGTATTCATCTCATATGGATAGTCATATATTTTCATATTATGCTTCTATCTTGGATTCATTTTATGAGTTGGAGGTAAAAAAGCATGGCGTGGATAAAAATATACTGGCCTTCAGGAAGCTAGAGAAAAGCAATATAGAGTTCGCTTATGAAGCTTTTGAAGAAATAAAAATAAGAAAAAACTGTAGTGCCGTATCTCTAGATTTGTCAAAGTTTTTTGATACACTTGACCACAATATTTTAAAGAACGCTTGGTGCAAACTGATTTCAGAGTCTAGCCTACCGGCTGATCATTATGCAGTTTTTAAAAATATAACTAAATTCTCAAAGGTTGATAAAGATCAGCTCTACCCATTATTTGGTATATCCAAGCACAATCCCAAACATAACAGAAGGAAAATATGCTCATCCGATGAGTTCCGTGTAAAGGCACGGTCTTTAATTATCACTAATAAGTCAGGGAGAGGAATACCTCAAGGTTCACCAATCAGCGCTTTATTATCTAATATATACATGTTGAATTTTGATATTGAAATGAAATCGTATGTTGAAAGTATAGGTGGTGAATACTTTCGCTATTGTGATGACATGCTATTTATTGTGCCCATAGAGCAAAAAAATAAAGTTGCAGGTGAGGCTAAAAAAAGACTAAAGGGATTAAAAGTTGATTTAAATACGGATAAAACGGAGATAAGAGAGTTTACTGCTCATGTTAGTGGGAAAATATCTTGCGATAAACCACTTCAATACCTTGGTTTTCTTTTTGATGGTAACAACATCTATTTACGTTCCTCTTCGTTATCTCGATACTCTGATAGGATGAAAAGAGGTGTTAAACTTGCGAAATCAACGATGCGTTCTAAAAATAAAGTTCGCATAAGCAAAAATTTACCTGAAAAAGACTTATTCAAAGAAAAAATTTATGCTCGTTATGCGCATGTTGGAAAAAGAAATTTTCTAAGTTATGGTTATAGAGCTGCGCGTACAATGAATTCTAAAAGCATTAGGAAACAATTAAAACCACTTTGGGAGAGGTTGCAAAGAGAGTTGGAAAAATAGCGTTACTTGTAGCGGCTTAATGCAATTGCCCGTACATTCCTAGATGCAGTCACTAGTTTCATAAGTCCAGTTATCACGGCAAATATACTTCACATATTTGCCGCCCTCAAAATTTTGTGATTATTTGTAATGTGATTTCGGCATTAAACGCCTTTATTGGTTATTTTTTTGGACAAGATTTCAGTAAGCAATATAGACGTCGGAGTTGAAAAAACACAATGCAATCGACAATGAGGCATTTTCATACTGTAGCGTCTGTATGGCCGCTTCTCGCTCTTAGCTGACTGAAGTTGTTCCACCGGATAGATTGATGTCAAAAACAGACGTTTCTACGTATCTTTATCTGATCGCACTTTTTGGGGAATCCGGTAGAAGCCCTGTATTATTCCGTAAAAGGAATTTCAGTGCTATCAATAAATACTGTCCCGTGTAGAAAAGTATTTCGCTCTGACTGATTTGTCAAAGGAAATGAGGCGTAATGTGTATGGTTCTGGATATACAGCTCCTGCTGCCATTGTTTACGCATTTCCGTATCCGGAAGATTTCTCCCCGCTAAAACATCTGGTGTATATAAATCCGTCATGTCCCTTGGTATCGCATGTTCAGTCCTAATCCTGGAACGAATAGTCGCACCACCAATCTCTATTATCAATCCGGTGATACCACTATTTAAAAGACGGTTGAGGATTTTTATTCGCGATTTTGATGAAAAATTGGAGTGCTTAATCAAAACGTTATACTGAGGCTTGAAGTAATTGATTAACCCGGCTTCAGCCAGAGAAACTGTATCAGCTCTATTGAGTTTCACATTGCTTAGCCTGTTAAAATGAACGGTATCCTCTTCTGCGGAGGACAGCGGTTCGGCATTCATGTCGCCTCCATTACTTATGATGGTTCTGCCATGTTCAAATCGATAAAGTAGAAGTAATATTTCAATTGACGGAAAATGAGTGCTCATTTCTGCGAGAATACGTTGTAGAGTCGAATGCGCGTGCAACCTGTCAACAGCAGTACGTGTTCCTTTGCGCCCAATACCTTGTCCAACATACAGAACCTTTAAATCAGTATCAGTGAGGAGCAAATCTGAATGGGCATTTGCTACCAGATTGTTGACGGCCACAATTTGTTTGATTTTGCTGGTTATTACAATGAGTTTAGTTCCGTTCAGATCAACTGCAATGTCAATGATTTGCTTTTCATCAGGCACTATATCTTCAGGGATATGATATTCAAAGGGCACTTCTGCTATTTCTGTAGCCCTGTTTACGAGAAATGAACCAGTAACGATTCTACCGGTAAGTTCAAATTTTGCTGGGTTAATGACAATCCGCTCACGGCAAACGATAAGATAAATATTACAGTCCTTCAATGCTTCTAGATAGGCTGGATTATGATTAATCTGGTAAAGATCTGCCGTGGTCAGTAAGGTTGGTGCACTTGAATATAAATGTGTTGCCCCTTCCATAGTGTACAAACGTGTTATATCAGAATGGTTGCTCATTATTTACCTTTTTAAAAATCGTAATTTATTAACATGTAATCAATCTTTTTTCAAAATCCTGCCTTCGTAACTCTAGCATAAATGTTTTTAGTGTTTATCTTTGGATGGAATAGAAGATTGGCACTTTAGGGCTGCTTTTCGCTCATAGCGGCATAAGTACTATCAGCGATGATAAATACCATCTTCCAACGGAGGGCCATCAGCAGTTACTCCGCTGAAAGGACCCCTTGGTTTAAATTTGGAGCCCCCTAATATCGTGCCAAACTGTTTTTATGGGCTGACACCCTACAGATATAGCCGGATGGCATTACGTATTTGTGCACGGATGAAAGCTGGCTCTACTTGGCGGTGAGGGTAGACGTGTGGTCGCGTGCTGTTATCGATGGTCAATGTCACCACGAATGATTGCTAGTAGGTCTGTGTCGTACTGTGGCGAATTTGAAAACCAGAGCCTTGCTTAGCTCTGTGTTCATTGTTCGTAGATAAGATCAGAATGATATCGTGACTAAACATTAGCCGGGGAGGCGGATTCAACTAATAAGTGCAATTTTTCAGAAGGACGGTCAGTTGCTATAGTAGGCATCTTTCCCGCCACAGGAAAATGCACAATTACCTATATACAACTGACCGAAACAGAAAGATACCAGATTTCCAGTTTAAAAAAGCAGGTTTTTCACAGCGTTTCATTGCTGAGTCACTTAAGCGAAGCCCGTCGACCATCAGCAGAGAATTGAAGAGAAATCAAGAAGTTAAAACCTATTGCCCTGAACAGGCTCATTTGAAGGGATTGGCTCGTTGTCATTTTGCTAAAAAAGCTATAAAAATAACGCCGGAAGTCAAAAAATGGATAAAACGGTTAATTTGGCAAGATTTAAGTCCTGAACAGGTGGTTGATTGTTTGAAGCGGGATAAAGGGATATTTTTGCATCATGAGACGATTTATAGGCTGATTCATCAAGATAAAATAGAGGGGGGTGATTTATGGCAACATCTGCGAATTGCCAGAAAACCCTATCGTAAACGCTATGGTCGCTATGAAAAGAGAGACAAAATTAAAAATCGGGTCAGTATTGATGTTTTCCCGGAAGTCGTTGATAAAAAAGAACGTATTAGTGACTGGGAAGGGGATACGATAATGGGGAAAGACAAAAAAAGTGCCTTATTAACCCTGGTTGACCGCAAAACGCTGTATACTATTATTGTTAAACTTGATAGCAAGCGGGCATCAGAAGTCGCAAAAGCGGTAGTGAAAGTATTATACCCATTAAAACAAATGGCTAAGACCATCACATTCGATAATGGTTTAGAGTTTGCAGATCATGAAATCATGAGTAAAAGATTAGAAACCCAAATTTACTTTGCTCACCCTTACTCGCCCTGGGAAAGAGGGTGTAATGAGAATATCAATGGGTTAATTAGACAATACTTTCCAAAGGGAACCGATTTTAATGAAGTCTCTGATCAGGAAATAAAATAGTCTATCAAGGTCTATTATCGTCCGTTGCAATCCACATATCTGTGGGGGCATCTTCCGATTCGATTAATAATGTGCTCCCAAAATGAAACCCAATGCCAAGCAAATAGAGACAGCAAAGCCAAAAGATAAAGCCTATAAACTTGCTGATGGTGGCGGGTTGTATCTGGAAATTACTCCGAGAGGTTCAAAATACTGGCGTATGAAATACCGCCGACCTACTGATAAAAAAGAAGACAGATTAGCATTTGGGGTTTACCCGGTAATTTTTCTTGCTGATGCCAGAGCTAAACGTGATGAGGCTAAGAAACTGATAGCTAATGGTATGATCCCAAAGCAATACAGAAAGAGGTACAAGCTGAGGCATCAAGAGAATTTAATTTTGAAACTATTGCTAGGAAATGGCACTCCAGTAATAAGCAGTGGAGTGATTATTACTGGGCGTGTGTACTCGTGTTTTGTTATTTTTATCTCTGGATGGCAAAAATATTCAATGTAGCAGAAGCTAACATAACGATCTTGCGGGTGATGAAACCGGGTTAATGAAGAAAATAGGTTGCATTATTATTCATAATGAAAGAAACAAACCCCGTTATTTTCAACGAGGTTTGTCAGCAGTCTGAATTTTATTCCTGTTCAGAAACTATTTCTTTCTTTTGTTCACTCCTGGCCAATCTGACTTTCTTCCAATGAACGTTTATCACAGCAGCCTTTTGAGCGAGGTGACGAGATACGACGATAAGTAGCATTACCATTACTTTGAAAGTGTAAATTAACGTTAACTTTACTTAAGAACAGCAAATTTAGCATCACATAAATTCAAGCTTGGCTTTTTGTGTTGGGTGGTATAAGGAATGAATCCCAACACAACTTCTAACAAAAAACCGAGAATATTAAGTCGTACTGGAGAAAAGAACCAACACGCTACACTAGCTCCCCTCCTAACACACTACACACATTGGTTTACCTGAAACTGGCTCGGGGTGAATTTCTGCTTCGATGCTGAATACTTGCTGTAATAATTTCGGTGTCATAACCTCCTCGGGTGAGCCTTGGGCGACAACCTGTCCTTGCGAAAGCAGCACCAGATGGTCACAGTACCGGCTAGCTTGATTGAGGTCATGAAGTACGGCCACGACTGTTTTTCCTTCGTTGTTCAGTTCACGCAGTAGCTTCATCAATTCCACCTGATGGTTGATGTCAAGATACGTAGTGGGTTCGTCGAGCAGTACCACCGGTGTATCTTGGGCCAGAACCATCGCCAGAAAAGCGCGTTGGCGTTGCCCGCCTGAAAGATCGGTAACGCGTTTATCGGCAAGATGGCTGATCTGCGTTTTTTCTATTGCTTGTTGTACAAGACGATGATCATGAGGTGCTAAACGCCCCCAAAATGTAAGCCAAGGGCTACGTCCGTATGCAACCAGTTCATGGACGGCGATCCCTTCTGGTGTGAGAGGATGTTGTGGTAAAAGCGCCAGATGTTTGGCGAGCTTGCGTGAGGAAAAGTGTGCTAAAGGTTCACTATCTATTGTTATCTTTCCAGATAATGGCGTTAATAGCCGCGAAAAGCATTTCAGTAATGTCGATTTCCCACAACCGTTGGGACCGAGCAGCGCTGTGATTTTCCCGGTCGGGAGAGTGAGCGACAGATCATTTAGAATGCGTTTCTCCCCGTAGCCCGCAGATAATTTTTCCGTAGTCAGTTGCATTTAACGTGTCCTCACTAAAAGCCAGAAGAAATAAGGGGCGCCAATGATGGCGGTCAACACGCCAGCAGGCAGTTCCATTGGTGGGGCTATGCTCCTTGCCAGCAAATCGGCTAGCAGCAGAACCTGTGCGCCCATAAGCATGGATGCTGGTATAAGCCAGCGATGCCGTCCTCCCACAAGTCTGCGAACGAGATGGGGCACTACGAGGCTGATAAAGCCAATCGGCCCGCAAACGGCGACGCCTGTTGCGGCGAGCGCTACTGCCAGCATTAACCCCCAGGATTGTACGTGCAGGAGCGAAACGCCCAGTGTGCTGGCGCTGTCATCACCAAGTGCCAGCAAATCTAAATCGCGACAAAAGCGCAGGCTGAGCGGTATCAGTATCATCAATACCGGCAAGGCTATAGCCACAAACTGCCAGTCGCGTCCCCATAGACTGCCGGTCAGCCATAAAAGCGCGTTGTTGATATCTTGTGGGCGTGAGAGCATTAGGTAATCGGTGATGCTTGTCCAGGTAGCTGAAAGTGCCACGCCAACCAGTGCAAGGCGCAGCGGCGAAGAGGAGCCGGCAATTGCCCGCAGTAGGATTAGCGCGGCCATTCCACCGCAAAAAGCGAGTAGCGGAAGCCACTGTACCGGCAGAGAAGGGAAGAGGATCAGCGCGCTTACCGACGCCAGGCTTGCTGCATGATTTACCCCCAGTACATCAGGGGAGGCCAGTGGATTACGAATAATACCCTGAACCAAGACGCCGGAAAGCGCCAGTGCGGCGCCTACAGCGATGGCGAGTAGAATGCGCGGTAGGCGGTACTGCGTTAGCACAAAGTGGTATTTGTCACTGGGTTGCCAGCCGCTTATTAATGCGTCCCAGGGAAGTGGTTGCGCACCCATGCGTAGCGATAGCACCAGCGTAACTGCCAGCAACATTACTAACAGTGGGATAACCTGACGGTTCATGTTCGCCTCTTTGTCAGCCAGACGAAGCAAGGTGCGCCAATCAGAGCCAGTACTGCGCCTGCCGGAAGTTCTCCTGGCCAGGCCAACGCACGGGCCAGTAAATCGGCAAGTAGCATAAACACCGCTCCCAACAGCATGCACATTGGCAGCGTGCGGCGCAGATCATAGCCAACCCAGAAACGCGCCAGATGGGGCATGAGCAGGCCAATAAACACGATCGGCCCCGCCACACTGACGCCAGCTCCCACCAGAGTCAGTACCGTCAAACTGACGAAGATACGCAGGCGAGTTAGATTCACGCCAAGCGTATGGGCACTGACATCGCCGGTGTTGAGCAGATTAAGCGATTTCGCCAACAATAAAACCACAGGTACAGTGACCACCACGAAAGGGAATAGTTGCCAGAATTCAGGCCAGCGGACATGGGAAACTCCACCCGCCAGCCAGTAGAAAATGCCGTAAGCATGATCTTCGGCAAGCAGTAGCGTAATACGTGTTAGTGCCATACATAAGGCCGATAAGGCAATGCCCGCCAGAATTAGCTGGTTGCGATCGTATTTTTGCTGCCAGCTACCACTTGCGGCCATCACCATCAGCCAGCTAATTCCACCGCCGCAAGCCGCCACCAGGGAAATGGAATATCCGGCCAGCGTTGCTGGACTGAAAGCGCTGACCAGCGCCATTGCCAGAGCTGCGCCACTGTTAATGCCCAGTAAGGAGGGTGAGGCCAGAGGATTATGAGTGAGCGTCTGGAGTAGCGCGCCGGCCAGAGCCAGAGCTGCGCCGAGCAGAATAGCGACCAGACTGCGTGGTAGTCGCAGATTGATAACCAGTGCTTCAGGTAATGTCGGTGTATGACCTGGCACCAGTGCCTTGAGCGCGCTGATGGCGGGAATGGGAATAGCGGAATAGCAAAACAGACTTAGCCAGAACGCACTAAACAGTGCAACCAGCGGTAACCCCCAAAGCCAGACCGGATGATGGCGGCGTCTCATGGTGTTTCATTAACTGGCTGATGATGGAAGATTTTTACCGCATCACTGCCAATACGTTCAGCGGCAAATATCCCGCGCATACGAGCCCAAGTGTTGCTGTCTACTGTTGCTACCTGATGTTTGTGCTGTGCCGTCATCATCTGCCACAGCGAATCTTGCTGCCAGCGCTTCACGATGCTCTCCTGGCGATAGTGGGCCACGATAAGCCAGTCAGGATTGAGCGCCAATAATTGTTCAAGGCTGAGAGAAGCCATTGCGGCATGATTAACAGGAGTAGGAACCTTTAGCCCTAATGCCGTTAAGACGCTGCCAGTATAGGTATCGCTGGAATGCAGGTTAAATTGCTGTTCGCGCGAGGTGCCAAAAGCCACACTGACGCCTTGTGGCAACTGGCTGGCATAGCCTTTCATGCGTTCATGGTGCTTTGCCAGCCGTTGTTGCATCTCACTCTCTTTCCCCATTACTTTGCCGATGATCGCGGCAGATTGCAGGTTTTCTTCATAGGTTTCGTTACGGGACTTTAGCAGCAAAACAGGGGCGATACCTTTGAGTGCCCGATAAATCCCCGCATGGCGTTGACTGTCTGCAATGATGAGATCAGGTTTCAGCGCGCTGATGGCTTCAAGGCTTGGCTGGGCGCGAGTGCCCGTTGATTGCCAGGGTTTAATACGCTGGCGAACATCCGTGAGGATGCGCTGCGGATCGTTATCATCGGCAATACCCACCGGGCTGATATTGATGGCGGCCAACGCATCAGCAAACGACAATTCCAGCACAACCACGCGCTGGGGAACGATATTGAGGGTAAAACTGCCTTGCTCATCCTGTACCGTGACCGCGATGGCGTGGGGGAGACTAGTAAAGAAGAGCAAAACGATAAACATAACGTGAATCGGTGCAAACATAACTTAACTCCAGAAATAGCAAAGCCGGGCAATGGCCCGGCAAACGGATTAATGTAACGTCAGAATTTTACAGATCCTTGCATATAGAACGTACGTGGCTGCCCGGCGTAGATGCCTTTGTTATTGTCATCATAGGAACGGGTGTAATACTCGTGGTCGAAAATGTTTTTCACCCCAAAGGCTAGACTCAGATTAGCCATTTGTGGGCCGAAGTCATACGCCACGCGGGTATCCCACAGCATAAAGCCCGGAATGCGCCCGGTGCTTCCATTGGCGTTTTCCTGCACGGTATTAGCGTTATCTGCAAACTGGCTGGACTGAGATGTACTGTTAAGGTTGATGGTCCAGTTGCCCGGTTTGTAATCTATGCCAAATGCGCCTTTATGTTTTGGTGAGAACGGCACTTGATTCCCGTAGGTGTTGCCCTCTTCACGAATTTCCGCGTTCACATACGTGTAGCTGGCGTAAACCGAAACGTTTTTCAGCTTGGGCGTAAGTTCGGAAAGATCGTAACGTGCCTGAGTTTCCAGCCCAGTATGTCGGGTTTTTCCACGTGCCGTAACGGTATCGTTAGTCTGGTTGGAGTCGTACTGATTGTTGAAGTTAATCAGGAACAGCCCCATTTCCGCAGCCAATGCTCCGTCGTCGTAGCGAGTTCCGACTTCCCAAGTTCGGGCCTTTTCAGGTTCTACATTACCGCTTTTCACCGCCTTGCCAATTTGGCTGTACTGTACGGTACCGAACGAGCCTTCCGTATTGGCGTAAAGATTCCAGCTATCAGTAATATGATAAAGAACATTGAGTGCGGGCAACGGCGCATCGTAACTTACTTCCTGACGGGTACCTTTTACATTGTTGTTTTGGAAGGATTTGATATGTTCGAATCGTATCCCAGGCGTGATGGTCCAGTTGCCGATATCAATGCGGTCATCAATGTACCAAGTGTGTGCCTCGGTGCCGGATCGGGTGTTACGATCATAAGGGCTTGATGTGCTGGGTAATTCACCGCTGATAGTGGCGGTGTAGTAACGCATTTCGTGACTGGATTCATTCACATAACGGTAGCCAATTCCTACTTCGTGGGCCGAAGGACCTAAATTGAAGAGCTGGCTATAACGTGGTTCGATGCTGCGCACCCAATATTCTCGTGGGGAAAGGGTAATGCGCTTGCCCTGTTCAAGATAACCGCTGCGCAAGGTATGAGTATATAAGCCCTGAATATTGAATTTGTGCTGCTGGTCGGGTTGATACTGATAGCTGAGGCTTGCGAGCTGACGGCGGCCCCAGAAGCGGTCATATGGGCGAGTGGATTGCCAGCGATTGGCATCGTAATCGCCGCGTGAAAGGCCGCCGGGCATATCCGCGCTGCCATCGTAATATTGCAATAGGCTGTTGAAGGTGTGCACTTCATTGGGTGCATAGCGGCTTTTGAGCATCACGTCGTCAATGTGCGTGGCGCTGTGCTCGCGCCAGTCACTGCCGCGTGTGCCGGAGTAGAGAAGCGCTGTGCCTAAACCGTTATCTGCCGTACCGCCAATCATCAGATTATGGGTTTCTTTGGGATTATTTTGTGAGGATGTGGGGCTAAGCTGGCCTTCCACACTGGTGTCAATACCAAAATCCTGTGGGATAGCGCGGGTCACGAAATTTACCACGCCACCTACGCTTTGCGGCCCGTAACGCACGGCACCGCCGCCGCGTACCACATCTATTGCATCCATGTTGCCGAGAGATACGGGCGCTAACGATAGCTGTGGCTGGCCGTAAGGCGCGAAGGGTACCGGAACGCCATCCATCAGAACCGTAGAGCGGCTGGCAAGGCGTGGATTCAGGCCACGAATGCCAAAGTTCATCGCTAAGTCGTGGCTGCCGGTACCGTTGTTTTCTGGTGCGTTGACGCCGGGAATGCGGTTCAACACTTCACGCATTGTGGTGGCGCCTGTTTTGGCAAAATCTTCCCGGCGGATGACATCACGTGCGCCTGCATGTTCAAACACGTCAGCTTCACGCGCACTACCTAGCCAGTCGCCTACCACGGTCAGCACGTCTTTCTGTGTAACAGGGGCGGGTTTGAGTGTGAACGCGTTATTGCCCAACGTTTTCACCTGCAAATCAGTGCCGGCCAGCAAGGTGTTCAGCCCATCGGTGATGGAATAATTGCCGTGTAGACCGCTACTCTGTTTGCCGTGGGTTAAGCTGGCATCGACTGAAAGGGTTATACCGGCGTGGGTGGAGTACTGATTAAGAACTTTATCCAGTTCGCCTGCATTAATGTCATAGTGTACGCTAGCTGGCTCTACCGCAGCATACGTTATCCCTGAGGTTAGGCAAGCCGCCGGTAACAGGCTCAAACGAATCGCCATTACCAGCGGTGTTGCTTTGTGAAGCGCGCGCAGTGGCTGTGCACGTAAAGGCATCATAACGTCTCCATAATCATTTTGTTGCTGTATTCACTAATGAAGTCGAACGAGGAAACAAAAAGGGACAATTGAAAATGATTATTTTTTACATTAACGATTGTTCTACAGGCAGAACATTCACCCAATAACGGGTAATATATTGAATTTTAATGGGAAGTGTCTTCCCTATGACGGATAATATCGTATCGGTATTTTTTATCGGGAAAGTACCGCTTAACCGTAGCGAGGCGATGGCTGGGTCGCAGCGTAATATACCGCTTCGATAACGGGCGAGAGTTGCTATCACTTCACTCAGTGGCTTATCGCTAAAGCTTAGTATACCCTGCGTCCACGCGTTGTCTTCGTCGGTTGTCGCGGTCAATTCACCAAAATCGGTGGCGCTGAATCTTAGGCTTTCACCCTGACGCACAATACATTTGCGGTCAGTGCCAGTTAGTATCACCTCTACGGCATGTTGCTGCACACTAAGGAGTGTGGTGTTGGTTTCCTGACGAACCGTAAACTTGGTACCTAGCGCGGTCAGTTGTGCATGGCGGGTTTGCACACGCAGCAGCTTTGCTCCGGTATCATGCCCGGTAGTGATGGCAATTTCTCCATACCAGAGATGTACCAGACGTTGTTGAGGGTTAAAATGGACATCTACGGCACTGTCGGTATTGAGTGTAAGCAGCGTACCATCGCTCAGTCGATGATGCTGGATATCCCCTTTAGCAGTATGGTAATCGGCCCGCAGACCTTCTCCTACTTCCGAACACCACAGTTGCCAGCCACTGCCGGCTCCTAGTAACAACAGTATGCTTTTCATCATTCTGCGTCGCGACAGGTGAGTTTCCTGAAGTGCGTGGCTTGCTACATTACCTGGCACGACAAGCATCTGGTTACGCAGATTTTCCACTTGCTGCCATGCCCACTGATGATCTTGATGCTGTTCGTACCAGCGCTGCCATTTTTCAGTTTGTAGTGGACTTACCTGATCGCTACTCAGTATCGCATACCAGTGCGATGCTGCTTTTAATGCCTGGCGGCGAGAATGGGTCAACATGGTGTTCATTATCAGAGTCCATGCTCCAGGCGAAACAGCAGGCAGTGTTCAGTGGCTTTAGCTATATATTTTTTCACGGAACTGACGGACACATTGAGGCGTGAAGCAATGTCGCTGTAAGTGAGATTTTCAAGCTGAGACAGTAAAAACGCTTGGCGCATTTTGTTGCTCAGACCATCGATCATCTGGTCGATTTGCTGGAGTGTCTCAAGTTGACACTGACGGATTTCCGGTGAGGGCATAAGCGCCTCGGGCCGTTGTGCCAGCAGTTCCAGATAGGCTTTTTCCAGCGCGTTGCGGCGAAACAGATCGATCATTACCCTTTTTGCGATCGTGCAGAGAAAGGATTTTTGGTCGCGAATGGTTTGTAGCGAGTCGCCGGCCATCACGCGCAGGAAGGTATCCTGTGCCACGTCGTCGGCGTCAAAGGACGATTGCAGTTTGCGCGTGAGCCAGTTTTTCAGCCAGCCATGATGCGCGCCATAAAGCGATTCAAGGGTTAGCTCAGAGTTAGCGGAAACAACAATGTGGTCAGACATAACCTATAGCATCAAAAATCAATAATCACGGCATCATCTTAATGTGAGAATAGTTATCATTACAATCATTACAATCATTACTAAGGTTTTTTATTTCATATTGATGTGACTTAAGTCGGTGTGGCCCGAAAATCTATTTTCAGTTTCTTTAAAAGGTTGGAGCAAGTGGTTAATGAAGACTGAGCTGTGGTTGGAAAAAAACTGAAGCCAGTTATATAAGGAGAGGTAAAGAAAGGAGAAAGTCAGTACAACCGATTCAGAAAACGGATTGATGTACTGAGCTAATTAACCTAAAGAGCGCTTTTTATTTACTCCGCAGATCCCGATTTGTTCGGGTTAGATTGTGTGGTTTATCGTTTTTCGTCTATCTGAAAGCAAAGGGTTATAGAGATTTTCTCTCATTCAAGTAAAAGTAAATACGTCTTATCCTGAACGTGGTAAAACAGGTATTAAGAAAAATTGCTTTTGTCTATCAGTGTGGTTTTGAAATCTGGAAAAGAGGCCAGCGTATCATGAATAAATAGGTAAAAACCTAAATCATTAAAGGTAAAAAGAAGTGATTAAGGATTTTTAAAAGCGGGTAAAAGATCTGATGTTATATTGACATTGAAAAAGAAAATATCGGAGAAAACAGGTTTTAAATTGATTAACCAAAGTGATAAAATAATAGTGTTAACCCAATAATACGATGTTATATCAAAACATTTAACGGGATTAACGGGATTAACGGGATTAACGGGATTAACGGGATTAACGGGATTAACGGGATTAACGGGATTAACGGGATTAACGGGATTAACGGGATTAAAATTTATTAAAGAAATGGGCGTTGATTTTAATACCATTAACATACCTTTTACCCTTTCTGGTTTTAAACCGCGTTAGGAGATGAAAAAAACTATTATATTTGCATAAACTATCTAATGAAAACCATTTGTTAAATGAATTTTTATTTAAAAATATGAAAAACCTCGTAATGGAAATTGTTTTATAGGTTTATTATCGTTATTAACGTGGTTCACCATTTCTTTTTACCTGCATATTCTTTTTTTTGTGATTATACGCTTATTTTTAACAGTGATTAATCAGCTAAGAGTAAAAAAACAGGTGCTCCATTAATGCGAGGTTTTTAAAAGGTGAAGAGTGATTAAAAACGGCCTATTTACTACTATGTTTAATGTATTTATCAGCAATGGTATTATTTTAACTAACCTGCTATGGCTATTTAAAAATGCAAATGCAGGGATGGTGTAACTTTAAGTGATTTATTAAATAAGTTAATTTTTAATAAGAATGATTAATTGAGTCTAAGTTTATTAACAGAGAGTTGAAAAGAAACCAGCATGTAAAATAATATTATTCTAACAGAATGATATGAAAGTATTTTCTCACCATTATTTTATGAATAAATCTGTAAAAAATGATGTAATAAAGAAAGGATAAAACAGTTAATCTGGTAGGATTTAAGCTCTGAAAGAGAAGTGATTATCTGAAAAAAACATAAATGGGTATCTTTATATCATCAGATTATTTACCGGCTAATTTATTTAGAAAAATAAATGGTGGTGACTTATAAAAACAGATTTAAATTATCGATAAAATAGTGTCATTAAAGATAAAAAGCCGGGGTAATCTGCACTAGGTAAACGTAAAATAAGATATTTCATAATGATTAAACTTAGTAAAAATCAGGCGTCAAAAGTAATAAAAACAACTGTTAAAGCTTTATGCTGGCTGAAATCAGTGGTTGAAAAGATGGCTTTTAATAATAGTTTAAAGCCTGCCCATCATAAAGCTATCAATGAAAACTGAGAAATAAAAATGGGTTTGGTTAATGATTATGTTTTCGGGAAAAAGGATAAATGAGAATATGAATCGGTTAATTCGATAATCTATTTTTCAAAATGAGCCGTTTTAATAACATTTTCAATCGGAGAATAAACCCTGTCATAAACCAATTAAATAATCGATGATAAAAAATCGGTATAACAAAATCCCCAGATAAATGATTTAACCGAATACAAATTGGTAGCCTATAAATACGTCAGTTTAAACTTGTTTTACTCTGCTTTAACCTGCGTTGAATAGCATTTATTGATTTAAACCATTCCTCTTTTATGCTTTTAACATGCTAAAACCATTTCATATCTTTGTTTTTAAAGATTATTTTATCAATCTGTTAACGCTTAAATATCTGTTCAACCGTTATAACCTTAGCTGGTTAATCCATTAGACCTTTCACCATCGTTGTATGAATGGTATTAATGACAATATCAATCCAATCTAACGAAATACCATTCTTTTTAAGATCGCCCTCTAGTTTGTTGGTGGTATTGTTTTTATCTTGCCAATACCCTTATATGTTCCCCAATATACGGTAAATTATTTATTGTTAGGAAATATTTTCAATAGATTATAATTATAACATGTTATTTTTCCATCAGAATCATACCAGCATCATGCGTACATTAAGTACATCTTTAACTGGAGTGTCCCGTTTTTTGCAGACTGACCTGACAAATGATAGGAAAAACTATTAGTATTGGGAAAATGATCACTTTAGTTTAAAAACTATTTTCAGGGAAATAGAAATGTTACATCTACTTGCATGGCCTGATCTGCTTGTTTGTATTTTTGTCGTTTTCTTTGCTTATCTGGTTTTTGGTATGGCTGGGTTTGGTTCTGCACTGATTGCTAGCCCAATTCTGGCATTTTATATTCCTGTAGCGAAAATTGTTCCTATGCTCGCGTTGATAGATTTAACTGCCGCAGTGATTAATATTACTAGAGAGGGTAAAAAATCAGAGTTTAGTGAGATCAAGTTAGTTATTCCATTAATGGTTGTCGGTAGCTTGATTGGTGCCGCCATTTTGTTGATAGCCAAACCTGATTTTTTAGTTCTAGTGTTGGGGTTATTTGTTGTTTTCTATTCAATTTATTCGTTATTTTTCAGTAAAACTTACCGTCAGTTCCCCTCTAAAGCCGCTATTCCATTTGGTCTGAGTGGCGGTATTTTCAGTGCGCTATTTGGTAGTGGCGGGTTTCTTTATGCAATTTATCTAACCGGGCGGATATCAGATAAGGAAATTTTCAGGATCACTCAGACAACTTTAATTGGTTTCAGTACCCTGACGAGAGTGATTATTTTTGTTTTCATGGGTATTTATCTGGACACCTCATTTTTGTTATTGATACTGGTATTTATTCCAGCCATGTTGTTGGGGATCTATTTTGGCCGCCAGGTGACATTGAAAATCTCCAGAGAAGCTTTCTTGAAGTTTATCAATGTTATTGTGCTGGCTTCGGGCTTAATGCTGATATATCGTTATATATTTACTCTTTAAAATAATAACTAATCGGAATTAATATATTCAATATAATATTATTAATTTGTTGTTTTCAGTTCATTTCATATTTATTCTTTTTATTTTTGCTGGATAGATATAAATAAAATGAACAGTCGTGATTATAGAAATAATAATTTTTTTGCCATTTTTACTATTACCACGAGTGTCGCTGTTATTGGCATTGTCATTGGTTTGACGATCCCAATGATAGCGTTACGCTTGAATAGCCAAGGTATTGATGAGTTGTACATTGGTTTAATTTCTGCGGCTCCGGCGTTGGGGGTTCTTTTGAGTGCTCCGGTAGTCCAGAAAATTGTAGCTCTGGTAGGTAAGAAACACGCCATGATGATTGCAACAGGGGTTTCTGCTGGCAGTTTGCTCCCACTTTTGGGTTCGTTGCCGATGGAGGTGCTTTTTCCTCTGCGGCTAATGACTGGTGCTGCTAACGGCTTAATGATCTGTCTAGGCGAAACCTGGATTAATGAACTTTCTGAAGAGAATAAACGGGGCAGGATATTGGCCGTTTATACGACGGTTTTTACTATCAGTCAGTTACTTGGTCCTTCTATCATTGCTTTTTATGGTATTGCAGATGAAATGCCGATACTGATTTGTACTCTGATCCATATTTTCTCCCTGGTGCTTTTTATCATGCTAGATCAGAAGAAAGGCGATAAATTGCCGCAACACAGTAAGCAATCCAATTTCTCTATTGTGCAATTTGTGAGGGTTGCACCGGCGATCTGTGGTGGTGTGCTGTTTTTTTCCTTTTTCGACGGGACCATTCTTTCTATGTTACCCATATATGGAATGAGTTGTGGGTATGTCGAAGTTGTAGCTGCACTAATGATAAGTGTTGTTCTTGCTGGCGATGCATTGATGCAGCTCCCGTTTGGTTGGCTGGCGGATCATATGAATCGTATGCGTTTGTACCAGATTTGCGGTGTAGCAACGCTCGGAGCAAGTGCGTTGCTGCCATTTGCTATGGCGTATCACTATCTTATCTGGCCTCTGTTGATTGCTTTAGGGGCAACTGCGGGGGCTATCTACACCATTGCATTGGTCCAAATTGGTCAGTATTTTTCAGGAAATGATCTGATAGTAGCTAATGCCGCGGCGGCTATGTTGTGGGGGATTGGGAGTTTGTTCGGGCCGCTGCTTGCCGGTATAGCAAGTTCAATGACGTCATCAGGTTTACCTGTTCTACTTGTCATCATTGCAGCACTGTTTCTGATTTCAACAATGGATCGGTTTAATCCACAGTGTGATAAAAGTGAAGTGTTCAGTCGATAGCTGTACTGGTGTAAAAGCTGGCTGTGAATGGCAGTCAGCACTTATCCGACTTAAATACCGTCAAAGAGGAAATCGAGAGCCGCCTTCACCTGATTACGGTATTGCGATGCATCGCAAAATTCAGCACCCAAAGCATGAACAGATATACTGGCTAGTTCGTGAGTCATGACAGCATATTCTTTGTCGTCTATCAGCCTGATAAGCGGGATCATTCGAACAGGGCGACTGCTGTCAGGATATTTTTCAATTGGTAGCAGTGGGATCACAATTCGGCGGTTTAACTGCCCGATAATGTCACTCGTGATGTCCAGTAACAGGGGATAAACAACAGTTTTCCCAGTATTACGATAAACGGTGAATTGCATCGCTAAAATGTCCTGTATTCATCACTGAAACAACCATGTTCGTCATGGAAACGGTTTAATACCTCCAGAGCTTCCCTATTATCTTCCTGCCATTTCAGCGCCTCGCGATGGCGTAATTCGGCATCTAAGGCAGCGGTCAGTGTGGCACTAAAGTTAATACCTGCTTCACGTGCCCGGTTCAGTAAGCCTCGTTCTACAGTCATTGTGACGCTCTGTGTGTTGCGTTGTCTTGCTGTCATGATTTATCTCCGGTATTGAGTGTGCGTGTAGTTTACACGTATATGTACACGAATTGTAGTTCTGAATGTCGGTTTTTTCGGCTTGTTCAACGTTACCATTCGTTACTTGTAACGGCTCGCATTTCATTTCGTCCGGCTCACAATAACTGCAAATGAAATTCATTTCATGGTGAAACTGTTGGATCTTCCTTGTCGTCTGAGGCTGAAACATTGTGATTAGCTATCGTAAAAAGTTTAATCTCCAGAAGTCATTCTTTTAATGCTCGGCTAAATAATACGGTTAGCTATTGATTTCGACACTATGATCGCTGGATAATCTTTCGCCTTAAATTCTCTCTCTGTTTTCTATTCTGAAAACCAAACGATTGCTTTTATGTTTTGTTGAACCGATTGGTGCAATATTCATTAAGTGTTGTGTTATTAAGCAAGGTAATCGTTTTCGTTTGACTAGGAAGCAGAAGAAGTACCATGAACATAATGCAGGGGAATGACATGTCTGGCACTCAGGCACCAGTTAAATGCAAACTGGATAAGTATTTTAAATTGACTGAACGTGGCACAACGGTACGCCGTGAAATTCTGGCAGGGCTCACAACTTTCTTGGCGATGGTTTATTCAGTCATCGTTGTACCGGGGATGTTAGGGCAAGCTGGGTTTCCCCATACTGCTGTCTTTATTGCGACTTGTTTGGTTGCCGGTTGTGGTTCTTTGTTAATGGGGTTGTGGGTTAATTTGCCAATGGCAATTGGTTGTGCAATTTCGTTAACTGCATTTACTGCCTTTAGCTTGGTTTTAGGACAGCAAATCACTATTCCGGTTGCACTCGGTGCGGTATTTTTGATGGGATGCTTGTTTACGGTGATTTCTGTTACCGGTATTCGTTCTTGGATTTTACGCAATATACCAATGGGTATTGCGCATGGTGCAGGGATTGGTATTGGGCTGTTTTTGTTACTGATTGCGTCAAACGGTGTTGGTTTGGTCATTAAGAACCCATTGGCAGGTCTGCCTGTTGCTCTGGGTTCGTTCACCTCTTTTCCGGTTGTGATGACTCTGCTTGGGCTGGCTGTTATTTTTGGTTTGGAAAAATTGAAAGTTCCCGGTGGCGTGCTGTTAGTGATTGTGGTGATTTCTGTTATTGGGCTGATTTTTGATCCGGCGGTGAAATATCAAGGGTTCTTTAAGGTGCCGAGTCTGGGAGATGACGGCCTGTCCTTGATTTTTAGTATGGATATTATGGGCGCTTTGCAGCCAATTGTGTTACCTAGTGTGTTGGCGTTGGTAATGACTGCGGTGTTTGATGCTACCGGTACTATCCGCGCGGTAGCAGGGCAAGGGAATCTGTTGGATAAAGGCGGACAGATTATTAACGGCGGTAAAGCGCTGACTGCCGATTCTGTCAGTAGTATTTTTGCCGGTGCTATCGGTGCTTCTCCGGCTGCGGTATATATCGAATCAGCCGCAGGTACCGCAGCCGGCGGTAAAACAGGGTTAACCGCAACAGTTGTCGGTATCCTGTTTCTGTTAATTTTGTTCTTTTCTCCACTTTCTTATCTTGTACCGGCGTATGCCACTGCGCCAGCGCTGATGTATGTTGGTTTGCTGATGCTGAGTAATGTCAGAAAGCTGGATTTCGATGATTTTGTTGGGGCGATGTCCGGTATGCTCTGTGCGGTCTTTATTGTTCTGACCTGCAATATTGTCACCGGTATTATGTTGGGTTTCAGCTCATTGGTTGTTGGTCGTATCTGTTCCGGTGAATGGCGCCAATTGAATATCGGTACAGTGGTCATTACGATCGCTTTAGTAACATTTTATGCTGGTGATTGGGCTATTTGATTGATTAAAAAGTGTGTAAGGGGTGTTCATCCCTGCGCACTTTGTTAATTCTTGCGATTATGTTTAAATTCTCAATTATTTCCCCTCTATTTATCTGATTAGTTTACAATATTCCTGCAATTTGTTTTTGTGTTAACGGGAAGAAAAAGAGTTTCAATCTGTATACCAACGGTTCTTAGGTAAATTGTAAGGGCAACATGGAAATATTCTTTACTATTCTGATCTTGATTTTGGTGGTTTCAGTTTCTGGTGTTCTGACTAAAGTGATTCCGTTCCGCATACCTCTGCCGTTAATGCAGATTGCAATGGGAGCGTTGCTGGCTTGGCCGCACTTTGGCTTACATGTTACTTTTAATCCTGAGCTATTCCTCGTTCTGCTAATTCCTCCTTTGTTATTCGTTGATGGCTGGAAAATGCCAACCAGAGAGTTTTTCCAGTACGGACGGGAAATTTTCATACTGATGCTGGTATTAGTGCTAGTGACTGTTGTCGGTATTGGTTATCTGATTTACTGGCTGATGCCAGGTATTCCGTTAATTGCTGCTTTCGCTCTTGCTGCTGTGTTATCGCCAACAGACGCGGTGGCTTTATCATCCATTGTCGGAAAAAGGCGCATGCCTAAGCGCATGATGAATGTGATGGAAGGGGAAGCGTTAATGAATGATGCTTCCGGCCTGGTAGCCTTAAAGTTCGCTGTAGCGATAGCAATGGGAACGATGGCATTTTCTGTTACTGGCATGACCATAGAATTCTTTAAGGTTGCTATTGGCGGTTTGTTATCCGGTATTGCAGTAACCTGGTTGTACAGTAAATCCCTGCGTTTGATGAACCGTTGGAGCGGCGGCGATCCAGCAACCCAAATTGTTTTCATGTTGCTGTTGCCGTTTGCTTCTTATTTGATTGCGGAACATATTGGCGTTTCCGGTATCTTAGCTGCGGTTGCCGCAGGTATGACTATCAGTAAATCCGGGGTTATCCGTAATGCGCCATTAGCGATGCGCTTACGCGCTGATAGTGTCTGGTCAATGTTGGCGTTCGTGTTTAACGGCTTGGTGTTTATTATGTTGGGCCTGCAATTGCCGGGGATCTGGCAAACTTCCGTTGTACAGGCGGAAATTGATCCGACTGTTGAAACCTGGATGCTGTTCGCCGCGGTCGCAGTGATTTATGGAGCCCTTCTACTGCTGCGTTTCTGCTGGTTATGGCTGATGAAGAATATCAGCAAAGTTTTTATGAAAAAAAATCCACTGAATTTTGCGACTTATACCACTCGTGAATTATGGCTGGCATCTTTTGCCGGAGTTCGTGGAGCAATCACGCTTGCCGGCGCACTGTCTGTACCTCTGTTTCTGGCGGATGGTACGCCGTTCCCGGCCCGTTATCAGCTTATCTTTATTGCTGCGGGAGTCATTCTGTTCTCGTTGTTAATTGGCGTTCTCTCTTTACCATTCCTGTTACGGGGCATTCAAGCTTCTGATAAAGAGGCAGATATCAGCGAGGTGCGAATGGCGCGGGCAGCGATGGCGGAAGTGGCGATTGTCAGTATGAATAAGATGGAAGAGCGTCTTTCTGCTAGTCCCGAAGAACAACTGGATGCTGAGGTTATTACTGAAGTTGCTTCCAGGGTAATTGGCTATTTGCGTCGCCGTACTGTGGGGCAGGATGAGATAGAACATAATCTGTTAGTGGAAGATTTGGAACGTCGTTTTCGTCTGACTGCATTAAGGGCAGAGCGTGGTGAGTTGTATCATCTGCGTGCAACCAGAAAAATCAGTAATGAGACACTGCAAACTTTACTGCATGATTTGGATTTATTGGAAGCTCTACTGGTACAGAAAGAGCACTAATATCCTGTAATTTGTTGGTTGTTACAACAATCTTGTGAGTCACTTTATTCAGCCTGATCGGTGAGTATCTCACCTGTCAGGTTGATAGCTGATTTGTGGTGTTTACCTGTATCTGGCTGGTGGCATGAGTTTTTCCATCATAGATACCGGAACCCCCTGGCAATAATGAATAATACGTTGGTTCCGGTGGAGTGGCTGATAAAATTTACCATTAAAAGGGGGGAGATTGCTGCGTTGTTCTGGGGTCATCAACGTTTAGTTTTGCAATTCCTTTTACGAATGGCAGATTATCCATCGCGTGTTGGCGTGCGGAATGGATAAATGCGTCAGTCTCAGGCTGATACTGCTCGCCTTCACGAACGGCAGCGTACAGCCTGCTCCATAAACCTTCTCCCAGTGTCTTAGTTACCACTAACCCTTGCCTTTCAAATGTCTCAACAACCCAATGTGGCAGGGCTGCGATTCCCATGCGGGCAGCGACCATTTGGATCAGTAACAGTGTGTTATCCACATTTTTCAACGTAGGGGCGATCCCCGCGGGTTGCAAGAAACGCCGCCAGATGTCGAATCGCTGACGTTGAACGGGGTAGATCATTAATGTTTCATCAATTAAATCTTTTGGCTGGATGTGCAATTTATTTGCCAACGGATGATCCGGAGCGACAACCAGTTTGACCTCATAATCAAATAGTGGTGTGTAGTGCAAATGACTCTCCGGGAGAATATCTGATGTCAAAACGACATCCAATTCCCGTTGCAGTAATGCTGGCTGTGGATCAAAAGTGACGCCGGATTTGAAATCCACATTGACTTGGGGCCAGGTTTCTCGGAAATGCTTGAGTGCGGGTGTCAGCCATTGAATACAACTATGGCATTCAATGGCGATACGTAGATTTGTTTGGCCCGGCTCTTTACATTCGCGGAGTGCATTTTGAACCAGAGGGAGCACTTGTTCCGCGAGTCGTAATAAAATTTCACCCTGTGGCGTGAAGCGAAGCGGTTGACTTTTACGGATGAACAACCGGAAGCCAAGGCGATGTTCAAGATCGCTGAACTGATGAGACAAAGCGGATTGTGTTTGATGTAGATGATTGGCTGCCGCCGCTAATGAACCGCAATGACTCAATGATTGTAGTGTTTTTAGATGTTTTATTTCGATCATGAGAAACCTTCAGGATGATAATGAATAAATTGCGCTTGTGGTTTATACCTTACCTGTTGATTATGGATGTGTAAACATCTAGACGGCTAAAAATGACGGGATAATGAAATGACGATTATTAATCACACACTTGGCTTTCCACGTATCGGTTTGAAAAGAGAACTCAAAAAGGCTCAGGAGAACTATTGGGCAGGGAAAATTTCTCAGCAAGAATTATTGGAAACTGGCCGTGAGTTACGTGCCCGTCACTGGGAACAACAAAAGCAGGCTGGTGTTGATTTAGTGCCGGTTGGTGATTTCGCTTGGTATGATCATGTTCTAACCACTAGTTTACTGCTCGGTAATGTGCCACCGCGTCACCAGAATCCAGATGGCACGATTGATCTAGATACACTGTTCCGTATTGCTCGTGGTCGTGCGCCGACGGGCGAACCTGCCGCCGCCGCGGAAATGACTAAATGGTTTAATACTAACTACCACTATATCGTGCCGGAATTTCAGCAAGGGCAGGAATTTAAACTGAGTTGGACTCAGTTATTAGAAGAAGTAGATGAAGCGTTGGCTCTGGGTCATCAAGTGAAACCTGTTTTACTGGGGCCGGTAACTTACCTGTGGCTGGGTAAAGTGAAAGGTCAGGTATTTGATCGTCTCTCTTTATTAAAAGATATTCTTCCTGTTTATCAGCAAGTATTAGCTGAGTTAGCTAGACGTGGTATCGAGTGGGTTCAGATCGATGAACCTGCGTTGGTACTGGAACTACCGGCAGAGTGGTTAGCTGCTTATCCGGTTGCTTATCAGGCGCTTCAAGGACAGGTTAAATTATTGCTGACTACCTATTTCGATAGCGTCGGTCACAATCTAGAGACGATCAAATCCTTGCCGGTACAAGGGCTGCATGTGGATCTGGTTGCTGGTCAAGATGATATCGCGCAACTGAATGAGTCATTGCCAAAAGAGTGGGTGCTTTCCCTTGGTGTGATTAATGGTCGTAATGTATGGCGTGCTGATTTAACCGCTAAACATCAGTTGATTAAGCCATTGGTAGATAGCCGTACATTGTGGATCGGTTCTTCCTGTTCTCTTCTGCACAGTCCTATTGATCTGAATGATGAGACTGCGTTTGATGCCGAGGTGAAAAGCTGGTTTGCGTTCGCATTGCAGAAATGTGAAGAGTTAGCCCTGCTGGCTGCGGCATTGAATCAGCCAGATGGCGGTAAACAAGCAGAATTGGATGCTTATAGCGCGCCAATCCGTGCCCGTCGTGAATCTAAACGAGTAAATAATCAGGCTGTGACTGAACGCCTTACGGCAATTAAGCGACAGGACAGCGAGCGTAATCAGCCATACCCACAGCGTGCGGAAATACAGCGTCAGCGCTATAACTTGCCATTGTGGCCGACAACAACCATTGGATCGTTCCCGCAAACGACGGAAATCCGCGGCTTGCGTTTGGATTTCAAAAAAGGCCGGGTAGATGGCGCCAGCTATCGCACCAATATCAGTGAACATATTAAGCAGGCAATTAACGAACAGGAACGTCTAGGGTTAGATGTATTGGTTCATGGCGAAGCTGAACGTAACGACATGGTGGAATACTTCGGTGAACACTTGGATGGTTTTGTCTTTACGCAAAATGGCTGGGTTCAGAGCTATGGTTCCCGTTGTGTTAAGCCACCGGTGATTATTGGCGACGTCAGCCGTCCTGAAGCTATCACTGTAGAGTGGGCTAAATATGCTCAATCACTGACGGAGAAACCTGTCAAAGGGATGTTAACTGGTCCGGTGACAATTCTCTGCTGGTCATTCCCAAGGGAAGATGTCAGCCGTGAGACGATTGCTAAGCAGATTGCATTGGCGCTGCGTGATGAAGTGGATGATTTGCAAGAAGCGGGTATTGGTATCATCCAGATCGATGAGCCAGCATTGCGGGAAGGTTTACCACTGCGTCGGGAAGAGTGGCAGGCTTATCTTGATTGGGCAGTCGAGGCATTTAAATTGAATGCTGCAATTGCTAAAGATGACACACAGATTCACACTCATATGTGTTATTGCGAGTTCAATGACATCATGTCTTCCATCGCAGCATTAGATGCGGACGTGATTACCATTGAAACTTCCCGTTCAGATATGGAGTTGTTGGATTCATTTGAAAACTTCTCTTATCCGAATGAGATCGGGCCGGGTGTTTATGACATTCATTCACCTAACGTACCTAGTGTTGAATGGATTGAAGCACTGCTACGTAAAGCGGCTGATCGTATTCCAGTCGAACGCTTGTGGGTTAACCCGGATTGTGGTTTGAAAACCCGGGGTTGGACTGAAACTCGCCAGTCACTGGCAAACATGGTACAAGCGGCGAAACGTCTTCGTGAATCAGTGAAATAACTCATCCAACAATTTGCCTGTCACCTTTAATTGGTGATAGGCATTTTTCATAAAATAATCTTTTTTTTTGCAGTAAAGCATAGTGATGCGGGTTTAGCCGGGATCTTTTCTATTACCAAACTTTTGGTAACTTGTATATGCCATATTGGTATTTGAAAAAGTGCATTTTATTAACAAAATAACTCAGGTATTAACAAGATGGAAGCATTGTAATAGAAACTTAATAATTAAAGAGAGGATTATATGGATGTTAATAAGTTGCAAGGTAAGAAAAGTAGCTCTCGAAGAAATTTTTTAAAAAGTAGCGCGGCTATTACGGCGACTGCTGCGCTTGCTCCGATTGCTTTAGCTCGTGCGGAAATAAAGTCATCCCCGCAACATGGAATAGGCATATGTACGCTTGCGCCAGAGCAGATATCAGGGCCGTATTTCCGAAATGACAAAATTGTAAGAAGGGATATTACTGATTCAGAATTAGGAATACCTTTTTTATTGAAGATTACTGTCATGGATGAAAAAACATGTAAACCCGTTGATAATTTATTTGTTGATATCTGGCATTGTAATAGTCGGGGGAAATATTCCGGTTGGACTTATATCAGCCCCGATGTAGTACCTAACGTTGCGGGAATAGCTTCTTCCAATAGAACTGATGATAAAAGTTTTCTAAGAGGAGCTCAACCATCGGATAAAAATGGGATAGTTCATTTTACGACTATTTATCCTGGCTTTTATGCTGGTAGAGCGACTCATATTCATATTGCAATCAGAAAATTGAGCACAAATGTAACTGACAAAGAGCATTTTGCTTTCGTGGGGCAAATGTATTTTCCAGAAGAGATCAATTCAGAGGTTTATAAATATGATCTGTATTCAAGACGGAGGGTAATCAGAACTAAAAATAATGAGGATACATATTTTAAAAATATGAATGGTCATCTTTCAGAAATAAAAGTAACAAAAATAGACGAATCTGATATTAACCGTGGGATACTGGGTGAAATAATTCTATCAATAGACTTGGACAATGTATCTAATTTTATAACTAAAGATGATTTATATTCCCATACGGTATGACCGGTTTTATTGAATAAACTAAATTTCAATATAATAACAGCCGAAATTATAAAGTAATTTATGTAAATGGTGTGCTGATTAATAATTTAATAAAGTATCAGGTACTTGATATTTACATATGGATATTGTGCAGGCACAGAGAGGATTATCTTTACTGTTTGATTGATATTGTCAGTAGAGCATACTGTCTGTGCCTGTTATTTTCTCAGAGAAAAACTTTCAGTCCCGCAAGCAGAATATCAAATTAATGAGTTGCGCCTCCATTAATAGAGATGTCTTCACTATTTTTTAATGCTTCATCGATAGCAATTTCCAGCGCTGTTATAACTGTTTCTAGGGTCATACTTGGGGTTCCTGAATACCGAACTGCTTGTTCAGGCAAATAAGGAATATGGATAAGTCCACTGCGTATTTCAGGGTAGGTGTATGCCAAATGATGCAACAAGCCGTACATGACGTGATTACAGACAAAAGTGCCTGCGGTTTGTGAAATAGAGGCAGGGACTCCAGCATCGCGTAAACCCTTGACTATCGCATTGATCGGTAACGTGGCGAAGTAGGCGGCAGGGCCTGTTGCGACTATGGGGGTATTGATAGGCTGATTGCCTTGATTGTCAGGAATGTTGGCATCATTGATATTAATCGCCACGCGTTCCACGGTAATATTTGGTCTACCGCCTGCTTGTCCCACAGCAATTATCAGATCAGGCTGTACATCATCAATAGCGGCATACAGATAAGCTAGGGAGACGTCGAACACACATGGAAGCTGGCGTGCTTCAACGCGAGCCCCACATAATTCTCGCCCTTGCAATTGCTTAGCTGCTTCCCATGATGGATTAATTTTTTCTTTGTCGAAAGGTTCGAAACCTGTAATTAAAACTGTTTTTTGTGTCGTCATAGATAGTGCCCTTATATGATAGAAGATAGAAAGAGTCTAGGATATCTAAACAATATGCATTCTATAAAAAGATAACTGTGATATTTATATTTGGCAATTGTTTTATTTTTGTTGAAAATATAATTGTAATATGTTGGTAAATAAGCAAGAAAATTGTTTATTAGTCATGGAAGTAAGATGCAATTAATTTTTTAATATATTCATCATAAGAAAAAGTTATTTTTAAAATAGTCCAGTTTATTGCGTTGTTGATTTATAAATGTTAGGAGAATATTTTAATAACAACAGTGATTTATATTTGGTTAAGTTGATAGTTTATTATAAGTATTTTTTTATGACTGGGTTGTGAAACGATAATTTTTTCTTTCTGAGGGGATGGATATTAGCCTCTATTAACTCTCAGGGAGAAAATATTTCGATGAGATAATCTGTGATATATTTTCTCGGCATGTTTGAAATATAAATATAACTAAACAATGGATTGTTTTTTCCATAATATGAATTCATTCAAGTTAGTTTATGGATGGAAGAAAATGTCCTGTTTTTTTATCCATTTCATGCCTATTTTGTGATTTATGTCTCAAAATAATGTATGTTTTTCTTTTTTATATTACTTTGAAGTGACATTTATCACTAAAAGATGTCTAAATGCTCAATACAGTAAATCTCAACTAATTTCATGATAAATTTTTCTTGCTGAGGAGTCTGATATGTCTGATGTATTTCACTTAGGTCTGACCAAAAACGACCTGCAAGGTGCAACTTTAGCTATTGTCCCGGGTGATCCGAAACGTGTGGAAAAAATCGCAAGATTGATGGATAACCCAGTTCATCTTGCCTCTTTACGTGAATTTACGTCATGGCGGGCAGAAATTGATGGTGAAGCTGTCATTGTGTGCTCTACGGGTATCGGTGGCCCATCAACTTCTATCGCTGTTGAAGAATTAGCGCAATTGGGTGTGCGTACTTTTTTGCGTATTGGCACAACAGGTGCAATTCAGGAAAATATCAATGTTGGTGATGTGTTGGTGACTACTGCGGCTGTTCGTTTGGATGGTGCTAGCCTGCATTTTGCTCCGATGGAATTCCCGGCGGTTGCCGATTTTGAATGTACGACTGCTTTGTACGAAGCAGCAAAAGATTTAGGTGCGACGGTACATGTGGGGGTAACGGCCTCTTCCGATACTTTTTATCCTGGTCAGGAACGTTACGATACCTATTCTGGCCGTATTGTGAGCCGTTTCAAAGGTTCAATGGCTGAATGGCAGGCGATGGGGGTCATGAATTATGAAATGGAATCGGCAACTTTATTAACAATGTGTGCAAGCCAAGGATTGCGTGCGGGGATGGTTGCCGGTGTTATTGTTAACCGTACTCAGCAGGAGATTCCTAATGTTGAATTACTTGAGAAAACAGAAAGTAACGCATTAGGGATTGTAGTAGAAGCTGCTCGCCGTTTGTTGTAAATCATACTTTTTAGGCCGGAGTATTCCGGCTCACTCTTATTTTAAAGAGAAATCTGTTAATGTCTTAACACCTAACAATTAATTAAGAGTCATCATGATCACAACATCTTTATTGCATCCATCAGTGCTTCCACTCAATGGAGGGATTAATTTTCGTGATTTAGGCGGTAAAAAAGTCGCGAATGGTGGAAAAATCAAATCAGGTTTACTTTTCCGTTCTGGTTCTCTGGATCGCTTAACAGAAAAAGACCAATCTTTTCTGGCAAATAAAAATCTCTTTCAAATCATAGATTATCGTGATATCAGTGAAGTAGAGGATAAGCCTGATTTGGTATGGAATGGCGCTAATTATTATCACGCTCCGGCCAACCCCTTATCTGATGAAGTGAATGCGAATTTGGAAAAATTAGCGTCAGAGATGTTGGAACAATTTAATCCGCAGGCATTTATGTTCCGTCTTTATGAATTATTGCCTCTAAAAAACTCAGCCTATAAGACATTGGTTAAGTTACTGCAACAACCTGAAAAGGGGGGAATCGTCCAGCATTGTGCGGTGGGTAAAGACAGAACCGGTGTAGGTTCTGCTCTGGTATTATTTGCATTGGGGGCTGATTTGGATACGGTAATGGAGGATTATTTAGTGACTCACTCTACTCTGGCTCCTTACCGTGAATATTTGTTAAATGAGCATGCGAAAACCATGAGTGATGATGTGGTTGATAAATTCGCTTATGTTTATTCCGTGAGAGAAGAGTTTTTAATGACGGCATTAAACAGTATTAACCAGCATTATGGCAGTGTAGATATATGGCTGGAAAAAGATCTTGGCCTTGATTTTGCTGCTCGTAAGAAATTACAAGATTATTTCCTCGAATAAAAAGTTGGTTTAATTCTGGTTAATGCAGCGGTGGTTAAATTGAATGTGGTATTACCCGTTATCTTTCAAGTTGCCTCTTTGTTGGCTGCGCTCGCTCACCCCAGTCACATAGTTCGCTATGCTTCCGGGGATTCATTCCCTTACCGTCGCGATGCATCTTGAAATCCATAGGGTATATTAATCAATATAGGAATATGAATTTGAGTCTTCATGAAATAGTTGATCTGGTAATCGCTTTTGTTAAAGCTCATGATACTTGGATCATGCCGATTGTTTTCTTGCTCGCTTTTGGTGAATCTCTGGCTTTTTTCTCCTTGTTATTACCTGCAACGATAATATTGCTTGGATTGGGGGCATTAATAGGTGAAAGTGGCCTTAATTTCTGGCCAATTTGGTTGGCAGCCGCAGCGGGGGCTTTTTTGGGCGATTGGGTATCTTATATTGTAGGCGCCCATTTTAAAGGTGATGTTGGTAAAATTTGGCCTATTTCCCGTAAACCGCAATTACTGACACGAGTACACCATTTCTTTGAACGTTGGGGTATCTGGAGCATTTTCTTCGGGCGATTCTTTGGACCATTCCGGGCAATTGTGCCATTAGTCGCGGGTATTTGTGCCATGCCATTGCGTTATTTCCAGATAGCGAATATCTGTTCCGCACTTATCTGGTCTTTTGGCGTATTAGCTCCAGGCGCGTTTGGTTTGCAATGGTTAGTGAAATGGGTGAGTTAATTGGGAGCGGCTTCGCAGACTGAACCATCTGTATAAATCATTCTGGACATCTATACAGTGACAATTTAGTTTATCTGGTCTAAGCATTAGATAGAGGAAGTACCGGTGGGTATCCAGTTGTTATATACGTTGATAGGCGCTCTTGGCGGCCTGCTGGGCGGTGGTATTCTCGTTTGGTTCTCCGTTCATCAACGTATTCAACAGCAAGAGCTGGAATTACGGAAATTGGACAGCCAGCTTGCCGTTGCCAATGAGAAACTTGAACAATCCGCTTATTGGCGGGTTGAATGTGAACAATTGAACCAGGAATTACGGGCTCAGAGAGAAGTCAATAGCGTGCAAGAATCTGAACTGCGGGAAGTGACGACACGTCTGGAAGAGAGTCGCCTTGCGGCTGAAGAGAAACAGCGGTTGCTGATCAACAGTGAACTACGTTTGAATACGCAATTTGAGAATTTGGCTAATCGTATTTTTGAACAAACGGGTCGCCGTACTGATGAACAAAATCGGCAGAGTCTGAATACGCTTTTAGCGCCATTTCGCGAACAACTTGATGGCCTTCATCGGCAGGTACAGGAGAGCTTTGGTCAGGAAGCCCGTGAGCGTCATACTCTTGCACATGAAATCCGTAATTTACAGCAACTGAATGTCCAGATGGCGCAGGAAGCTATCAATCTGACAAATGCCCTTAAAGGTAATAATAAAATTCAGGGAGATTGGGGCGAAGTTGTGTTATCCCGTATTTTGGAAGCTTCTGGTTTACGAGAAGGGCATGAGTTTTGTACTCAGGTAAGTATCAAGGTAGAGGGTAACCGCCGTTTCCAACCCGATGTTATTGTTCATTTGCCGCAAGGAAAAGATGTGGTCATTGATGCCAAAATGTCGCTGGTCGCTTATGAGCGTTATTTTAACAGTGGCGACAGGCATCAGCAGGAGTTAGCCCTTCAAGAACATATCGACTCAATTAAAGGCCATATTCGTGGTTTGAGCCGCAAAGATTACCAACAATTGCCCGGGCTGAAATCGTTGGACTATGTATTGATGTTTATTCCGGTTGAACCCGCTTATCTGGTTGCGCTTAACAAGGCGCCTGAGCTGCTTGATGAAGCCCTTAAACACAATATTATGCTAGTTAGTCCATCAACATTGTTAGTTGCTGTACGTACTATTAATAACTTGTGGCGCTATGAGTATCAAAGCCAAAATGCGCGTTTAATCGCCGATAAGGCTGCCCGTATGTACGATAAAATGCGTTTGTTTGTCGATGACATGCAAGGTTTGGGGCAAAGTTTGGATAAGGCTCAACTTAATTATCGACTGGCAATGAAAAAGCTGACTGAGGGACGTGGCAACCTGATAAATCAGGCAGAGAGTTTTCGTAATTTAGGTGTTGAGGTGAAACGGCCGATTGATCCCGAACTGGTTGATAAGGCCAGCCAACCATTCTGTGCTAATGATTAATACCAGGATAGGGTTTTACCTGAAAGGCTGATACACTTTTATAACGCTTTGAATAAAAAATGGGCAAATAACATGGTAGACCACACGAAACAAACCACACATTTTGGTTTCCGTACTGTAGCAAAGGATGAAAAAGCAGGCATGGTGGCTGATGTGTTTCATTCCGTTGCGACAAAATACGATTTAATGAATGATTTAATGTCGTTTGGCATCCATCGTATCTGGAAGCGTGTGGCTATTGATGCCAGTGGTGTGCGAAGAGGTCAGAGGATACTTGATTTAGCGGGTGGTACCGGCGATCTGACCGCCAAATTTTCTCGTATAGTTGGTGAAAAAGGCGAAGTTGTTCTTGCTGATATCAATGAATCTATGCTGAAAGTTGGGCGTGAGAAATTACGTGATGCTGGTGTTGTTGGCAATGTCAGCTATGTGCAGGCCAATGCGGAAGCGTTGCCTTTCCCTGATAACTATTTTAATTGCATCACTATCTCTTTTGGTTTGCGCAATGTTACCGAAAAAGAAAAAGCCTTGCGTTCTATGTTTCGGGTGTTGAAGCCGGGTGGGCGTTTATTGGTACTTGAATTTTCTAAACCTTTGCTCGCGCCGTTAAGCAAAGCGTATGATGCTTATTCTTTCCATGTGCTGCCAAAAATTGGTCAGGTTTTTGTGCGGGATGCTGACAGTTATCGTTATCTGGCGGAATCCATCCGTATGCATCCTGATCAGGAAACGCTTAAAACGATGATGGAAGAGGCTGGCTTTGAACAGGTGACTTATACCAATATGACCGGCGGCATTGTTGCACTACACAGAGGTTTTAAATTTTGAGATGGAAAGACCATCACTGAGTACAGCCATTAATTCCACACTTACGCCGGTTTTAACCGCAGTGATGGAAACATCGTTGAATTACCTGTTGTACCGTGAACCGGTGTTAAGGCCAGCCCGTATGCGGTTGGTAGACAAAGTTTTGTCGATCGAATTAAAAGAGATGAACACGCCACTTACATTGGTGTTCAGTGAGAAACAGGTGGACGTATTAAGCCAATGGGGCGAATCTGCCGATTGCACGGTTAAAACTCACTTTGCTGCTTTGCTTAAACTACGGGATCGCCAACAAATTTCCAAATTGCTCAATAGCGGTGAAATGGTTATTGAAGGGGATATGCAGGTTGTTCAGCAATGGTCTGCTTTGTTAGATATGGTTGAATGGGATTTGGCCCATTATCTTTCTCCTTATTTCGGGGATATCGCTGCCGAAAGTATTAGTCAAGTCATTAAAAAGGGATTTCAGTTTGTTTCCGGTTCAATGGAATGTCAGAAAAATTATTTGGCGGAAGTGTTAACAGAAGAATGGAAATTGGCCCCAAATCAGCTTGAAGTGGCTTATTTCAGTGAAGAAGTTAGCATGTTGGCCAAAGATATCGGGCAAATAGAACAACGATTGGCAGTATTAGAGGGAAAATATGACTCCAGGTGAATTAAGGCGCCTTTATTTGATCATACGGGTTTTTCTTTCTTATGGATTGGATGAACTCATTCCTCGGATTCGCTTAACCTGGCCTCTTCGTTTTGGTCGTTATTTATTGTTCTGGGTCCCGAATAGATATAAAGATAAATCACTTGGAGAGAGATTGAGACTTGCCTTACAGGAATTAGGGCCTGTTTGGATTAAATTTGGACAAATGCTTTCAACGCGGCGTGATCTGTTTCCTCCGGCAATAGCGGATCAACTGGCATTGTTGCAAGATCGAGTCGCCTCTTTTGATGGTGCTTTGGCTCGTCAATATATTGAAACTGCTTTAGGGGGACCACTGGAAACTTGGTTCGATGATTTTGAACCTATTGCTTTGGCCTCTGCTTCAATTGCTCAAGTCCATACTGCTCGGCTAAAAGAGAATGGACAGGAAATTGTTATCAAAGTCATTCGTCCTGATATTCTGCCGATTATCAAAGCGGATATCCGGTTAATGTACCGTCTGGCTAATTGGGTACCAATGTTATTACCCGATGGACGCCGTTTACGTCCTCGTGAAGTTGTGCGGGAATACGAGAAGACGTTAATTGATGAACTGAATTTGCTGCGTGAAGCGGCGAATGCAATTCAACTCCGCCGTAATTTCGAAAATAGTGCGACGCTTTATGTACCGGAAATTTATTCTGATTATTGCTGTGAAAATGTTCTGGTGATGGAGCGGGTTTATGGTATCCCTGTTTCTGATATTGAAGCATTAGAAGCGCAGAATACCAATATGAAATTGTTGGCTGAACGGGGAGTACAGGTCTTTTTTACGCAGGTCTTTCGCGATAGTTTCTTCCATGCGGATATGCATCCGGGAAATATTTTTGTCAGCTATGAACGCCCCGAAGATCCGTTTTATATTGGTATTGATTACGGCATTGTTGGCTCTCTTAATAAAAATGATAAACGTTATCTGGCTGAGAATTTTATTGCTTTCTTTAATCGTGATTACCGGAAAGTTGCTGAACTTCATGTGGATTCAGGCTGGGTTCCTAGTGATACCAATGTTGAAGATTTTGAATTTGCGATCCGTACAGTTTGTGAGCCAATATTTGAGAAGCCACTGGCTGAAATTTCATTTGGTCATGTACTTCTGAATCTATTTAATACTGCCCGTCGTTTTAATATGGCGGTGCAGCCTCAGTTAGTTCTGTTACAAAAGACGCTTTTGTATGTGGAAGGCTTAGGACGGCAGCTCTATCCGCAGCTTGATTTGTGGAAAACAGCAAAACCGTTTCTGGAGGAGTGGTTGCATAGCCAGGTTGGATTACCGGCTGTTATTCGGGCGTTGAAAGAAAAAGCGCCTTATTGGGCAGAAAAGTTGCCAGAACTACCTGAATTAGTGTATGACAGTCTTCAGCAGCATAAACATTTGCAAGTGAGCATTGAGAAGTTATCAGGTCATTTGAAAGGGCAACAGATAAAACAGCGACAGTCTCAGTATTTGCTTGGTGTTGGTGCTACATTGTTTCTCTGTGGCAGTTTATTTTTGTTGTCTGGCTTGGCAAATATTCCTTGGTTGTTTATAGGCGCGGGTACCGTTTCATGGTTGTTTGGCTGGTGTCGTCTGAGTAAGGTCGAGTAAAATTTGTCTTATGGCAGATTTTTTTTGAAGGTCGGTTATAGTTCGTGGTATGTATAATGAGCTATCAAAATAATCCCTATTAATTAAATAGAGGTAAGTCAGCATGGGCGGTATAAGTATTTGGCAATTACTCATTATTGCGGTCATTGTGGTGCTGTTGTTTGGCACGAATAAACTCCGTACTTTGGGTTCTGATCTTGGGGCATCTATTAAAGGTTTTAAAAAGGCGATAGGGGATGATAATCAGTCTCAGCAGGCCCAAAAAACCGGTAGTGATGCCGATTTTGAGACGAAAAACATTACTGAAAAACAACCTGTAGCTCAATCTGAAACATCTGAGAGCAAAAACAAAGAGCAGGTATAAGCCGTGTTTGACATTGGTTTTAGCGAGCTGCTGCTGGTTATGGTCATTGGCTTGGTGGTTTTGGGGCCAGAACGGCTACCGGTGGCAGTAAAAACGGTTGCTGGTTGGATCAGAGCACTGCGCTCTTTAGCGGCTAACGTCCAAAATGAGCTGGCCCAAGAGCTGAAATTGCAGGAGCTCCAGGAAAGCCTGAAAAAAGTTCAAGAAGAGGCGGGGTTGCAGAATTTATCCCCAGAACTAAAAGCTTCGATGGATGAGCTAAAAGAAGCTGCTGAGTCTTTGAAAAAAGCATACCAAAATGAACCTGATGCAGAGAGTATGAAAGCATCAGGAATAAATGAGGCGGCACAAAAGCCGGCAGCGTCTCAGGTTGTGGCTTCATCTAAGCTTTTAGCTCCAGTTGATGATCAAACGGCTTCTGCAACGAAGAAAAAAACTTCTGATTAAGTTAATGGTGAACACTAAAACATGGCTGTTGATGATACCCAACCACTTATCAGTCACCTTATTGAACTGCGTAAGCGAATTCTAAACAGTTTATTGACTGTATTAGTGGTTTTTTTAGCATTGGTTTATTTTTCTAACGACATCTATCAAATGATTTCTGCGCCTTTGATTAAGCAATTGCCTCAAGGCGCCAGTATGATAGCGACAGATGTCGCCTCTCCCTTTTTTACGCCAATAAAACTGACCATTATGGTGTCGATATTTGTATCTGCGCCTATGGTTCTTTATCAAGTATGGGCATTTATTGCACCTGCGTTATATAAACATGAACGCCGCTTGATGATCCCTCTGCTTGTCTCCAGTAGCTTGTTGTTTTATTTGGGGATGGCATTTGCTTATTTTGTTGTATTTCCGATTGCTTTTGGATTCTTTGCTAAAACGGCGCCAGAAGGGGTGCTGATTGCAACGGATATCAGCAACTACTTAAGCTTTGTGATGGCACTGTTTATGGCCTTTGGCGTCTCTTTTGAAGTACCAGTCGCCATTATTTTATTGTGTTGGAGTGGGGTAGTTACTCCTGAGTCCTTGAAGAAAAAGCGTCCGTATATTTTGGTCGGTGCTTTTGTTGTTGGCATGTTGTTAACGCCGCCGGATGTTTTCTCGCAAACTTTGTTGGCTATTCCTATGTATCTGCTGTTTGAACTGGGGATTTTGCTCTCCCGTTTTTATACCGGACAGCGGAAATTGGGAGATCGTTCAGAGGAAGATGAACAGGAAACGCCAGAAGTGAATACGGAAAAGTGATAATAGTAATCTTAACATGTTGTTCTGTGGTGCTAAGATAATTAGACGAAGCGATAGCATATTAATTAACCCAGCGCGAGTGCGCTGGGTTTGAGTTAGGAGAGCTATATGAGCTATGCATTTCCAGGGACTTTCCCTGGTCGACGTATGCGCCGGTTGCGCTATCATGATTTTTCCCGCCGTCTGGTTGCTGAAAACCAATTAACTGTTAATGACTTAATCTATCCTGTATTTGTGATGGAAGGCACTAATCGTCGTCAAGAAGTGCCTTCCATGCCAGGAGTATATCGTCTGACAATGGATCTTTTGCTGAAAGAAGCTGAAGAGATTGCCCGGTTAGGGATTCCTGTATTGTCTCTGTTCCCCGTTATTGAAGCAGATAAAAAATCTCTGGGTGCGGAAGAGGCTTATAACCCTGATGGGTTGATTCAGCGTACGGTTCGTGCGTTGAAAGATGCTGTTCCTGAATTAGGGTTGCTAACTGATGTGGCATTGGATCCATTTACGACACATGGTCAGGATGGGATCATCGACCAGGATGGCTATGTAATGAATGATGTCACCAAAGAGATCTTGGTCAAACAGGCATTGTCACATGCCGAAGCTGGTGCTGAGATTGTGGCGCCGAGCGACATGATGGATGGGCGTATTGGTGCAATCCGTGAATTGTTTGAAGCGGAAGGACATGTAAATACTCAAATTATGGCTTACTCCGCTAAGTATGCTTCTGGTTATTACGGCCCATTCCGTGATGCAATCGGTTCAAACCGTAATCTGAAAGGAGGTAATAAAAAAACCTATCAGATGGACCCTGCGAATAGTGATGAAGCATTGCAGGAGATTGCACAGGATTTGCAGGAAGGCGCTGATACTGTAATGGTAAAACCAGGTATGCCCTACTTGGATGTTATCCGCAGGGTAAAAGATACATTCGGTGTACCAACCTTTGCTTATCAAGTATCTGGCGAATATGCCATGCATATGGCTGCTATTCAGAATGGTTGGTTACAGGAACAGGTAATTGTGGAGTCTCTGCTATGTTTCAAACGCGCAGGAGCAGATGGTGTACTGACCTATTTTGCGAAACAGGTTGCTCAACAGTTATATGAACAGAAACGTTAATATTTGATAAAAAACGGGCGAATGTAAATTTTGCCCGTTTTTTATTTGGTTAAATTTTCACAAACTGCTTATTATCAAGCGCTTTAGGTAATTGTTTATTCAGAATATTAAGTAACAGAATAGAACGGGTTTCTCCATCTGGCTCATTGTAGATAGCTTGCAATCCTTCAAAAATTCCTGCGGTGATTAATACGGTATCGCCCGCTACAGGTGTATCCGGTGATACGTATTCTTGCTCAGTTGCTGATACGATCTCTTTAATCAGCGTTTCTGGTACGATAGCAGGGTGCACGCCAAAACGGACAAAATGGCTAACACCGCGTGTTGAATTGATAGTTGTAGTATGAATAACTTCAGGGTCAAACTGAACGAACAGATAATTAGGAAAAAGTGGTTCTATATTCACAGTACGTTTACCACGGGTTATTTTTTCAATTCTCGCGGTAGGAGTCAGGCAAGCAACATCCTGTCGTTCCAGATTTTCTATTGCTCGTGAAATTTGCCCACGCTTACAGTAAATGAGGTACCAGTTTTCCATCTTTATTTAACCTTGATCCAATGACTATTAAGCATAGCAAAATAGAAAAGGGCGTTACAGGCATTATCTTAGTGATAATTGTTTAATGATGCATATTTATTGTTATGAGTAGATCTTATGTTTTTCAGTAAAAAAGCGATAAGTAATATTTTGATAAGTGACAGATAAAGTAATTAATATAAAATCGATTGTTATTTGTTCAATAGATATTAATAAAAGAAAAATATCAGTATTTCTGTTGAGTAATTGCAAAATTTGATAGTCATTAAGCAGTCATATGGGAAATTTGTGGTGAGCGATTGGCTGTATCTTGCTCAGTGAACCCAGAGGAGATAGTGATAACATTATTTCGGTGGTAAGAGTGAAGGTATCAGACTGTTCTAGCGTAACATGTTCCAACTAAACATCTTACTGAGTAATTTGATGCTCAAATATTAACTCATTAGGCTCTATTTCGTTGTATTTGACTTTAAGGTCGCAAGGTTGAATTAACCCCGTTGCTTTTTAGTAACTTATTGGTTTACTTTGTAGTCTTCTGAAAAAAACACAAAAAAGCTGAGTGGGATGGCTTATAATGATTTTCCCCTTAAAAACCGGCATAAATGAATAGTATGAAATACCGTGATTTAAGAGATTTTCTAACCTTATTGGAGCATAAAGGTGAGTTGAAACGCATCAGTCTTGAAGTTGATCCTTATTTGGAGATGACTGAGATTGCAGATCGTACCCTTCGCGCTGGTGGGCCTGCCTTGTTGTTTGAAAATCCCAAAGGTTATTCGATGCCTGTATTGTGTAATTTGTTCGGTACTACTGAGCGTGTTGCTATGGGGATGGGGCAGAAAGATGTTAAAGCTTTGCATGATGTAGGTAAGCTATTAGCTTTTTTGAAAGAACCCGATCCTCCAAAAGGTTTTCGTGATTTACTGGATAAGCTACCGAAATTTAAGCAAGTCCTTAATATGCCAACTAAACGGCTTAATACTGCGCCTTGTCAGGAATATGTTTCGGTTGGCGACGATGTAGATTTAACCCGTATTCCTATCATGCACTGTTGGCCAGAGGATGCTGCGCCATTGATTACTTGGGGGCTGACAGTCACTCGTGGCCCGAATAAAGAGCGGCAAAATCTTGGTATTTATCGCCAGCAAGTATTAGGTAAAAATAAACTCATTATGCGCTGGTTATCTCACCGTGGTGGTGCGCTTGATTTTCAGGAATGGTGTCAGGCACATCCAGGAGAACGTTTCCCGGTGGCTGTTGCCTTGGGGGCTGATCCTGCGACAATATTGGGGGCTGTGACGCCGGTTCCTGATACATTATCGGAATATGCATTTGCCGGGTTATTAAGAGGATATAAAACAGAAGTTGTGAAATGTCTTTCAAGTAACTTGGAGGTGCCAGCCAGTGCTGAGATTGTATTGGAGGGGTATATTGAGCCTGGGGAGTTAGCTCCAGAAGGGCCATATGGTGATCATACGGGCTATTATAATGAAGTCGATATGTTCCCGGTGTTCACTGTGACACATATTACTCAGCGTCATGATGCTATTTATCATTCGACTTATACTGGCCGCCCGCCAGATGAACCTGCTGTGTTGGGGGTTGCATTGAATGAGGTGCTGGTACCGATTTTACAAAAACAGTTTCCTGAAATTGTCGATTTTTATCTGCCTCCTGAAGGTTGTTCCTATCGTCTTGCCGTCGTGACTATGAAGAAACAATATCCGGGCCATGCCAAGCGGGTCATGATGGGGGTTTGGTCATATCTACGGCAATTTATGTATACAAAGTTTGTTATTGTTTGTGATGATGATATCAATGCCAGAGACTGGAACGATGTCATTTGGGCAATCACTACGCGAATGGACCCGGCGAGAGATACAGTATTAATGGAGAATACTCCGATAGATTATCTCGATTTTGCATCGCCAGTTTCAGGATTAGGTTCGAAAATGGGAATGGATGCAACGAATAAGTGGCCGGGAGAGACGCAGAGGGAATGGGGACGTCCTATTGTGATGAGTGAAGAAGTGCGTACCCGCGTCGACAAAATCTGGGATGAATTAGATATTTTAGGACCATAAGAGGGAACGCATGACAACACTGAGCTGCAAAGTAACCTCTGTAGAGGCTATTACTGATACGGTTTATCGGGTACGGTTACTTCCCGATTCTCCGTTCTCATTCCGTGCCGGTCAGTACCTGATGGTGGTAATGGATGAGAGAGATAAACGTCCGTTTTCAATGGCATCAACGCCTTCAGAAAAGGAGTTTATTGAATTACATATTGGCGCTTCTGAACTGAATTTGTATGCAATGGCTGTGATGGATAGAATTCTGGATCAGAAAATGATCAATATTGATATCCCTCATGGTAAAGCTTGGTTCCGTCAAAGCAGCGCTAATCCGCTATTATTAATTGCCGGCGGTACGGGGTTTTCTTACACCCGTTCAATATTACTGACAGCGTTAGAAGAACAACCTGAACGTCAGATCTCTATGTATTGGGGAGGTAGAGAATTACAACATTTATATGATCTTGCTGAATTACAGTTACTTACAGAGTGCTATCCTAATTTGAAGGTTGTTCCGGTTGTTGAACAGTCAGAGAATGGTTGGTGTGGACGTACAGGAACTGTGCTTAAAGCAGTACTAGAGGATTTTGGTAGTTTGGTCAATTATGATATTTACATCGCAGGGCGATTTGAAATGGCAAAAATTGCTCGTGAGCGCTTTTGTGGCGAGCGTGATGCTTCTGCTGACAACATGTATGGTGATGCTTTCGAATTCATTTAAAATAATAAAAAAACCCGCCCCTGACAGGCGGGAATTACGGCAACAACGACTCAGTTATAATAATTCTTACAGATACGTTCTTAATCCATTCTTTCTATAATGGTGGCGATACCTTGGCCTAAACCGATACACATGGTTGCCAGCCCAAATTGAACATCACGGCGTTCCATTAAGTTCAGCAACGTTGTTGTGATGCGAGCACCTGAGCAGCCTAGAGGATGACCGAGAGCAATTGCGCCGCCATTTAGGTTAACTTTGTCATCCATACTATCTAGCAAATTCAGACCTTTCAGGCAGGCAAGTGACTGAGCAGCAAATGCTTCGTTTAATTCCATCACACCAATATCACTCAGTTCTAAACCTGCTTTCTTGAGCGCCATTTGTGTAGCTGGGACCGGGCCATATCCCATAATGGAAGGATCGCAACCAACAGCTGCCATAGAACGGATGCGGGCACGAGGTTTAAGCCCCAGATTCTTGGCGTAACTTTCACTGGTTATCAACATTGCAGACGCACCATCGGATAAAGCAGAAGAGCTGCCTGCTGTGACTGAGCCTGTTACTGGATCGAATACAGGACGCAGTGCGGCTAGATCTTTCAGATTAGTATCCGGGCGAATTACCTCATCGTAATCAAACAGCTTCAATATGCCATCGGCATCGTGACCATAAATTGCTGATATTTCATTGGAGAATGCGCCTGATTGTGTTGCCTGTGTTGCACGTTGGTGCGAACGAAGTGCAAATTCATCTTGCATTTCACGGCTGATATGGTGAATCTTCGCCAACATTTCAGCGGTTAAACCCATGACTCCTGCGGCTTTGGCAACGCTCAGACTCATTTTAGGGTGGAAATCCACGCCATGAGTCATTGGAACGTGGCCCATGTGCTCTACACCACCGATCAGTGTGACATTGGCTTCTCCGGTCATGATCATACGAGCGCCATCATGCAGCGCTTGCATTGATGAACCACATAGCCGGTTAACAGTCACGGCTGGTACAGAGTGAGGGATATCAGCCAGTAAAGCTGCATTACGGGCAATGTTGAAACCTTGCTCTAGAGTTTGCTGTACACAGCCCCAGTAGATGTCATCAATTTCATGTTGCTGTATTGCCGGATTACGTTTAAATAGCTCTTTCATCAGGTGAGCGGAGAGATCTTCAGCCCGGACCTGACGGAATGCACCACCTTTTGAGCGCCCCATTGGGGTGCGGATGCCATCAATAATGACTACATTTTCCATGTTTCCAGACCTCACGCTGTTTTTCCGGTGCTGACAGCAATCGTTGCTGCTGTAGGATAGTAACTTTCATTACGTTCAGCTTTGGCTTTCAGACCAGGTGGTACCTGATAAAGAGCACCGAGGTGAGCATAATTTTCAGCCATTTTTACGTAAGCTGCTGTTCCCATTGTTTCCAGATAACGGAAAACACCACCGTGGAATGGAGGGAAACCAAGGCCATAAACCAGAGCCATATCTGCTTCTGCCGGGCTGGCAATGACTCCTTCTTCCAGACAACGGACAACTTCGTTGATCATCGGGATCATAGTACGTGCAATGATCTCTTCACCGGAGAAATTACTCTTCTGTTGGCAGATAGTTGCCAGCAGTTGGTCTGTTTGCTCGTCCTGCTCTTTTTTAGGCTTACCTTTCTTATCTTGAGTGTACTTGTAGAAACCAAGGCCGTTTTTCTGCCCGTAACGTTGATTGTCATATAGAACATCAATGGCATCTTTATAATCACGCTCCATTCGATCTGGGAACCCTTGGGCCATGACTGATTGAGCATGATGTGCAGTATCAAGACCAATAACATCAATAAGATAAGCAGGACCCATTGGCCAACCAAATTCTTTCTCCATGATTTTGTCTATTTGGCGGAAATCACCACCATCACGCAATAGCAGACCGAAGCCAAGGAGATAAGGAAGCAGTACCCGGTTTACAAAGAACCCTGGACAGTCGTTAACGACGATCGGAGTTTTACCCATTTTGCTGGCATAGGCGACTACGGTTGAAATTGTCTTTTCAGACGTTTTTTCACCGCGAATTATTTCAACTAACGGCATGCGGTGTACCGGGTTGAAGAAATGCATACCACAGAAGTTTTCCGGGCGTTTTAGGGATTTAGCCAATTCCGAAATCGGAATTGTTGATGTATTGGAAGCTAGGACACAATCTTCATTAACCAGAGTTTCAGCTTCTGATAGTACAGCCGCTTTGATCTTAGGATTTTCTACTACAGCTTCAACCACGATTTGAGCCTGTTCGATACCGGCATAATTTAAGGTAGGTTGAATAGAAGAGAGGGTTTTCGCCATTTTTATGGCATCTAGACGGCCACGTTCAAACTGCTTGTTTAGCAGTTTCGCGGCTTCACTCATACCTAATTCAAGGGCTTGCTGGCTGATGTCTTTCATCATGACAGGCATCCCTTTGCGGGCAGATTGATAGGCTATACCACCACCCATAATTCCTGCACCTAGAACTGCGGCATACTCAGGTGTTGTGACTTCTTTCAGATGTTTTTTTGCCAGCCCTTTTACATATTGGTCATTAAGAAAAATGCCCACTAAGGCACGGGCAACATTTGTCTGTGCTAGAGGAATGAAGCTGGCGGTTTCTTGTTTCAACGCTTCATCGCGACCAAGTGTAGCGGCTTTTTCTATGGATTTAACTGCGGCGATGGGAGCTGGATAATGAGGACCGGCGACTTTCATCACCATACCTTTTGCCACACTAAAACTCATGCTTCGTTCAATTTCATTGAGTTTCAAAGGCTCTAATTTCGGCTGGCGTGCGGCTTTCCAGTCAAGGTTCCCTGCAATTGCTTGTTCCAGCATTGATACTGCGGAGTCAACCAATTTTTCTTTGGGAACAACAGCATCAATCAAACCGTTTTTCAATGCATCTTCTGCACCAATGTCTTTACCTGCTGCAATGATATCTAGAGCATTATCAGTCCCGATCAAGCGTGGAAGGCGAACAGAGCCGCCAAAACCAGGCATAATACCAAGTTTGGTTTCTGGCAGCCCAATGCGTACATCCGGGGAGGCCACACGGAAATCTGTAGATAGAACACATTCACAACCACCACCAAGAGCATAACCGTTTATTGCCGAAATGGTTGGTACAGGTAAATCTTCTATCCGGTTTAAAATGCTATTTGAAAAGTTAAGCCATTCTTGCAGTTTTTCTACAGGTGAATCGAATAAAGAGAGGAATTCAGTAATATCTGCACCAACAATAAATGCAGCTTTTTCAGAACGTAATAAAACGCCTTTCAGTCCAGTTTGTTGCTCCAGGCTAGCAACAGCCTTATCGAGAGATGCAACGGTTTTGGTATCTAGTTTATTAATCGCGGCTGGGGCATTGAAAACCAGTTCAGCAATGCCATCTTTCAGCCAGCTTACTTGAATTGTTTCACTTTGATAGAGCATGTCGTTCTCCTAAATGAGCGCATACCATCTGGTATGACCAGATGGGTTTGATTGTGGTTATTATGTTAAGTAAATGCAAATGAGTGATTAGTTTTTTGCAAGGGTGATCACAAGTGAGATTTGTATCTCATTGACAATAATTGTTTTTATATTTTGGTAAATAAGGTGTTAGCGGGAGCCGATAAATTGAGCGGGTTTTGCGTGATACCTGCAAATATCAATGGCTGTGATAAGCTAATGGTCTAGCCATAAAATAAAAAAGGTCAATTGAAATGGAAAAGTTGGCATCTCTGTACCACGAACATATCTCTACATTGCAGCAACGTACCTGTGAAGCATTGGCCCGTAATCAATTAGATGCTTTGCTGATTCACTCTGGTGAGTTACAGCGTATTTTTCTTGATGATAGAGACTACCCTTTCAAAGTTAACGCTCACTTCAAAGCTTGGGTGCCAGTAACTAAAGTACCTAATTGTTGGTTGTGGGTAGATGGTATTAATAAGCCTAAATTATGGTTTTACTCACCGGTAGATTATTGGCACAGCGTAGAACCGCTACCGACTAGCTACTGGACTAAAGAAGTTGAAATGATCCATCTGACAAATGCTGGAGATATCAATGCAGAGTTAAGCACTTATGTGAAGCAGAATGTTGCTTACATTGGTTGCTCACCACAAAGAGCAAAAGAGATTGGTTTCTCTGAACACAATATTAATCCAAAGCCTGTCCTTGATTATTTGCATTTCTATCGTTCATACAAAACAGATTATGAATTAGCTTGTATGCGTGAAGCACAAAAAACAGCTATTGTCGGGCATTTGGCCGCTTATGAAGCATTTCAGGTTGGGATGAGTGAATTTGATATTAATATCTCTTATCTTACGGCAACAGGTCATCGTGATACAGATGTACCTTATGACAATATTATTGCTATGAATGAGAATGCGGCTGTTTTGCATTACACTGTATTGCAACACAATGTACCTTCAGAGATACGTAGTTTCCTGATTGATGCCGGTGCTGAATATAATGGCTATGCAGCAGATATCACCCGTACTTATTCAGCAAAAAGCAATAACGAATTTTCCTCTTTAATTAAAGATATGAACGCTGAACAAAAAGCGCTAATCAGTACAATTAAAGCAGGCGTTCGCTATACCGAATATCATATTCAGATGCATTATCGGATTGCTAAATTGTTGAAAAAATATGGTATCGTGAAAGATGTTAGTGAAGAAGTCATGGTTGAAAAAGGTCTGACAACGCCATTCTTTCCACATGGTATTGGTCATCCTCTTGGATTACAGGTCCATGATGCGGCAGGGTTTATGCAGGATGATACAGGTACACATTTGGCAGCTCCGGATATGTATCCTTATCTGCGTTGTACCCGTATTCTGGAACCTCGCATGGTGCTGACTATCGAGCCAGGTCTTTATTTCATCGAGTCGCTGCTTGCACCTTGGCGTGACAGTGAGTTCAACAGACATTTTGACTGGAATAAAATTGGGATGTTTAAACCTTTCGGTGGTATTCGTATCGAAGACAATATTGTGATCCATGAAAATAAAGTGGAAAACATGACTAGGGATCTTCAATTGCCATAATGAAGCCTTATTTGATACCCGCAGCTTCAGTGAGTTTTACTGAGGAGATTAAAAAAAGTCGCTTTATTACCTTGTTGGAGCATACTTGCGGGGTGGATGAGGCCAAGGAGTTTATCCAGCGAATCAAAGCTCAGTACCCTGATGCCCGCCATCATTGCTGGGCCTTTGTTGCTGGTGCGCCGGATGATTCACAACAGTTGGGTTTTTCAGATGATGGCGAGCCTTCAGGGACCGCAGGTAAACCGATGCTATCCCAGCTTATGGGAAATAATGTTGGTGAAATAACCGCGGTCGTTGTTCGTTATTTTGGTGGAATAAAATTAGGTACCGGTGGGTTAGTAAGGGCATATGGAAGTGGTGTTCAACAGGCGCTGAAATTGCTGGAAACAAAATATAAGGTTCCACAGAAACTCTGTTCCTTGCAGTGTGAATATGCCCATATCTCTATGATTGAACAGTTATTACAGAAATCATCAGGGCAAATTATTTCCAGTGAGTATGCAGAGAATGTTACTTTGCGGATTTCACTTCCAACTACCTTAGTGGGGGAAGTCGGTGATAAATTACGTGATCTAAGTCGTGGTGTACTGCATTTAACACCTGATCTGTAAATATTCTCTGTAACTGGATTTCTAAGGAACCAGCTAAATGCATTTTCGTGCCATAACCCGTATTGTTGGGCTACTTGTCATTCTTTTCTCTGTCACCATGATAATTCCAGGATTGGTAGCACTTATCTATCGTGATGGCGCTGGGCGTGCATTTAGTCAGACATTTATTTTTGCCTTAATTATTGGTTTGATGCTTTGGATACCAAATCGGGAGCAAAAACATGAATTAAAGCCCCGAGAAGGGTTTCTTATCGTTGCTTTATTTTGGATAGTACTTGGTAGTGTTGGGGCTTTACCTTTCATCTTTTCTGAACAGCCAAATCTTTCTATTACAGATGCATTTTTTGAGTCTTTCTCCGGTTTAACAACAACGGGCGCTACAACCCTAATTGGGCTTGATTCCTTGCCTAAAGCGGTTCTTTTCTACCGGCAGATGCTGCAATGGTTAGGTGGTATGGGGATTATTGTGCTGGCTGTTGCAATATTGCCTCTACTTGGGGTTGGGGGAATGCAACTCTATCGGGCTGAAATGCCTGGCCCTTTGAAAGATAATAAAATGCGCCCACGAATTGCTGAAACGGCAAAAACCTTATGGTTGATTTATGTGTTACTGACAATTGCTTGTGCTTTGGCATTGTGGGCTGCGGGAATGTCAGTTTTTGATGCCATTTCTCATAGTTTTTCAACTATCGCAATTGGTGGATTTTCTACACATGACGCAAGTATTGGTTATTTCAATAGCCCCGCGATAAATACCATTATTGCGATTTTTCTGCTGATTTCTGGTTGTAATTTTGGTTTGCACTTCTCGGTATTAACGGGACGTAGCCTGACAGTATATTGGCGGGACCCTGAATTCCGCATGTTTATCTCCATTCAATTAGTGCTTGTTATTATTTGCACTCTGATCTTATGGCATCACTCTGTTTATAAGTCGGGGATGGAGACACTAAACCAAGCTTTTTTCCAGGTTGTTTCAATGGCGACAACGGCAGGGTTCAGCACAGATAGCTTTGCACGTTGGCCATCATTTTTGCCAATATTACTGTTGTGTTCCGCGTTTATTGGTGGTTGTGCGGGGTCAACGGGAGGAGGGCTGAAAGTCATTCGTATCTTATTACTATTCCTGCAAGGTTCCCGTGAATTGAAGAGATTGGTTCATCCAAATGCGGTTTATACCCTCAAGCTAGGGCGAAGAGCATTACCTGAACGGATTATTGAAGCTGTTTGGGGATTCTTCTCTGCTTATGCCTTGGTATTTATCATTAGCTTGTTATTACTTATTGCAACTGGTGTAGATGAACTTTCTGCGTTTTCTGCAATAGCCGCTACACTAAATAATCTAGGGCCTGGGTTGGGTGTTGTTGCGGATAACTTCACTGCAATGAATCCGGCAGCCAAATGGATATTAGTTATAACGATGTTGTTTGGTCGCTTGGAAGTATTCACTTTATTAGTTTTATTTACACCAACCTTCTGGCGTGAATAGTCTATTAGGAGAGGGGTATGGCTATGAATTGTTTGTTACTTTATTCCAGTCGGGATGGGCAGACTAAGAAAATTATTACCCGCATTGCTGAAAATCTACGCAAATCAGCGGGGGTATGCGAGCTCATAGATTTAGCAACAGTAAAAATGATCAATTTGGAAGCTTATGACAAAGTTATGATTGGGGCTTCGATCAGATATGGTCATTTTAATTCGGCACTGAAAAAGTTTGCGATCTGTCATCAACAACAACTTAATAAAATGCCAACTGCGTTTTTTGGTGTGAATCTGACAGCAAGGAAGCCAGCGAAACGTACACCAGAAACGAATGTGTATGTTCGTAAATTTCTGCTTAATACTCCCTGGAAGCCAGATTTATGTGGTGTTTTTGCTGGTGCATTACTTTATCCCCGTTATCATTGGTTGGATCGGGTTATGGTGAAAATAATTATGAAGATGACCGGTGGGGAAACTGATACAACCAAAGAAATTGAATATACCGACTGGCAGCAAGTCGATCGTTTTGCTAATGATTTCCTTGAAATAGTGAGTGAAAAATAACTGATTTGTTCTTTTTGTCAGTGTTTTGTTGAAAAAATCTGCGAATAGCAATTTTTTTTCAATAAACGCTTGCCAGCGTCAAAGAACTCCCTATAATGCGCCACCACTGACCGACACAACGCTGATAAACATTGTGAGGTCAGGCAGAGGAAAGCGAATAAGCGCTTGACTCTGCGGGCGAGAAGCGTAATATACGCAGCCCGGCTGAACGAGAATGTTATTTTTTGATTCAGTCTGCTCTTTAACAATTAATCAGACAATCTGTGTGGGCACTCACAAGACCGTATCACAAAAAATATGTTTTAAAGTCTTGAAGAGTGAACAACAGTTAATTCATTACGAACTAATGAGTCAGAATTCTTTGAGCATCAAACTTTAAATTGAAGAGTTTGATCATGGCTCAGATTGAACGCTGGCGGCAGGCCTAACACATGCAAGTCGGGCGGTAACAGGAAAGCGCCTGCGCTTTTGCTGACGAGCGGCGGACGGGTGAGTAATGTCTGGGGATCTGCCCGAGGGTGGGGGATAACCACTGGAAACGGTGGCTAATACCGCATAATGTCGCAAGACCAAAGTGGGGGACCTGAAAGGGCCTCACGCCGTCGGAT
>NZ_LOIC01000096.1 GCF_001684335.1 Photorhabdus namnaonensis
GTTCATGATGATGGCCTCTTAAAAAAATAAATCACACGCTGTCAATATATCGCTAACAGGGTGAGGGCGACCATCTCATTAGTGTGGGGCATTTATGCAGCAACAGCTTCTGTTACATTCATGCAATTTCCCCTTTCTTCCCTTTTGTTGTCTGATGGGAGCAGTTCGGCCTGTAGGCTCTAGGTTTCTTCCTGCGAATCTTTCAGCGCCGATCGAACCTCTTCCAGTTGTAGGGGTCTGAAGCCCAACCGTACGAAAACGTACGCTAAGTACATTTTTTGAACAGATAGGAATTTTCTCCTTATACAATGTACATTTTACTGAACCCATTCATCTGTTTCTTCCGGTTGCTTAAGAGGTCTTAACTGACCTTTTGTTACCTGCTCCGCCAATGTAAATGTGTAATGTCCTAGCATATTGATATGCGCGTGCTTCAGTGGTGAAAGTCTGGCCTCATCCTCTTCATTAATAGTTTCACCTTCATTACGCAAATGATCCAGTGCAGCCTGCATGTAGATGGTATTCCAAAGTACGACAGCATTAGTCACTAACCCTAGCGCACCCAGTTGATCTTCCTGTCCGTCCTGATAGCGCTTTCTGATTTCACCTTTTTGTCCATGGCAAATCGCTCTGGCGACTGCATGTCGGCTTTCACCCCTGTTCAATTGGGTCAGGATACGACGACGATAATCCTCATCATCAATATAATTAAGCAGATACAACGTCTTATTTATTTTCCCTGCTTCGATAATCGCCTGCGTCAGACCTGAAGGGCGATCGCTTTTGAGCAATGAACGGATCGCCACTGACGTCCTAATTTTACCCATCGTCAGCGAGCCAGCCATCCGCATCATGTCATCCCAGTGTTGTTCTATTTTCCGCGTATTGGCTATGCTACGGGCAAGATCATTTAGCACGCCATAATCCACATCTTTATCTACACGCCAAAACACGGAGGCCCCTGCATCAGCCAGACGGGGAGAAAACTGATAGCCTAACAACCAGAAAAGCCCAAAGATTAGATCGCTGGAGCCGGCCGTATCAGTCATTATTTCTCTTGGGTTTAATCCTGTTTGTTGCTCCAGTAATCCTTCCAAAACAAATATTGAATCCCTTAGCGTACCAGGAACAACGATGCCGTGGAATCCAGAGTACTGATCTGAGACGAAGTTGTACCAGGTTATGCCCCGCCCGGAGCCAAAATATTTTCGATTCGGTCCTGCGTGCACTGTCCGAACTGGAACAATAAACCTCATACCATCCGCTGAGGCTACTTCACCTCCACCCCATTTCTGAGCCAGAAGGAGTGTTGACTGATAATCAACCAACCTAGCATTAGCACTTGCGAGTGTTTCAGCTCGGAGATAATTTTGCCGCGTCCAGTTCAGACGATGCCGAGTAAGCGCCGGAATATTCGGGCGTATAAATGGCTCAATGCCAATGTTACAAGCCTCAGCCAGCAACACCGCACAGATACTGACTGTCAGACCTTCCATGCGTGCGTCAGCCTCGCTAGCATGAGAAAATTCATCAATAAACCCAGTATGCGCATTAATTTCAAGAAGAAGTTCAGTGAGGTCAACAACAGGGAGCAGACCGGATACTCGTTCCGTAAGCGATTTAAGCGCTGGCGACTCATCAAGCCCACTCAGGTGAGCAATAGTGAGTTTTGTGCGTTTTCCGCTAAAATCCAGAGAAACAGCCTTATTATCAGAAAAGTTTTTAGCAACCTGCCGATACACTGTGTCAAGTTGTCGGGTCAGAGCGCTGACGGCCTCAACAGCGTTTAGAGGGTGCCCAAGGGAGCGATAAATTTGCACTCTGTTGGCATACCAATCCTGTCCTTGAAGAAGTTTAGCGCGGGGATCTCCCCATTGTTCGCTCTGTTGGACAAAAATATCCCTCCGTCTCAGACTATCTTGTAATTTATTTATCGCACATAGAGTATAGCCTTGTCGGGATATATGCCCATCTTTACCATAGCAGAGCCGTTTCCATGGACCCGTAATTATCGCTATTGGTGCATCATCAATATGCAGCTTCCGAGTTGACTGGATTGCCGTAAGATAATGTAGAGCTTCCAGAGTTATTTCACCGGCAGGTGCAGCACTGAATACGATATTTTCCAGCATACAAGGAAGAAAGCGACGAACCCTGCCGTATTGTTCCACCATTTCATCGTGAAAATTTGTGTCTGCTGGACGTGCAATGGCATTTATAAAGGTAATAGTATCTGCTAGCCTAGCCGGAGGGTATTTTCTAAATATCGTTGAACGAAGTAATTCACTGTCGATATTTTCATCTAGGAGCACTGAGCAAATATTTGCTAGCTCTAGAGCCGACCTATCAAGATCTTTCAGTGTCCGCAGTCGTTTTTTCTGCCCAATTTTCTTCGCTTCTTGCCCGATATTTGTAATGACGCCATCAAGAACGTCAAGTGCATCATCTAGCGCTGAAATTTCGTACGATCGGACAAATGCAATCAGCATTGCTGTTCGTCTATCAGATGGCATTCGGGCTATTTTATAAACTGAAATCAAACCAGCATACCGCGCTAGAGCATTGAAACGCACAGGAGGTATACTGGTGAAATCCAGGTCTTGCATTCCATACGCTTTTAACTTCAGATAGCGCGTTACAGCCTGGTTAAATGCTGGACCGCTGATGACTACAGGACCTTTTCTCAACTGGTCAAAATATGAGGTTCGTACACCATCAGGTACCCTTAATAATTCTTCAAGACGTAGGCGCTGCGCCTCTGAGACCATGCTAGATAAGCGAGTCCAGAGCTTGGTTGCCGATTTTTCACGAATTTCCGATATCAGACGAGTCAACGTGGTTACGCCAGGCAATAGTATTTTGTTTTGCAAAAGCCAGCTGGTCGCTAGATCAAAAAGTAGCCCAGGGCGTTCATTGCTGAGCCAACTGCGGGTGAAAAGCAATCGGCTTAGTCTAAAGGTCCACGGCCAGGTAAAATCATGATAACCATACCGACGTCGTATCAGAGCCTGATGTTCACGTAATGTGGTTTCTCTTCTTGAATATTCAGAAAGAACACCTATGTCTGATATTCCCAGCTGTCTTGCAACAAACCATTGAATGTTAGTTGGAATTAATGACAGCTCATGAGGCCATGTGCCAAGAAAGCGAACACATCCGATCAGCAATGCTACAGCGAGGCGGTTTGTCCTACCGCGCCGATTATTAATGAAATCCATATCCGCTTTGTCCAACAAAAAGAAACGGGCAAGTTGAACCTCATTAGGTTCGCCAGAAAACTGGCCATAACTGGCTCGTTGTTCCGCGTTTAAAAAATCGGCTGGCAAAATTATCCCCCTGTATGAGTAAAGAAAACGGTCGTTTTCTTTACTCTGATTTCCCATTTTAAATTGAAGCGAGAAAGCTGATAAACTATTGTTAATATACTCGATAAAGAAATCAATGTTAATATTACTTAAAAAACAACGAGTATATTGCTACTTTGAGGATGAAAACATGCTAATCGGATATGCCCGTGTTTCCACTGATGACCAAAATTTGAATTTGCAACGAGATGCACTTGAAGTGGCAGGGTGTTACAAAATATTCGAAGACCAGATTAGCGGAGCTAAAGCGGAACGTCCTGGGCTACAGGCTGTACTTAAATTTACCCGTCCTGGAGACACCTTGGTGATCTGGCGGCTGGATCGCTTGAGCCGTTCATTGAAAGATTTGATTGAAATGGTTAATCAACTGGAATCAAAAAATATCGGTTTAAAAAGTCTTCAAGAATCTATCGATACAGGATCCAGTTCAGGCATGTTGATATTTCATCTTTTTGGTGCGCTGGCTGAATTTGAACGCAATCTGACGCGGGAGAGAACCTATGCAGGGCTTCAAGCTGCACGTGCCCGAGGGCGTAAAGGTGGGCGTCCGAAAGCACTGAGTAAGGATAAGCAGGCTTTGGCTGTCCAACTCTATAATGAGAAAAAACATACTGTTGCGCAGATTTGCGAGTTAATGGGAGTATCGAGGCCAACGCTTTACAAATATATAGCCTCAGCAAATGTGGTTAAAAAACGTACTTAGCGTACGTTTTCGTACGGTTGGGCTTCAGACCCCGTATAGTATCCTGTTGAATTAATGAATAGTATTATTGGTTGACAAGTTTATATGAAGTTTATTGAATTGAGAAGCTATGTTTTTTTGTTCTAAATACAAAGTTACTTCATATTGTTAGATAAATCACTAACAGTATCCGCATATAGTTTCGCATATAGTAGTTCAGTATATGGTAATTCCACATATAGTAGTTCCACATATAGTGTTGATAGCAAAAGTTAAAAAAATCCCGGTACAGTTTAAACTGACCGGGTTTTATTTTGTTTCCGAGGAAAAACTCAGTGATGGCAAATATGATTAGTGATCAATAACACTGAGTTATTCTTTATTTTCTTCCTCTGACGCCAGAGGGGTGATTTTTACCTTATTAATTCGGTGACTGGTCACTTCCAACGGTTCAAACAGATAATTATCAATCTGTAATTGCTCGCCTTGTTGTGGAATATGTTGTGAATGTTCCATCAATAAACCTGCCAAGGTTTGATATTCACGTTTTTCATCCAGTTGCAAAGGGACATAAAGGATTAAATCATCCAGAGGCATATAGCCATTGGCGATCCAGCCACCATTTTCAGTCGCTTGAATATCATGGCGGGCATCAGTTTCTTCGCCATCTACCGGCAAATTACCCGCGATAGTTTCCATTACGTCGGTCAAAGTTACCACACCTTCCACAGAACCAAATTCATCGACAACAAACGCGAAGTGAGTTTGTGCCTGGCGGAACTGCTCTAATGCTTGAAGTAGAGAAAGCTGTTCAGGGAAAATCAGGGGCTGTTTTATCAGCGAGTGTAAATCAAAAGGCTGTTGATTGAGCTGTTGATTCAATAAATCAATGACATGGACAACACCTAATGGTTCGTCACTGATATTTTCATCAGTTACCACAATGCGTGTATGAGGGCTTTTACTCAGTATTTGCGTCAAATTTTCGGTTGGTGCATGAATATCAAGGTATTCCACGTCGTGACGGGAAGTCATGATACTGTTGACATTACGTTGTGCCATGCCGAGAACTCTGGCGATCATTTGACGTTCTCGTGGATCAAACACTTCCTGATTATCAGAAATCAGATTAGATGTATGATTGTCCAATTCTGCGTTTTCATGCTTACCACTAAGGATACGTAAAACGGCTTCGGCTGTTCTTTCACGTAGTGAACGGGAAGCAGTAAGAAATCTGCGGCGGTTAAACTGAGCGAATTGGTTTAAGGATTCAATCATAATGGAGAAGCCGATAGCGGCGTACAAGTAACCTTTTGGTATGTGATAACCAAAACCTTCGGCTACCAGACTGAAACCGATCATCAACAAGAAGCTCAGACAGAGAATAACGATAGTCGGGTGAGCATTGACGAAAGTGGTCAGCGGTTTACTTGCCAGTATCATCAGGAACATCGCAATGGTGACTGCCGCGATCATGATACCGATGTTGTCTACCATACCAACAGCAGTAACCACTGAATCCAGTGAAAATACAGCATCAAGGACAATTATCTGCACGACAACCGTCCAGAATTTAGATGTTTTGCGCTGTTGTCCTGAGTGGGTATCTTTACCTTCCAGTCGTTCATTAAGCTCCATTGTCGCTTTGAACAGTAAGAAAAGACCGCCTATCAGCATAATCAGGTCGCGGGCGCTAAACGGATGTTCCCAAAGCGTAATTAATGGATGAGTTAGCGTTATCAGCCAGGAAAGACTAAAAAGCAGTACGACACGCATCAGTAATGCGCAACTCAGACCTGTAATTCTTGCTTTGTCTCTTAGTTTTTCAGGAAGTTTATCTGCCAGAATGGCAATAAAGACCAAGTTGTCGATTCCAAGGACAATTTCTAGAACGATAAGAGTAACCAGTCCAGCCCATATCGTCGGATCAGCGATCCATTCCATACAGTTTGTTTTACCTTCTAATTATGACGGCTTATGCCGAATAATGAATAATGGGCATTGCCTCATCAAATTTCAATAGTTGATTTTTCATCTTGGGAAGTTTTTTCCAAAAAATGAGGTGTAGCGGCATCGGTGGTACCAATAACTATCCATTAGGATGCATCCTGAGTTAACATGTGATCACATTAACAAATTGCACACTAATATATATTGGTGAGCCGAATTATCATCAGACAGGAGTTATTCATGTCCAAGCAGCAGATTGGTGTTGTCGGTATGGCGGTGATGGGGCGTAACTTGGCACTCAATATTGAGAGCCGTGGTTATTCCGTATCTATATTTAACCGTTCAAGTGATAAAACTGACGAAGTGATCGCCGAAAATCCGGGGAAGAAATTAGTTCCAAGTTACACTATCGAAGAATTTGTCAATTCACTGGAAAAACCGCGCCGTATTCTGCTCATGGTTAAGGCTGGTGAAGCAACTGATAAAACTATTGCTTCGTTGACTCCATATCTGGATAAAGGTGATATTTTGATTGATGGGGGTAATACCTATTTTCAGGATACTATCCGTCGTAATCGCGAGCTCTCTGCTCAAGGATTTAATTTTATCGGTACTGGGGTTTCCGGTGGTGAAGAGGGGGCATTGAAAGGGCCATCTATCATGCCTGGTGGTCAAAAAGAGGCGTATGAATTGGTAGCGCCAATTCTGCAAGAGATTGCGGCTAAAGCCGAAGGTGAACCTTGTGTGGCCTATATTGGGCCGGATGGCGCCGGCCATTATGTGAAAATGGTTCACAATGGCATTGAATACGGTGATATGCAGCTTATTGCTGAAGCCTATTCCTTACTGAAGAACGCCCTAAATCTGAACAATGAAGAACTATCTGAGATTTTCACTGACTGGAATAACGGTGAATTAAGCAGCTATTTGATTGAAATAACTGCTGATATTTTCCGTAAGAAAGATGAAACAGGCCAATATTTGGTTGATGTGATTTTAGATGAAGCAGCAAATAAAGGTACGGGTAAGTGGACCAGTCAAAGCTCTCTGGATTTAGGTATTCCAGTGACATTGATCACAGAATCGGTATTTGCCCGCTATATTTCTTCTCTAAAAGATCAGCGAATGGCCGCAGCTAAAATTTTGAGTGGGCCGGAAGCACAACCATTTGAAGGTGATAAGGCCGAATTTATTGAGAAAGTCCGCCGTGCGCTTTATTTGGGTAAAATAGTCTCCTATGCTCAGGGTTTTCAGCAATTGAAAGCGGCATCTGATGAGTACCAGTGGGATCTCAATTACGGTGAGATTGCCGGGATTTTCCGGGCGGGTTGTATTATTCGCGCTCAATTCCTGCAAAAAATTACTGACGCATATAACGAAAATGCGGATATTGCTAACCTGTTGTTGGCGCCTTACTTTAAGAAAATTGCTGATGAATATCAGCAGGCGTTGCGTGATGTCGTCTCGTATGGTGTGCAAAATGGTATCCCAACTCCCACGTTTTCCGCTGCTATTTCTTACTACGATAGTTATCGTTCTGCTGTATTGCCCGCTAATTTAATTCAGGCTCAACGTGATTATTTTGGTGCTCATACTTATAAGCGTACTGATAAAGAGGGGGTTTTCCATACTGAATGGATGGAGTAAGCCCAAGTATTATCGATTGACCAGGAACGTGAAGAGGCCACATCAGATATGATGCGGTTTTAATTTCCGCGATTGTCTGGAGCACGCCGTTACGGCTTTTTAACAAATGTACTGTAACGGCGTAGCCTGAATTTCAGAATATGACTTATCTGAGTGTGATGATTGTCACATTAATCCCGGATTAAACAATAGGATCAATACTGATAATGTGAAAATCAAAACGATTATTCCCTACATGAACCAGCTTCAAGTTTTTAGGGAAATTGAGGCCCTCATCGACAGTTGCAATACCGACAGCATCATAAGAAAAATAGCATGACCCGTTACTAATATATTCTCCGGTGTTGACATTTCTTACATAAATTGAAGTGACTATCTCTTTCTGTACCAATAGTTCGTTAACGACAGTATAATTATCATCTGTTATTGCGTTAACGTCGATTGTTTCTTGTTCTTCTCCATTAAATATCTTGACGATCATAGAGAATTTTATATCTGAATGAGTATCATCGATGATTCTTAGTGCAACCAGTTTCGTATCTTTCTGCATAATTCTGAATTTAGATAATCCTCTGATTTCTCTATCGATATCTGGATTATCGACTACCCACTCATAATATTTACTCTCTGGATCGTTATAATGGCGCCATGCATGGACTTTTGATAACTTGCCAATTTTTACTGAACGGAACTTATCGTTAAGATTGGAAGGGAGCGATATAATTTTATCGAGTTCTGGGTAATCATGTGACTTACCCTGATAGTTTTTCTCTTCGAAAAATGTGACGCCGGTAATTAATTCTTCTGTCATTCTTTCACTCCTTAAAGTTGATGTAAGTAATATATAGGTTGCCAAGAAAAAAATGTTCCCATTAATAAACTCCTATGTAATGTTTTTCTGGAAGTATACCCGATTGTATTAATGCGAAGTATATAGTATTTGCTCGTTTCTACTATTTTTACAAATTGGCTTTTTCTATATGATATTTGCTACTAATAATTTATTCGCTCCTTATCTTTAGATGTGATATATCCGGTCAATAAAGGAATAATATTCGATAGATTAATATTAAAATTAGCATAAAAATGTATAAAGTAAAGCTGTTTAAAAAATGCCGAATAATATCTTGATAATAATATTAATATAGTCAAACTGACTGTTTGAAATATGAAAATTTGATACTTATAGTGAGTCTTGTATCTTAGGCTTGGTATTCAATTTAATTGTGAATATTTTTCATGTTTGGTGTTTTGAGTAGATGTTATAAGATTGTTTTTTATTAATAATATTATGAAAATACCTAGAGGTAGATATGTAATAATATAATGGTTGTATTTTTCTATAATTTTTAGAGTTAATTGTTAGAAAAGTATTTATCTCAAAGTAAATAGCTTATGATTATTGTTTCTAGTGGGTATCAATTGAATATTCTTTTAATCAAATGACTATTTAATTTTTTAGTTATAAATTTCTATGAAAAAAAATGAATAACATAGAATGGCTAATTAATTGTTAAAAATTTATTGTCTTGGTAGAAATGAATACACCGTTGCGGGTTTTGATGATATTCCGCAACGGTGTTGCTTAAATTTTCAGAACGTAGCCTGTCTGAAAACAATGGTTAGTTATTGTTACATTATGACCGGATTAGTTAGAAAAATCGGTACTGATAATATGAATATCGAAACGATTACCACCTACATTAACTATTCTGAGATTTTTAGGGAAATTAGCTTTCTCATCAATAGTAACAACACCATTTGCATCACGATAGAAATAGAATGATCCGTTATTAATATATACTCCAGTACTGGTATTTCTTATTGCAATGGCAGTGACTAACTCGGTCTCAAATGGCAGTATACCAACCAGTGCATAATCATCATCAGTTGTTGTTTCAACTGGACCCACACAATGTGTATTCGTGAACATTGAGAATTTAATACCTGAATAAGTATCATCAATAAGTCTTAATGCAACCAGACAGGTATCTTTTGGTGCTACTTTGAACTTAGATAATCCTCTAATTTCTCTATCGATATCTGGATGATCGTATTCCCATTCACGATAGCGTTGACCTGGTTCACAATCGCTCTGATGACGCCATGCATAAACTTTTGATAATGTTCCAACTCTTACTGAGCGGAATCTGTCGTTGAGATCATAAGGCAGTGGAATAATAACATCATTTTCTGGATAATGGTGCGCTTCACCCAGAAAGTATTTTCTGTCGAAAAAAGTTGCACCTGTAACTAACTTATTAGTCATATTTTTCTATTCCTTAAACTTTATTTTGAAAAAACGTCATCTTTCTTTTTGAAAGCGATATGAGAATACAGTGAGTGTGGGTTCTTGTATTTAATAAAATATAATGAATAGGCATATTAAATTGTTGCCAATATAACGCCAATATAATTGACATATCATTTTGTGCTGATAATTGAAATAAAGATTCTGAAATTAAAAATAATTGAAGATTCCTATCAAAAGACACCTTCATTGGGGTAGGGAATTATCCCCTAATGTAATTGATAATTTTTTGTATATGGCTCATTAGTGAATAATTAGATATTCATGGTATTTGATAATTATACCTCTCTGTTTAATGTTTATATAATGTGGCAATAATAATGACTTTATCTCGTGATATAAATTTATGGGTGCAGGATAGTCACCACTTTAAATGAATATATTTAGAATATTATCTTAAATAGCCTAATTTCTATAGGCTATTTGACAAATATCATTTTTCACAATGGTATTTATTCTACCCGGTGAAAACTCACTAATTCAGGTTGTGCAATTCGGTGATAATCTTGAGTGTTAAGAATCACAGAGCGTTCAAGGCTGCCGGCATTAAAAGCCAGTTCATCGAAACGTTCAAACAATAAAGGGTCTGCGACTAGTTTCAGATCTGGATGGAAACTAAAAGGTGGAATAGCGCCAAACACACATTGAGTCAGTTCAAAAACCTCTTTAGGGCTTGCTAGTGAGGCACGGTTGCCACCGATATGTTTTGCCAGTGAAGAGAGGTCGGCTTGTTGATCCGCAGGCAGTACAGCGAGTATGTATTGACGGAACCCTTCCCCTTTAACATGGCAAACTAACCCTTTTGCTCCTTGTCCAAGTTGCGTACCACGGATTTTTGCAACTTCTTCGGAACGTCCGGCGGTTGGATGTTCCATCACCCGATAGCTGGCATGATGATTATCGAGTAGTGCAGTCAGGCGGTTAAATATTTCGTTAGAGGGCAAAATAAACTCCTAAGTAATAATTTTGTGAATTGATATATTAATCTTATCGATTATTGTATTTATTATATTGCTAATTACATATATTACCAACAGGGAAAATTATCAAATACTATTTTAATAAACATCATCTAACTCTACCGATGTATATGTTTATATTTTTTGAATTATATGGTTTAAATAGAACTATTATTTATGTTTGTTGCAAGAGCAATGATCTGTAATTCCATTAGGTGATTTTTAAATTTTAATTTTTATATATTTTCATTCTAAAATTATTTTAATATTAAGGAATTATCAATGATGACTACGACTTTTTTTATGGCATCAGTAAATATGTTTGGTGCGGGTTGTTTGGTTAAAGCGATAAATACGATGAAAGGTGATGGTTACAAACGAGCATTGATTGTGACTGATCGTGTTTTAAATGAAATTGGAGTGGCAGCAAAAGTTCAAGCTTTATTATCTGATGTTGATATTGAGAGTGAAATCTATGATGGAACCCATCCGAATCCGACGATAGTTAACGTTGAGGAAGGTTTGGATATTCTGCGTCAGCATAATAGCGATTGCGTTATTTCCTTAGGTGGTGGTTCGCCACATGATTGTGCAAAAGCTATTGTGTTGGTTGCTGCCAATGGGGGAGATATCCGGGATTATGTCGGTATTGATCGTTCATCTAAACCACATTTGCCATTAATCTCTATCAATACGACTGCGGGTACTGCGTCAGAAATGTCACGTTTCTGTGTCATTACCGATACTGAGCGCCATATTAAAATGGCCATTGCTGATAAGAAAATAACACCTGTTTTGTCTGTGAACGATCCAGAATTGATGGTGGGCATGCCGAAAGGGTTAACCGCCGCAACTGGAATGGATGCAATGACTCATGCGGTTGAAGCTTATGTTTCTACTGCGGCTAACCCAATAACGGATGCTTGTGCACTGAAAGCAATCTCGATGATTAGTCACTCTTTACGTCAGGCAGTCGCAGATGGGAGCAATATAGAAGCACGTGAAAACATGGCCTATGCACAATTCTTGGCGGGCATGGCGTTTAATAGTGCATTACTGGGGTATGTTCATGCAATGTCTCACCAATTGGGTGGTGCTTATGATTTACCACACGGTATATGTAATGCTGTTTTGTTACCACACGTTCAAGAATTCAACGCTAAAGCAGTTGCGGGACGTTTGAAAGATATCGCCGCTGCAATGGGGGTAGATGTAAGCGCTATGAATGATCAGCAAGGGGCTGTGGCATGTATTGCTGAAATTCGTAAGTTGTTAAAAGATACTGGCATTCCGGCTGGTTTGGCTGAATTGAATGTCAAACCAGAAGATTTACCAGAGTTAGCAACTAATGCCTTGAAAGATATATGTTGTTTGACTAATCCAGTTCAGGCTACCCACGAGGAAATTGTTTCGATCTTTAAAGCTGCTATGTGATTTTTGGTGTTCTCTTCATGCGAGGAATTGTGACTAAAAGGCGACGTAGATGTTTACGTCGCCTGATGACCTTTTTTCGTGTGACTGTTGAAATAGGCTATTAATTATTCTTCGCTCACATTAACGATACGATCTTGTTTAGGATAAGTAATAGGAGATTTTTCAGCGAAATATTTTATTACAGCGTCAACATCTGGCACATTATATATAGGATCGATACCCTCGTTAAATACAGAGAAATTACTTCCCCCTGTTGCCAGAAATTCGTTAGCAATTACACGGTATTTTACATTTAATTCAACAGGCTTACCATTGATTTTTATCGAGCTGGCAATAACACGATCGCCGATTGGTTTGGTGCTATTCCACTGATATTCAAAGCCATTAGAAATCACTAAAATTTGTGGGCGTGAGCGCTCCCATTGTTGCTCCAGCAGACGTTTAATTTGTTCGCCGGTTAATGTCTTAATTAATAATATATTGGAGAATGGCTGAACAGCGTAGATAGCATTGTAAGTTACCTCACCGCTAGTCATGTCAGCACGAATACCGCTGCTGTTCATAAATGCAATTTGGGCGCCGCCACTCTCTTTAGATGCAGCAGTATACAAATGTGCATCTGCAATCACTTTACCCAGTGAAGATTCACCAGCACGATTAGTTTGCCTATTCAGGTCGCTATCCAACTTACCAATGACCCGGTTTGCCAATGGAGCGGCTATTTTTTCATATGCATCCAATATTTTTGTTACTTCTGGATCTTTTTCATATTTACGGTTATCAACCCAAATATTTTCTGCTTTAAAATCCACAATATCCTTAGTGGATCTGTCCAGTTTTAGATCCAAGCTAGTTATTAACTCGCCATTAGCTTGCGCGGAAGTGACAGGCTTACCATTAATCACACAGTTATATGCCTGATGCGTGTGACCAGTAATGACGAAATCAATCTCTTTATCCAGTTGATTAACAATATTCAACACTTCGCCGGTTAAAGCATTACAGGCATTCACATCAATCGGCTTGCCATCACTTTTTTGTTCAGCACCTTCATGAATCAGAACGCCTATTGCTTTAACACCTTGTTTCTGTAGCTCAGGTACTAAAGCATTAATGGTTTTAACTTCGTCAGCAAAGCTCAAACCTTCGGTTTCTCGTGGCGTCACGATCTCTGGCGTACCTTCCAGAGTCAGACCAATGAAAGCCACCGGAATGTCTTTAAACTTTTTAATGATATATGCAGGAAATAGAGTTTTACCTGTTTGATTGACGGTGACATTTGCTGCTAAATACTGGAATTTCGCCCCGGTAAATGGTTCTGGCCCCTGACAACCAGTCATGGAATGACAACCGCCATTCTGTTTACGCAACAGCTCATTCTTACCTTTATCAAACTCATGATTGCCAACAGCAGTCGCTGCCAAACCTACTTTGGATAGTGTTTCGATCGTGGGTTCGTCATGGAACATTGAGGAGAGTAACGGGCTTGCCCCAATCATGTCGCCAGCACCAACGACGATATTGTTAGCAAAATCCGCCGTAAACCCTCGCCCAATGCGGGCGGTGATATAAGGCGAAAAGCCCGCAGGGCTTTCAGGTTATTAACCATCACGTTCACTGGCAGCCCGGGGGGGACACGGCCCCAAAAAGCGGTTAAAATACATAAACTATCCCGATGAGCGCTGATGATGTTAAGAGCCACCAAAGTCCGCATTTACCCGACACCCGAACAGGCTGATTATCTCAATGCTCAGTTCGGTGCGGTCCGTTTCGCGTACAACAAGGCGCTCCACATCAAGAAGCACGCTTATCAACGCCACGGGGTGAACCTCAGCCCGCGTAAAGACCTCAAGCCCTTACTGTCAGTGGCAAAAAAGTCCCGCCGGTATGCCTGGCTCAAAGCGTATGATTCCATCGCCTTGCAGCAGGCGGTGATTAACCTCGATATGGCGTTTTCCCACTTTTTTAATCCGAAGCTGAAAGCGCGCTTCCCGACATTCAAACGCAAGCATGGCAGGCAGTCCAGCTATCATTGTGTCGGGGTGAAGGTGTTGGATGGGGCAATAAAAATACCCAAATTATCGCCGATAGAAGCCCGTCTGCACCGTGAAATGACCGGAGAGGTGAAAAGCATGACGCTGAGTC
>NZ_LOIC01000097.1 GCF_001684335.1 Photorhabdus namnaonensis
ATATTTCCTTTGTTTATACTGATACCATTTTAAATCTTCGGATTAAAATATATGAGCTGTACAAAACTCTGAATGCCATTAAAAGCAGGCACATCCTCCAGGGTGGTAATTACCGCAGAGTAACGTCCGGGAGGTAACGAAAGTGTTTTAATTTCTCGCACAGCCGTAGTTATCCTTCTCCCTTCGTAATCGAAGCTACGTCCCCAGCTACGTCCCCCTGCATTTATTTTCTCGTCAAAAAAAACCTCGCCGTTTCTAACCAAATGAAGCGAAACGGGGGTTATCACTCCTTCCTTATCAATATAACCGAATAATTCAAGCCGCCTTTTCATTTCATCATCATCCCCTTTATCAAACAGCAGAGCAAACTGATAATCCCCAGCCTTTCTCTTACTGAGTTCAAAATTAATCTCGATGGATTGCCCCGAATGCGACACATCAATCGGCTTATATATAGTATCAATGTGCTTAGAACATGCCATTAATAAGGTAAAACTCATAAAAACAATAATATTTCGCCAGTTTTT
>NZ_LOIC01000098.1 GCF_001684335.1 Photorhabdus namnaonensis
GCTTTGTCATCATCGCAACTTAAAGCCAATGGCTGGAAAGTGGCATCAGTCAGATAATTATCCAGGCTAGCGGTTCCCCGCCAACTAACAATCACATCTTTCTCACTGGCAACATAAAACAGTTTGGTATCACCTTGCTTGTTGCTTCCCGCTTGTGAATCAACAAACTCCACCCGGGCATAACGTTTACTAAACGGCACATCGTAAACGACAGGCGTTGCCGACAATGCTTCCACTTTATAGGGCAATTTTGAAACATCCACCATTTGCCGGTTAAAAAAGTGTTTCACAGAACCTTCAACATCGACATCCCCATCAGCATAAGCCAGTACGCTCATCAAGCACTGGTTATAAGCATTCACAATGGAATACTCCTTCTGATGATGTAGCAGTAAAACCCAAGCCCG
>NZ_LOIC01000099.1:0-99783 GCF_001684335.1 Photorhabdus namnaonensis
GCTATGACATGACCATCCGGCCCGATATGTGGCGCGCCACCCTGCGCCAGAATGCCCGGATTTTTCAGCAGCAGGATATCAAAACCATCCTCACCACCCTGCTCAAAGAGAACGGCGTCCGGGATGTGGCGTTCAGTCTGCGCAATCCCCACCCGGAACGGGAGTTCTGCGTCCAGTACCGCGAAACCGATTTTGAATTCCTGCAACGGCTCACCGCCGAAGAAGGGATTTTTTACTTCTTTGAGTTCACCGGCCATAAAAACACCCTGGTGTTTGCCGACGATGCGGGCTCTGTCGTCAACGGCCCGGTGCTGCCCTATCACCCCGAAGAGGCCCAGCAATTGTGCATTACCCGGCTGACCCGCCAGGCGCAGGTGCGACCGGCGGTGGTCGAGCTCAAAGATTACACCTTCAAAAACCCGGCCTGGGCGGCGGAGTTCCGTCATCAGATGCGGGAACAGGACCTCCAGCATACCGGGTACGAACACTTCGATTTTCCCGGCCGCTTCAAAGACGAACAGCACGGCGCCGACTTCACCCGCTACCGGCTGGAAGCCCTGCGCAACAACGCCCTGACCGGCGACGGGGAAAGCAATGCCGCGACGATGCAGCCCGGCGTGCTGTTCACCCTGACCGGCCATCCCCGGAATGACCTCAACCGGCGCTGGCAGCTGGTCGGCGTCACTCACCGGGGCAGCCAGCCGCAGGCGCTGGAACAGACCGCCGGAGAGAGCGGCACCACCCTGAGCAACGACTTCACCTTCATTCCCGACAATCAGCACTGGCGCCCGGCCCCGTTACCCAAACCGGTGATGGAGGGCCCGCAGATTGCCAAAGTCGTCGGCCCCGAAGGCGAAGAAATCTACTGCGACCCGTTCGGCCGCATCCGCCTGCAATTCCTCTGGGACCGTTACGGCCGGAGCAACGATAACAGCTCCTGCTGGATACGGGTGACTCAGCCCTGGGCCGGTCAGGGCTGGGGCATGCTGGCGATACCGCGTATCGGGCAGGAAGTGGTGGTGGACTTTCTGAACGGCGACCCGGACCAGCCGATTGTCACCGGACGCACCTACCATGCCAGCAATCTCCCGCCGGGAGACCTGCCGGGCAGTAAAACCCGGATGACCTTTCGCTCCAAAACCCATAAAGGGGAAGGCTACAACGAGCTGCGCTTCGAGGATGCCAAAGGCAGTGAGGAACTGGCGCTGCACGCCCAGCGGGACATGCACACCGTGGTGAAACACGACCAGACCCTGGTGGTGGAAACCGGCAACCGCCAGGTGGCGGTAAAGACCGGGGATGAACAGACCCGCGTTGAACAGGGCAGCCTGACGGAAACCATCTGCCGGCTGCGCAGCACCGAAGCCAACCAGATACAGGTGAAAGCCGCCGCGGGTAAAGCCGGCGAGGGCACCCAGTTCTATACGGCCAGCGACAACATCACCCTGACCGTCGGCGCGGGCAGCATTGAGATGACCCAAACGCATATCACCCTCACCTTTGGCGGCTCCGTCATTACCCTGAACGCCGACGGGGTGTTGATTAATGGTTCCAAAATTGGCTTAAATAACGGTAGTGGTCAAAGCAGTGTTGCTCCACCTACGACAATAACTAAATCTCCTGCTCCTGATACTGCCCCTATAATTTTACCCTCGACAAGTCAGGAAGGAAAAAAACCATCTGTACCTGTAAATAGTCCGATTACGGCAACACCTACAAGCCAATCACTTCAACCCAAAAGCAGTGCTATTTCAGCTGATAATGAAAAATCAATAAGCCAGGATGGATTGAATTTATTAAAAGAAATCGAAGGACTGCGATTGAAACCATATAATGACCAAACAGGCAAAAATATAGACAACTGGACTGAAGGGGCAACTATCGGATATGGTAAATTGATTTCAAAAAGTGAATGGGATACATATAAAAATGGCATTACGGAAGATGAAGCAGAACAGCTCTTCAAAGATACTCTTGCACCTTATGAAAAAGCGGTAAATGATGGAATAACAAAGGAAATAAAACAAAACGAGTACGACGCTTTAGTTTTGCTGTCATATAACATTGGTATCGGTGGATTCAAAAAATCATCTGTTGTCAAAATGATAAATGATGAAAATGCGAAGACAGGTTATGACAGCATTGATGATGCCTGGAAAGTATGGAATAAATCACAGGGCAAGGTCAATCAGGGCTTAATAAACCGACGAGCAGCTGAGTTAAAAATATTTAATAATGGAGTCTATGAAAAATGGTAAAAAAAATATTTTCTACTCTTATTGGGATTATTTCTATTTCCCATTCTTATACATCGTTTGCGTCTTATACTTCGTCATTGGAAACGGAAAAATTTATTATCACTATTAATGTTCTTTGCCCAGAAGGTGAAGTTACCTGTGATGACGTTGTGTATACTGGAATAAGAAAAAAAGATAGCGCCACGCTAAGACTTAAAGGAAAAACATTAAATAAAAACTGTCAGACAGGAACCTGTAACTTATATGGTTATGAATTCATTAATCGTGGTACGACATATACAATATATCTCGACGGGATATTAGAAATTACTCAAGGGAAGAAGTTGCTTTTATCAGAAGTCGGAAAGTGGCACGCCCAATAATGATTTCATATTAAATAAATTGCTTTTTTCTATCTCATTTTTTAGCAGGAAAATACGATGACGCAGGAAAACACCTTAATCCCTTTTCACTTTAACGCCGGCACCCTCAACGTGCCCCGCGACTGGCGGGATGTCAGCATGCTGGTGCTCACCAGCCCCGATGACCACAACGGCAGCAGCTTCACCCTGTCCCGCGACACCCTGCCCTGGGGCCTCGACTTCCCCCAGTTTGCCGAGCGCGAAATCACGTCACTCAGTCAGCAGCTGAAAGACTGGCAGCTTATCGCCCAGGAACCCGGCCGGCTCAATGGCCGCGACACCCTGACCGCCGAGTTCACCTGGTCCGCCCCGCAGGGCCCCCTGCATCAGCTGATGATGATGCTCAACCTGCCACACCAGGTGCTGATTCTGACCGGCACCTGCAACGGCGCCATGACCCCGGCTCAGCGCGAGCAGATGCTGGCCATCATGACCTCGTTTCAAGCCCGTCCGGGTGAAGAACCCTAACCGCCGGGAGTCGTCATGAGCCTATTACAAAATGTCTGGGTGGGTGCCGGGGCCGCCCACCGCCCGCCGGCCTCCTCACCCCGGCAAACGCCCCCCGGTCCCGGGGCCGCCGCCCCGGCGAAAACCGCCACGCCGCCGCCCCGAACCGCCAGGACGACATCGGGTTCAGACAAGGCGCTGGCCTTTCTGGAAAGCGAGGCGTTCAGCCAGGCTTCGCTGGGCGCGGCCGGGGCTTACGCGGTCGCCACCGGCGCTGCCGCGCCCTTTGCCGCCGGCCTGGCCGCCGGGGCCGTCGGCGCGTCTGCCGGCCGTTATGTCGGCGATAAAATCGGCCGCCAGATCGCCCGCGCGATGGGCATGCAGACCGTCTCCACCGAAGGGAGCGCGCCCGCCCGGCTCGGGGATGCGATTGCCCACCAGAACAAAAGCGCCGGGTTATGGGGCGCGCTGGGCGGCGTCCTGATGGGCGCCGTCGTGGCGGTGGCCGCGGCCGCGTTTGTGGTGGCGACGGCCGGCGTCGGCGCCGCTATCGGGCAATACGGACAGAATAAAGGCGCCATTATTGAAGGCTCCCCCAATGTCTTTTTTGAAGGCAAACCAGTGGCCCGGGTCGGGGACAAAATTGTATGCAGCGCCCACCCCGTCGGTGAAAAAAACCGGCTGTGACAGTCAGCTCTGTCACAAAGCCGGGGAGCCGGTAGACGTGGCGACCGGCGACTTCCTACAGGTCTGGCCGGTGCTGGCCCTGCCGGGGGTACTGCCGCTCACCCTCAACCGGACCTACCGCTCCACCGCCGCTCTGTCCGGGCTGTTCGGCCCCAAATGGGCCGATGACTGGTCGCAGCACCTGCGCCGCGACGGCGAGGAAACCCATTTCACCGATAGCGAGGGAGTGATTTACACCTTCCACACCCCGACGGAAAACGTCTTCTCGGTCAACCTCCATGCCGGTCACTATCTGCTCTACGGGCAACGCGACGGCGAACTGCGCCTGTTTAACCGCCGCACCCAGCAGATACTGAGCTTTGCCGAAGTCCAGGAGGATAAACGCCGCCTGTCCCTGATAGAGGACCGCAACGGCAATCAGACCGTTTTTCATTACGATGAACAGCAGCGCCTGACCCGCCTGGTCCATGCCGACACCACGACCCTGGCGCTGCATTACGAGCACCAGCAGCTCACGGCCATTGACTGGCTGCACGCAGCACAGCGCCAGCGGCTGGTGACCTGCCGCTATGATAATTCGGGGTATCTGGCGGAATGTGACGCCTTTCAGTTTCACCACCTGTGGCATGAATACAGTCCGCAGGGGCACCTGACCCGCTGGCGCGACACCGATAAAACCGATGTCACGATTCACTATGACAACGCGGGCCGGGTGACGGCCACCACCACCCCGCAGGGATACTGGCAGGACCGCTTTGAATATGATGACGACCATCACATCACCACCTATTTCGATGCCGAAGGCGGCTGTACCCGCTACCACTATAACGCCGACGGCCTGGTAACCCGTCTGGTGGACCCGCTCGGCCATGACACCCGGACCGAATGGGATTTCAGTTGCAAAACCGCCGAAACCGACCCGCTGGGCCGGACCACCGCGTATGAGTACAGCCCTTACGGCGAGCTGACCGCCTTGCTGTCGCCCGCCGGGGACCTCACTGCTTACGATTACAATGAATACGGCCAACTTACCCAGGTCACTCAGCCGGACGGCGCCCGCTGGCGACTGCATTACAGCGAACAGGGGAATCTGACCTCGGTTATCGACCCCCAGGGGCGGGTGGAAGAGACCCGTTACGGCCCGCGGGGAGAAATCCTGCGCCAGGTCCTGCCCGACGGCCGCACCTGGCGCTACGGCTATGAACGCCAGCAGCTCAGTGAAATTCGGGCCCCGGACGACACCCTGACCCGGTTTGACACCGACGGCCTGGGCCGGTTATTGCGGGTCACCGACGCGTTACATCAGCAGACCGACTATCACCACAGCCCGTTTCATGCCAGCCCGGCGGGCAGCGTCAGCGAGATTCACTTACCGGATGGCATCCGGCAGACGATTGACTACGACAGCGAGCGCCGGGTCTCGGCGGTGACCGACGGGGAAGGCCGGACCACCCGCTATACCTATGACGCCTTTGACCGGCTCAGCCGCCTCACCCGCCCGGACGGCTCGGCCCTGACTTTTGGCTACGACCGGCTGACCCGCCTGAAAACCGTGACCAATGAAACCGGTGAAACTTACCACTACACCCGAGACCCGGCCGGCCGGGTGATTAGCGAAACCGATTTTACCGGCCGGACCATTCATTATCAGTATGACGCCGCCGGACGCCGCCTCACCGCCCGTTACCCCCATCACCAGCTGCTGCGCTGGTGCTACACCGACGACGACCGCCTTACCCGCCAGGAAGCGTGGCAGGAAGAGGCCGGGCAGTGCACGTTATGCGCCGTCACCAGCTACGACCATGACGCGCAGGGACGGTTGATACGGGCCGCCAACCCGGATGCGGTGGTGGCGTTTGAATACGATGAAGCCGGCCGCCTGACTCAAGAGACGATTAACGGGCGCGCCGTCAGCCATCAGTGGGACCCGATAAGCGGCCTGCCCACCGGATACCAGGCGGACACCCTGCCCGCGGTCAACTGGTACTACGGCCTCAACGGCCGGCTGATGCAGTGGCAGCTTGACGGCCATGCTCCGTTGCAGATGCAGCATGACGGGCTGGGCCGGGAAATCGCGCGGGAAAGCGCCGCCGGCTTTATCCAGTCACAGGCTTACACTCCGGTGGGGCTGCTGGCCCATCAGACCGCCGGGCGCAGCTCCGACTGGTTCAAACAGACGCTGTACGAGGCCGACCCGCATTTCCCGCCGATGGGCAGCGCGGTGACCCGCCACTGGCATTACACCCCGGCCTACAACGTGGCCTGCATTGAAGACCCCCGCTGGGACGAGACGCGCTACGGCTACAATGTGAATGACCAGGTGGTGACCGCCCAGTTTGGCGGAATGCGGGCCTGTGATGAACTGTTTGTGTACGACGCCGGCCAGCACCTGCATTACCAAAAACGGGTGCCGGAACGGCTCAGTGAAGACCTGCGCCAGAGCTACCACACCCAGCAGGCGGGGCGGGTGATTCAGCACGGCGCCTGCACGTATCGCTACGATGAAAACGGGCGGCGGACAGAAAAAACCGAACAGCGACGGGGATACCGGCCGCGGACCTGGCGCTACCGCTGGGATGCGCAAGACCGGCTGACCGGCTTTATCAGCCCGGAAGGAGTGCGCTGGCGTTATGGCTATGATGCCTTCGGGCGACGGATTAGCAAGCGAAAGGAGACAGACACCGCCGGACCGCCGGTGAAGCCGACCGCGATAATCGGCTATGATTACCTGTGGAGCGGGGAGCAGCTGATTGAAGAGACCCCGGTCCGGGCTGACGGCACCGTTGACTACGCGCACAGTATTCACTGGCTGTATGAGCCGGGCGCCCTGACCCCTTCGGCCCGGTTTGAAAAAGGCCGGCTATATTATGTGGTGAGCGATCACCAGGGAACCGTGCGGGAAATTCTGACCGAGGAAGGGGAGCTGATATGGGCGGGCCGGTTACTCACCTGGGGCGAGCCGGAATGCTGGCCGGTGCTGACAGTCAATGACCCGCGCAACCTGACCTGCAACCTGAGATTCGTCGGCCAATATGAAGACACGGAGAGCGGTTTATTTTATAATCGGCACCGTTATTACGAGAGGGAAACAGGCCAGTACTTATCGGCAGATCCGCTGAATCTTAGTGGAGGATTTAACCCGTACGGGTATGTCCATGATCCGGTCAATTGGGTTGATCCTCTGGGATTAACAGAGTGTCCAGATATTGTATCTTATAGGGGAGACTCCAGAAAACCTGATGTCGTTTTCAAAGAAGGATTTCAGCCTCAGGGAACAAGTACGGACTTATACAGACATGCAAAAGATAATTACGACCCACCTAGTAATTTTATTAGCACTACAAAATCTCCTAATATGGCTGCTGAATACGGCTCGCAATTTTATACTGAGAATGGATATGTATATGCTATGAAAACGAAAAATGGCATAGATGTAAACGCCGTTTTAGGTAAAGATTCCCCATTCCCTAAAGAATTAGAAATTGCTGTGCCTGGCGGAGTTAGCCCTAAAAATATATTGGGTGCAACACCTGTTGATGCTTCTGGTAATTTTGCTAATTATAGTATCTTAAACCCGCAAAGGTATGGATCAAAATGAGCATAAAAAAAATAACAGTTAAAACAATAGAGAACGGTAATAAAGGGGAAGCCGAATTATATTTGCTTACCTCACCCAACTCTGAATGCCACATGAAGATTCTCATAAATGGAATTTGTCGAGTAGAAGTGAGTGACTTTGATTTTTTCTCTTGTTTTTCAAAAGCAAGGAAAGAGTTAAAAGATATAACCTTTCTTTGCAAAGGTGCAAAAAGGAATGTATATCCATCTAATATGTCAAGACAGATGTCTTTAGGCATGGTTGCCTATGAATGCACATTAGGCAAACAAGCCACACGTGAAGATATAGTCAAAACATTTGATTTCGATGATTTGAATTTAGCAACTAATCCAGATGAACAAAAAGAATTTCATTATGAATGGCTTAAATCATTTTAATTGAAGTAAATAATAAAAAGCCGGAAATATCCTCGTAATCTTCCGGTTTTGTTTTTTTAATAGCTGCTCAAATGTAAGCAGCGCATTACGGTTACGTGCACAATCCAGTCAACTGGATTGATCCGTTTGGGCTTAGTAGTTTTGATCCATTTATACATGGTGACATTACAGATTTCCCTAAAGATTTGCATTTTGGTCAAAATAGAATAGCGCCAAACTTTAGTAGCATAGGAAGTCAGGCAGACCCTTTGATAACAGGAAGGCCTATTCTGGATGTAGCAAATGATATTAAGGTTGGGAAAATTAGCCCTGATACTTTTGTTATTTCATATACGATTGATCCTGCGACAGGTAAACCTATAACGCTTAATAACCGTGGTTTAGCCGCTATAGTTGAATCTGGAAAATTCCCTCAAAGTGCAATATATGTTCCCTATGAACATGTTCCGAAACATTTAGTAGCGGATATTTTAGATAGGCCACCTTCTAGGTCTATAGATATTACGCATAATAAAGATGGCTCTGGCCTTGTTAAGACAATTGGCTGCAAAAAATAGTTAGGAAATGATATGACAATACAGTTAATGCCAGAAAAAACAGAGTTTAGGATATCAACTACAGACCTTGAAACTGTTTATACAGAATCGAGTGGGGTTAAGCTCAGACTTGATGTTCTACGTATTGATAATTTTAAGAGTGATACATATCGTAATATAGAAATTCATTTTTTGATTGTGGCTGAACTCAAGTGTATTACTATGAATTTCTTCGATCTTAATCATCAAAACTATGCAATAGAGGGGCAGGATTTTACAGTAAATAGAATTGATTTTTGGGAAAAAAATGGATATCACCCTGATTCTGGTTTTTATCAAGTAACTAATTCAGATATATTGAACAATAAAAGACCATTATATGATCCTAAAAATAGATTCGATTTAAAGCATTATTTAATTAATGGCAATGATAGCCATGTAGAAATAATTGCATCTAAATATGAATATCGATATTTATAAGTAGTAATTAAAGCCGGAAAGATCCCCGTAATCTTTCCGGCTTTGTTATTTTTATGCTTAAAATAGATATCTTACAGACTTGGCCTTATATATTAAATATATAATTTAAAATCACAAAAATATAAAATAAATAAGAAGATAAAAAAAGCAATAATACATGAAAATATAAGATTAATAGTAAATATATACATAAACTATATTTAAAATATTTTATTCTATTTTCTCTCTGAAACAGCAAAAAGCTAGAATCACTTCCGGCCTGCTTCTTTCTTACCGTGGTGAATACCCATGCCACGCCAACGCCGACTGGTTAATGTAATGGCAAGGTGTCAAGGTAATCACAATGGTTACTCCAGGGCTATTAAAAATGCACTAGACAAAATAGACTTAAATCAGTCTGTTAATGAAATATCGAAACAGGTTGCTAATATACAAAATTTAGCTAAGAAAGGAATGATGAATGAAACACCAATAAGAGCTAAAAATACCTCGAAAGGAAAAACCAAAATAGGCAGTCAACGTGCTTTAGAAATGTGGAATAAAACTTTAGGGGTATAATAATGAAAAACAAAAATAAGAAATTTATAACTGAACCAATGAGTTTTTTATTTTCAGATAATCTTTTATCAGGGGGAGAAAAAGCACCCTCTGATATTATCCTATTGGAAGATAAAGACAAATCCCTCAGATTATCATTAAGTCAAAATTTACCAAATGGATATTTAGTCTGGCAAGATCTTATAGAAAATAGCGTTGGTGAATTTTCTTTAGAAGATAACTATCCTGAAGCCGAAGATTATTTAGAAGATATTGACGAAGAATACAGTGACTTACAAAAGGAAAAGACATTAATTTATAGAAAATCTAGAATGAAAAAAACAAATACAGAATACGATGATTTTTATTTTGAAGTTTTAGATGAAGTCTATTATCAACTAAAAATGTTATCTATTCAAAGGTACATGTTAGGTTATCAGAAGAAATCGTTATTAGAAAAAATGTTCGAAATATAAATAAGATTTCAAAATAGTGCTACATCTTATACCACTCATAATTCTATGTATAACAATGGGTTGAAGAAGGCTATGTGTAGCATAATTACGAAACGTTATTTATAAAGAAGGGTTGTATCCATGCGGAATGACTAAGGATAAAAAAATAGTCGCTTTTAATCCAATGATATTAAAAACTAGTTGATATAGAAAATATGTTCTCATGAAAAATCCGGAAAGATCTCCATGATCTTTAGGTTTTGTTATTTTCATACTTAAATAAATATTTTACAGGATTGATATTATATATTAAATATGTAACTTAAAATCCAAAAATATAAAATAAATAAAAAGATAAAAAAAGGAATAATAAAGAAAAATATAATACTCATAGTAAATATATACATAGACTATATTTTAGCTATTTTATTCTGCTTTCTCTCTGAAACAGCAAAAAGCCGGGATCGCTTCCGGCTGGTTTCTTTCTTACATTGGTAAATACCCATGCTACGCCAATGCCGACTGGTTAGTGTAATGGCAAGGCATCAAGGTAATCATCACGGATATACTGATGCAATAAGAAATGCTCTGGATAAAATAAATCCAAATCAATCAATACCATATCGAAACAAGTGACTCAACTACAAAATTATAGTTAAAAAAGATATGGCGAATGGCAATATTATTAGATCCAAAGATATGTGTAACACTGTATTCAGGGAAAAACATAAATTAAAAAGTAAGACAGAGCATCTTTGATCTCTGGAGTAAAATTTTAAGATAATTCAATATGAGTGAGATAATAAATTCTTATATGGAACCCGTTGAATTTTTTAAAAGTTCGGATTTTTTATCCAGTTCTATTGAAGAGTTTAATGAATATGAAATTACTCATAATAAAGATAGGGCATTAAAGCTTCTTTTCGAACAAGACATACCAGGTAACTATATTGTTTGGAATGATTTTTCTCTGATCTGGTATCCGAATTTTATCTTCATGAGGATTATAAAAACCAGAAAAGGATATCCTTGACAGAGTAAAAATATCTATTCAGGATCAAGTTAAAGAAAATATGAGATAAAAGAAAACCATATCTTATAAGAAAGAAACAAGGGTTAGTTAATAACATAGAACACGATAACTTTCCAAATAAAGTAAATACCGAATGTAATAACATGTTAAATATAATAAACATTTATCGATATTTATTTTCTTTTAATCAGAACGCTAAATTAGAAACCATATTGTCTATATTCAAAAAAGGAATTATGTCGTGCGGTATAAAAAAAGATAAAAAGACATGAGTTATTTTCAATCCTATTCTTTTGAAGAATAGAGAATAAAGATAGAACAGAGTCTGACACTGGCCCCTTACTGGCTGGACGGGCACGCTATCGCGGCTCAGGCCGCCGAAAAACTGGGGTACCGCTCTGTCGCAGACGCTATCCGCGATGAACTCAGCGCCTTTCTTGACCGCCTGCCTGTTCTACAGCGCCTGCATTTCTCCGACAGGAGCCCGTTTATCTCAGACGCCACGCTGAACTGGCTGCATCCCCCGGCCACCGTCAACAACGGCACCACGCAGGGGATTATTGGGTGATCTCCGAGGAGGAAAATACGCAGCAAACGAACTTCATGACAAAAAGCAGCGATAATACCCAGATGATCAAGACGTTTAATGACAGACGCTGGCGTGGACATATTGACTTTCCGGCAATCCGGCAAATAGAAGTAACAGATCAAAATTGGAGACCACCGTCAATCTCATCAACGCAATAAATACACAAAACAGGTGAAAGATCACACTATTTTTAAATCAGGAATTAGGTGCGGAATGACAGCTCTATAACTCGTTCTTGGGTAAGTGGACGTTCATTCATATTGAGCTAGTGCATCAAACACATGAAACAATAACTCTCTTGAGGGGGTTGTCGTATCCATTCCTTCAGTGAGCGATCTGAACGATCCTAAATGAGCCGATTTTTAGCTAATTCTGCCTTTTTGTGAGGTTTCCTACCGAATTTGACACTTTCTGTCTGTTCATTGCTGCTATCGATACCAATCCATATTTCCTGTGAGATTTGACAGTATTTAATTTGTCAACTAACGTTATTATTAACATATGAAATCATTGGAATAATGTAGGAAGGTAGGTAAGTAGCAAATGTAACTTTTAAAAATTAATAGGAGAAAATCATGCCGACTAAAGGATCGTTGTATAACCTTGAGAATGTAAATCGTCAGATCGTTACACCACAAAACCTAGTTGAGCTGGGAATTGATGAGTCTATTCTCAACACTCCAGCACTTTTGGTTACTGATTCATCTGGCAAAAAGCAAAAACCTATTGGAATTTCAATTAATGGTGCAACATTTGGAGATTTTCCAGATGGCACAGCTGAAAGTCGTGGATGGTATTCTTATATGAATATCGGAGCGCCAATAATTGAAGAGAGAAAAAATATTACACAACCACCGCCTGATACCCTATCCTCGCGGACCTATGTAAATCGTGATTCTAGGGAGCGTTTCTTTGCCGATAATGTAAATTTTGAGATTTCAAATACAATAACATGGAACATTCAAGGCACAGCTCAATTGACCTTCGGTGTACGAGACATGGCCTCTCTTACAAAAACCATAGAAACAAAATACAATGCTCGAGCGAGTTACAATCAAGGCAGTGTGGATGTTACTTATACGGGTACCGCAGCCGCTCATGGCGAAGGTGAGGTATACGCTAATCTTATGCTTGCTATTCAAGGTTCAGTCGGTGGTTCTCTGACAACCTCATGGAACTCCACTTCTGGAACCAATGGTAGCATCTCTGCGAAATCGCGCATACGAACTCTTGTTACACAACGTCGCGTCATTAAACAGTATAACTATACGATTCCTGTCACCTTTGCTGGGTTCATCGCTGTTCGATACGCCTCCCCCGTTCCAATCAAGTCCCCGCCCCAAACCGCCCCGCCTAATAGTGCTGAGATTGTGGCCCAGGATATCAACGTGCTTAATCTGGTTGGTGGCCAACGACATCGTGTAACGGGATTGGCAGAAACGGTATCTGCTCTAGAAGTTGATCATACAATCTTCGAGACCGAGTCTATGGAGTATTCAGATCAACCACTCTACCGGAAACCTTAAAGTTATATTTCACAGGAGATAATTATTATGTCATTCGATAGCATCTTTTCATTTGGCAAAGATAATGCGGAAACCGCTCAAAACCTCAGTAAATTATTGGAGAATAGAATTCCAGGCTCTCCTGTCGATCCTAACGCAAAGATTATTAAAGAAACATCTCCAGAAGCCCTATCTGTCATGGGGTTTCTCAACGGGTTTATGGGCGCTGTTCAGAAAACATCACAGACTCATAGTGAATCTTTTAATGATCCAAAGACAACGGGCAACATGGCATCTTCTTCAATGAAAGAAGGCAGTAAGACTGTTGATGCTGATCCTGACATCAAGAAAGCTAGCGATAGCACTAAGGCAAAGGGTGACAAAAATACTTAGGGAAAATGCCCAACGTCGCCGATATTGTGCCAACGACCATTACCGGCGATATATACAGCATTAACAAGGTTAGCTTCGCTATACTCCACGGGGTTCGGATTAAGTTTCGAACCCCGTTTATCTTGTTGAGTGCACGGCTAACTGAAAATATAATCACAATAGTTTATCTGCCAGTATTAACTATTTTCAGCAAAGTTTTCTCAATGCTGAGATCAATTTTTGAATACCTAATTCAACTTTACTACGGGGACATCCTACATTAAAACGGAGAAAACCCTCACCAGCTTCACCATAAATTTTACCTGGCATAATGGCGATTTTCTCTTCATGGATAAGTATCTGCTGCAATTTATCATCATCAATATTCAGATTACGCAGGTCTACCCAAGCCAAATAAGTTGCCTGGGGTGGCTGCCAGTTCAATTGTGGAAATGCAGCATTCAGTTCCTGTGCCACATAATTCAAGTTATCACTCAAGTAATTGCGCAGTTCATCAAGCCAGATATGTCCCTCCCTGTAAGCTGCAATATAGGCTGATATCGCTAAAATAGCAGGAGAAGATAATCCATCACTCTGCGTTAGTTGATGAGAATATGCCGCACGGCTATGACCATCATTAATAAAACCATAAGCACCCGTAAGGGCAGGAAGGTTAAATGATTTGGATGCAGAGGTTATTAATGCCCAATGTGTCGTGGCAACTTCACTCCAGGGAATATGTTTTGTGTCTCTCAAAGTCATGTCCATATGAATTTCATCTCTGATGACGTTAACATTATAACGCTCACACAGCTCAGACATCGTTTTAAGTTCAGAATGACCCTAGACTTTGCCTGTTGGGTTATGTGGATTGCACGGCAATAATATTTTGGTTTCTGGTTGCGATAGCAAAGTTTCAAGTTGATTCATATCGCACACCCAGTTATTGCCTTGTTTCTTAAGTGGGCAAGGAAGCAACCGCCGCTTATTCTCCTGAATAACTTTATAAAAACCATCAAATGCATCGGGCAATCGGATGGTATTACAACGCTCATGAAGTAGATAAACAAGAATGCCGACTATAACTGTCCCCAAAATACCAGTATCAATGGATTGAATACCAAGAATATTTTGGATGTTATTGGTTTTCAATATCGTGGGATCTGTCGTTGGCAGGATACCTGTGGTTGTTAAATAAAAGTTTATCCCCAGATGAAATACTGTAAAACCTACGAAGCCGGTAAAAGCTGCCACACCTTTATTTTCGCGTGCCATACCTAGCGGGATAGCAATCGCGAACATAATGAGCATAATGACTCCAGCGGATATTATTAGGAATTATTTAATAAATAGCACTACGGATTATCGGGTGAAATGGTTCACTATTGATAAATATTTTAAAGAAGGATTATTAGTTTGCTAGGATCACGTAAAAGCTACTCAAAAAATCATTATTATCCTTTAAGTCGTTCATATATTAAACAAAGAATAGGCAGAACCGTAATATTACAATTCTGCCAAAGGAAAAGTGCGTTTGGTTGAGCCTGATTTTATATTTTGAATAGATATCATTGTCATCTTGTCAGGAAAATATCTTCAATTCCTATTTACAATGGTACCAATAAAGATACGAAGGTAAGAAGTCAGTTTTTGTTCAAATTCTCCTAATAATCCATTTGAACAATAGGATTAATCATTGAGTTAATTTATAAGATGAAAAATATAATCATCTGATAATTACAAATTGATATTAGTTATATATAGCCAAGTAATGCAGCTTTAGCTATTGCCTGGAATTTATTCTTACAATCCAGTTTTTTGACGATATTCATTAGGTGGAAATCAACTGTACTTTTAGTGACACAAATGGTTGATGCAATTTCAATTGATGTCATCCCATCTGCGGTATACCTTAATACCTCTAATTCTCTATGTGAAAATGAGGTATTATCGATATAGAACGATTGTAAATACTTTGTGTGTGATGTTAAATATCTTATTATCCTAATATATACTCCTAAAATTTCTCCACTACATTTATACATTGTCTCGTTATCAATAGGCCCATCTTTTCCCGCAACAGAAAATACTCCATAAGTTCCTGAAAATGCAGGAAGACCAAAGGTGATCCCAGAGCGAAACCCATATTTCTGATTCACATACCACAGTTCTTGTCCATTAGATTTGGAAAAGAAATCCAAATCCCATATTTTTGAAAAAGAAGGCGGCACTGGTCGGAAATTTAGAACGGGATCAATCATCCAATACTTTTTTTCTATATAAAGGGCCCTCCAAGATTCATGATAATTATTAAAGAAATACACTTCTCGGTTAGATATAGGAAAACGCGCCTTTAATAAAAGGGAGAACAAACTAAATCCCGAAATTTTGTTAATAAGTTCACAAATTTCAGCCACAAAATGGGGATCTACGTCTAATTTATGGAAATTATAAGGTAAGGTATATGGTCGATAAATATTCATTCAATGTCCTCTTGAAAATTAAGAATATTGATAGTGAATCCTAATATTTATTATAGTAGCAGAATTTAAACTTAATAGAGAAAATAATTCTTTACTGTTATACAGAGGCAGAATCTGATAAGCCATCATGTATTATTCGTAAACAAGAGAAATTATATCAATAGGATTGAAAATTTAATAATCATGAAAAACAATATATATAAAAACATATTATAGCCATATGAAGAACATTAGACTATTTTCAAGTCAATATAAGTAATTATTTAATATTTTACTCTAAAAAATCATGTTTTATTCTTTACAACAATAAATTAATTAAAATATTGAATCATATGAAACAACACCTAATAAATATATGAGTAATTTTCCCGTATAAACTATGATTTATACCAGTAGCTGTTTCAACTTTAATAGTTAATTATATAAAAAGAAAGTTATTAAAATAATAATTAGTAAACAAAATAATCTTTCTATTCCTAATAAATAGTTTAAATATGTAAAGAGGTGTTATAATGAATGAAGTCATTCAGGGTAAAGATGACATTGCTATAACCAGGAGCTCTGTTACAGCTGATGTGACCTTTGTTATTGATATTAATTCAATAATTGAATATCTTCACACTAATAATCTTAAAAGTTCTCTGAACCCTAAAGATCCAACAATTATCCGTCAGCATGTATACATAGCTAATTATACTCCAGAGCTTGGATTAAAAGTAGCGAGTTCATCTGGTGCCCGCGTAACTGTTCCTATTAATGCAAATATTAGATGGAGGGCTACAACTGTATCCAATAATTTCGACTATACAATTATATTGTATAAATTCAAAAAACTTAGTACAGGACAAGATGTCATCTCTGTCCCATCACAAATATGGTCACAGAATCCTATAGGCAAAAAAGTTCCAATGGTCCCTTCAGGCGTTAACGCAGATGAGGATGAACCTAAGGTAATTTTTGTTGAATCTCAAGACAGTTATTTCCAAGCAATAGCTCATAGACCAGGTGTAGAGCAATATACATGGTTCTTTGCTGCTTATGACGGCAAAAAACTCCTAGGTTATTATCGATATGATCCATATATTGAAGTAACTAATAACTAATCATTTGTATATTACCATTTTCTACTGGAAAATTATTAAAAATAGTTTTCCAGTATTTTTATTTTTCACTTTACTTAAATATCTGCAATAAACACTAATTTATATAATAATATCACCACTGTATAGAGAAAAGCATCTAACATCCAGGTAAGTCTATTCTTCTCCATGAATTTAACAATCTTCCGACAATTATTCCGTCATCGGCTCAAGTGATTTTCTCTCTATTATTTGTTTCTTTAGCCAAAATCACTTATAAAAACCATTACATTCGACATTATCATTTCTTAAGCAACATAGTATTAAATTAAAATTTAGATGATTGTTACTTGTTTAACTTAATTTTTCCGTTATTTAAAAACCTTCCTAGTAAAGATCATCCTATTTTCCTGGAAGATACTACCTGTTGCTTACTCCACTTAAGTTAATTCTTTAATAAGAAACAAAATAAGTGTTCTTATTAACTCATTATGATCCGAATAACCAATTAATTAAAATTTCCAATAGAAAATCGAGATGTAAAAGAAACGTCACTCGTTAATCAGAGAAAGATATAACTCGGAGTGTGCTTTAATAACGAATAAATTAACCAATACGCATGTCATTACTATCAGGTTATCACCCCATATTTATGTTTTATGGAATAAAATATCATCCTTATTGGTGAATGAATGATAAAAAGAATATCTATTTTAATATTGGGTTGTATTTCCTTTCAGATAATCGCTTCACCGGCAGAGATAAATGATAATCTGCCAATGACTGAAGCGAGGAGAACTCTGCAAGATAGTTCCAGGGAAATTAACCAACTGATAGAACAACGCCGATATCAGCAATTAAAGCAGCAGGCTAATACTGTTCCTGAGCCAACTCCTGCGCCGGTATTGCCGGAATCTAAGCAATGTCTGCCGTTAACCGGTGTTTACCTTAAAGGGATTTCTCTGCTCTCGGTTCGGGATTTAAGTACGCTCAGCGCTTTGTCCCCGGAGTGTATCAGTAGTCATGATATTAACCGGCTCAGCCAAGAACTGACTCACCTTTATATCAGTAAAGGCTATGTCACCGCCCGTATTCAGTTTATTGCGCCTAATGCCGATGGCGAGTTAGGGCTAAGCGTTATCGAAGGGTTTATTGAAAAAATCGAAGGCGGTGATCGCTGGGTGAATAGTCGTATGTTATTTCCCGGTTTGGAAAAACAGCCGCTCAATATCACGCAACTCGATCAAGGTTTAGATCAAGCTAACCGGCTACAGTCCAATAAAGCCACCCTGGATATTTTACCGGGAACGATGAATGGCGGCTCGGTGATTAAACTGCATAATCAGCGCGGTAAGCCTTGGTTATTGAGTGTCAAAACTGATAATTATGGGCAAAAGAGTACTGGGAAATGGCTGGTTCGCACAAATGCCAGTTTTGACAGTCCATTTGGTTTATCCGATTTCATCAGCCTGAATGCCAGTAGTACGTTAGATAGCCCATCAAACCGATATAGCCGTGCTTATACTCTGCTTTATTCGGTGCCCTATGGCGCGGCAACATTCAGTGGGTTCGGTAGTTATTCCCAATATGTCAGCCGCCCCCATTTACAAATGAGAACCATAAAGATTTATGGTGATACTCAGCAAATCGGCATACGTTCCGATTTTGCCTTCTATCGTAATCAATCTCAGATTAATAGTGTTAGTGGGCAACTGACTTACAAGAATTACAATAATTACGTCAACGATGCCAAGATTGGCGTCAGTAGCCAAACATTGAGTGTCTTTGAGCTCGGTGTTAATCATTTACATATCATTCCAACCGGATTAATCACGCTCAATCTGAGTGTTGAACAGGGTTTGCCCTGGTTCGGAGCACAAACCGGCACTTCTTATCTCGATAAACAGTTCACCAAAGGCAAGTTGATGGTCAATCTGCATCAGCGTTTTATGCTGTTCAACTCGCCTTATCAGCTCAATAACCTGTTTTATGGACAATACAACCGGCACGGTCTGCCCGGCGTCGAATGGCTAAATATCACTGATCGGAATGCAGTGCGGGGATTTAGCAAAAATACGCTATCCGGGGATAACGGCTGGTATCTGCAAAATACGCTGTCCCGGACATTTCCCCTCGCCAACAGCACATTATCAATGCGTATCGGCATTGATACCGGCCGGGTTCAGGGATATCGCAGTCCACAAGGCTGGCAAAGCAGCGCCGGTATTAGTTCCGGCGCCACGCTGAAATACCAGCGCATGGTATTCGATATAGAAACCAGCCGAGGAAAGTTACTTTCTAATCGCCAAGCATCTGATGAACCCATTCAGGTGCTAGTCCGTTTTTCTTACACCTTTTGATGGTTTTAAGCAGTACCTAACGCTGTACACACAATAATATAACTAAATATATAGAGACTTAATGTATGAAAAACAAAAAATTCAGGTTATCCCCTACCGGCAAGCTTGTCGCTTCTATGGCAATCATTCTTGTCTCTTGTTCCACCAGTTTTGCCAGTGAAATTGTTGGTGGTGGCGATCCAACACACCATCCCGATATTTTCGCTGCCGAAGGTAAAGCAACGGTAGTGAATATCGTGACCCCTTCCTCTTCCGGGCTGTCACATAACCAATATCTGGATTACAACGTCGGCCAGATGGGCGTCGTCCTAAATAACGCGCTGAAGGAGGGGCAATCACAATTAGCAGGTCAACTCGCCGCTAACCCTAATTTGAATGGCCAAGCCGCCAGTCTGATTCTGAATGAAGTTATCAGCAGAAATCCTTCCCTGTTATTAGGTCAACAAGAGGTGTTTGGTATTGCCGCGGATTATATATTGGCAAACCCGAACGGTATTACCTGTAATGGGTGTGGCTTTATTAATACTAACCGCGCTTCTCTGGTGGTGGGTAATCCATTGGTAGAACAAGGTAATTTACAGGGTTTCAGTACATTTGATAATCAAAACAGCCTGAGAATTAAATCAGATGGTTTGATCGCAAACGCGATCTTGGATCTTATCGCACCCAAAATTGACAGCCGAGGCCCAGTCACCGCTCAGAAAGAAATTAATGCAATCAGTGGCGAAAATAAAACCTCAGCCACAGGGGAGATCATTGATTCTCAGCAAGAATTAACCAGTGTGCTGGATAGCTATTATCTCGGCAGTATGCAAGCCGGACGTATCCGTCTACTTAATACCGCAAAAGGCAGTGGCGTTAATTTGCAAGGTTCTCTCACTGCCAGTGATGAGATTATGGTGAATTCCCACGGTAATCTCAATTTAGAAGCGGCGCACCTGCAAGGCGGAAATGTTGCGCTCACAGGTAATAATATTGAAGTAAAAGGTAAAGTCAGCGAATCAGCATATAGCCGTGATGGTAGCAATAATTACCAAAGCTATTTCAGCGGTTCTTATGCCAATGATAGTAAAAGTAGCCAGTCACTTGCCCGCACTCAACTAGCAGGCAAAAACATCTCATTGGTCGCTAATAATAATAACCGAATTACAGCCACGGATATCGTGGGTGATGATGTTAATCTGAGTGGTGCTAACCTGACTTTAGATGGGCAGCAGTTAAAGCAATCCACTAAAAATATTGATAACCAATGGAGTTATTCCCGGCGCCATGAGGTGACTAAGGAAAGTGAAAAACTGCATCAGGCAGGGAATACAATAACCGCCCGACAGAATGTGAATTTAAATGCCGTTGAAGGCGATGTTAAGATCCGTGGCAGCCAAATAAATGCCAACGATAAGCTGGCCATTACAGCGAAAAAAGATGTCCTGATTGCCGGTTTAACTGAAATAGAAACATCATCAGCAAAAGGCTATAAAAAAAATCACACGGCTAAATTGCAGACCGGAAGTTGGGAAGAGAGTAAACAGACCGAGCGCTTGATTGCCAGTGAATTACAAGCAGGTAGTCATCTTGATATTAAAGCTGGAAATAAAGCCGAAATTCTTGGGGCGAAAATCCACGCAGGTCAAAATCTAACTCTGGAAGCCGGTAAACAACTGCAAATCGATGTTCAGAAAACGGCTAATAGCGGTGCCGTATATGATGATAAAAGATACTGGGGAGGTATCGGCGGCGGGGGGAATAAAGACAATAGTGAGCTGAAAGAAACCAGCCATGCATCTGAATTAACGGCGAATGGGCGTTTATTGCTATCAGGCTATGAGGGTATCGCCATTACCGGCAGCAAAGTGAAAGCGACCCAAGGTGCTTTTGTAAATGCTAATAGTGGTAAATTAACCATCGACAATGCGGTCAGTTATATCGACCAGAAAGTTGATGAGCGAACAGGCACCGTACTCAACATCACTAATAGTTCAAAAAGAACCAATAGCCAGCAACAGAAATCTCATGGCAGCGAGTTGGTTTCTGAAGCGGATCTCAAATTACTCAGTGATGAAGATATCAATATTATTGGCAGCCAGGTAAAAAGTAGCGGCGCGCTTAACCTGAGCACATCCGGTAATATCAACGTGCTCTCTTATGGCGAACAGAAACAGGTTGATAAACAAAGCACTTCTCTGAACCCACAAAGCCATTTCCAACCAAAGGGGGATAAACAGTATCGTGCCGGAGTAGGTATTGAACATACCAGTAACAGTCAAAAAAATCAGACGATAACACAGCAAGCTTCCACGTTAAGTGGAGGTAACATCACTCTCAATGCTGATAAAGATGTCACCCTGCGTGGTTCCAATCTGGTGACGACTACAGGTGATGCTAAGATCACCGGTGCGAATGTTCGTCTGTTAGCCGCGGATAATAAAAAATCCGAAGAGCAATCTCAGAGTAAAAAGTACGTTGGCGCCTATCTTACCGGAGGAATCGATAAAGTCGGTTCCGGTATTCATGGTAGTTATGAAGGTAACAACAACAATCATACCAGTACGACTGCCGTTGTTTCCGGTTCTCAAATCGCAGGTAATTTGCACATTAAAACCAATGGTGAATTGGTTCAGGAAGGGACGAAGCATGAAGTCAATGGCGCTTATACCGCTGAGGCAGGCAAAGTCAGCAATCTGGCCGTATCGAATACGACATCAAATACCAACCACAAACTACAAGTTGGCACAGATATTGGCGTCAATGTCGATTATAGCGCGGTCACTCGCCCAATGGAGAAAGTGGTCAAAGAACCCGCTAAATCTGCACTGGATGGCACTTTAACCAAAAAAGGCACACCCAATTTCGGAGCGGATATTGTCGCTAACGGCAGTAATATCCAGACCGCGAACAAAAAATCCGAAGCAGTTGCGACTTCTGTTCAGGCTAGCAATATCGTCATTAAAACCAACGGCGAGCTGTATGACCAAGGTACTCAATATCGTGCTGATAAAGGTAACGTTACACTGACTGCCGGTAGCCATAACAGTGAAGCAGCACAGAATCACCACCAAAGCAGCCACAGTGAAACCCGCGGCAATGCTGACTTACGTGTTTACACCACCACCGGTGAAGATATCTCCGGTAATGGTAAAGGCAAAGGCGGCACACAAAGCAGCCATACTGCGACAACCGAAGCAGTAACCAGCCGGATTACCGCAGCGGATGACATTAATATCCGCGTCGAAAGGGATGCTGAATATCAAGGCACATCTCTGAATGCTGGCGCCGGCAAGGCCAATATCGATGCTAAAGGTGATATCCGTTTTGATAACGCCGCCAATAGCATAACGAAAACAACAACCGGTTATAACGGCGAAGCGTCTGCTAAAGGGGGGAATTCGCCAGAGGGCAAGAATGTTCATCTCGGTCTTGGCGGCGGCTACAACACGGATAGCAAAAGCAGTACCACAGCTCAGGTCAGTAAGATTGGCGGTACACAAGGCATCAATCTAAGTGCTGGCAATAACCTGACGTTGAAAGGCGCTGAAGTGACCGGTAAACAAATCGACCTGAATGCCAAACAAGGTAATGTTGAACTGGTATCTGCTCAGGATCGCGTTAATAACGATGGTTGGGAATTTAACCTGAAAGGCAATGGGGGGAATGCAAATTCGATCAAGAAAGCTGAGGATGACACTACCACCACGACCACAAAACAGAACTTTGGCGGGGAAGTCAAAGTAGGTATTGATCGCCTGCAAGCAACAACCCAACGTAATAGCCATATCAAAGGTGAAAATGTCGTGATCAACAGCGGCGGTGATACGACAGTTGCCGGAGCACGGATAGAGGCTGATCAGGTAAAAGGCAATATTGGTGGCGATCTACGAGTTGAAAGCCGTAAAGATACTGAACATGGGTTAAATGTCGGTGTTGATGCCGGCATTAATTACACCAAAGAGTCCAAAGTAAAAAGTGACGATATTCCTAAAGACGGGGCAACTAAGGATGATTCATCTAAAGACGATGTGGCGAAAGATGAGGTATTGAAAGATGATCCAGCTAAAAATCCAACCGAAGATCCACAACCGAAAGGATGGCAGGAAAGATTAACCTCCACATTTAATAGTATTAACAATATTAAAGGTATTAATGGGGTTACAGGTAAACTTAAAAGCAATGTCGATATTAAAGATCGAGAAAATGTCGGTGAACAATCGGTTATTTCCGGTAACCAAGGGGTTGATTTAGATGTAACAGGAAATACTCATCTGATTGGCGGGCAAATTGGTAGTGAGAAAGGCAATGCCATTCTTAATACCCAAAATGTGGAACAACAATCTGTTACCAGCTATGACAATAGTAAAGGCGGCAATGTTGCATTACCTGATTCTGTTAGCGGAATTGTTAAGGCAGTTCAGGAAGGTGTATTGTCCGGTAAAGTACCTTTGGTAAAAACTTATAGTAATGAAACCGAAAGTAGTACCACTAACGGCGAAATAATTAATCGTAAATCTGATTGATTTGTTCTTCTATAAAAGATCCTTCAAATGAGGGATCTTTTTATTGTTATCTATTTCAATAGTTCCAATTGACAATATTAATGCTTTTTCATAATATCAAAAAATTAATAAATGACTTGGAAGTATAATTATGTTTAGAATTTACAAGCAAAATTTAGAGCTTAAAAACCACGATAAGTCACAGATTAGAATAAAGGGAATATTTAGGAAGGAAACTATTTGTTCAAATATATTCATTGCGTATATTATTTTTATGACCGTGTTTAAGTTCAATAATCCATTATTTATACCCTATGGATTTCAAGATGTATCGCGACGGCAAGGGAGTGAATCCCCGGGAGCATAGATAACTATGTGACCGGGGTGAGCGAGTGCAGCCAACAAAGAGACAACTTGAAAGATGACGGGTATAGATATGTGGATTACGCTATGGCAATAATACTAGTCACTACGTTAATAAGTATGTCTGTTAAGACGAGCAGAGAATTCAATATATTGATAAATGGATATCAACCAGAGGATATTAATTACTCTAACGAAAAGATAAAAACTTCACGTAAAGTATTAATTTCAATTATATTAATAACTTTTTCAATATTAATGTGGATATCAATATCATATTTATCTAGCATTATTAGATATAATTTTTCATTAAAAGTGTTTTTATTGATAATTATTAGCATATCAATATACCTAATCATGAAAATATTTAATCAGAGAGTATTCACTATGCATGAATAGGGGATATTAACTCAATACAAGTACGCTTTATACTTTGAATTGTTAGATAATAAGCCGCCACAATGAAAGCGGCTTTTAAATAAAGTTAGCGTCAATATTCTTTTATTTCCTTTGAAATTTGATAAATATTTTCTATACCGATAGAACACTCATCATCTGAAGCTAAAGTCGTTGTTATGAAACTGAGTTTATCCCTAGATTTGCTGGTAAATGTTACATGATACATTTGCCTATAAATCGGCTGAGATAAATAAATATCATCAAACTCATGTTTATCATTCAGTACTTTTTCCCTTTCGGTCTTGCTATTTCACGTTGTAGAATAATAGCTACTTCACTTTTATTTAATTTCTCAGAAAGAATTAATGATGTTCGCGTTTTATCGAAATCGATATTATTTCTATCAATACCAAAGTCATTCAAACTATTCGCAGTAAGCTGCGTTGCCCATCCATTTATATCTGAACAATCAGGTCCTGCGGCAATAGCAGATATTGAAAATGATAATATAGCTACCGATAGTAATATTATTCGACCGTTAAATCGTGATCGCCACTGACCCATATTTGTTTCCTGATAAATAAACGCTAATTTGTTATTTCAATGGTTGATATTGCCCCTATACATCAATCAAACGGGACGAAATGGACTTTATCCACATAAGTCACAGAATAGAAAGTTTTGTCATTTTAATACAACACAAGCTATTTACTTTGTGTTTTTTTTATGATTGGATGAAATTTGGTAAGCATTGATGGAGCATCATATGAAGACTGTTGCGATATGCTGGATCATACTCAATATCAGCTAGTTAACAGGGCTTTCTCGCTATCGCGAAGACAACAGGGAACTTATTTCTTTACTAGTTATCTGGCTATTCTGGCTCTATGCGATAGTTGGCGGCACAATCCACATCTGCAAGGAAAAGCATTAATAATGCATTTACATCAGCAACGCTGGCAGACCCCTTATAGTGAACTGCCCCTTTCATCATAAGGGGAGTTACAGAGACTAAAATGGGGGCTAATTTCAAAGAACAATCTGCCTATTTTGAATACCAGGAGCAATGCATAATGAGTGTAGTATCCAATACAAATATTCCTGACGATATTTTGCATATTAATGAGTCTGAAACAGCAACCTACCTTCCTAGCCTACCACAGCCTTTTGCTGTGCTGTTTGAAAGAGGGCAACTCTCTGTTGAATTATTTTCTCCCGTCGAAATCGATACTCAAACACCACATGATAGGGACGAAATTTATATCGTCAGTTCTGGTCATGGTGTTTTCCGTCGGGGAGAAACTTATGTCAATTTCTCTGCTGGAGATTTTCTGTTTGTTCCCGCTTATGTTGATCATCGCTTTGAGTCGTTCAGTAAAGATTTTAGAACATGGGTGATTTTCTTTGGTCCTATTGGGGGTAACAGCATCCACAACAGAGGGGAAGACATGGCTTCACAATGAGACTTCATTATCGTGGGGAAGGGCTGGCGGGTAGTGCATTGGCATTTTGGTGCAGTAAATTACCACTGAAAATCTTGCTACTAGAAGCTACAGCACCTGGTATCAGAGGAGCAACGGTGCAACGTCACTGCTTTTCCGACAAGCGCATTGTGTTGTGGGAACCGCTTGGCGGGTATGTGAATCCTCGTCTATATTCCTTGGGCTGCCCGTGAATTCAGCCAGCAGTTAGCTAAGCGCCTATGAGTTCAGCCCCTTTGTATTAAGAACAATTCAGACAAGCTATAAATTAGCGCCTATCTGTGCCTACAAATCTAGCCCTCAAAACCCCAACTTTGAAAAAAGTCTTTATTCAACATCTTAATACTTAAGTACCGGTATATGAGGAATTGTTAATAATTATCTTATAGTGGCATTATAAGATGGTAGGTTATTGAATATCATTGAGGCTATACATGCCAAAGAGTACAGAAAAACAGGAAACAGCCCAACATCAGTCGAAACGGTTATCCAGAACACCTTTGGAGAAGGGAATTCATCACGGTAAAAAAGCGCTTTCCCTAACTGTCAGAGTAGGAAACTATATCCGCAATATTCCTATTATCGCTCACTTTATCCGTGCAACGCTGCGTTTTAATGATCGGATGGGCAATCAGTTTGGCGCCGCAATAACATATTTTTCCTTCTTATCACTTATTCCCATTCTGATGCTCTCTTTTGCCATTGCCGGTTTTATTCTGGCCTCTAATCCCGATTTATTGGCAAAACTGATTAATGGTATCGCCAACAGTATTAGTGATCCGACTCTTGCCAATACGCTGAAAAATAGTGTCGATACAGCCATTAAACAACGTACTACCGTGGGATTAACCGGTTTGGCAATTGCGCTGTATTCCGGTGTGAATTGGGTCAGTAATTTACGTCAGGCCATTCTTGCCCAGTTCCATCCTGTCTGGGTGAGAAATCAGGAAGATAATGAGAAAATCTATTTTAAATATCTTCGTGATTCTATTTCTCTGATTGGGCTATTATTAGCTCTGGTCATCACGCTATCACTGACCTCTATCGCAGGCTCCGCCCAAGCAACTATTGTCAAGATGTTAGGGTTAGATGGCATTGAATGGCTGCGTCCATCCTGGTTCTTGATTGGATTAGCCATCTCTATTTCAGCTAATTATCTGCTTTTCCTATGGCTATTCTGGGTGTTGCCTCGCCACCAGCCAGAACGCAAGGCACTATTAAAAGGGACATTGATGGCAGCAATAGGCTTTGAAGCGCTCAAATATATTATGACCATGACATTACCACGCCTCGCCAATTCTCCCTCTGGCGCCGCATTTGGTTCTGTTATCGGTCTGATGACTTTTTTCTATCTCTTTGCCCGCTTAACGCTATTCTGCGCCGCCTGGATAGCTACCGCGGATAATAATCATAAAAATACCGAATAAATGTGCCCTGGCAGAGCGATCTGCCAATAATAACCGATGAAAAGGAGCTGTTTATGCCGTTTGTTAATATCAGAATTACTCGTGAAGGTGCTACAGCAGAACAAAAGAAGCAATTAATTGAAGGAGCCACTCAGTTACTGGTCGATGTATTAGGAAAAAATCCGGCGACAACTTTTGTCATTATTGATGAAGTCGATACGGATAATTGGGGAATCGGCGGTAAGAATGTGACTGAACTGAGAGCTGAGGCTAAAAAGTAGTCTCCAATGATGAAGGGCGGTATTGCCCGCCCTTTTGGTTGTCTTAAGACGCTTTTGCCTCAGGCTTCGATATCGGTGGTTGTGCCGGCATATCAGCTTTATCCTGATGTGGTGTCAGCAACATAATCTGATTAAAGCTGTTTCTTAACTGATCGACATCCATCTCCACTTCTCCTTTCGGTTGAATCAGAATAAATGCAACCTCTTGTGAAAGGATCTGCTTCAACTCGCGATTAAGCATTTCAGGGGTCAAGGAAGCTAAAAATGCTTGCCTCAAACGCTGATACTGCTCAGGAGCGATATCCACCACATTGCTTTGTTGGGACAAAAGACGCTGATTAATCAGAATATCCGTACTGGTATGACCATACATGGCAAACAACTGGCTGAGTTGTGCTTGTTTTTGCGCATATAGCTCATCAAATTGTCCCTTCGGCAACCCTTTATCCCGTAGTGTGACCAATTCAGCCGCCAGATACTCCATTGCCGGTTTTAGATTACCAGCTGTCGTGTTGAGATTCAGGGCGCAGCTCGCACGATGGTACTGGACTTTGCAATCCAACCCCAGTTTCAACGCTTTATCGTTTTTTCTTTCCAGCCCAAGTTGCAGATAGCGATAAAGTGCCTCGCGGGTAACATCACTGATCCAGTAGTTATTAAGCACATGTGAATCATTAATCGGCTGCCAATTGAGATCCCAAATCAAGGATAAAGTATCTTCCTTCTTTTTATCGCTGATAATCCCAATGGTCTCCGGTTTCATCGGTGACAATGCGGCGATGGTGGCCGGAGTATGGCGTTTACCTTTCAATGATGAAAACGCTTGGCTGATATTTTCCGGCAGAGTACGGCTATCCACATGGCCCGCAACGTATAACGTCATCATGTCAGGGGTATACCACTGCCGGTAAAACTGCTTAAGCTTTTCCAAATCAATAGGTTGAAGCGCGTTCTGTGCCGGATCATGCCCTAACAGGGTTGAACCTTTCAAACGTCTACGCCACACGGGATCTTGTATATCCGGTGGATAGGTTGCGACGGATGTATTAGCCATTTTCATGGCATGTTGTAGAGTCTCAGATGTAAATACCGCTTTTCCTGCCGCATCAGCCAACCAGTTCAATGCGTCTTTTAGTAGTTCAGGCTGATTATGTGGCAAGCTTAAGCTATAAAGTGTGAAATCATATGAAACAATAGCTGGAGGCAGTGGGTATTTTGGATCAATAGCACTGTTCCATAGCTGCTCTAATTTGGTAGAAGATAAACTTTTGCTACTAAAGAGAACGACTTTCGGAATCAACCAGGTATAACCCGCCTGTTGGGTTTTCTCCGCCAGTGACCCTGTTTTCACAACAAGGCGCAACTGTATTCTGTCGTTAGGACGTTGCGGCGTCTGCAAAATTTGCCAGTTAAAACCGTTTTCCAGTTTACCTTGTTTCCAGGCAGGGTCAGGCTGCAAGGCTTCTGCCTGCGTCTGGCCCGAAACTGCCAGCATTATCCCACCAATCAAATAACGAATTTTCGTACCCTGCATGTGAACCCCTATAGATGTCTATCCTTGGTTTTAGCCTTCGAAGATTTAACCATTGATGACAGAATATGTTCCCTTCGACCAATAATAACGGTAGAAAAAGCAAAAACCTGAATTTTAACAGGCGAAATCCTATCAGGATTATAACAGAGGATTAGACCTCAAACCGCCGCGGATAGTTTCATGATGACGGAGGTTTATGCTTATCAAATTGACGATTATATCCCCTGATCAGCATACCCAATTCATCGTCCTGATGGTATTTAGAGCAAGCCATTGGCTCTGATGGTTGATCGTTATTAAGATCCCGCGCAATGGCACGTAATGGGTGCACAATAATCCGGTTGATACACCAGCTTATCGACACCGTAAGGATAAGGGCCAATAATAAATAAGTTGTCAGCATCAGTGCCAACGTATTAATAGCAAAACGATATACTCGATTGGAATCCACTTGCAAAATCAGATGCCCTAGTGGTTTAGCACCTGTCGATACTGAACCATAAACATGAAGAGGAATACTCACTTCCACAGGGATACCAAAAACTCGTTTAGCCAGTTCGGGGATTGGGCGATGGGTGGCAAAACTCAATCGTATCACCCGGATATCTTCCGGTAACACCACATCCGCCCGTCCTAAGATACCTACAGTGCGCAGCCCTATCAGCAACTCTTTTGCTTTACTAAGATCAGAATTAAGTAGCGCTTCCGTTAAAGGCGCCTGTACCTGAACCGCCGCATTATTAAGCTGGCTGATATAATCATCTTTACGTTGCTGTATAAAATGACACAATTGAATCGTAATAAAAATAGCAATGGTCACCAGCGTGACGCCGGTCACTGCGGCCATCTGTTTAATAGTTAACGAACGTTTGACGCGCAATTTCATTTTCACTTAAACCAATGCCTATGGGTATCGCAGTTATAACACGTGATCATTGGAATTGAGTATACTTGATTTTATCGCTAACGATCCTGTTTCACTTATCCAAGTCGTTATTTTCCTGAAATAATTGCCTTTGGCGGTTATCTGTAACTATTAGAAAAACATATAAATATTCAATTTTCCTATTTTAAACCGCCTAATTTGACCACAATGTGTAACACTGATGAGTCAAACCACCAATCAGAAACTTAAATTAGTCACTCTTTTAGCATTACGCGAAGAAAAGTATCAAACCAAATTACTTTTTTCCTGGCAATCCACCTTTACTCACTCTGTCCAAGATTCATTCCTAATCGCCAGGTCGTCGTGATTTAACTCACTGTATACACGACATCATTAAGCAAAACGTAATGAAAGTTTAAATTTATACTATATTCTATTATATGCACCTAATTTCGGAGAAGCATATATTAACCACAGTAATTTACTGTATGTTCTGACTCCTCAACGTGACACTATTAACCTTGTGTGAAAGGATGGTGTGTATGAGTGATCTTGAAGATTTATACCCCTATCGTTTTTCAGCGCTCTCCTATTCTAAAGCTGAACGGTTTGATGCTTGGCGAGAAGAGCATCAACATCATAATATTTCGCTAAAAATGCGTGAAATTATTATCTTAGATGCTAATTTCCGCGGGATGCATATAGGAGAGCTGATGCTTGGACGTTGGCGTTTCCTTAGCAAGCGCGAGAATACAATCAATAACTTTGCTCATCGCTCATTAGACAAGATTCGCAAGGATAATCTTGACCATTATTATTTTCGCCTTAGCCTTTCTGATACGTGGATTTATAATGACACTAGCCACCAAACTCAGGTAAGACCTTCGCAATTGGCTGTTATCGATTTGGGTCAACCCTATAATTTGAGTATCGCCGAAGGTGAGGTCATCATGTTGATGGTTCCTCGAGATCTTCTCCCGACAACAACGGCTAATTTCCACGGAGCAGTCTTAAATCACAGCCTGGGGCAGCTTTTTGCTGAACATATTAGAGCACTATTTCTGCATGCTCCCCACTTGCCTAAGAACGATATGCCACAGGTTATGCAAGCTACTTTGGGCTTCCTGAATGCGACGCTTTCTGCGACCCCAGATAATATTATTCAGGCACAAACTGCTATTGACACGACTTTGTTCAACAGGATCAGACACTATATTGATCAAAATCTTAATTCAAATACACTAAACGTTAACCAGATTTGTGAACAAATCGGTATTTCCAGGAGTCATTTATATCGGCTCTTCGAAACGGTAGGCGGTGTAGCAAGTTACATTTGTTCACGACGTTTATCTAAAGTTCATTCAATTCTGAGTTCCCAAATCACCCCACGTCAACGTATTGCTGACTTGGCTTATCAGTATGGGTTCAGTAGCCCGGTTCAATTTGCGCGTGCCTATAAGAGGAAATTTAGCTATTCTCCAAGCGAAACGAAAAGAATCGTTCTCCCTACCGATGAAGATTCATCTGTCTTGCAGTCTAGTAGCGATTTTTGGCTACGGTCTCGTTGATTAATGTTCGTTTGTACTCTGCCCTACTGTGGGTGAATGAGCGCTTAACATTATGCTACAAAGAGCATCTCCTGCAATCATCCCGCCCGCGAAAGACTCCAGTCCGTGGGAAGGGTGGTTGCGATACTTGCGTTTTACCCATAAACGACAAATCAACCCAAGGAGAACCATCCAGCCAACAGTAGGTTTAGCTATTAATAGTCCTGTTGCAAGCATGATACCTAATTGGCCTCGAGTGCCGCCAATAACTTGTAGAAGCGCACCCAGTATTACCCAGCTGGTGAAATTCATTAAGTTGCTTTGATCTATACTTGTTTTAATAGCCGCGGCATAAGCCAAATTGACTGGGGCAAACAGGTTATGAGCGAACAAATCCCGCCAGGTCAGTAGAACAGCGATAATCGCTACGCCAAAACCTAACATGCCCGCGATCATTTGTTCTCGCCGCCCTCTTTGCTCAAATATGGGATCACGATTATCACCTCTCAATATGTATCCTGCTTTAAGGTCGTAGCCCATATCAGCAAATGCAGGCCCAGTTGCCGATGTAAACGCGGTTAATACGACCAAGGCTTTTACTGGAAAACCGATCCAGATACCAATTACCAATGATAGTAGCGCTACACCAAACGCAGGCATCCACCCGGTGTTCATGGCTGCGATTCCCACGATGAGTTCGTGAAGTAGCGCTGAGATCGTGCCAAATACAACAAATCCAATCAACATAGGTAAACTGAGTTGTTCAAACAGACCCGTCCCTAGAGCAAGTATCATCGCCAAAAATAGATAGCCCAAACTACCGAGACCGAGTAAAGCCCGAAAAGATGAGGCACCAGGCTGATCAATCTGATGTTGATGACAGCCTGCGGGAATAGTGATGTGTGCCTTCTTCCGCTTGTACATGGAAAGACCAATTTGCAAAGCTGCCACCATACCAGCACCAACCAAAATCCCTTCAGGCATTCTCAGGGTACTGATATCCAATGCAAACACAATATAGAGACAGGGAGCCAATAGCAGTCCAGCCGCGAATGACAGCATAGCCGCAAAGCCCCCGATAAAAGCAATACCGGCAGCCGACATTGGCAAACCTAAAAGACTGCCGATAAACCCACTTATCACCCCACAAATTAATGTGATCGTTCGATAACCTCCTCGATCAGTGGTTTTGATCACCTCAGCGGTAGCCATCCCAAGAGGCCAAGCACCTGATGCTGGAAATACCGGGGAGTCAAACATACGATATAGCAGGAAAGCATCCCACAACATAGCCAAACTTACCCCTACCAGTATCGGCATAATGAGTTCAGGCATCTCCATGACGTACGCGATACCAAGCGGGGCGAGAAGGCTGATAGCTGCCCCAAAAGTGGCAGAGGACATACTGGTTTGCACTAAATTTTGTGCATGAACAGAACGGAAAAGTGTGAATTGATAGATTGGGAGCCGTGCTATAGCCATAGCAACCAGAGCACCAATTATAGATGTGCTTGGTGTGACACCCAGAGTGACAAGTGTTTGGATACCAATGATTGATCCGAGAGAACTTACCAGAATCAATACAACTAACATTAATGGAGAAAACGCCCGTGGGTGAGGTGATGAGATATTCGTCATACGCTGGTGGCTTGATTCTTTCCCCACGGTGCTCTCCCCTAATTTTCAAAGTTGGTAATAGTCACTGTCTCTCTGTTGTTTCATCATCTATTTTCAATTTAAACCGATTTTTAAATCTATTGCAGATAGCCGCCGAACAACGTGGCATCTTCCTGTAATGCCTATTGTTTCGACTGTTGTCGTTTCAATGTCATCCAAAGGATACATAAAACTGAAAGGGAGATGGCTAACAACAACCCCATTGCCGCACGGTATCCCTCAATAAAGAACGTATGAAAAACATTCAGCGCATCTGCAAGGTCAAGACCAGCATGTTGATGCAAAGCTGAAAGCGCGCCTTCTGGTTCAGCGATAACTTTCTCCACCCATTGACCAGGAGTCACGCCAAACGCGCCTAATTTGAGTAATAAGCTGCTGGTAGCAACTTGCTGATAAAGTAGCAGACCAAAAGCAAGCCCTACGGCCCCACCAATATTATGCACCGTCCACGATGATCCCATAGCAACCGCCCCCATACGTTCCGGTACAGATGACAGCGCAGCCACTGTGGATGGCCCCAGTACACAAGCCCAACCAATACCCATAAACGTAAACGCAATCGCAATACTGAATAGACTGCTGTATTCGGAAAAGAGTGTTTGAAGGAATGCTGAAATAGCAAAAAATAAAAAGCCGCTGACAAGTATTATTTTGACTCCCATTCGGTCAGTAAGCCGACCAACAATCGGTGAAAGAAGAGCAACCATCGCCGTAGTAGGAAGCAACATCATACCTATCTGATATCCCTCAAGATCTTTTATCGTATGTAGGTACAGAGGCATCAGGAAAAAAGCCAGACAGTAAAAAAAGGCCAGTGCCGCATTGGCTATAGCCGCACCAATGAAAGTCCGGTTTTTAAACAGATGGAGTTGAAGGATCGGCGCAGAGACCCGTTGTTCAATATGATAAAATATGACCAACGCGACGACCGATATGATTAAAAGACCTAGCGTAGAGAATGACAGCCATCCCCACTCACTACCTAAGCTGAGTACAACAATGCAGGCCGACAGACCGGTGATCAGAAAAATCAATCCCCCCCAGTCTAACGTCGTCCCTTGTTCCTTATTCCTAGATTCTTTGACGCTAACCGTACAGATTAATAGGCTTAAGACAATCAATGGAACGTTTATTAGGAAAATCCAACGCCAACCTAGAGTGCTAACGATGATTCCTCCTATTACCGGGCCAATTGCCAGTCCGAGTCCATTAACCCCAAAGAGCAAACCGATACCTTTTCCACGCTCCTCCTCAGGGAAGGCATTGGAAACTATGGCACCAGAGGCTGTGTATAAGACTGCGCAGGATACTCCCTGAGCAAAGCGAAAAGCGATAAGCCAGTTTATATTTGTAACAAGCCCAGCACCAAGTGATGCAAGTCCGAAGCATATGGCGCCAAGGTAGAGTACGCGTCGACGACCATAGATATCAGCCATACGCCCCATCACAACCATGAAAGCTGATAGTGCCAAGAGAAAAATATTGATAATCCACTGGAGTTCAGCCACTGTAGCATGAAGATCAGCTCTTATTGCGGGCAAAGCCGTGTTGACGATAGTAAAGTCAATACAACCAAGAAAGCTCGCAATACTCACACCAGTCAAAACCCACCACTTTCTGTGATTCTCTGAGAAAAAAATCATCAAATAGCCTCCTCTGTGTTCAGTAGTTCATCTAAAAAATTCCCGGAATCTCACTGAAACAAGCTTGAGTATCGGCTTAGCATGTGCCGGGAATTTCCTGGAAGGACAGACTATAACCTTATCTTCCTTAGTTATTTCATATCTATCAGATTACTGATGTTTCATGTCTTTTTGATTTATTCCACCATACAATGAATCGCATCTTCCTGAAGGAATGCATTATTAAGAAAATTTGGTATAGACCGCTTCTTAAAGCGTAGAGATAACCAGCGTTCTTTTCCAGGATATTTTTCAACAACGAAACGCTCGCGTGTAGCATCCATTGCCGCAGTCATTGGTTGTGGATAGATGACGAAATCGTAACCTTTAGCTGCCCAAATCGGCATGATTATGGGACATTCTTCCATAAGATAATTTAAACAACGTATGAACGCCTGAACGGTATCAATACTTGGGTCCCGCTTTACCATTCGATCAATAAATATGCCTATGGTTTCGTTAATTGCCTCTTTATAAGCAGGATCATTGACATATAATCCTTCTATATCTTCTCGAAATGCCAAATATGATATATCGTTTAAGGCTTCATCCCAGCGGAGAATATTATTGGGAATTGAAAGTGCAGCGAGAACTTCGGAATTTCGAGCGATCCAAGAAGTACCCAATTCATATGTAAAACAATAGGCTGCTTCATAACTCATTCCCAGATAATTATGCCGCTGTAAGGTATCAGCTACCGCGATTGTGCATGAAGAAAATCCACTCTTATTAATCAGATCAATGGTTGCTGCGAGTTTATCGCCTTCATGATATTTTTGGCCGACACTGATAAGTAAGATGACCTTACTACCCGACAAGGCCGTTTTTTCTTTATCAAAATTGAATGCGGCTTTTGAAAAGAATGTGTAACTAGCCATATTCTTGCCCCCAAATTGAAGCTTTATTATCCCCTAAGCACCAATACTGTAATTTGACTTTATTCTCGTCATAAGATGATCTGCATACTCAATACGAGGATATCTTGCCGGATTATCCGCATCCTTAAATATATCTAATGGAGCTATTTGAGCATGCATGCTTGGCTCAAAAAAGAAAGGGATAGCGTATCGTTTCTTTCCAGAGCGATTTATTACCCGATGGGGAGTAGAAATAAAGTTATCGTTAGTCATCCATTTGATCATATCTCCGCTATTTAAGATAAAAGAACCCGGTTCAGGTGGAACATCAATCCATTCTCCCTCTTGATTTTTGACTTGCAGTCCCCCAATGGTATCTTGTGCTAATAAGGTCAAAAATCCATAATCCGTATGCGGGGCAATGCCATACTGGTCTTCAGGAATGATGTCTGGCTGTTCCGGGTAATATTGAAGCCTCAAGAAAATAGTCGGCTCCCTGAAATAATTATCTAATGCATCGGGGCTCAGGCCGAACGCCATTGCAAAAACTTGTACCATCCGTTTAGCCAAAGCCTGCATAGATTTATAGTATGTTGTGATCGTCTCCTTGAACTCCGGCATATCTTCCGGCCATTGATTTGGGCCCGCTAAGTTTTGTTCTAGTTTAAAGTCTTCACTTTCCTCCGATACTTCATTAGCAATAATAAATGCCTCACTTTGATTAGGCTTATTCGCTTTTTCCAAAGTAGATAATTCAAATCGAGATGTGCTCCTCGGCATATAACCCCGAAAGAACTTATTTTGACGAATTTTTAATTTCTTATTCAGTGGTAGATTGTGGAAATCTTTTGCTGCCTGAAACGTGGCTTGCACTAAATCTTCTGATATGCCGTGATTAATAAGGTAAGCAAACCCCACATTCGTATATATTTGGCGAACTTGATCAGCAACTGACAATAATCCCGTATCTGTATGGGTAAATATTGGCGCAAGGTCAATATGAGGTATTTTCTCAAAACTTTTCATACATGACTCTCCCTGACGACTCAATGTCAAATAATGATGAATTCTCTCCTTTAGAATATAAATCATAAGAATATTTACAGGGTAAGCATTCCGTCCCAGAAAACGGATATTTCATCCCATAAGGGATTTTTATACGTGTAATGAATGAGTTGCTGAATGGCATTTGTAGCAACAAACCCATCATTGTCAAAAAGTCGATTTTTCTAATCTCTTTTAACTAACTCTTTTTAGGTAAATTGCCGTAGCTTATGTTTGAAAGGGGAAATCAGAAAGAAAAATAGCGTTTATACAAACGCTATTACGGGAAATTAAGGATGGTTCAACCTCACCATCCTTAAAATTTATTAACTTAACCAATTATTCCACTGCGACATTTTCATCCTGATCAACCGCAAAACAGGCGATCAGTTGATTACCATATTGATTCAGTTTTGGCTGACGCTGAGTACAAATGCTAAGCGCCCGGCGGCAACGCGCTGCAAACGCACAACCGGGTGGTGGATTCATTGGGCTTGGTAATTCACCGGTCAATTTTATCCTTTCACGGCGTAATTCAGGATTCAACCTTGGCGTTGCTGATAATAACGCCTGTGTATAGGGGTGACGTGGATGACTGAAAATCATCTCTTTACTGCCTTTTTCCACACAACGACCGAGGTACATCACCATCACTTCATCAGCGATATGTTCAACCACCGATAAATCATGGGAAATAAAGACATAGGAGAGCCCCAGCTCTTGCTGCAAATCCATCATCAGGTTTAACACCTGCGCCCGCACCGAGACATCCAACGCGGAAACTGGTTCATCCGCAATCACCACATCCGGGTCCAACATTAAGCCGCGGGCAATCGCGATCCGTTGGCGTTGACCACCAGAGAACATGTGCGGATAACGGCTGTAGTGTTCCGTTTTTAGCCCCACTTTTTCCATCATCTGCAACACTTTCTCTTTACGTTCCTGTGCGCTCAACTTGGTATTGATCCGCAGAGGTTCCTCCAAGATCTGACCAACTTTCTTACGCGGATTAAGTGAACCATAAGGATTTTGAAACACAATCTGGATTTTCTGACGACGTAGCTTTTCAGCGTCTTTATCTGGCACCAACAGATCTTGTCCCTGATAATAAAGCTCACCCTCGGTTGGCTTTTCAATCATCGTCAGCAATCGCCCCAGCGTGGATTTACCACACCCCGATTCACCCACAACCGCCAGCGTTTTTCCCTTTTCCAGTTCGAAAGAGACGCCATCCAACGCTTTTACCGTTCTAGCAGGCGAAAAGAGCCCCCCTTTAATCGGATAATATTTTTTCAGTTCTGTCGCTTTTAATAACGGCGCCGTTGATGTCTCCCGCGCCGGATAAATAGGTTCACTCATATTGTCGGTCTCCCCGCATCATCCAACGGCATATGGCATTTCACCTGACGTTCCCCCACCGTTCTTAATTCCGGTTCCACCTGACGACAATGGTCATTTGCATATGGACAACGCGGATTCAATAAGCAACCAACGGGCCGGTCATATTTCCCCGGTACCACGCCCGGTAGAGAAGCAAGACGGGATTTATCCGTAGCAAATTCAGGTAATGCCCGGAGCAATGCCTGAGTATAGGGATGACGTGGCGCCTGGAAGATTTCCGATGCCTTGGCGGATTCCACCACCTGCCCGGCATACATCACGATAATGTGATGAGCGGCTTCCGCCACTAATGCTAAGTCATGAGTGATTAATATCAGCGCCATATTTTCCCGTTGTTGCAACTCCAACAACAGTTCAATAACCTGCGCCTGAATGGTGACATCCAAAGCCGTTGTTGGCTCATCAGCAATCAGTAATTTGGGCCGACAAGCAATCGCCATTGCGATCATCACCCGTTGACTCATACCACCGGATAATTGATGCGGATATACATCCAGACGCGATGCAGGATCAGGGATACCCACCAAGGTCAACAGATCAATCGCTCGCTGGCGACGAGTACGACGATTGCCGCCTTGATGCACTTTCAGCGCTTCCATAATCTGAAACCCAACGGTATAGCAGGGATTCAAGCTGGTCATCGGATCTTGGAAGATCATTGCCACTTCCGCACCAACCAGTTGGCGACGTTCTTGTTCGGAAATTTTGGTCAAATCACGCTGGTTAAATTCCAGCTTGTCAGCCATTACCTTGCCCGGATAATCAATCAATCCCATCACCGCCAATGAACTGACCGATTTACCAGAACCGGACTCTCCGACAATCCCGACAACCTGCCCTTGCTCAACTCGGTAACTGATGCGGTCAACGGCGCGGAATGGCGCTTCTTCGTCACCGAAGTGAACCGATAATTTTTCTACATTTAACAGTGCCATTTCACTACCTCACTACTGCTTGAGTTTAGGATCAAGTGCATCACGCAAACCGTCACCCATCAGGTTAAACGCCAACACTGTCAACAAAATTGCTATCCCGGGGAACGTCACTACCCACCAGGCACTTTGTGCAAATTGCAATACATCAGACAGCATAGTTCCCCATTCCGGCGTGGGTGGCTGCGCCCCCATCCCCAGAAAACCCAAAGCAGCCATATCAAGAATGGCATTAGAAAAACCCAGAGAAGCCTGCACAATCAGCGGCGCCAGACAGTTAGGCAGAATATTGATAAACATCTGACGCATAGAACCCGCCCCCGCCACCTGTGAAGCCATCACATAGTCACGGTTGACTTCTACCAACACCGCAGCACGAGTTAAGCGGATGTAATGTGGCAGAGAGACAAAGGTCAACGCCAACGAAGCATTGACAATCGATGGCCCAAAGATAGCCACTAGCACCAAAGCCAGCAACAGGCTTGGCAACGCCAGCATAATATCAACGATACGCATGATGATAATATCCACCACACCACCGAAATAACCCGCCAACACACCCAGAACCACCCCCATCAACAGGGATAGCACCACCACCAGACAACCTACCAGCAGTGAAAGCCGAGCGCCGTACATCAGACGTGAAAGTAAATCGCGTCCAACATCATCAGTACCCAGAATAAATTGCCAACTTCCTCCGTCCTGCCATACCGGTGGTGTCAGCAAAGCATCACGGAACTGTTCAGACGCACTGTGTGGGGCAAGCACCCCCGCCAACAGAGCGACTAATAACATCAGCACAATATAAACCAGACCAACAACGGCCCCTTTATTGCGCTTAAAGTAATACCAAAACTCCTGCATCGGCGTCATAATTTTAGGCACACGGTTTGCAGGCTCAGTCACTTGAGACATAATGTGCTCCCTATTTTTTATGCCGGATACGCGGGTTAACGACGCCGTATAGCAAGTCAACTATCAGGTTAACCAAGATGATCATGATAGCCACCAATAATACGCCTCCCTGAACCACCGGATAATCCCGGCGTTGAAGGGCATCGATCAGCCAGCGTCCCAGCCCCGGCCAAGAGAAGATGGTTTCAGTCAGGATCGCCCCCGCCAGCATAATGCCCACCTGCAAGCCGATAACGGTTACAACCGGCAGCAATGCGTTGCGAAGCGCATGGACCACAATCACACGAATACGACTCAAGCCTTTAGCGCGTGCAGTACGGATATAATCTTCACCGAGGACTTCCAACATAGAAGAGCGAGTCATACGGACAATCACCGCCAGTGGAATCGTCCCCAAGACAACGGCAGGCAAAATGATATGCATCACCGCATCTTTAAAATCACCGGCTTCACCCCAGAAAAGGGTGTCGACTAGCATAAAACCCGTCAGCGGATAACTGTCATCAAGGAAAACACTGTCGCTTATTCGCCCGGATACCGGCGTCAGATCCAACTGGACAGAAACTAACATGATCAACATGATCCCCCACCAGAAGATCGGCATGGAGTATCCAGTTAGAGAAAGTCCTATCGCAGTATGATCAAAAACAGAACCACGCTTTACCGCCGCGAGGACGCCAACGGGAATACCAACAGAGATAGCGAACAGCATGGCGCATATCCCCAGTTCCAGCGTTGCCTGGAAACGGGGAACAAACTCTTCCCACACCGAGATACGACTTTTCATGGAGATACCCAGATCGCCATGTAACACATTACTTACATAATGAAAATATTGCTGCCAAAGTGGTTTATCCAACCCCATTTCAGCCATTAGCTGAGCATAGCGCTCAGCAGATATTCCACGTTCCCCGGCCATAATGGTCACCGGATCGCCGGGGATCATATGGACAAAAGCAAAAGTCAGTAAAGTAATGCCAATAAACGTTGGGATTACCAACCCCAGACGTCGGAGTATGAACTGCAACATATCCCAAACTCTCTTTTTTAAATGCCGGTTACAGCTCTCAGGCCGTTTGGCTTGATAAGGGGGAGGACTTTCCCCCTTTGGCTCACAATCTTTTGGTTCACAACGTAATAAACATCTTGCCTCTACTTATCTTGTTAGTTTTCTTCTGACTATGACTGCCTGGAGAAAACCGCCATCTTCGGTTAGAAAGCAGGAGGATGGCGTATCACAACAAAGTAAAAACAGGATTATTCGAGAGATACTGTATCGAAACGGTGTTTATTACCCAATGGCTCAACAACATAGCCTTTAACTTCCTTACGGATGGGTTCATAAACAACGGAATGAGCGATAATCAGCGCTGGAACCTGTTCGTGCATCACAACCTGTGCCTGTTTATAAAGCTCGACACGTTTGGCGTGATCAGAAGCTACGCGCGCGGGCTGAATGATGTCCTCAAATGGTTTGTAGCACCATTTAGAGTAGTTAGAACCCCGCTCTTTGGCCGCACAACTAAATAGGGTTGCGAAGAAATTATCTGGATCACCATTGTCCCCGGTCCAACCCATCATCACAATTTGATGCTCGCCATCTTTAGCTCGTTTCAGATATTCGCCCCATTCATAGCTGACAATTTTGGCTTTCACACCAATTTTCGCCCAGTCCGCCTGAATCATTTCCGCCATACGACGAGCATTTGGGTTATACGGACGCTGTACCGGCATTGCCCACAGATCGATAGTAAAACCATCTCCTAAACCCGCTTCTTTGAGTAACTGTTTCGCTTTTTGCGGATCATATGGATAATCTTTAATGTTATCGTTGTAACCCCATATTGTCGGTGGAATCAGGTTTTTCGCTTTTTGACCTGCTCCTTGATAAACCGCCTCAACGATAGCGTCTTTATTGACCGCCATCGTCAACGCCTGACGGACTTTAAGATTATCCAATGGTTTTTTGGTGACATTGAACGAAACATAACCCACGTTCAAGCCCGGTTGTTCTAACAAGACAATATCTTTATCTTTCTTCATACGGGCAATATCCGCTGGATTTGGATATGGCATGATCTGACATTCATTTTTCTGTAGTTTTGCATAACGAACAGATGCATCAGGAGTAATAGAGAAGACCAACCGATCCACTTTCGCTTTATCGCCCCAGTAGGATTTGAACGCTTTATACAGGATACGAGAATCTTTCTGATATTGAACCAACTGGAATGGGCCAGTACCGATTGGATTCAGATCGACATTTTCCGGCGTACCGGCTTTCATCATTTTATCTGCATATTCCGCGGACATAATAGAGGCGAAATCCATCCCTATGTCAGCCAGGAACGGGGCTTCTGGACGGGTCAGTTCAAACCGGACAGTATAATCGTCAACTTTTACAATCTTATCGATCATCTCACTCATGCCCATGCCAATGAAATACTCATAGCTACCACCAGAGACTTTATGGTATGGGTGATTTTCATCTTTTTGACGCATGAAAGAGTAGATCACATCATCAGCATTAAAATCACGAGTGGGTTTGAACTCTTTATTCTCATGCCATTTAACGCCTTTGCGCAGATGGAAAGTATACGTCTTGCCATCATCGCTGATATCCCATCTCTCCGCCAGCCCAGGTATGATTTCGGTGGTACCGGCTTTGAACTCAACCAAACGGTTATACAGCGGTATAGAGCTGGCATCATAGCTTGTACCAGCAGTGAACAGTTGTGGACTAAAGCCTTCCGGTGAGCCTTCGGAACAGTAAACCAATGTTTTTGCCTGAACGCTGGCGGTTACTGCCAATGCAACTAAGCTGACCCCTAGCTTCAATAACTTCGCTCTTTTAGAGAAAGTAGTCATTTCTTGCACTCCATTTGTGATGTTGTTGTGTACAGCCAGAATCTGCACTTCCTGTCCGAAACTGCGCTGTTTAGGTTTTGTTTATTATTTTCAGCTTATCAATTAAACAACTGTTGTCTCTTGCGTCAATAAGATCTCAACAGATGTCACAAACAACAGGAAAACACAAAGGAAACTAATAATTAACATAGTTAGCACAAAAATATGACAAAGAACACATTTTATAGACAAAAAGACCATAAAAAGCACATAGCGATAGTACTAATCACTATTAACCTGGGCGCAAAAATTGTGGTTGTTTGATTAATTAGTAAACGATTATTTCACGAGAAAAGATGATAACTGGTATAAAATGCTGTGCGCCGAATAAAATCGGCACCTGAAAAGTTAATCCAATAAGTATAACATCAATAATATAAATAAATACAAAAACCTGTTACTAGTTTATCTATTTCTACTTTCCATCACCTTGGGTTTCATTAACGGTTTACCGGTAAATTTAGATAATATCTAAACGACTAAATCTAGTCTTATCCATTGATAGTTTATAGCCGCCAGAGCCAGAAATTTACTAGAAAATATAACGCCTCTCTGGTTAGCGACCATTATTATTATCTGACCTATAATTCTAAATAGGTTTCAAATACCCACCCAGTTCTTCCATTCTCCTAATTTTTTCGTAATCTTGCTGGATAACATTCTTATCATGATGAACTAAGTAAACTGTTCCAGGTTGGCTAAAAACATCTTTAGTTATTTCGATTTCATCACCTTCATCAACATAAAAAATTGCTTCGCAAAAAGAGGGCAATTTCTTTAATTCTGCCATAAAATCATTAGCAGTAAATATACCAGGACGATGATTAATCAAACATACATTATAGGAATGATTAATAAGAGTATAAGCTTCTCTTTGTATAGCTTTATGGAAATTTTCTGGCTCAACAACAGACATGGCAGCAGCACTAATTTGCCCTAAATCTGTTGTTAATTTTGCTATCGTCGGTCGTAATATTCCATCTATTCTCGCGGCAATTTCAACAAGTTTTGGACCATCAGGTGTTAACATCACTTCCGCATGACTGGGGCCATTAAATATACCTAAAGCAATGACAACTTTTCTCGTATATTCTACTAAAACATTATATTCTGAATAAGAGGAATCGATAATGTCATCAATATCATAAATTATACTACCCGTATCAAGCTTGCGTTTCTTATATTTTACTACTTCGGTAATTAATTGGTGACGATTAAGCGATACCATATTAACGACATATTCAGTTCCGTTAAGAAATTCTTGTATTAAAACCTGATGATTACAGATATTAAGTTTATTAGATTTTCCCAGTATTTTATGAAAAGCTTCCTTAGCTGAATGCACATCTTTACAAATATAAACACCATCAGAGCCCGCACTCTCTAACGGTTTAAGTACTACAGGAAAGTTATTAAAGGCTTTAATCCATTGTTCCGCCGTAGACCAATCTGAAAATTTTCCTTGTTCAGCCACAGGAATTTCACATTTTTTCAGTGTATCAATCATCTCATATTTATTACGTCTTGCCGATGTCTTAGCAAAATCATTTTTATAATTCAATTCAAAATGATTATTAAGCTCATCAGCAAGCGAAACACCACTTTCACTCCCGGCAATAATAAATTCAACTTCCTGTTTTTTAAGAAAGTTGACTGTATCCTCTATCGTATCGTGAACATGGTGCTCTTGGTAGATTGAATAATCAAATCCTTTATAATAATAACTATGTAAATCTGATTTCGAAGCGATATGCAAGAGATAACACCCCTTCTCATAAAGCGCTTTAGCCATAAATTTACCAGAAGAAAAACCATCTACAATAGCAACCTTTTTCATTTTATACCTCATTATACCCTATTTGTCTTTTTTATCTTACTCACACCAAGAATGGTTAATAAAGAAACTATAACCGAAACTGCAATCAGACTTTCAACAGAAAACGCTATACGTGAATCAAGATATTGAAAAAGAATCGTAAATACAGGTATTAATAAAAACAACAAAGAGACATGAAGAGGGCTAATGGCATTAATTGTTTTCTGTACGAGATAGATTGGAAGTAAGTGTCCGACCATAACCAGAATCAACATCGGAAGAATCATCTCAATATCCAAGCTAAGAGAAACATCGGATATTGAAATATAACAAAATGAAATTACTACCATTAAGATATTTCTAACAGACAATATCTCATATGTTTGCCATTTTTGCTTGAATAATTTCTTAGAAAAAATAGTGTATAATACTGTTCCTACCGCACTGAGTATCACACTAACAATACCAATCATCCTATCCTGAATTGAGGTCGATGATAATCCACTATTTCCTAAAAATGAATTTACCAGCATCAAACCTACTCCAATGAGAACTAACCAGGATATGACAACTTCCAATTTTTCTGTTTTTGCCTCGCTTTTATCGATAAAAGATGAGAGGAGGATAGTTATCGCGGGACCGCAAGCCACTGAAGCGACACCGACTATTGCAGGTTCAAGAAAACGCAGCGCAATAATTAATCCTCCCCAATTTAGTAAAATTGAGACATTAACAATTAACACCAATAAGATGTTCTTGCGGACCTTCACGATTAATTGATCAATCCCTTTGAAAATACTTATCATCATAAACAACAAAGTAGATGATACAAAGCAATAAAAGATAACAATAGCTGAATTTATCGATTGCGTTAAATACGCAACAAACACATCAAATGCTGCACTGATGAGGCAGAAAACAACCCCATATACTACGCCATTATACGAATACATATATCACCTATCGTTCTTTTATTCTAAAAAGTAAATTTCCGACATTGAAGCCCTCTTATTATTGCAAATTCATCTTTAATCGTTATTGTCTTCATATTTGTTATTAATCAATAACCTTAACACTTTTATGATCAAGATAAATTTTCATAATCGTTTTCACCTCTATGCCCGTTTTATCTTTCACCTTATTCTTACCATTATTCTGGATTTTCTCTACCGCACAGATAACATCTTTAATCTCACCCCCTCTCTTTTGTACGGCTTCTATAAGGGATATCACCGCCCCTCCGGTACTTAACGTATCATCAATAATAGAGACGCGATCACCTGGCTCTATTCCATTGAGGTACATTTTTCCTTCAAAATATTCAGAGCTGATCTGTACAACAGTATTATTCATCTCATCCAAACAATAGGGATACCATCTAGCCATTGCTAATGGTATTCCTGTAAAGAGAGAGATAGCTGTCGCCAGTGGAGCGCCTTTATCTTCTTCTGTAACAATTTTATCTACTTTAAGATCCATTAATTGGATTATTCTATGAGCAACCTCGATCAAAACCTGGGGCCTCAATGCAGGTAATTGATCTGTAAATTCATTAACTGTTGTAAGTGCTCTCCCCGAATTAACAACCCTTGCGTTTTCATAAACATCTTCTAATAACATTTTCAATCTGCCTTATATTCAGGATAAATACCATCCCAACGACTTTTATATTTCCATGCACTATCAAAGAATAACGTAATGAATACTTTATTATGTACTTTTTGCAGCATCCTCTCACATACTAGTAAATTAGCACCACAAGTAGGGCCTATACCAAGATCATCACTTAATATAAATGTTTTCATTCTTTTCCATGCTTCATCCCCCTCTACTGTATATACTTCATCAACTAATTCTTGGACAGTATTGACCGAAAGAACACCCGCACCAAGCCCCATCAAATTATGATTATGATGTTCAAAATGAAGGCCGTTTCTCAGTGCATATAATGGCGCAGAATTACTTACTTCAATGCCAACTGTTTTTATATTGCGATATTCTCTTTTTAATATTTCGGCAATTCCTGAGAAAGTTCCACCCGTACCTATCGAGCAAATAAAATAATCAGGAATAAGATTATTTTCTTTTAATTCTTTAACGATCTCCTCTCCACATATATTCCAAGCTTCCTTATTTAAAGTTGTACCTGATTGGTCAAGAAAAAAGACATCATCTCCGCTTTCAGCGCAATCTTTTGCTGCCGCAACAGCCCCATTCAGAAACAGTTCCTTTGGTGTCTCATAAATTTCTGCACCATAAGATCTTATTTGCTCTTTACGCTCATCTGTCATGCCTTCCGGCATAAATATCTTGACCTTATACCCTTTCTCTCTTCCTATCCATGCTAGTGCCGCCCCGCCATTGCCAGTCGAACAGTCAATCAATGTCATGCCTGGCCGTATCTTACCTTCTTTTTCTAACGTATTAACGATATGCAAAAATGTCCTATCTTTATGGCTGCCAGTAGGATTTCGATATTCACACTTCGAAAATACTCGATTACCGTTTATTCTAAATTTATCAAGTTCGAGTAAAATCGTGTTACCTATGTTATTTAATTTCACATTTACATTCCATTTGATATTCATAGAAGATAATATTCATACACCATTCTTATGTTTTTTCAATCAAGTCATTTAATGAATGAGATATATTTCTCAGATGGATAAATTAAGCCTTATTTATCATGAAATTAATAAAATCGAGGGATAAGAATAAATACATTAAATATCATTAATAGTAATTAATTGTTATTTTTTTATTATGGTATTATTAGTATATGCGTAATTTACACATGGACTTTCTTGATTAATTGAGTAAGTTTATATAATAAAAACAACATGTTTACTCTAGAAGTAAACATGTCCATATTCCTTTAAATAATTCCTTATTTTCATCAGCACAAAAAGCAGCCTCATAGAAAAAGGGGCATCTCTATAATTACACTATAAAATCATTAACCATAACCTTACCAAAAGAAAAACCATCTACAATAGCAATCTTTTTCACTCTATACCCTATTTGTCTTTTTTATCTTGCTCACCCCAAGAATAATTAATAAAGAAACTATAACCGAAGCTGAAATCAAACTTTCAACAGAAAACGCTATGCGTGAATCAAGATATTGGAAAAGAGTCGTAAATACAGGTAGTAGCAGAAATAACAAAGAGACATGAAGAGGGGTAATAGCATTAATTGTCTTTAATACCAGATAGATTGGCAGTAAATGTCCAACTATAACAAGAACCGACATCGGAAGAATCACCTCGATATCTAAACGAAGAGAAACATCGGATATTGCAACATAAAAAAATGAAAGTACCACCATTAAAATACTTCTAACAGACAATATCTCATATGTTTGCCATTTCTCCTTAAATAATTTCTTAGAAAAAATAGTGTATAATACTGTTCCTATGGCACCAAATATCACACTAACAATACCAATAATCCTGTCCTGAATTGAAGTTGATGAAAACCCACTATTTCCCAAAAATGAATTTACCAGCATCACACCTACCCCAATGAGAACTAACCAGGATATGATAATTTCCAATTTTTCTGTTTTTGCTTCGTCTTTATCGATAAAAGATGAGAGAAGGATAGTTATCGCAGGGCCGCAAGCTACTGAAGCGACACCTACTATTGCAGGTTCAAGAAAACGTAGCGCAATGATTAATCCTCCCCAATTTAGTAAAATTGAGACATTAACAATTAACACCAATAAAGTGTTCTTGCGGACCTTAGAAATTAACTGATCAACCCCTTTGAAAATACTTATCGTCATAAATAACAAAGTGGATGATATAAAGCAATAAAAGATAACAATAGCTGAATTTATCGATTGAGTTAAATACGCAACAAACACATCAAATGCTGCACTGATAAGGCAGAAAATAACCCCATATATTACGCCACTATGTGAAGACATATATCACCTATGATTCTCTTATTCCAAAAAGTAAATTTCCGACATTGAGTTCCTTTTGTTATTACGGATTCATCTTTAATCTCACCTGTCTCAATATTTCTTGTCGAACAGTCAATCAATGTCATGTTTGGCCGTATCTTATCTTCTTTTTCTAACGTATTAACAATATGAAAAAATATCCTGTCTTTATGTTTATTGATAGAATTTTGATATTCACACTTTGAAAATACTCGATTGCCGTTTATTCTAAACTTATTAATTTCAAGTAAAACTGTGTTACCTATGTCATTTAATCTCACATTTACATTCCATTTGATGTTCGTAGAAGATAATATTCATACACCATTCTTATGTTTTTTCAATCAAGTCATTTAATGAATGAGAGATATTTCTCAGATGGATAAATTAAATATCATGGATAGTAATTAAATGTTATTTTTTACTATGATATTATTAGTATATACGTAATTTTTCTACAGGATTACTGATGTAATGGATTAAATTAAACCTAAAATTAAATAGCGTAATTTATTTTTTAATTTATCAATAAAAATCCAATAAGTTTACCAATGAAAAATAGTTATAGTTTCTTGCCATTGATCCAGCCATATTAACGTCAATATACTCAAATAAAGTCGCCACATGACTAATATGGCGAAGCATGTTGACGTAAAGTTAAAAATACAGCATTAGGTGTTGTTACCTGAACAACCTTCTTATTAAAGAATGCTATCTTGTTTCCAAGGACGACGATGCATTTTTATACCCGTTGTTTAAATATTAGCCAGAAGTGGTCAAAACTCATTTAACATCAATCCATTTATCGACTCGAAATGTAGTTTATCTAACTCCGATTTTCAATAATCTTTGACATTTTTACGAGATTAAATTATATCAAATTTATGTATCAATATTTTAATGGAGATGTAATGAATCTATATAAAAATTAAAGACTTCATATCAGGATTATATTAAAAAAATGGAAAGTCAATAGAAATGTTATCTACTGAAAAAAAATTCTTAAAAGAAACGAACGATCAAATATTATCAGTCTATTCAACATTGCTGCACGAGAATTCACCATCATTTACTGTCCAAGGTGAAACCTCTCGTTGTGACAAAATTATTCAAAAAGGTGATCACGCGCTAGTAGGGATAAGCCCCTTTAACTCGCGTTTTTCAAAGAACTATGTGATGGACCTTATTCAATGGTCAAGTCATTATTTCCGACAAGTTGACATATTGTTACCTTGTGAACGTGAAGCTTCACGCCTTTTAGTCGCTAGTGGAACTGAGGATGCTAAGGCCCTCAAGAAAACACAACGCGAAATTAGACGTCATTTATGTAACCTTGAATATGTTATTTCCATAGCAATGTTAAGAAGTAAGCAGATCAGAGTCATTCAATTTAGTGACTTTGCACTAAACCATGACTACCAATCTCTTAAAATACAAGTTAAAAACGCTTTCAATGAATCAAAATCTTTTAAAAAAATCTGCCTTGATATGTCCTTTCAAGCTATAAAAGGGCGACTAAAAGGTACCGGGCAATACTTTGGTCTAATTGACCTACAATTAGTATATAAAGCGTTGCCATATATTTTCGCTGAAATTCCCTTTTATCTCGATACCCCTCGATTACTTGGGGTAAAGTATTCTACGTTACTTTATCACCGTCCTTGGCCAATCGGAAAAGGGTTGTTTAGTGGTAGTTATCCTATACAAGTAGGCGATAGACAAAGTTGCGGAATCGTTACTCAAGTACAAAATACAAACAGTCTGATGAAATAGTAATTGTATTTAAAATTAATAAGCTCTTAGTACCAAATATCTTTAGAAAGGAAGCACAATAATGGCTAAATTAAATTCTTTTAGTATTCTCGACCCTAAATTCATAAAAAATCCTTATGATTTTTACGACGCCTTACATAAACAAGATTTAGTTTATTTTGAACAATCTCAAAACAGCTATTTTATTGGCAAATATAAGGATGTTGAAGCTATTTTAAAATCCTCAATTTTCAATACGAAGCCATTAACTGCACTTGCCGAACCGGTTATGGGGGATCGCGTTCTTGCTCAAATGGAAGGTGAAGAGCATGCGTGTAAACGCAAACTCATAATGCAAGGACTTTCAAGAGATTATTTTAATCGCTACTACGAACCCATGATTCGAAAGATTACTGAAAATCTCTTACAACCTTATATAGAAAAAGGAAATATAGATATTGTTAATGACTTTGGCCGCGATTATGCCGTATTAGTCACATTAACTATTCTCGGACTGCCAAGTGATAACTATCGTGATATAGCTGAATGGCACAAGGGTATCGCCAGTTTTATTACCCAGTTTGACCAAACAGAGCCAGAAAAAATGCACAGTCTTGAATGTAGTCAGAAATTAATTCGCTTACTAAACCCTATAATAGAGCAAAGACGGCGTAATCCCGGCGGCGACATTATATCTATATTCTGTCAAGATACAGGGATGTCCATGAGTGAAATTACAGCACTGTGTTTAAATATTCTATTAGCGGCTATAGAACCTGCTGACAAGATATTAGCAATGATGCTTAATCACTTAATATCTCATCCGAGTATGCTTGATGCAGTGCTTAAAGATCGCAGTCTAGTTCGGGATGCATTTGAAGAAACTTTACGTCTGACATCACCGGTACAGCTAATTCCAAGAGAAACGAGTGAAGATGTCACTATTTCTGGTATCGATATTCCCAAAGGCGCTTTAATATTTTGTATGATTGGCGCAGCTAATCGCGATCCATCGGTTTTTCACAAACCAAATGAATTTGATCTATATCGAAGAAAAAATACAACTTCTCAACAGAAAGCAAATCGAAAAAGACATCTAGCTTTTGGAGCAGGTACTCATGCCTGTGCTGCGGCTGCATTTTCACTCAGTCAGTTGGAAGTTTCATCCAATATTATTTTGGATCGCCTGAGCAATTTACGTTTTGCCGATAACTATCATTACCAAGAAACAGGGGTATATACACGAGGACCTTCTAAACTTCTTCTAAGTTTTGATCCAATAATACCTTCTATCTCAAGAAATGGTGCCCCTGATCTGAAAACTACCTCAGAGACGATGAAATAGGAACAAGGTTCATGCTATGGCGTAAGCGAGGATATACAGTACAGTGACATAACGGTGAGTATGTAGCAGTTCTGGAAGAAATCAGACTTGTGTGAAATAGTTCAGAAGATTCATCTGAAATACTGATCAAAGGGATGCCGGAGGTAGGCATCCCTTGAAACAGTCAGGAGATACCTGCATTTTATTATCGAAAAGAGGTGACTCATGATGATGAATAAAGTCAATAATAAAACAAATTAAATAGACTACCTGATACATTGACACCTTGATGCTCAATGTATACGATGCCGTTATGAACAAATCGAAGAAAACACTTAACACTGTTGGACGAACCACAGTGGACTACACTGATAGAATGTATTGGAATGGCATCATTAAGATGAGCTTATCCAAGTTTTTCATTCTCTGTGTCTTACAACAACGGCCTATGCACGGTTACGAAATTGCCCGTGAGGTTGAACATTCTACCCAAGGGTGTTGTTCACCTACTGAAGGTACGATTTATCCGGTACTGCGTGAGTTTGAGCAGGGTGGATATGTCACGGTACATAACGAAACCGTTGCAGGTCGTGGACGCAAAGTATACACATTAACAGATAAAGGGCGTAAAGCTTTTACTGTCGCGGTAGAAGCTTGGATGGAAGTCGCCGCACATATCAATCGTCAGCAATGACGGTTTTTTTTGACTTTATACATTGATCATCTATGCATTGATCAGGAATATGAGAACCCATTGTAAATCTGGCGCCAAATTACCGAAACGTAATATCGGCCTATTAATAATTTAATTTGAAGGAAATAAATATGAACGAACAATCGATTAAACGACGAATCGAAGACATACAACACTATTATGGTAAAACCCTGTCTAGTAGAGAGGATCTTGCTATAAATGTATGCACTGTGGACAACACCACTTCAGACAGAATCAAAGAAATTCTTAAGCTTATCCATCCTGATGTACAGAGTCGTTTTTATGGTTGTGGTACGCCTTTTCCTCCCTTACTAGAAGGAACAACAGTATTAGATTTGGGATGTGGTAGTGGGCGTGATTGTTTTATTCTGTCTCACCTTGTCGGTATTGAGGGTAAAGTTATTGGTATTGACGCAACGGCAGAACAAATCGAATTTGCCCAACGTTTTGTGGATTACCATCGTCAAATCTTTAACTATTCATCCACCAATGTGCATTTTCAGCAAGGCTATATCGAGTCGCTAGAACAGCTTAATTTACTACCTGAAAGTATCGACGTTATCGTCTCAAACTGTGCCATCAATCTATCTGTATCTAAAACAAGTGTGTTGGCTGGTATGGCCCGTTTACTCAAATCAGGTGGTGAAATCTATTTTTCTGATATTTTTCTGGATAGAAGGCTGGACCAATCGCTGAAAAATGACCAACAAATTGTTTGTGAGTGTATTGGTGATGCATTGTACTTTGAAGATTTCATACGGCTGGCAAAAGCAGCCGGTTTTAATGATGTTCGTGTCGTTAATAGCAGTTTGAAATCCATAAATAATAAGGAGATCGAAGCGAAACTGGGCGGTGCAAAACTGTATTCAATGACGCTGAGGCTGTTCAAATTAGATTTGGAAGACCGTTGTGAGGATTATGGTCAAGTTGCCATTTACAAAGGCAATTTATCGGATGCCCCGGATCAGTTTGTGCTTGATCGAGAACATATTTTTGAGACAGGTAGAGCGGTCCCAGTATGCCGGAATACTGCCGATATGATCAGCAAAAGTCGTTACCATACACTTTTTGATTTAATTGGTGATGGGAAAAAACATTATGGCCTTTTCAACGGTGGAAGGCCGAAGCTTTTTGATGCTGATAGCAAAGTTATGCAAGCTTATGCACCAAACGACTGTGGCTGTTAGAGTAAACAGCCATATGACAAAAAGCCTTACAGCAATCACTGTAAGGCTTCTCTATTTCTTTAAATCTGCGGCTTATTTGACAGCCCCAAACTCTAAATTGGTCGGCGAGAGAGGATTCGAACCTCCGACCCACTGGTCCCAAACCAGTTGCGCTACCAAGCTGCGCTACTCGCCGAAAACGAGCCGAATCTTACTGCGCTCGCTACAGGCCGTCAATACCTTTTTGATAATCATAGGTTAGTTGCTGATAAAAACAGCGTGAACGTCGCTATGCCGCACTTTCACACAGTTTTTATAAAAAATTTTATCTGTAGAGGAAAAACTACGGTTCCGGCGACTGTTTTCACTACCGCCGAAACCGATTATTCCAGATTACTATTGCAGTAACGAAATATCAGCAACTCTCAGGAACAGGTCACGCAATTCACTTAACAGGGTTAAGCGATTTATTCGCACCTGTAAGTCTTCATCCATCACCATCACGTTGTCAAAGAAAGCATCGACAACTTCACGCAAAGATGCCAACTCAGCCAGTGCTTCCTGATAGCATCCTTGAGCAAATAAAGGCGCCAACTTATCCTGCAAAGCCACCAAATGTGTTGCCAGTTTCACCTCTTCCGGCGCTTTCAGCGCAGAAACATCTACTTTCTCGTTCAATGTCTCTTCTGACTTCGCCAGAATGTTAGAAACACGCTTATTCGCTGCGGCTAACGCCGCGGCTTCATCCAGTGTACGGAAGTGAGTTACCGCTTTAACACGAGCATCGAAATCAGCAGGTTGTGTTGGACGACGCGCCAACACTGCTTGAATGGTATCAATGCTGTAGCCCTGCTCCTGATACCAGGCGCGGAAACGGCCAAGCATAAACTCAACCACGTCATCGGTAACCTTGGCATTCGTTAGCTTGTCGCCATACAGACGAACCGCTTCTTCTGTCAATGTCTGCAAATCCAGCGGCAATTTTTTCTCAACGATAATACGTAGAGCGCCCAACGCCGCACGACGCAGCGCAAACGGATCTTTATCACCTTTCGGATGCTGACCAATGCCAAAAATACCCGTCAGTGTATCCATCTTGTCAGCGATCGCTAACGCACAAGAAACGCCGGTAGAAGGCAGTTCATCCCCCGAAAAACGCGGTTGATACTGCTCATTCAATGCCAGAGCAACATCCTCTGCTTCACCGTCATGACGAGCATAATGCATTCCCATTACACCTTGTGTATCGGTGAACTCAAATACCATGTTGGTCATCAGGTCACATTTGGACAGCAAACCAGCACGGGTAGCATGATTCACATCAGCGCCGATTTTCTCTGCAATCCAACCAGCAAGCGCCTGAATACGATCGGTTTTATCACGCAAAGTACCAAGCTGTTTCTGGAACAGTACTGTTTCCAGACGAGGTAGATTGTCTTCCAGACGCTGTTTACGATCCGTCTTAAAGAAGAATTCCGCGTCAGCTAAGCGTGGGCGGACTACCTTTTCGTTACCGTCAATGATTTGCTGTGGATCAGAAGAGTCGATGTTGGCAACAAAAATAAAGTTCGCCATCAGCTTTCCGGCACTATCGTAAACCGGGAAGTATTTCTGATCACCTTTCATGGTGTAAACCAACGCTTCTGACGGCACGGCAAGGAATTTCTCTTCAAATTTCGCCGTCAGCACAACCGGCCATTCAACCAATGAAGTGACTTCTTCCAGCAGACTGTCACTGATATCAGCAATACCGCCCAACTTAATCGCAGCCTGTTCTACATCCTGCTTAATGAGTGCCTTGCGGATTGTATAATCTGCCATCACTTTACCGCGTTGCTGCAAAATCGCGGGATACTGTTCTGCATTATCAATCGTAAATTCAGATTCACCCATAAAGCGGTGACCACGAATGACACGCGCAGATTTAATACCCAGAATTTCGCCTTCAATCAGTTCATCACCAAACAACATGGTAATGGTATGAACTGGGCGAACAAACTGAGTCTCTTTATCGCTCCAGCGCATCAGTTTAGGAATTGGCAACTTGTTTAGCGCATTGTTGACCATACCCACCAATAGCGCTTGTACACTGAGGCCCTTAACCAGCGCACGATACAATAACCATTCGCCTTTATCTGTCACTAAACGTTCAGCCTGAGCAACCGTGATACCACAACCGCGAGCCCAACCTTCCGCCGCTTTTGTCGGTTTACCCTCAGCATCAAATGCTTGAGCAATCGCCGGACCACGTTTTTCTACTTCACGATCAGCCTGAGCTTCATCCAGCTTAGCAACTTTCAGTGCCAGACGGCGCGGCGTTGCAAACCAACTTACTTCACCGTGCGCCAAATTCGCGTTATCCAACTCCGCCGCAAAATTAGCAGCAAATGCTTCAGCCAATGAACGAAGAGCCTTCGGCGGCAACTCTTCTGTGCCGATTTCCACCAGGAAAGTCTGTTGAGTCATGACAGCCTCTTAGTTCTGATTCTTGTTACACATAGGGAAGCCTAGCGCCTCACGGGAGGCATAATAAGCTTCGGCAACAGCTTTGGTCAGGGTGCGAATACGCAGGATATAACGCTGGCGTTCAGTCACCGAGATAGCTTTACGGGCATCCAGCAAGTTGAAGGTATGACCCGCTTTGAGAATACGTTCATAAGCTGGCAACGGTAGCGGCGTTTCTAACGCCAGCAGGTCCTGAGCCTCTTTTTCATATTGTTCGAAACAGGTAAACAGGAAATCGACATCTGCATGTTCAAAATTATAGGTGGATTGTTCTACTTCATTTTGATGATAAATATCGCCATAAGTGGTTTTACCCAGCGGGCCATCGCACCAAACCAGATCATAAACGCTGTCTACGCCCTGAATATACATTGCCAGACGCTCAAGACCGTAGGTAATCTCACCGGTGACAGGTTTACACTCAAGGCCGCCTACCTGTTGGAAGTAAGTAAACTGAGTCACTTCCATCCCGTTAAGCCACACTTCCCAACCCAATCCCCAGGCGCCCAATGTTGGGTTTTCCCAGTTATCTTCAACAAAACGGATGTCATGAACTGTTGGGTCTAATCCTAGCTCCCTCAGAGAACCCAGATATAACTCCTGAATATTGTCCGGGGATGGTTTAATAATGACCTGAAACTGATAATAATGTTGTAAACGGTTAGGGTTTTCACCATAACGGCCATCTGTCGGACGACGGGAAGGTTGCACGTAAGCCGCGGCAATTGGCTCCGGGCCAAGTGCACGCAGGCAAGTTATGGGATGAGAAGTACCCGCGCCGACTTCCATGTCCAGTGGTTGGACAATGGTACAGCCCTGGCGCGCCCAATAATCCTGTAATGTCAGGATCAGCCCCTGAAAGGTCTTGGTATCAAACTTTTGCATGTTAGATCCGCACGCGATACATATGAATTTGAAAGGAAGTTGGTCAGTATACCCTTTGACCTTAAGATATACAGCCCTGAATTCGCTCTTAATTTCACCTTGAAATAAAAAAATCTTAATCGAGTTATTTTACTTGTACATTTATACAGTTAAGGTACTGTCAATGACCAACCACTCATATTGGAAATCTCAACTATGGAATTAACACGCTGCCATTGGGTTACCTCTGACCCGGAATATTTGGCTTACCATGACAATGAATGGGGAAAACCTCAAAAAGATAGCCAGAAGTTGTTTGAAATGATCTGTCTGGAAGGGCAGCAATCCGGGCTGTCATGGCTAACTATTCTGAAAAAACGTGAAGGTTATCGTAAATGCTTTCACCAATTTGATCCGGTAAAAATTGCTGTCATGAATGAAAACGATGTAAAACGGCTGATGCTTGATACCTCGATTGTCCGTAACCGCACCAAAATTAACGCGATTATCAGCAATGCGCGAGCCTATCTTAAGATGCGGCAACAAGGGGAAGAATTCAGTCCTTTTATCTGGCGTTTCGTTGATAATAAACCCATTATTAATCAGTGGGAAACTGCCATAGAGGTACCGGTAAAAACAGAGATTTCAGACGCATTATCACAAGCGCTTAAAAAAAGAGGTTTTAAATTTATCGGCAGTACCACTTGTTATGCATTTATGCAGGCTACCGGTTTAGTCAATGATCATATAACAGACTGTTTATGTAGAAAATAAATTTAGTGGGTTACAACAATCCCTAAGATTAATATGGATAATTAAAGTTGGATGTTAACAAAACATTTGCGCTTTATTTGAAATGCTAAATTAAATATTAAATAACCAATAGTCATAATTTTCCAGATTGCACGCCGATAGTACGCGGAGTATGGTGTTATATCTCCTAATCCAAACAACACACTGACAACGAACGTGGCTATGATTTTTTCTCAATTCGGTAACAAATTCACACAAGACGCGGGCATAACCCGCCTGATGAATGACCTTAATCAAGGGTTGAGGACGCCCGGCGCAATTATGCTAGGCGGCGGCAACCCGGCGCACATTCCAGAAATGGATGACTATTTTCAGCAACTACTGACAGAGATGGTCGCCAACGGCCAGCTCACTGACACGCTATGCAACTATGATGGACCTCAAGGAAAGGATACGTTGATTCAAGCATTGGCAGAGATGTTGCGCGAAAAATTGGGTTGGGAGATTGGTACACAAAATATTGCCCTGACCAATGGCAGCCAAAGTGCATTCTTCTATCTATTTAACTTGCTGGCTGGACGCGGAGAAGATGGCTCTGTCCGCAAGGTACTGTTTCCACTAGCACCGGAATATATTGGCTATTCTGACTCAGGGCTGGACGAAGGCTTATTTGTTGCCAATAAACCCAATATTGAGTTATTGCCAGAAGGCCAATTCAAATATCATGTTGATTTTGACCATCTCAATATTACCGAAGATATTGGTCTGATCTGTGTTTCTCGCCCGACCAACCCAACGGGTAACGTCATCACTGATGAAGAGTTACAACGGCTAGATTGTCTGGCTCAACAACACCAGATTCCATTACTCATTGATAATGCTTATGGCGTGCCATTCCCAGGTATTATTTTTAGCGAAGCTACACCATTGTGGAATCCCAATATTATTCTGTGCATGAGTTTATCCAAATTAGGGTTGCCGGGTTCACGCTGCGGAATCATTATCGCTAACGAGAAAATCATCAATGCCGTCAGTAACATGAATGGTATTATCAGCCTCGCGCCGGGCGGTGTCGGCCCCGCGATGGCGTTGGAAATGATCCGGCGCAATGACTTGCTTCGTTTGTCACAGGAAGTTATCCGCCCGTTTTATCAACAACGGGTTCAAGACGTGATTCAGATTATCCGTCGTTATCTGCCGGCAGAACTTTGCCTTATCCATAAACCAGAAGGCGCCATTTTTCTGTGGTTGTGGTTTAAAAATCTGCCGATAACCACAGAAATGCTTTATCAAAGACTGAAAAAACGGGGTGTGTTAATGGTTCCAGGTCACTATTTCTTCCCCGGACTGGAACAAGACTGGCCGCATACTCACGAATGCATGCGTATGAATTATGTTCCTGACCCGGAAAGGATTGCCAAAGGGATTGCGATTCTGGCAGAAGAAATTAAATTAGCCCATCAGCAAGCCGCCTGAAATCACAAGCCATTTGAAATTACAAACCATTTGAAATGAATAGTAAAAAAGCTCCTGCTCGGAAATGCAGGAGCTAAATGATAACGAGGACTTTACATAATTATTCTCAGAATTTATAGAATGCTTTATGCATAAGGCGAGAAAGAAACAACTCCTTGTTTGCCACCCCTCCTTAAGCAGCCTCTATTCAATCAGAAATTTCTAAATCCAATGCCCTGAATAGGCGGGTTTTTGTGCGTTTACTGGCAGTCAAAGTAAAAACGTACTTCTATACCCGTTATCTTTCAAGTTGCCTCTTTGTTGGCGACACTCACTCGCCATCGCGATACATCTTGAAATCCATAGGATATATACTTAAGAAATATTTAAATTTAAGACTATTTAGATCATTATGATGACTTACATTATTTTTTATTAATTAAAGAACAGAAAAAAATCCTGTTACATAAAAAATTCACGACTTTTTGATCTCGGTGCTATGGTCAACATTGCGTGACGTGATTATAGTGATTGATGCCAAAGCCCTTCGTTAAGGGATTTGGAGAAATTTGGGGAAATAAAGATCACCCAATAAACTCACGCAAGGGCGAACTATTTCAGCGGCTTACCCAGACGAGATCGATAGAACCGATGAAGAGTAATAAACTAATTCTATTTTGCGTCACATTAGGATGGCTGTTAATCAGCGGCTGTACCAGCATCATGACACATTCAGGACCTAGCCGCGGTTATTATCCCGGCGCTAAAACTGACATTGAAATGTTAAAAGACCAAGATACAGGCTGGGTAATGAAACCACTACTCGCGATTGATCTACCCTTTTCCGCGCTATTAGATACTCTGTTATTACCTTATGACTATATAAAATCTGACGAAGATCAATCAGCCAGTTCACCAAAAGAGCGAATTGAAAAAATAGAAAAAGCACAACATCAAACCAAAAACAATTAATTGATAATCCGTTCCGGTTTATTTATTGCCACCAGCAGCAAGTGAACTGGCGGCAAATATATTTATTTCAGTCCTGTTTCCACCAGGAAAATTTGCATATAGCTATCAACTTCACGCATAAAGGCCACATGATGGCTATTTGGTGAAATCACAACCGCATCCGCGGCAGGCGCTTTTTTTGTACGCTTTGTCAAACGTCGCATTTGACCATTGTTTACATCACACAGCATCACGCTGTTATCACAAATAAAAGCAACATATTGACCGCTTCGATCCCAACTGAAAGCAGATTGAATACCATAATGACTCTGAGTTATCTGACGCGGTTCGCCGCCATTTGGCGATATTGTCCACAGTTGCACAATGCCATTATCATCTTTCATCAGAAAGCCAATCCGCTCACCATCCGGTGAAGCCCGCAACCAGTGGCGTGGATTATTCGCTACCCCCGGCCAACGCCTATGATTGGTCAATGTCAGACGACGCTGCATGATATTAGCAGGCGGTGCGGGTAACGTCGTTTCCGTACCTTGCAGTGGTTTTCCCCCTGCTACGGCATAATCAACATCCCGTTCTGGTAAATCAACGATATAAACTTCCGGTACTTTTTCCCCTGTTGCAGAAATAGTATCGCCAATAAATGCCAACGCCCAACGCTGCCAATCACCATCCGCTTTACGATACCCAGCCTGGCCGACCCAACACTCTTCATAGGCACGGTTAATCTCATCACTACCCGGCTCCGGCTGAAAAGTGGTATGACTGACTACAACGGAGAAATAGCGACCATCATGTTCACGGGGATGTCGCTTAGGCGGCTCAACTGATTTGAGAGGCACAGCCACGGCGATATTGCGCAAATCCAGCGCGGGATCAAGTTCATGCATAACATGGTCGTTATAAGTAAAACTCAGACGGCTACCATCCGGGCTGAATACATGAACGTGGCTGCCTCCGCGCAGCGCTCCCGGCGTATAAGGAGCAGTAACATCCATCGCATCCAGAGTGACCGCTTTTCCCGGTAAATCTTCGCTGACAATCACCCCTCGTCGGTGATGAAAATCGTAATGCCATTGCTCATCTGGGAATTCTGGCCCATGAATAAACGCATAACGGACAGGTTCCGTTGGGCTGACTGTCACCACGCCAACATGAGCCCCCTCTTTAGCCTGATAGATAATTTCTGTTTTGCCACTGTGTACATGAATTTTTTCTATCGTTAAACCGGTAAAAGAAGCGCCATGAGGACGAACATCATAAGCTAACCACTGGCTGTCTGGCGTCCAGACATTAATATTGGTAAGCTGGTGGCTACGATTATCAAACGTGATTTGCCGTTCCTGAAAGGCCATTTTATTATCCTTACATCAGGTTTTTTCGGATAAATAATATTAATCCGAAATAGATGGAACTAAAAAATTTCAGTCGAGACTTTACCACTTCGACATTACTCTTACCTTTTTACGTTATGCACATCGAATAACCTATGTTACTAAGTGTTCTTTATATCATTGGTATTACTGCCGAAGCGATGACCGGCGCTTTAGCTGCGGGCCGCCGTAAAATGGACATGTTCGGCGTGATTATTATTGCTTCGGTAACCGCCATTGGCGGCGGTTCCGTTCGGGATATACTTCTGGGGCACTACCCTCTCGGTTGGGTTAAACACCCTGAATATATCGTCACCGTCGCCTGTGCCGCCGTGATAACCACTTGGGTTGCCCCCATGATGAAGCATTTACGCCGCCTGTTTCTTATCCTTGACGCCATTGGCTTGATTGTTTTCTCCATTCTCGGCGCACAAATTGCCTTGGATATGAACTATGGCCCAATCATCGCCTCCATCGCGGCGGTTATCACCGGTGTTTTCGGTGGCGTGTTACGCGATATGCTGTGTAACACCATCCCGTTAGTTTTCCAGAAAGAGATTTATGCCGGTGTCTCTTTTACCGCCGCCTGGTTATATATTGGCTTACAACACACGCCATTACCGCAGGATGGCATTGTACTGATTACCCTAATCGTAGGTTTGACAGCAAGATTGGTTGCTATTCGCTACCGCCTTGGATTACCTGTCTTTAATTATGAACATTCTGATCACTGAGCTATAGCTATACCTACGGGGTTAACCACAGCCCCGTTTTCCCGATCAAACCCCTTGATCCCGGCCACTGACAGTTTCTCTGCAATCGTTTTAATCTGCGTATCATTGACAAAATCAGACAACTTTTTCAATTGCCCGCGAGTGAGTTGCTGTTTTAGCTGTGTTCCGGCTAATTTCTGCTCCAGTTGCCGCCAGTGATCAACATCGTCAGACAACTTATCCATATAAGGCACTCCAATCCCTTTCATCCAATAGGAAAAAGGCTGATTTTTTGCCTTGCTGAATTGTGAATAAATGGCCTGAGCTCGTTTATCTCCAATGCCCGGTAAGGCCGCGATTTGTTGAACTGAAAGTACCAACCAATCGGTTAAATCCGTGACTAACTTCTGTTCGGTCAACATTGCCCAACTACCACTACTGACGCCTGTCATTTGCAAACTTTCACCAAGCCATTTCAATCGTGCATTAAACTGTTGTTCGCAGCCCGCCGTTAACGTCAAGCAACTCAGCGTATAATAACGCTGCTTATCTGGCGGCTGAATATCCTGACGCTCTTTAATCCGCCACACCACCTGAGCTAATTTCGGGATACCATGACCGGCCAGCGTGAGAGTGACCCGATCCCCCGGCAACACATCCAACTGTCGCCAACGACGGACTGAGCCAATATTGACTCGGCTAACTTGTCGGTCATCTAGTTTCACCTTATCCAGCCCAAGCACAACTGAGATCTTGCCCGTTCTGCCAATAGTAAAGCTCACTTCCCTGACTTGTGTAATCTGATGGCGTAAAGGATGTTTCCATGCCACAGCCCAACTGTTAGATCCAGACCGCCACTGATTCCCTTTAGGTTCAATTTCCTGTTTCAGCACGATACCGTCTGTGGCAAAAGGCATGGGTTGTTCAAAATAATGCGTCCGTAGTTTCTGTACCTGTTCTGGCCTCCCTATTTTATGGCTGTAGCGAAGCGCTAATGGAAAACCCATATCCGCCAGTTTCCGCAATTTACTTTCCATATCAACAGGACCATCCGGCCAGCTCCAGATAAATAAACCGACTTGCTTTAATTCTGGCGAATGTTCCTTACGCATCATTAAACCGGCGACACGATTACGCGCGCCATCACTGCCGGAAGATTGCTGTATATGTCCATCCTTATGCAGAAAAAGCTCCCCTTGCAATACCATATAAGGCGGCGCGTTTTCTATCTCTTGGGGAATATCGGAAATATGTCGGCTTTTTGCTGTCCAGTTTACCCCTTCGGCGCCATTGCCCCGGCTGATTAATGAAACCAGTTTCCCATTCTGATAAATCAATGTTACCGCCACGCCATCAATCTTTGGCTGTAACCAGACAGGCAATCTGCCGTGCAACCATCGGTTAATTTCCCGTTCATCTTTCAGTTTATTTAATCCGGTATGAGCAACTGGATGAACCAGCTTATTATCCGCAACAACTTCTACCGGAAAGTTCGAATCAGGTGATTGTTTCAAACAAAGCTGCCAATGAATTAGCTCCGCCATTAATTGATCATAAACTTCATCATCGATCTCACTGATCCCTTTCTGACGATAAAGTTGATCCCATTGAGCCATTTGTTGCATCAGACTTTTTGTTTCATATTGCAATTTATCCTGCGACCATGCCGGGCAATCTTTCTCTATATTCAATGTCTCAGCCGCAACTATCGGTGTACTGAAAACAATAAACAGAATCAATATCAATAAATTAAGCATCCGCTGCTCCTTGGCTATCCATGCATAACGGCAAAATAGAGGATAAAGAGATGCTGTCCAAGGCAAAGATAATAATTTTGCGAAGCGGTTCAAAGGAATAACTTCCTGAAATCCCAAGATAACGAACTTTTTCATATACTGCACAAAACCGATAATTATGGTGAGAACCTGACTCATTTAACTATTTATTGCATTGCAATTAATAATTAAATTCTAAGTCTTTCAAGAAGCAGGATACTTGATTGTTTTTCCGTTACCCATCATACTTATGCGCATACCTTTGCGCATAGGAGTAAACACCATGAATACCGTTACCTCTCCCCGTAACCGCACCAAAAGAAGCACCAACGTGTACCTGACGGCTTCACTGGTCGATAAAGCCCATAGTATGGACATGAATCTCTCAGCAACACTAGATATCCTTCTGGCGCAGGCTATAAAAGCTAAACAGGATGAGAGAGAGAAAGAGAAAGAAGATATGCAGGCTATGAACATATTCATGGCGAAAGCTGGAATGCTCACAGACGATGAATTTTTCGGGAGCCTGTAATGCCACAGCAATTTGATGTGTATCGTAATCCATCGGCCAAAACAAACAGGCTTTGGCCGTTTTACCTTATTATCCAGAATGATTATTTTGATGATTTAACAACAAGGATTATTGTTCCTCTGGTATCTAAAAATGACATTAGCCTCAACCAGAAAAGAATCACCCCTCAGGTGGTCATTAATAATAATAGTTATCATATATTTACACCGGCAATAACGTTTCTGGATGCAAAAAAAATCAACAAATCAGATTTTGTATGCAACGTAGCCTCATCCAGAAATGAAATTATCTCAGCCCTCGATGCCATCATAACGAACACCTGAACCCGCAAAGAGAAGAAAGATAACTAGAACCGTCAGACCCCTTCTGCGGAGAATGTAAAAAATACCCGCTCAATCCGGGCAATCTTTCTCTATATTCAATGTCTCAGCCGCAACTATCGGTGTACTGAAAACAATAAACAGAATCAATATCAATAAATTAAGCATCCGCTGCTCCTTGGCTATCCATGCATAACGGCAAAATAGAGGATAAAGAGATGCTGTCCAAGGCAAAGATAATAATTTTGCGAAGCGGTTCGAAGGAATAACTGCTTGAAATCCCAAGGTAACGGACTTTTTTATATACTGCATAGAGCGGATATTATGGTGAAAAGCTGATGCATTTAATATTTAGTTCAGGGTTGCCATAACAACTCCCACCCCTGTGGTTTTCATCGAAAACAGAGGTTTGACAACTCACAAACTTATCATATAAGATAAGTCTTAGGACAATATTGAATATGAACTGGAACGTTGAACTCTATGATGGTGTCGAGGATGCGATCCTCAATATGCCACCCAGAATTCAAGCTCGTATGCTGAAACTGCTTGAACTCATTGAAGAATATGGCGCTAATCTTGGAGAGCCACACACTAAGTCAATGGGAAAAGGTCTATTCGAGATTCGAGCCAAAGCGCAAGAAGGTATTGGACGCGGATTGTTTTGCTACCTACAAGGCCCAAATATCATCGTCCTTCATGCGTTTATTAAGAAAAACCAGAAAACACCTAAAAAGGATTTTGATCTCGCTTATAAACGAATGAAAGAGGTTACAAAATGAGTAGTTTAAAATCGCTAAAATCCAAAGCATTAGCTAACCCAAATGTAAAAGCTGAGTATGATGCATTAGAACCAGAATTCGAGCTAATTAATACTCTATTACGCATGCGGCATGCCGCTGGCCTAACGCAAAACCAAGTTGCACAACGTATGGGAACAAAAGAAGCTAATATTTCCAGGCTTGAAAAAGGAAATGGAAACCCAACATTTAAGACATTATTGAACTACGCCAAAGCTTGCAATTGTGAACTGCATTTTGACTTAAAAACAATTTAATCCAAACGATAAAAAAAGCATCTTCGGGTATTTTTCATATTTATTTTCTCTTATAACAGCCAACTATATCCGCATTTTTCAGTAATGGATTATGCGGACTGAGTTCTCGTGCTATATCATCGGGATTTACTACAGGAACCTTGCCAGTTAGATGACGTCGAACCAGTGTCGATTTGCCAGCTCCATTAGGTCCTGCAATAACCCATAGCTGAGGCCAATGCGTCACTCTTCCAAAACCTCAACTATCTCCTCGGTACCACTCATAAAACTAGCCAGTTCCCTACGGCCGCCTGGATATTCTTTAATAACCATCCCTGCTGGAGTGTCAAACTCCGCATAATAAATTGGTTCACCTGCATTGAGGTGAGCACGTGCCTCTGAACCATCGTCATTTGCCAGTTGAGCATCAAAGATAGCTATAAAAGCGCACTCTTGCACCGGTGACATCTCATCTAAATTTTGCAGTTCAAGCCTCATCGCTGTAGCCCCTGTAATTTGCGCCACAAACGTATGGCAGAATAAAATTAACTTAATGATATTAAGGCAATAATTGTTGATAAATTATACACCATAGAATGCAGTGTAAATTCCATTCTTACCCAAGACAACTCTTTTCTGATACATCCATGTGACTACATCAATAAATTAAGCATCCGTCGCTCCCAAGCTATCCATGTAATAACGGCAACATAGAGGATAAAGAAAGACTGTCCAAGGCAAAGATAATAACTTTGCGAAGCGGTTCGAAGAATAACTTCCTGAAACCCCAAGGCAACGGAATTTTTTATATACTACACAAAACAGATAATTATGGTGAGAACTTGGCTCATTTAACTATTTATCGCATTGCAATTAATAATTAATTGCATATGCTACTCTAAGTACTTGCATATACATAACTCAGGAGAACATTTATGGTCACAGAAACAATCGATCATCCCACACTAAATCGCCTGGTTGAAGCTGGCGCTGTTAACTCGGTACATGTGGTAGGTCATAACGACGGATGGGCTCTGATGGTGAAATATGGCACGGTGGAGCGTCCTTTGGTTGCCCAGCGCAGCCGTCAAGTACGCCTGTTCAAACGGCTGGAAACCCTTGTCACCTATCTTAAAGACGTCGGCATCGCACAGTTCAATGTAGATGCAGCCAATTATAATCTGGATATACCAACGAAAATTGCCCGCCCAGACCGTGCAGAAGCTCTGAAACGGACACATAAGGCAGCTGCTTATGACGCATGGTTCCGTAAGCAAGTTCAGGCAGCTATCGATGATCCCCACCCCAGCATTCCCCATGAGGAAGTTAAAGCGCGGTTTGCAGCCAAAAAAGCGGCCCTACGTAAGGAGATATAATGGAGTTGGAATGGAAGCCAATGGCTCTGGCTGATCGTGAGGCTATTATGGAGTATATCGCGCTGGATAATCCGCTAGCTGCAATTGAACTAGATAATGGATTTGAATTGACGGCAGAAACTGCCTGCCAACACCCCAATATGTATAAACCCGGTAGGGTAAAAGGGACACGAGAGGCTGTCGTTCATCCCCATTACGTTATTATCTACCAAGTTCAGGGAAACCTTTTACAGATACTCAGAGTGTTACATACTGCCCAGCAATGGCCTTAGTTATTTACGACGATAGAATTTTTCTTGCGTTATTTCTAATACATTAATCTAGCTACGAGTAGGTGATTGAATGATCATAGCGCCTGAATATATCACCATGTAAAAAATACCGGCTCAATCAGGACAATTATTCTCTGTATCTGATATCTCAGCCGCAACTATCGGTGTACTGAAAACAATAAACAGAATCAATATCAATAAATTAAGCATCCGCTGCTCCTTGGCTATCCATGCATAACGGCAAAATAGAGGATAAAGAGATGCTGTCCAAGGCAAAGATAATAATTTTGCGAAGCGGTTCGAAGGAATAACTGCTTGAAATCCCAAGGTAACGGACTTTTTTATATACTGCATAGAGCGGATATTATGGTGAAAAGCTGATGCATTTAATATTTAGTTCAGGGTTGCCATAACAACTCCCACCCCTGTGGTTTTCATCGAAAACAGAGGTTTGACAACTCACAAGCTTATCATATAAGATAAGTTTTAGGGCAATATTGAATATGAACTGGAACGTTGAACTCTATGATGGTGTCGAGGATGCGATCCTCAATATGCCACCCAGAATTCAAGCTCGTATGCTGAAACTGCTTGAACTCATTGAAGAATATGGCGCTAATCTTGGAGAGCCACACACTAAGTCAATGGGAAAAGGTCTATTCGAGATTCGAGCCAAAGCGCAAGAAGGTATTGGACGCGGATTGTTTTGCTACCTACAAGGCCCAAATATCATCGTCCTTCATGCGTTTATTAAGAAAAACCAGAAAACACCTAAAAAGGATCTTGATCTCGCTTATAAACGAATGCAAGAGGTTACAAAATGAGTAGCTTAAAGTCGCTAAAATCCAAAGCATTAGCTAACCCAGATGTAAAAGCTGAGTATGATGCGCTAGAACCAGAATTCGAGCTAATTAATACTCTATTACGCATGCGGCATGCTGCTGGTTTAACGCAAAACCAAGTTGCCCAGCGTATGGGAACAAAAGAAGCGAATATTTCCAGGCTTGAAAAAGGAAATGGAAACCCAACACTTAAGACACTATTGAACTACGCCAAAGCTTGCAATTGTGAACTGCATTTTAGCTTCAAAACAACTTAATCCAAACGACATAGAAAAGCATCTTCGGATGTTTTTCATATTTGTTTTCTCTTGTAACAGTCAGCTACATCCGCATTCTTCAACGATAGATAATGATCAGGACTACATCTCGTTGACCGATATGGTCAAGAACTTTGGGGACGAGAGTATCCTCTATAATTGGCTGCGTAACCGAAATACTATTGAGTTTCTGGGGATATGGGAGCAGCTCTACAATTCAGCCAATTTTAAACTTGTCGAATTCGAGAGGTTTAAAAGCCAGGCGGGTTTGAACAGTTTTCACTACTCAGATGCGTTCCCTGATTGGTCAGCCAGGTGTCAAACAGTTGGCAGGGAGATCACAACAATTACCTGATCCCTCATCAACACAGTAAAGGGATTGAAACTCAAAAGAAAACGGGCAACCGATCGTTAAGCCCTTAGAATTAGATATTAAGGCTCACGGCGAATATAATTAGTTAATCCATTAAGTGAACCATTAACCAATAGCTGAGACAAATAGAATAACTCAGCCTATCGAGTATTCATTTTAAATCTTAGTTCTCCCGCCCTCTTTTATCACCAAAATCACCTTTCAAATAAAGATCAAAAACCCCAAAATAACTGACACTTTTATAAACAGGAAAAATCGAATATTAAGATAACCACCCGGGTGCTTTTTACTCTTTTTTTACAATTAATACTTAGTAGATTAAGTTACATATTCATGTATTAATCAATAGCCATAAAGATGTACATTTCCTCTAAATTCTGTCGTTCAAACCTCATAATTTTAACCTTCATCACTTATCGATAAAAAATAATCCAAAACCAACTACCAAAAAATCAATTTAGTATTAACCTATAGTTATTAGCCGATAACCTCTCTCTATTATCTTACTCATCAAAGAATGGCTAGTATTAAATCAAATTAACCCACAAAGGATAAGTTTTATGGCATAGATTCCCATGTGGGTAATGTAGGTAAAAAGGTCAATCCGATATCACCATCATTAGGAGGGTAATATGCATCAAGATGGTTTCTCCTCAAACATGAGTTCCAGCAATACTCTTATATGAATGAACCTGTAATAACGGCCTGCACGGGTAACCCGATGCAGAAAATAATCATTTAAAGAAGGAGTGCCCTTAAAAGGCCAATGTAATCTGGCCGGGACAGGGTTATCACAGAGAATGAAAATTTTTAATATGCCAACCGGGGAGCAATCCCCGCCAGAGTATCCGATGAATACTGAAAAAACGTTCATCAATAGAGTGAAGCAGAATGTTGGCCGAAATCGCCGGTGGTCGGCATGGGTAATGTGCGTATCTATAGGAGCGCTTTTTTTCACCTCGGTATTGGCTGCTACTGAATCCCCCAGTAAACCAACACCAGACCTAGGGGACGCAGAATACATATTCAAATCTCTCGGGCAGCCAATAATCAATGGGAAAGACAACAAGGTCTCCATCACCTCCACTTACACCGCAACCGCCATGTTATTAACCAATGGCAGAATGGTCGCCTGGGGAGATGAGAGCGGCGGCGGCTCTATACCGTCAGAAATTGCCAAATTACAAGATATCGTCAGCCTGAGTTCAACAGGCTATGCATTCGCAGCCCTGCGGGCAGACCGTAGCGTGGTCGCTTGGGGAGATGAGAAGTATGGCGGCTCTATACCGCCAGAAATTGCCAAATTACAGGATATTGTCAGCCTGAGTTCAACAAATTATGCTTTTGCTGCCCTACGGGCAGACGGTAGTGTAGTCGCTTGGGGAGATCAGAAATATGGCGGCAAATTACCAGCAGAGATTGCTGAATTAAAGGACATTATAAGCATAAGTTCAATACATAACATTTCGGATAGTGTCTGTGCAGCCTGGTGGCCAGACCGTAACCCAAACGCTTGCGGAGATGACTACAACCGTGGCTGGCCCAAGTTCGTTATAAAATATAACTTCACAAATGATACCTTTACCGCCCTTAGGGCAAACGGTAGAGTGGTCGCTTGGGGAAAAGTCCCGGTCCCGCCAGACATTAAAAAGTTAGAGGATATTATCAGTCTCAGTTCAAGAAATAACATTTTCATCGCCCGGCGAGCAGACCTCAGCGTAGTCACCTGGCCCGGGTATCCCATACCTCCTGAAATTGCAAATTGGCAGGATATTATCCACCTAGATGTAACAACCTATGCTGTAGCCGCCCTGCGGGCAAACCGTAGCGTGGTCGCCTGGGGGCATCAAAACTATGGAGGTCAAGTCCCACCAGAAATTGCCGCATTACGGGATATTATCAGCTTAAGTGCAACAAATGGTGCTTTCGCCGCTTTGCGTACCGATCGCAGTGTCGTCGCCTGGGGGGACCCAAGCTCTGGTGGTCAGGTTCCACCCGAAATTGCCGTATTAAAAGATATCGTCAGCCTATACTCATCAAGGAACACATTTATAGCTCTACGGGCAGACCGCAGTGTGGTCTCCTGGGGTCTTATTAGTGTCCCACCCGAAATTGCCAAATTAAAGGATATCGTCAGCCTGAGTACAACCGATCTTGATGATTCCTCACGAGGTCATTATGCTTTCGCAGCTCTACGAGCAAATCGTAGCGTGGTCGCTTGGGGGTTCAAAGAGCTTAATATCCAGATACCACCTGGAATAACCCAACTACAAGATATCATCAGCCTAAGTGCATCCAGCAGCGCATTCACCGTCTTACGGGCAAATGGTCAAAGATTAGCCTGGGATCTGTTGGATATGGGGGACAATATAGTACATAGCGAATATGATGATTAATCCCTTGTTATTATGAATGACCAAAAAGCACGAAAACCAAGGCTGAACCACAATACTTCGGTTCAGCCTATCGTTTATTCCGTTTTAAATATCAACTCATTCGCCCGCTGTTATTACCAACATCAACTTTCAAATCACGTTCAAAAGACAATAACTTTATGAAACAGTTTGAAAAATAAATATTAAAAACCTCAAAATAACTAAGTTTTCATAAACCATACAGAGCGAAAATTACGACAACAACTTAACAACCCTTTATTTCCGGCCTAACAACTAATTGTTAATTAATTAAGTTACTCATTCAAGTAATAATAGCCATAAAGATGTATATCCCCTCTAAATTCTTCTGCCTAAATCTCATTATTATTACTCTTATCATTTACCTGTAAAAATGACCTTAAAAACCACCATCAACAATCAACTTTAGCGTTAACCAATAGTTATAGACTGATAATCTTTTATTATCACATTCTGTTAATTTTTTGCTTTTTCTATTATCTTTTTTTTAAAGAATTGCTAAACTTATTTATGTCTTATTAGCCGCAATAGAAAATCAGCGTAATCCGCAAGGGATTCAGTTCTACGGTATAAGCTCCCCTGTGGGTAAAAAAGGTCAATCCAATACCACCTTAAATTTAGGAGCATAATATGAATCAAGACGATTTCTCCTCAAACATAAGTGCCAGCAATACTCTTATATAAATGCAATCTGTAATGATGGCCTGCGCGGATAACCCGATGCAGAAAATAATCATTTAAAGAAGGAGTACCCTTAAAAGGCCAATCCAATCTGGCCGGGACAGGGTTATCACAGAGAATGAAAATTTTTAATATACCAACCGGGGAACAATCCCCGTCAGAGTCTCCGATAAATACGGAAAAAACGTTCATTAACAGAGCAAAGCAGAATGTTGGTCGAAATCGCCGCTGGTCGGCATGGGTAATGTGCGTGTCTATCGGGGCGCTTTTTTCCACCTCGGTATTGGCCGCCGCTAAATGCCCAGATAAACCAGTACCAGACCCAATATATCCTGCCACCCCGGCCTGGGATGCAGAAGGCATATTCAGATATCTCGGGCAGCCAATCATCAATGGGAAAGACAACAAAGGTAAGCCGGTTCATTACCCAGCAAGGGGGTACACTAACTTACCGGGTGCCTTTCCGCCAGTAGTCGATCATGAGTTTCCAACGCCGACCGGAGATTTGAAGTTAAAAGAGGGCATGTTTTGGGTTAGAGCGCCAAACGGAATCTTCAAGGTGCCACATGTGGTCACAGGTAAGTATACCTGTAAGATGACTGCCAAGCTTAAAGATGGAACGCCCGGGAAAGCCACCTCAACCCTTGAGACGGATGCTGTCGTTGCAAATCAGATCATCCGCAGGTTTCAGGGAGACAAAAACGTTCTGGAATCTAGCGTGACAGACCTGTTTTACACAGCGACCTGTAAAGGGACTGGATTTTCATGGGAGCGTAAACCCGAAGAGAAATTTGAATGGGAAAGTGTGTGGGACAACCCTGCGCTGTCAATTAAAATGCAAGACCTTTGCAACTGGGCTCATGATGTCATTTTCTGGACGCCACCAGAAGACAATCCGAATGATCGGTTTAAAGACCCGGCTGTCATGAGGCCGACTAGTACGGATAGCGGCAATAAATAAAAATCGTCAACAAAACAGCCGGGGAGCAATCCCCGGTTGAGCACGCAATAATTGTTACTAAAACCAAAGCAGAGCCATAACACTCGGCTCTGCCTATCATTTATTTCATTTAAAATATCATCTCCCCTTCCCTCTGTTATTACCAAAATCAACTATCAAATAAAGATTAAAAAACAATAACTTTACGTAACCGTTTTAAAAATAAATATTAAAAACCCCAAAATAACTGATATTTTACAAATCATATAGAACGTAAATTACGAAAACAACTTAGCAACACCTTATTTCCAGCCCGACAATAGGTCATTAGTTAATTAAGTTACTCGTTCACGTAATAATAGCCATAAAGATGTACATCCCCATTAAATTCTTCTATTTAAATCTCATTATTATCACTCTTATCATTTATTTGTGAAAAACAATCTTAGCAACCATCATTAACAATCCACTTTAGCGATAACCTATAGTTATCGATTGATAACTTTTCGTTATCACATTTTTCTAATCTTTTGCTTTTTCTATTATCTTTTTTTTAAAGAGTTGCTAAACTTATTTATGTCTTATCAGTCGCAATAGAAAATCAGCGTAATCCGCAAGGGGTTTAGTTTTACGGTACAGGCTCCTCTGTGGGTAAAAAGGTTAATCCACTACAACCTTAAATTTAGGAGGGTAATATGAATCCAGACGATTTCTCCTCAAACATAAGTTCCAGCAATACCCTTATATGAATGCAATCTGTAATAACGGCCTGCACGGGTAATCCGATGCAGAAAATAATCATTTAAAGAAGGAGTGCCCTTAAAAGGCCAATGCAATCTGGCCGGGACAGGGTTATCACAGAGAATGAAAATTTTTAATATGCCAACCGGGGAACACTCCCCGTCAGAGTATCCAATGAATACTGAAAAAACGTTCATCAACAGAGTGAAACAGAATGTTGGTCGAAATCGCCGCTGGTCGGCATGGGTAATGTGCGTGTCTATCGGGGCGCTTTTTTCCACCTCGGTATTGGCCGCTACTGAATGCCCTAAAGTACCAGTACAAGACCTAGGGTACCCTGCAACTCCCTCCTGGGATGCAAGATACATATTCAAAACTCTCGGGCAACCAGTCATCAATGGGAAAGACAACCAAGGTAAGCCGGTTCATTACCCAGCAAGGGGGTCCACTAACTTAACAATTGCCTTTCCACAAGTAGTCGATCATGATTTTCCAACACCGACCGGCGATTTGATGTTAAAAGACGCCATGTTTTGGGTTAGAGCACAAAACAGAATATTCAAGGTTCCACATGTGGTCACAGGTATGTATCACTGTAAGATGGTTGCCAAACGTAAAGATGGAGCGCCTGGCGAAGCCACAGCAAACCTTTATACGGATGCTATCGTTGTAAATCATGATACCCACCAGTTCCAGGGAGACCAAAACGTCATGGAATCTAGCGTGACAGACCTGGTTTACACAGCAACCTGCAAAGGGGCTGGATTTTCGTGGGAACGTAAACCCGAAGAGAAATTTGAATGGGAAAGTAAGTGGGAAAACGGGGTGCCGTCAATTGAAATGCTAGACAACTGCCATTGGATTCATAATGTCGCTTTCTGGACGCCACCAGACAACAATCCGAATGATAAGTTTAAAGACCCGGCCGTCCTGAGACCGACTAGCGCGGAAAGTGCTAACTCGAAAAAGCCAGTCTCCCAAGATAACCCAGATAATCTCCCTTGGAAGAGAAAAGCGGATAGTAATAATCAATAAAGATCATTAATAAAACAGCCGGGGAGCAATCCCCGGTTGAATATCCAAGCAATACAGATAGTAGACCGAGTTATAATTCATCTTATTTGCTATTAATCTGAAATATCAGAATATTTAATTCCAGTTATTATACTGATTTTCTAATTCATTCACATTAATCATATTATCCGCTTACTTGTTCATGTTACCCTTTCAATTACTTTCATTCGCAAAATATCTCAATTTATGTGATATTTTATTTAATGATGTAATGTAGTATTAACCGCTATATCTAACTTTCTATTTAACTGATGCAAAGCCAATTCAACAACTTCAACCCTTGATGAATGTTCAACATCAAGAAGCCGATCAATCTGTGGCCCCTTTTGCCCTAATCGTCGAGCAAGATCGGCTTTGCGTGTTCCTGTCTCTATCATTGCATTATGCAATGCCACTTTCATTGCGACCAGAATAGGGAGACTGACAACATATTCACCTGCCTCCAACACTGATGCTTCAGGTATAGGCCGACGTTTGTCAATTTCTATAGCAATAGCCGTAACCAACCCATCAATAGATTCGAGAAGAGCTTCATCAACTGAGTCACCTACTGAGTTGAATAAGGGAAGATCACGACAACTAGCCACATAACTTCCTGTCTCTTCGTCATATTCTAGTTTTATCGGATAATTAAACATAATACCTCTCTTTAAAATAGATAACCGGAACTTAAAGCCCCAGATCCTTCATTATTTTCTTCCTCAACGGTTCAGGGATCTCTTTGGAGCCATGATCAGGGAAAACCGACGATTTACCATTTATAGATACCTTTCGGCGGCTTCCTCCACCCCTAGCTTTTTCTATCAGCACTCCTAGAGAAGTCACTCTCTAACGATACAAAATACCCATTAGCAATCCTTCGCCAATAAAATTTCGGCAGAAATGCATCGGCAACGCGACACATATAAGCAGGTACGTGTATACTGTAAAAGAATTTTATTCTGCTTCATTGTTATTGTTATCCAATCAACCAAGACACCATCATGATCCAAGGCACGTTATATATTGTCTCTGCGCCAAGCGGAGCGGGTAAATCAAGTCTGATTCAGGCTTTATTAAAAACTCAACCTTTGTATGATACTCAGGTTTCTGTCTCTCATACCACGCGTGCAATGCGCCCCGGTGAGAATCATGGTGAACACTATTTTTTTATCACCGAAGAAGCCTTTCGCCAGATGATTGATAATAATGAATTTCTGGAACATGCTCGTGTTTTTGATAATTATTACGGTACATCCCGGAAAGTGATTGAAGAAACCCTTGCCAGTGGGGTGGATGTTTTTCTTGATATCGATTGGCAAGGAGCACAGCAGATCCGCAAACAGATGCCATCTGCCCGCGGCATTTTTATCCTGCCGCCGTCGAAGGAAGAGCTTTGTCGCCGTCTACGTGGCCGGGGGCAGGACAGTGAAGACGTTATTGAAAAACGTATGGAGCAAGCCGTTGCAGAGATGGCTCACTATAACGAGTATGATTATTTAATCGTTAATGATGATTTCAATACTGCATTGGCCGATCTACACACCATCATCCGTTCAGAACGCCTGCATCGGGAGCGCCAGGCACAACGGCATGATGCTTTAATCAGCAAATTATTGGCAGACTGAACCCAATTTCAGTATGATGCCCAGTCATTTCTTTACCTGTGGAGTCGCACACATATGGCACGCGTAACTGTTCAAGACGCTGTAGAAAAAATTGGTAACCGTTTTGACCTGGTGTTGGTCGCCGCTCGTCGAGCGCGTCAACTGCAAACAGGCGGTAAAGACCCGCTGGTGGCGGAAGAGAACGATAAAGTGACGGTTATCGCTCTACGTGAAGTGGAAGAGGGGCTGATTAACGGTAAGATCCTGGATGTCCGTGAGCGCCAGGAACAACAAGAGCAGGAAGCCGCGGAAATGCAGGCGGTTTCCGCTATCGCGGAAAGTCGTCGTTAATCTACGGTAGGTCTGCCTTGTATCTGTTCGAAAGCCTGAATCTGCTTATCCAAAAATATCTGCCTGGGAGTCAAATTGAACTCCTCAAGCAGGCTTACACTGTCGCGCGGGATGCCCATGACGGGCAAACCCGCACCAGTGGCGAACCCTACATTACGCACCCTGTCGCGGTCGCCTGTATTCTGGCCGAAATGCGTCTCGACCATGAAACACTGATGGCCGCTTTGTTGCATGATGTCATTGAAGACACGCCCGCCACCTTTCAGGATATCGCCCAACCTTTCGGCTCGGTGGTCGCCGGGTTAGTCGAGGGGGTTTCCAAGCTTGATAAGCTCAATTTCCGCGATAAAAAAGAGGCGCAGGCGGAAAACTTCCGCAAAATGATCATGGCGATGGTGCAAGATATTCGCGTCATTTTGATCAAACTGGCAGACCGTACCCATAATATGCGTACTCTCGGAGCGTTACGTCCAGATAAGCGCCGTCGTATCGCCCGGGAAACGTTAGAGATTTACAGCCCATTGGCGCATCGTCTGGGTATTCACCACCTGAAAACCGAGTTAGAAGAACTGGGGTTTGAAGCTCTCCACCCTAACCGTTACCGGGTTATCAAAGAGGTGGTAAAAGCGGCCCGTGGCAACCGCAAAGAGATGATCCAGAAAATTCTGTCTGAAATCGCAGGCAGGCTGGCCGAAGCCAATATTGAATGCAAAGTCAGCGGCAGGGAAAAACATCTCTACTCTATCTACCAGAAAATGCACCTCAAAGAGCAGCGTTTCCATTCCATTATGGATATCTATGCCTTTCGGGTCATCGTCAACAATGTTGATATCTGCTATCGCGTTTTGGGGCAGATGCACAGCCTGTATAAACCCCGTCCAGGCAGAGTCAAAGATTATATCGCCATCCCTAAAGCCAACGGCTATCAATCTTTGCACACTTCTCTGATTGGCCCTCACGGCGTACCGGTTGAAATCCAGATTCGCACCGAAGATATGGATCAAATGGCTGAAATGGGCGTCGCGGCACACTGGGCCTACAAGGAACAGAAAGAGTCGAGCACCGCCGCGCAAGTTCGCGCACAACGCTGGATGCAGAGTCTGCTGGAATTACAACAAAGCGCCGGCAACTCTTTTGAATTTATTGAAAGCGTTAAATCTGATCTGTTTCCTGATGAGATTTACGTTTTTACCCCGAAAGGGCGCATTGTGGAATTACCCGCGGGCGCGACCCCGGTTGACTTCGCTTACGCCGTACACACCGATATTGGTCATGCCTGTGTGGGTTCGCGAGTTGATCGCCAGCCATATCCATTATCGCAATCGCTGACCAACGGCCAGACGGTTGAGATTATTACCGCGCCGGGCGCTCGACCAAACGCCGCCTGGCTGAACTTTGTCGTCAGCTCAAAAGCGCGCGCCAAAATTCGCCAATTGCTAAAAAACCTTAAGCGGGAAGATTCGATTGGGCTAGGTCGTCGCCTGCTAAATCACGCGTTTGGGAATGGGAAAAAGCTGGTTGATATTCCACAGGAAAATATCAATAAAGAGTTGACGCGAATGAGACTCGCGACAATAGAGGATCTACTGGCTGAAATCGGGCTTGGCAATACCATGAGTATCGTCGTCGCCCGCAACCTGTTAGGCGCGCAGGAGAGCGGCGCAAACACCAGCAGCAGTAACAGCGGAGCACGTAAACTACCGATCAAAGGCGCTGACGGTGTACTGATCACTTTCGCCAAATGTTGTCGGCCGATCCCCGGCGACCCGATTATCGCCCATATCAGCCCCGGCAAAGGGTTGGTTATCCACCATGAATCCTGTCGTAATATTCGCGGCTATCAGAAAGAGCCGGAGAAATTTATGCCGGTGGAGTGGGATAAAGATGTTAGCAGTGATTTTATTGCTGAAATCAAAGTGGATATGTTTAACCATCAAGGGGCGCTGGCAAATCTGACCGCCGCGATTAACGCAGCAAACTCCAATATTCAGAGCATGAACACAGAAGAGAAAGATGGTCGTGTTTACTGCGCTTTTATCCGGCTGACCACCAAGGACCGCATCCAGTTAGCCAATATTATGCGCAAAATCCGCATTATGCCGGATGTGATGCGAGTCAGCCGTAACAGAAACTAAACCGGCCAGACTCCCCTCGTCGCTCAGGGGATCTGGTTTTAATTATTCTTTTCAACTCCGGGCAGCCCGTGCGGATCAACCGGTGAATAGCCAACAGCGCTCTCCACCGCCGCCCCACAAGAGACCACTGTCGATGACTGCGCCGGATACAGAGCCGACGGCGCGTCATTCCGATGCTCAAGGAATAGGCCCATCAATACGGAATCAACCTCACCTAGCATACGACCTAACCACCCCTCCCCCTCCACGCCAAACATTAACACCAGCCCAATTGCAATAAACAATAGCGGCAAAATCCATGCCCGGCACCAATACGCTAGCAGCATACGGGGATAGCGGGAGTGGCGAACTTTGTTACCCAATAACAACCCACAGGCAATAAGCAGTACGATGCTGATAACCAATACCACTCGGCTTATCAGCATCCTACCCACAGAATCGATAAAAACGCATCCTCCACCATATGCCGCCAGACAGCCACCTGTGTCATACTCTTTAAGAAATAAACGGACCGTTAAGAAATAAACGGACCGCAAGCGCGTTGCAAAAACCAAGTACGCATATGATTAATCTGTGATGATGTCCGGGAATGCGCCGACTTCACCGTTTTTGTCACCAGTGTCTGGTTCCTCTGAGGCATAGGTTTAGCGACTGCCGTAACAATCAACATCAGACGCCGACTGCCGTGTTTTTCACGAAAAAAGACTTTTTCACAGGAAATCACATCACTCCGCTCATTGTAGATATAATTCATCACATCCCTTGCCCGGCGTTCCGACACCCGAAACACCTGACTGATTTCACTTTTGGTAAATCCTCGCCCCTTCAATAACCCCCAATACGCGACCGCCATATACAACGGCGTATCATTCAAATGAGACAAGCAGACAGGCAGACGAAAAGTCCCATGATTACTCTGCTTGCCAGTAATAGTCTGATTTCCGGGCAAATCAGACTGACTGCCGCTCATTTGAAGCGCCATTGAATCATTAACATTGATTGTCATTTTACTCTCCCCTGGTGACTAACTGGTCGATCTGTTACCACATGAGAAATGAAATAGTGTGATTTATTGAGATGAAGCACTTAGGCGGCTAAAGCCACATGCCATATTTAAATACCCTGCCATCGTAGGCGTTATCGCACGACTAACGTTGCGTTCATAGTGGTCTGAAATTCACCATAAGTACCCGGGTTTAACGCCTTTACTTGCCAAACTTCCACATTAAATTGGTTTTGAGAGACATAGGTGTTTGGCGTATCACCCACAGTAAAGTACAGAACATCCGCCGGGTTAGTTGGAGGACCAAATTTTACTGGCTTGTCTTTCACGTTTGGCGCCGCCAACTGAGTATTCCCGCCTATCATTGTCGGCACCACTTTAATCCTCAGCGCGTCATCGAAGTCAGGCACCACGATACTTTCATTATTATCAGCTAGCTGTGAGGCAGAAAACTGCAAAGTGGCCACTCCTCCGGCCTTGTTCTTATCGCTCACCGTGCATATAATGTTCATAGGAAAATATCCACCAGACCTGCTGAATTCACCTGTTGGGAGCTGTTTCGGATATGGCCCGAGCGACCGGAGAACCTCTCCCATCGGCACTACACCCACAAAAGCACCTGGGGTGCCAAAATCTAAGCCGCAAACCGGCGGGTCCAGTACTGTTACCGGGTCTTTGATAGGCGGAAAGCGTGGTTTGGACCACGACATGAACTCCTCTCCATCAGCCAAAATACTTAAAATTGGTGCGTTATCGTCACTATCAAATTCGACTTTTTCATCAGGATTCCGCTGCCAGGAAAAATTTACCCCACGACAGGACACATCAAAATCGAGGTCACTTATCCTTCCCTCTGCTATATTCTTATCATCCTGATTATTAGGATTTTCCGGCTGGAAATATAATGGTTGAGAAAGATTTTCATTGGGGTATGGCTTATCAAGACTCACCGTAAAGTGTTGAATGGCTGTTCCTTCAATAGGATGCTTAGTATGGTAATAATGAGATTTAGCTATAATTGTACATTCGTAACTGCCTGACACCACTCTAGGGACTTTAAAAATTTCACCGCGCCCTGCTCTGAGCTGGAACCGGACATCCTCCAGAAATTTCTGATCATACGAGGTGGTGTTACTCGCTATCCTCTTCCTATAAAACGGAAACACATCTAATGTCGCTTTACCCGCTGCCGGGTAAGTGATTACTCCATCACTGCGCTTTACCGTCCGCTCAGGCCCCAAGACTTTCAAGGTTGTATCAGCGTTCCAATTTAGTGACTCGGCAAACACTGAGGGAGAAGAAGAAATAGCCACCACGGATAGGCATATCATCCCCACCCATATCGGCATCGACCACCAGCGACAATGAACCACCATCCAACTCATATCCTGTTTTAGCTTGTTAATAAATGTCTTATTCGTCTTCATCGGCTGCCCAACCGGGAGTAACTTCCCAGTTGTCCTGTTAGAAATTTTCATTCGTTAATCTCCCCCCATCCCGGCCAGATTACACCCACCTTTCAGCGGTTCCTCTTCCTCTAATAACGATGGTTCTTCACATCAGGTTATCTGTGCACCACCTCATCTTAACCCTGCCCCATCTTAACGGCAGGTTTCGTTCAATTGCCTCATTGGGCTCCAGCTCTTATCTTGCTTCGTTTTTACCGGCGGCGGCCCCAAGTTAAACATCACCTCGCACTGGCTGTCCGGCGCGCTGCCCCACTTCACTTTGAGTACCCCGTTGGGAGGCATGCCACTCAGGTACACTTGTCCGCCCTCCCCGACTATCGCCGCCAGATTGGTTGTTGTATCCCCTTTAAGCCCCGCCATTGCCCCAAACGGTACCGGTTTACCGTGATAGAGCAAATTCATCAACAATTGCTGCCCAATACGTACGGGATAATCCACCATCACAACCGCCCCTTTAGTCGGGAATACGTTCTTGCTACCCTGCGCCATGTCAGCCCCTTCCGGCAGCGATGACGGATCTAAACTGATACTATTACGGCTGTACGTCTGGGCATAAGGCACCACCGCATATCCCCAACGATTAGTCGAAATCGAGCTGGAGTTCATCACACGAATACCGCCAACCCCCGATGTCCGCACTAATACCGCCGCATCACCAATACGCGATGCCAACGTGACGCCATGCTGATGGGCGATCAATCCGCCACTAATCCCGTAGTTCACACCTCGCCCTCCCGATGAATCGTAGTTGTATCCCAGGTTAGCCTGCCCAAGGGAACCACTGTATCCCATTGATACTGACCCGCTATTTCCCTGTCCTTTATTCGCCTGACTTTGCGACACACTCCAGGACAGACTATTGTCATCCAGCAATGAACCGCCCAAACCTAACTGGTTACTGCCGCGCCCCGTGCTATCGTGGAATAAGCTATAGTTGGCATACGCATTGTTCAGAGCCGCATAAGAGCCAAACAGACTCAGAGGAATGTTAACGTTCAACGACACTTGCCGGTTCTCAGGCCAATCGCCGTTGCCGCGTATGCGATCAATGCTGTAATTAAGCCCCCAGCCCACACGGTAGAAAGAGCCATTCAATCCCATCGACAGGGTGGTGTTAGTTTTAGAACTGCCCCAGTAGTTATCCCGCTGACCACTGAGCCACAGGGAATAGTTACCCGGCAATGACTGGCTCAATCTCATTTGCCAACTGCTGCGACGTCGCTGAGACATCCAGGAAGGCAGCTCCCCCCAAACCGTGTAACCTTGGGTATTAACATCGGAAAAACTGAGGTAATTACGTGTTGAATAGCGGTACGCGGTTAAATCCACCGTCGTGCCGGAGGTCAGCATACTTTTCGAATATTTAGCGCGATAAGATTCTCCGCGCTGGATATCAGCCATATTTTTCAACCTGGCCCGAGACGTGGTGATATCCGCGGATAACGCTCCCATCATACCTAGGGAAAGCCCGGTCCCCAGCGCCGCGGACTGGTACGATTGCGCTACCAAACCACCACCATATAATGTGACGTTGCCGGGCAGACCATAAATCATTGAGACCATGCCAAACACTGGCTTACGCCCGCCGCTACTATATCCACTACTGTGATAGCGCCCTGCCGCTGCTTCGTATTTGAATTGCCCCTGCCGCAACATCATCGGCAGGCTAGAATAAGCCTGACTGAACCCATGATGGGTACCATCAGCCTCAGTGATTGTTACCTGCAAATCCCCGCCGGTACTGCTCCCCACCAAATCCGTGATACGAAATGGGCCTGGCGCGACATTGGTTTGATAAATCACACTGCCATTCTGTGTCACCGTCACCTGAGCATTAGATTTAGCTATCCCACTGATAATCGGCGCAAAACCACTCTGCCTACCCGGTATCATCGAATCGCTGGTGGCCAGCCCAATCCCACGATAGGGGAAACCATCAAATACCTGCCCCGCCACACTGCCGGTGGAAGTATCCCCTATCGTCAGATCACTGCGTAACGCCACCACATCCCGCTGCAAATAGGTTTGCAGGAAGTTCCACCTTTGCCGGGATTGGGTGGTTTTTTTCATTGCGTCATCGAGTGAGTCATACCGGTTATAAGTTTGGGTACTATAAGAATAGGTAGCTGTGTTACGAAGACGCCAGGCACCCAGATTCAATCCAGAATTGAAGCTACCGAACAGACTCTGATTAGTCTGTTGATTGCCAAATTGCGAGCGTCGATTCTGGCTGCCATTAATGTTGTAGTTCAATATAAAAGCCGGGATGCCCTCTTGCCATAACTTCGGATCAACCTGCCCGTTGGCTGAAGGCTTCATCGCTATTTGGGGTATACTCAAATTTAACCGCATCTGGGAAAAGTTCAGGCGGGCCGTAGCCTGGGGAATATATTTACCTAACGGATTCTCTATCGGCTTATCCGCCGGCAAGGTTTTCAGTGCCGGCGTGTCGCTGATATTAACACCGGCGGTATCTAACAAATCTGGAGTAAGCACCGGGACCAGCTCGCTGTCGCCATGACGCTGGAACGTAATATCCCGTGAATCAAAAAAATTGCCATTCACGTAAATGTCAACACGATAAGTCCCTGGCGCCTGGCCTCCGGCGGTTTCAAACTGTGATAAATCCACCGTTTGCCCTGAATTCGAACCAAAGTCCAATAAGGCCGGGTCAAAATAGTCGCGTCCTATCGCCTGAGCACTCCATCCAGTCACAAACGCCAGCGCCATCCGACAGAAAACCAGAGAAAGGCGCAATTTCACCGGGCACTTTGATAGCGCCAGAGAAATAGAAATATTTTGATTTACACGATGATAAATAGGCGGTCGCTCTAAACGGCAGCTTATCACCGGAATTAACATTTTCATTGTTAAAATCGCCATCTCTTATTTAAATATATTCAACTCAATATCTATTCGGTCGGTATCTGCAATATTGTTATTAACCACAATTGTTATTAACCATATTGCTATTAGCCACTGCCAGATACAGCAATAGATCGACTCTCTTCATCGGTGCTTAAACCAAATTCATCAATAGCACGCCACGATATCGTGACACTATTGCCTAGTGACATTTTGCCCACCGGCAGCGACCAGCTCTGCTGACCAAATGGCGGCACCATCCTAAATAAATCCTGATCCGGTACGGCAAACGAACTTACCTGTAAAGCCTGCAACGTTATCCAAAACGGCGACGGATTAGTCAGCGTCACAACACTCTCTTTTACTGACGCGCTTAATTGTTTCACGGCACCGGCAACGCCCTCTTTTGGCAACCCTTCAGGACGATAGAACACTTTTACCGCCAAAGCCGTCGTCATTTTTATCTTGCCGGAGAAACTCTTAGATACCGATGATGGTTTCTCAGAAGGCAACATACGCACATTCAGAAAAAACAGAGATTCCCGATCCTTAGGAAAATCCCCACCGGTACGCAGGATTTTCAACACCTGCCGTTCATGCGCATCCACCTTGGCAATAGGCGGAATCACAATAAATGGCGCCTTAGCATCCAGCGGTAAACCGGTGGCAGGGTCCAATTCCCGTACCGTTGACTGAATTAGATAATTACTGTCGCTGTTATTAATGAATGTTGAAGGAACGCCATTGTTGAATGATTCAAGGTAAAGCACACGGGCATCATTGATATATAACGCCCCCATCAGGCCCTCTTCCGCCCTCAGTGGCAAAACCGGTAATATCATTGCCAGAGCGCATAACACAGACGTCACCCTCTGCTTTATTAAAACCTTACGCTCCGCCATGTGATGCTCTTCCAATTCTCAAAATATACTCAGTCAGCCTGTAACGTACCGCTCTGTAGCTTACTCACCCCGCCGATATCGGTGATCATCGACCATTCCACCTTACTGCCAACCTTGCCTGCCAGGGGAAAAGTCGTCTGGCCGAAAGGCGTCAATATTGACGGGGCTTTGTCAAAATCCACCGCCTTGCCGTCAAGTTTCAGTTGAGCAAAAGTCTGGTAATACGGTGTTGGGTTGGTCACTACCACACTATTGCCTGATTGTGTAAACGTCAGCCGACCCCGGGCCTGTTCCGGCGTCATCGGCAGCTTATCCGGCCGGTAGATAAGTTTAATATTCATACCCAACGAGATAGACAGCGACGCGCCAATCTCCCCTTGTTTCCCGTCGCTATTTTCTTTGCTGTCATCAGTTGTTTTCTTCGCCGGGATCGCATTAATCCGAAAACGAAACAGAGACTCACGATCAGCAGGGAAATCACCACCGGTACGTACAAGGCGCATCACATTCAAGCTATTGCCCTCCATACGGAACAACGGGGGCAGCACCGTAAACTCCGATGAACGAGTATTTGGGTTATCCCACGGCGTCACGGCAGCTTGTACCAGATAGACCTCTTCGCCTGAATTTTGCAGTGAGATGCTTTGCACCTTGTCACCCTGCTGATAAATAATACGCGTCTTCCTCAACATCAGACCTGCGTGGGCTGACGACGACGCCATAACCGCCCATATCCCCAGCATCCCCATAACTATCAGCTTTTTCATATATCCCACTTCATTTCAGATACTCTTCCTCAAATACACCCGGCTGATAACGTTATCTACTTCAAGCGCTCATACGAAAACTCAAAATGTATGGTCACTCGCGCCTCTCCTCCGCATAACACACTGGTCTCGTTACTCCCGGTTTTACACGTTACTGGATTATTTTTGTCGCCAAAACCACCCACATAAGCCCGGAACGTCCTCGTTACTCCATCCCCTGCGGACGGTAACGGCACCTGAAACGGATCATTGATAGGCTGCGCCTTTACAAACGTCTGGTTGCCAAGGTCCCGTAACCTAATCCCCACTCCCTTGGTAGTACCAACATCATTTGCAGGCATGAACAGCTCCAAGTCACTTGAGTTGCGAGCACCATTAGTCCATATGTACAACGCTGGCGATTGGCCTGGACTACAGTGACTAAGCTGAAATTCTAAATCTAAGGCTGAACTTTCCACATATTTGCTATTTCTAAGTTGATTCGCGTAGACCTGAGGCATAGTATCGTCATAACCACTACCAGTAGATCCGCCATACTTGCCATTTACACTCAACGCACAAGTCGGACGCAACAGATTGCCTTTAATTGTGATCTCAATATTCTTACCATCCGCCTGAACCGACAAAGCTACACAACCGATAATCCATCCAATCAGTATCATGATGAGTAACGAATATTTCGCTCTGCTGTGACATGTTATTAACTCACGGTTTATAAGAGTGCTATTTTTCGCTTTCATCTAACTCTCTTCCCCTCATTGGTCCCCATTTTTATCATCTGTGATCAACCGCATCTCAGGGATAAGAATAGGTAAACGCGACTCGCGCAATTAATGAGCCTGGTCGAATAACCTTACTATCTTTTCCACGTGCAACCGCTGCCGTCACCTGAAGCTGTGCACGACCATCATCAAAAAATAGCGAATCAAGGCGATTCTCATGATTATTTATTACCAAATTATCCCAACCTATTTTCCCTTCATCTCCTAAATGAACAATAAACCCCAACCCCTCAGAGGCGTTATCATCGGAACCAGAGACAGGATCACGAAATATTGAACCTTGTTCAGCGTCGATGGTGTTTCCTGACACAGTGATAACAGGTCCGTTCGGTGCAACATCCGGATCACCACAATTGGTTAATTCCAGAGTAAATCTTCTGGGGTTTGATATATACCCTGCCTGACTGAACTCCGCCGCTGGTAGCGAGCCGAAATTCAGCTCCGAACCATTGATATCACTACCACTGATCCCTACGTCACAAGGTTCAGGCACGACAGTTATAGACAGATTTACGTCTACCCCACTCGATTGCGTCGATGGGATTGGAGGGGGTTTAGGATCTTCGGATTCAGCCATAACGCTGCCTGCCAAGAATAGCGCAGCTAACATAACCCCCCAACAAAACCGGAGTACCACGATACGCAACGTCGAGCAGCCGCCATTACTCAGAAAAGCTTGTTGGTCGCCCACTCTGTTTTTTTCTTGCCTTGTCACTTTGGTCCACCTTAAAACTCTCTCGTTTACAGCTATTCTGTTAATGAATCGCACTGCAAACTCAACGATAATCAAATGTAAAATTCACGTTGGCATAGATTCTTCCTGGCTTTTTGCAGACCATTATCGTCTCCCCTGCCGCCGGGGCGCATACCAGTGAAAACCTCACCGGCACAGAGGGAGTTTGAGCATTTATGACTGTGCCTTTATCCGCCAGATAAAATGGTTCACTATCCGCTATATTTGAGGACCATTCCGTTCCATTCAGCTTTTTCAAGCGCACCGTGACGCCCACAGCCTTTGAAACCGAATCTTCGCTGTTTTGACTACGAAATAGCGTCTTATCATTTGTACCAAAATGCTCTCCGGTAATAGTAATCGCAGGAGCAACCCTGTTTGCATCGATCACATCTGAGCAATTTCTCAGAGTGAGATTGGTTTCCCCGTAGGCGCTCCCTGATACCAGGCTGGCAAATTGCACTTTGCCCAGATCGATATTGTTGTTATCCACAGCGATATCACACGTCCCGTAGGCAATATCGGCCTTAAATGTGACGATGGCAGAATTCTCCGCCCACAAGGGGCCAGAAGAGAGCCACAGAACTCCGCCTATGCCGATGTAATTCAGGTATCTGCGCAGATGCTGAACCCTTGAGATACCGGCTTTACTGAATTTCACCATTGAAGTTCTCTCCACCGCCGAGATCGCTGATCACCGCCCATTCCACTTTCTTTTTATTCTGATTATTTTGAGCGGGATAAACATGGCTACTGAAAGGCGCCAGCATTTGTGGATGGCTTTCAGAAAACTTCACCGGCACGCCATCAACTTTGATTTGGGTAAAGCTGATGTGATAAGGCGAATTGTTACTGACTTGAACGCCCCCGGAAGCATGGGTAAAGCGCAGCGCTTTGTATGCCTGCTCTGGCGTACCCACCAATCCCGTTGGCCGATAAAATAGTTTGATGGTATTGCCGATGGCATAAGTTATCCCGCCGCCAATCTTAGTTTCTTCGAAACGCTGGCTCGGCGGATTATTACTACCGGGAATAGCAGAGGCATTAAAATAAAAGACGCTCTCCCGGTCAGTCGGCAACTTACTGGTATCGCCTAAGATGCGCAGGACATTGGTTCCTTTAGGGTCCAAACGGAATAAAGGAGGCGTGACGTAAAAAGGCGCTTTACCCTTGCCATCGACGGTGCGAGTAATTTTAGTTGTCACCAAGTAAGGGATATTGGTTGTTGTATTGCGTACTGAGACTGTTGTTGCAGCTTTATCCTGTAAGAAAATAATGCGTGTAACATCGATGCCAAATCCGCCTTCGGCCTGACTTTGTGACGTGAATAAAAACACACCCAATACAAAGCTTTTTACTATGATGTTAGGAAGTCGGAGTTTATGGATCATCTTTTCTTTCTCACTATTTTGGCTCTGCCCGCCAGTAACTACCTGATAAAAGGCATCATCAATCATCTAGAATTCTTCACCAAAGAAGCCCGAGGAGGTTCTCCTCAGGCTAAAGCCACATAAAAGTCAGTCATACGCATAGGAGAAGGTGATGGGAGCATAAATCTGCTGATTTCCAGGAACATCTTTGCCCGTCGTTGCTATAAATACAACAAACTTTGCATAACTATTCTTGATGTCAGCTGAATCTTTGTCGTCTATTTTCACAGAAGGAACAGTCATATCAATCAAGCTTTCAGTTTTAATAGGTGTTAATACATCATTTTCTAAATGATTTAGTATTATACCTGCCTGTTCCTTACTATCTTTGTTAAAGAGATAACCCCCTGATCCATTCAAAGTTTGACCTGTCACATACAACTTAACTTTAGTTGCATCTTTATTGTCTGAAGAGCAGTTAGCAAGACCAATAGTAAAATGCCTTTCACTGCTAGATATAAATTTTTTAATTTCTGCGTGTGGAAATTTATTACCCGGATCTACAAACTCTACTTTTGTATGGTTCCCCGTATCCACCGTCCCATTTGAGCCTGGGTTGGTAACATCACATGTTGCAGTCACAATCGTACCAGTAACATTTACTGTGGTATTATTCCCCCCTTTATTTTCCTCACCTGCTGCCAAAGCAGCCGAAGCTGCCCCCATAACCAGCGCTGCCACCGCGCTTATCTTTAATATCTTTTTCATTTCATTAATCTCTTTTAACTACCTAACTAAAGTCCGATTCAAACTCGTGCATCATGTTTTGATAAACAGAGGCATCTAGCTGTACAAAAATTTGTCAATTAGGACCATTTTGACTATCGAAACACGGCTATTTTTCTGTATAAAAACAGCATCATACAGAGTTAATATGCGATTTTTCCGCAAATTTTAAGGATATCATCTTTGCCTATCCTAAAATTAAAAACAAAAATTTTGCTAAAGTGACAACAAAAGGGCAATGTTTTTGCATGTTGTAATAAAAAGAGTGGATTATTGGAATGTTTCTGTGGTAGGATTATTGAGTTTTACAAATATATACAAATCTATCTCTTTTTTTATTAGAAAACTTTTAGTACAATTTCTAGGCGATCGTGTTTCGATAGTCAAAATGGTCCTAACTGTCGTACCTTAACGCCTACCTTTTACGCCCCAAACTCCTTGAAAACGTTCAACATTACTCGCGGTATAACGTACCGTGTGGCGAATGTTTTTATGTCCAAGATAGTCTTGTATTAGCCGGGTATCGATTCCTCGATCTGCAAGGGCAAAACCGCAGGCATGACGCAACATATGTGGATGAGGCTCTACCGCGATATTCGCCCGTTGCCCTAACTGGTTGATAATCTGATAGATGCGCTGGCGAGTCAGTGGTTTCCCACAACGCGACAAAAACAACCAATCGCTATCGGCGCCCTGAAAAGTTTTGCGCACTTTAAGCCATGCCTTAATCGCCTTAACTTCACGCTGCAAAAGGGGATGATTAGTACAAAACCCGCCTTTTAATCGCCTGATATATAGGCATTTTTCTTTTAACTCCATGTCAGATAACCGTAAATGCCTGGCTTCGCTAACACGAAAACCGTGGATATAGCTCATATAAATCAGACAGTAATTTCGTTCTGGATTAGGCCCCACTTTCGCCATTTCCAACATGCTTTCTACTTCTGATTGAGTCAGATATTTTCTTTGGCCCATGATTATTTCTCCAAAATATATTGATAGCACAACCCGGCGATATCTCGCTTAGAACAGACATAAGCTAGGATAAAATAGACACCGCTACCCAAAACGATGGCCTATTGTTCACCGAGGCTACAAGAGGTTATACAGATATGGGATAAAATTTAAACACCTTTTTTGATTATTTTTTCACCTCGCAAGCACGTTAGTTTACATTTGACTGACAGGACAGATTATTCAAAACAGGTTATAAGAACCTGTCATTACAAATCGTCTTTTTCGTTATAGCGGCTTACTCTTAAAGGTATTGATATGGTTTTCAACCAGTTACCAAGGCAAATATTCCATTGATTACGCTAAACTCGCCTGTATTATTATGGCTGGTCAACAGGATCAGGCCACGACCTGTAAAACCTGATGGAATGCCATGCAATTAACGGAGATAAAAGAAACCTTATGAAAGGCCAATTGCTTGATGCCATCCCTCTAACTTCCCTGCGTGGCGTCGGGGCAAGTCAGGCCGCCAAATTAGCAAAAATAGGGCTGGTTAATTTGCAGGATCTACTGCTGCATTTCCCGCTGCGTTATGAAGACCAGACACGCCTTTATACTATTAATGATCTTTTACCGGGTATTTCCGCCACCGTCACAGGTGAAATCCTGCGTACCGATATTGTTGTTAGTCGTCGTCGAACCCTGATCTGCAAAATTAGCGATGGCACCGGCGTGCTCACGCTGCGCTTTTTTAACTTTTCGGCGGCAATGAGAAACAATCTGGCGAAAGGGAAACAGGTTGTTGTCTACGGTGAAATCAGAAGAGGCAGTCTGGGCGCCGAAATGATTCATCCTGAGTATAAGATTCAAAACCATATGGGAAATGTACAGCTTCAAGAAACATTAACCCCGATTTACCCGACAACAGAAGGTGTTCGTCAGGCGACGCTGCGTAATCTCATTGATCAAGCGCTGAAATTGTTGGATACCTGTGCAATCAATGAACTCCTGCCGGAAGAACTTAGCCGCTCCATGATTAGCCTGCCGCAAGCACTGCATACCTTGCACCGCCCGACACCGGATATTGCTCTGGCGGATCTGGAAACCGGCAGACATCCGGCTTATCGCCGTCTGGTTCTGGAAGAACTTTTAGCTCACCATTTGAGTATGTTAGCCGTCAGAGCCGGCGTACAACGCTATCACGCTCAGTCGCTGCCGACTGAGGACAAGTTAAAACCGCAATTCCTTAATCGCCTGCCATTTTCTCCAACCCATGCGCAACAACGGGTTGTCTCGGACATTGAGCAGGATCTGGCAAAAGACGTTCCCATGATGCGACTAATTCAGGGCGATGTAGGTTCAGGAAAAACACTGGTTGCCGCATTAGCTGCGTTGCGGGCTATTGCGCATGGTAAACAGGTCGCCCTGATGGCGCCGACTGAACTGCTGGCAGAGCAGCATGCGAATACATTTCGGCAATGGCTGGAACCGTTGGGTATTCAGGTCGGCTGGCTGGCGGGTAAGCAAAAGGGGAAAGCGCGTCAGAAGCAACAAGAAGCCATTGCCAACGGTCAAGTCGCCATGATTGTCGGTACTCATGCCATGTTTCAGGAACAGGTGAAGTTTTCCGGTCTGGCGCTGGTGATTATTGATGAGCAACATCGGTTTGGCGTTCATCAACGTCTGGCTTTGTGGGAAAAAGGACGTGAGCAGGGTTTTCATCCTCACCAATTGATTATGACGGCCACCCCGATTCCCCGCACCTTAGCCATGACCGCTTATGCGGATCTCGATACTTCTATTATTGATGAATTACCACCGGGGAGAACGCCGGTGACGACCGTTGCGATCCCGGATACACGCCGCGAAGAAATTATCAAACGGATCAGAAACGCCTGCCTTGATGAAAATAGACAAGTCTATTGGGTCTGTACGCTAATTGAAGATTCCGATGTGCTGGAAGCTCAAGCCGCGCAAGCCACCAGTGAAGAACTTACTCTTGCTTTACCGGAACTGAAAGTCGGGCTGGTGCATGGCCGCATGAAAGCCGCAGAAAAGCAGGCAGTGATGGAGGCTTTCAAGCGTGGCGAACTACAGCTTTTGGTTGCAACAACGGTTATTGAAGTGGGCGTGGATGTGCCGAATGCCAGTTTGATGGTTATTGATAACCCGGAACGGCTCGGCTTGGCGCAACTTCATCAATTACGCGGACGAGTTGGCCGTGGGGCTATCGCTTCTCATTGTGTTTTACTTTACAAAACGCCGCTGAGCAGTACTGCCAAAATACGTCTGCAAGTGCTTAGAGACAGTAACGATGGTTTTGTTATCGCGCAGAAAGATCTGGAAATTCGTGGTCCGGGGGAGCTATTAGGAACACGCCAAACTGGGAATGCGGAATTTAAGGTGGCTGATTTGCTAAGAGATCAGGGAATGTTGCCGGAAGTTCAGCGTATTGCCCGCCATCTCCACCAGCATTATCCTGAACATGCCCGTGCCTTGATTGAACGCTGGCTACCAGAACGGGTACATTATGGTAATGCGTGATTGAGAACATATCAGAGCTGGCTTTTCGTTTCTCAACGCTGCCAAAAATACAGATATCTGGTTTTATCTAATAATTAAGATGCTCTGCTATAGAGCTTTCTTTTAATTATTCCGTTTAATTGTTCATGTATTATTTCTAAAGGAATGTAAAATAGAACCACGATTATTCCTAAATTGGCAACAGTATTAAAAAATATCCCCAGAAAATATAAATGATTTTTTATTATTTTCTTAAAAAATAGAATCTAATACCTCGGGTTAATTGATACGATGAGTCACTATCCGCAGTCTTTTATCAGCTAACTGGGGTGACAAGCGATTCCGTCATTTTTCATCAAATTAAGTTGATGGCATGTGCGGTATTAGCGCAATGTTATGCTCAAAGGTTAAAACGGAAATAGATGTAAACCTATGATATGAATTCAAGGGTAATTATTATATTTACATCAATGTAATATTGAGTTACTAAGTTTAAATAGTAAATATTTCTATTAACCCAATGAATGTAATTTTAAATATTTTCTTTTCGAAGTATAAAACCTTGATGGAGGTCACATAAATAATAGTTTTGTTGGTCTTTTTTATCCTATACTTATATTTCATTATGGTACATATTAGGATATTTTTAAATTAGAGCTAAATAAATCTACGTTGATATAATGGAGAGTTTAATATGATTTATGTCAAAAATCTTTCAGAGAATATGGTTAAAGTTGCAATGAGCAAATGGAGTAGTGAAGAAGGTAATGACGAATATATTGAAATTAATCCAGAAGAAGTAGTTCAATGGGATAGATCAGATAAGCGCGGTTTTTTAATGTCAGTAGTACGCGAAGATAATATTCCAGAGTTGTATTCAATACAATCAGATGGCTACTTAATTATTAATAATAACAATATTGAAAATAACGGCGAACAGATAAACTATTTATATTCGATACAATCTAACTAAAAAATTTTATTATTTATCTAGTTTTCTTAATTTACGTTCATATGCCATTGAATTAAATGAAAATATTCATTATTGATATAGTGGAGGATTTATGATTTATGTTAAAAATCTCTCAACTGAACCGGTTAAAGTTTCGGTTAATAAATGTGGAGAGGAAGGTAGAGAGGAATATTTAGCTCTTGATTGTGAAGATGTCAAGGTGTGGGATCTATCCGATACGCATGGTTTTATATTGTCAGTCATACAGAGAGGTATTGAAAAATCATATCCTGCTTCTAATAACAGTTTTATTATTATTTTTGATGATTATGTACAAGATAGCGGCACCAATATATCTCATCAAGAGAAATAAATGAGAACTTGTCATCCGATTTAATTGAGTGTTAGACAAAATTAAATCACCATAATCAGGAATGGAGTCTCCATTCCTGAACCATTTATATTCAACGGTTTACTACTTTTGCCCCTAATGCTTGTTTTTCTGCTTGATTGATAAAGATATCTCCAGCCTCTTTATAATTAATCAGTTGTTTTATCAACTTCCTCTGCCCGCATTTCCAGACTGATGTTTAGTCCCAATACTTGATGAATAAGATAATAGAAAAAATTATCGCCTGATAACTTTAGGTTAATACTAAATTGATTTTTTGGTAGTTGGTTTTAGATTATTTTTATCGATAATGAGTAAAAGTTAAAATTATGAGGTTTGAGCAACAGAATTTAATAAAGATGTACATTTTTATGGCTAATTTTATTAATACGTAAATATGTAATTTAATCTACTAAGCATTAACCGTAAAGCAAAGAATAAAAATCTCCAAGGATGACGTAATATTTTTTCTGTTTATAAAAAAGTGAGTTAGTTTGGTAATAACAAGATGGGAAAACTAATATTTCAAATTGAATAAACGATAGGCTGAGCCGAGGTATTACGGCTCAACCTTGGTTTTAGGTTTTTTTAGTGATTTATAATGACAATGGATTAATCATCATATTCACTGTGTACTATATTATCGTTATTAGTATTCCAAGCCACTATCTGACCATTTCTCCGTAAGACTGCGAATGAATTTTTTGATGCACTCAGGCTGACGATATCTTGTAATCGTGCTATTCCAGGAGGAACCTGGACGTTAGAGCCAGAGATTCTGTTATCATAATCGTCCACTTGGTATCCCCAAGTAACCACGCTGCCATTCGCCCGTAAAGCAGCGAAAGCACTCTTTGCTGCACTCAGGCTGACAATATCCTTTAATTTAGCGATCTCGGGTGGAGCGCTACCAATACTACCCCAAGAGACCACGCTGCGGTCTGCTCGTAGGGCTGCGAATGAGCCATTTATTGGATATGAACCTATTATTGGATGTAAGCTGATGATATCCTTTAATTTGGCAATTTCGGATGGGATACTGATATTACCCCAAGAGACCACACTGCGGTCTGACCTCAAGGCGGCAAATGTCTTACCTGTTGCACTTAGGCTAATAATATCCCGTAATGTGGCAATCTCTGGTGGGACTTGGCCGCCACAGTTCTCATCTCCCCAAGCAAGCACGCTACCGTTCGCCCTAAGGGCTGCAAAAGCGCCAATTGTTTTACTAAAATTACCAATTGTTTTACTCAAGCCGACAATATCTTGCCATCTTGCAATTTCAGGAGGCATAGAAGGTCCACCTCCCCAAGTGACTATGCGAAAATCTGCCCACCGGGCTATGAAAGTATCATCTATTGCACTCAGACTGATAATACCCTTTAATTTAGCAATGTCTGGCTGAACTGTAGAGCTTCTCCAAACGACCACGTTACCGTTCGCCCTAAGGACTGCGAATGTATAATCTGTTGCGCTCAGGCTGACAATATCCTTTAATTTAGCAATTTCTTTTGGGACTTTGACGCCACCGTTCTCATCTCCCCAACCCCAAGCGACTACGCTACGGTCTGTCCGTAGGGCTGCGAAGGCAAAACTTGTTGCGCTCAAGCTGACAATATCCTGTAATTTGGCAATTTCTGGCGGTATAGAGCCGCCATACCTCTCATCTCCCCAAGCGACCACGCTACGGTTTGCTCTCAGAGCTGCGAATGCATAACGTGTTGAACTCAGATTGACGATATCCCGTAATTTGGCAATTTCTGGCGGTATCTGGAGTCTCCAAGAGATCACTCTGCCATTTTGTAATAACATAGCAGTTGAGCCTTTAGTAGAAGTGACGGAAATCTTGTTGTCAGAGTTACTATATATTCCAACCCCAGATTGCTGGTATAGATTGTTTGGTGAGAACTCGTTATTTTGGTTCATATCATTCTCCTATACAAGGTTATATCGGATTTACCTTACTCACAGGGAGTCTGTACCGTAAAACCTCTGCTTAATGGATTAATTAATTGTCATATTCATTATGCAATTTATTATCATCAGCCGATCCCCAACCAACTCTCTGACCATCAGCTCTTAATACTGTAAATGAGTTTCTTGACGCACTTAGGCTAACGATATCTTGTAATCGAGCTATCCCGGGTGGGGCTTGATTGCCTTGATTACCGTGATCATTGTCTGAATAATTGCCATATCCCCAGGTGACTACGCTACCATCCATCCGTAGAGCTGCAAATGCGGTTTCTGTTGCACTTATACTGACAATATCCTGCAATGCGGCAATTTCTGGCGGGGTTTTGATATCATTACCTCCCCAGACGACCACACTACGGTTTGCCCGCAGGGCTGCGAAAGCGCTCGATGTTGTACACAGACTGACGATATCCTGTAATTGGGCAATTTCCGGCGGAATACTGCCACCCGAAGATGGATTACCCCAAGCGACGACACTGTGATTTGCCCGTAGGGCTGCAAAAGCAAAATTTGTGGCGCTTAGACTGACAATATCCCGCAATTGAGCAATTTCTGGTGGGATTTGAGTACCTGAGTTCTTGAACCCCCAAGCGACGACACTGCGGTCTGATCGTAGGGCTGCGAAAGCAGAAACTATTGCACTGATACTGACGATATCCTGCAATTTAGCTATTTCTGGCGGAACTTGACCGCCCCAATTTTTAATTCCCCAAGCGACCACGCTGCGATTTGCCCGCAGAGCAGTAAATGCGCTTATTGTTGAACTCAGGCTGGTAATATCCTGCAATTGAGCAATTTCATCAGGTATTTTACCGCCATAAAATTCATCTCCCCAAGCAACTATGCTACCGTTTGCCCTCAGGGCCACGAAAGCAGAACCTGTTGCCTTTAAACTGATAATATCCTGTAATTGGGCAATTTCTGGCGGAATTTCACCACCATTACCTTCGTTTTCATTTCCCCAGGCAACCACGCTACGGTTTTTCCGCAGAGCCGCGAAAGCATCATCTGTTGCACTTAGGCTAACGATATCTCGTAATTGGGCAATATCGGACGGGATTTGACTACTAGGGTCATTTCCCCAAGCGATTACTCTGCCAGTTGGCAATAACATGGCGGTTGCCCCTCTGGTAGAGGCAATAGAAGTATTATTATCAGAATGACTACTCCTGTCCGGTTGCCAATATTGCTTGATAGGATTACCTTCGGCATCCATGTTTGGTGAGGACTCATTATTTTGATTCATATTATTCTCCTAATGATGGTGATATCGGATTAACCTTTTTACCCACAGGGGAATCTATGCCATAAAACCTATCCCTTGCGGGTTAAGCTGAATTTCTACTGCAATTTAGTACTAACTATTCTTTGATGAAGAAGATAATAGAAAAAATTATCGACTGACAATTATAGGTTAATACTAAATTGATTTTTTGGTAGTTGGTTTTAGATTATTTTTTATCGATAAAGCGTAAAAATTAAAATTATGAGACTTGGGCAACAGAATTTAGGGGGAATGTACATCCTTATTGCTACTTTTATTAATACGCATACATGTAACTTAATTTACTAAGTATTAACTGTAAAGCAAACAATAAAAATCACCAAGAGGGGCGCAGTATATTTTCTATTTATAAAGAAATGAGTTACTTTGGTTTTTTAGGATTTACATTAAAAACTATTTCGTAGAGAGCGGGAGTGATAAAATTTCAAGTGAATATTCCATAGGTTGAATTATTATATTTTTCTCAGCCATTGGTTAATGGTCTGCAATAACAAAATAATACTTAATAGATTAACTAAATCGAGAGAGCAATACCCATTCATTATCGACATTCAGAATGATCTATTAGACGATTATGATTCACGGACAATATTACAAAGTCAGTGACAACGGTAGCAAAGAGCAAGTTAAAAGCTGCGGATATCGTCTGTGTGACGAAATGTCGCAGGTCATCTTAAAGCATTAAGCAATAGTAAATGCGGGGCTACGCCAGCCCTGCATTTGTCGGCAGTTATCGCAGCTACCCGGCCACTACCCCTTTTAATTGAGAGCGTAAAAAAGTCTGGGGAACTTTTTTACGCTCTCCATCTCCTGCGCTGTCACCATGTCACGGCGTTTGCTGCGCCGCGTGTTTCACTCGCAAAATTTCGACGGTGCGCGCCTCGTCCAGCACGCGATAAAAAATAATGTAGTTCCGATGCGCGACCAGCTCGCGCACATAATCCGGCAGGCCGGGCCGCCCGGTGCGGCCAAGCTCCGGGTGCTGCGCAAGCGGCAAGGTCTTGTCGCGTAGCTCCTGACCGAAGCTGCGCGCCCTGGTCGGGTTGTCTTTGCCTATGTATCGAACAATGGCGCGCAAATCCTCGCGGGCCTTCGGTCGCCACTCGATGCGGTAAGGGGTCTTTGCCTTCGCCATAAATCAGCCAGCCGCGCTCAAGCGCGCTTCCTTTTGGCGGGCTTGTGTTCGGCGGCCAAGGCGGCAATATCAGCGTCCATCTCGACCATAACCTCATCGTGTGAAAGATTCGGGCGCGGGTCGTCGATAGCATCCTGAATCTCGGCGGCCAGCCACTCCGAGTAGGCGGCGGCTTGGTGGGCCTTACGCATTGCCTCGGCCCGGCCACGATTGCCGGCGGTTTCTTCTTTCTCGTCCGGGTTCCACTCACTGGCGTCGAACTGGCCGATGGTGATACCTACGTCGCGCAACACTTTCAGGGCGGCAATGGGGTTGCCGAAACGGCGCGGCTCCTGGCTGCGGGCCTTCGCCAGCAAAGCGGCGGCACCGCTGCGGGTTGCGATCTGCACAAGGAAGGTTCCGCCCTGCCCTTTCAGAGTCACACCTTCCACGCCGCCGGCATCGCTTGCGGCGCGTAGCTGCTCAATGGTCATGCTTTGCATGATTCACTCCTTATAGGGTGATGAAAATAACAGGGTTGATTGTGCATGTTTTCTAGGAAACGCGCAATCACCTAGACAAAAAAGGTTGGACAACATTTAATGGACATTACCGCCTCCCCAGACTTTCCCGCCAGAAATGCTCTCACTTGACGAGCGGAGTCCAAAAATCATCTTGGTTGGCGGTTGGCTATTTTGATTACTGGTAGCTCCATGCATTTTTAACCATAATAGCTATTCGAGCCATTTTAGCAAAATCCGCCGTAAACCCTCGCCCAATGCGGGCGGTGATATAAGGCGAAAAGCCCGCAGGGCTTTCAGGTTATTAACCATC
>NZ_LOIC01000099.1:99793-100003 GCF_001684335.1 Photorhabdus namnaonensis
TTGGGGGGGACATGGCCCCAAAAAGCGGTTAAAATACATAAACTATCCCGATGAGCGCTGATGATGTTAAGAGCCACCAAAGTCCGCATTTACCCGACACCCGAACAGGCTGATTATCTCAATGCTCAGTTCGGTGCGGTTCGTTTCGCGTACAACAAGGCGCTCCACATCAAGAAGCACGCTTATCAACGCCACGGGGTGAACCTCAGC
>NZ_LOIC01000100.1 GCF_001684335.1 Photorhabdus namnaonensis
GCATCCTGTTCGATTGCCAACTGGATGAGTTTCATTACACACGGGAGTATGTGACGCAAAAACGGGAGTCCGATTATGCCTTCTTTGCCCGGTTGGTTGCCGAAGAGGGGTTGAATTTCTGGTTTGAAGACGACAAGCTGTTTTTCAGCGACAGCCATTTAGGGATGACGGCCAATTTACCGCTGGTCTACAACCCGCAGATAGAGACGGCCACAGAAATGAATGTGGTTAATCAGGTGCGTCTGGGGGTCTCCATGACCCCGAATCGGGTTATTTATAAGGACTATAATCCCCAGAATCCCGCTTACCGCCTGACACACCGGGCTAATATCGATCCCCGTGTCGAAGGGCAGAAAACCCTGTTTGAGCTTTTTGAAAGCTACGGCCGTTTTCAGAAAGACGCAGAGGCGAAACCGTTTGTCCAGCGTCGTCATCAGGCCGTCGAGAATCAACGTCAGGCCGGCGGCGGGCAAAGCAACTGTTTTAAACTGATGCCCGGTAAAATCTTTGCGCTTAACGAACACCCGGTTGACGCCATGAACACCCGCTGGCAAATCGTCACTATCCATCATCACGGCAA
>NZ_LOIC01000101.1 GCF_001684335.1 Photorhabdus namnaonensis
GTGCGTGAGCTGCTGTCTCAGTACGATTTCCCAGGCGACGATACTCCGGTTATCCGTGGTTCTGCGCTGAAAGCGCTGGAAGGCGATGCCGAGTGGGAAAGCAAAATCCTGGAGCTGGCAGAAGCGCTGGACAGCTACATCCCAGAACCAGAGCGTGCGATTGACCAGCCATTCCTGCTGCCAATCGAAGACGTATTCTCGATTTCAGGTCGTGGTACCGTGGTAACCGGTCGTGTAGAGCGCGGTATTGTTAAAGTGGGTGAAGAAGTGGAAATCGTTGGTATCAAAGACACAACGAAAACCACGTGTACTGGCGTAGAAATGTTCCG
>NZ_LOIC01000102.1 GCF_001684335.1 Photorhabdus namnaonensis
ACAATCTGGAACAAGCTGAAAAATTGAAACACTCAGTAATATCGACAAGGTATTATTGGGGAGTCTCTCAAGCTGAACAATCCGAGACGCTTTCGGGTTGTGAGGTTAAGCGAATAAGCGTGCACGGTGGATGCCTAGGCAGTCAGAGGCGATGAAGGACGTGCTAATCTGCGAAAAGCGTCGGTAAGCTGATATGAAGCGTAATAGCCGGCGATGTCCGAATGGGGAAACCCAGTGCGATGCGTCGCACTATCATTAACTGAATCCATAGGTTAATGAGGCGAACCGGGGGAACTGAAACATCTCAGTACCCCGAGGAAAAGAAATCAACCGAGATTCCCCCAGTAGCGGCGAGCGAACGGGGAGCAGCCCAGAACCAGCATCAGCCATACCATCAGAGGAACGGTCTGGAAAGGCCGGCGAAAGAGGGTGACAGCCCCGTACTCGAAGGTGGTATGGTTGTGAGTTCGACGAGTAAGGCGGGACACGAGAAATCCTGTCTGAAGATGGGGGGACCATCCTCCAAGGCTAAATACTCCTGACTGACCGATAGTGAACCAGTACCGTGAGGGAAAGGCGAAAAGAACCCCGGCGAGGGGAGTGAAAGAGAACCTGAAACCGTGTACGTACAAGCAGTGGGAGCCTTGATTCGTCAGGGTGACTGCGTACCTTTTGTATAATGGGTCAGCGACTTATATTCTGTAGCAAGGTTAACCGTATAGGGGAGCCGCAGGGAAACCGAGTCTTAACTGGGCGAAGTAGTTGCAGGGTATAGACCCGAAACCCGGTGAGCTAGCCATGGGCAG
>NZ_LOIC01000103.1 GCF_001684335.1 Photorhabdus namnaonensis
ACTGTTTACCCGACAGGCCGGTAAAAAGGCCGTCAGCGGGGCGATTGCCGGTGCCCGGCATGCCGGAAAAGTGATATCGGGGAAAACCCTCTGCTGTGCCAAAACCGCCTTTAAAGAAACTCAGGGGGTGAAACGTTACCGGGAAGCGACGAAAAAATTCTTTACCGGCGACCCGATTGACGTCACCACCGGCCAGCTGTTTGACCAGCGGACCGATATCACCCTCGGCCAGACCCTGCCGCTGGTGTTTCTGCGCAGCTGGGCGCCGGGGGAACAGGGCTTACTAGGGCCGGGCTGGACGGACAGCTTCTCCGAATGCGCCCTTGCCACCGGCGACCGGGTAGAAATCCGCACCACCGAAGGGGCATCGCTTTACTTTGCCTTACCGGCCGCTTATACCCACAGTGTTAACCCGGACCACCCGGATTTCACCCTCAGCCGGGGAGAACAGGGCTATATCCTCCGGCACCGGGATTCACCGGTTTGTAAGTATTTTGCGCTGGCCTCCCCGGCCTCATC
>NZ_LOIC01000104.1:0-674 GCF_001684335.1 Photorhabdus namnaonensis
TGACAGTTATACCTTCACGGCGACGGTGAAGGACGGGCACGGCAATCTGGTGGTGGGTAAGCCGGTCGACATTGACTGGCAGACCAATCCAACGGTTGACGGGTTAACCCTGACAAAACAGAGCGATTCGGTGAGTAATGCGCAGGGGCAGGTGACGGCGACCTTAACCAGCACGGTGGCGGTGAAGGATGTGCAGGTATCGGCGAAAACGGCTACCCAGCAGACGGCGGAGAACGCGAACGGAAAAGTCAGTTTTACGGAATACAGCGCCAGCTATTATGTCGCCAGCGTGACGGTAGATGCGGATGATAAAGACAAGGCGCATTACAACAACGGCAGTGACAGTTATACCTTCACGGCGACGGTGAAGGACGGGCACGGCAATCTGGTGGTGGGTAAGCCGGTCGACATTGACTGGCAGACCAATTCAAAAGTTGATGGGTTAACCCTGACGAAACAGAGCGATTCGGTGAGCAACGCGCAGGGACAGGTGACCGCGACCTTAACCAGCACGGAGGCGGTGAAGGATGTGCAGGTATCGGCGAAAACGGCGGCGAACCCGTCGTGGATAGAGGCTGATCAAAAGGTCAGCTTTGAGGAACTGAGTCTCAGTTATCGGGTCACCGGCGTGACGGTGGAAGTGGATAAAGACAAAGAACACTACAACAACGGCA
>NZ_LOIC01000104.1:684-865 GCF_001684335.1 Photorhabdus namnaonensis
GCGGCAATCTGGTGGTGGATAAACCGATCGACATTGACTGGCAGACCGACGCAAAAGCTGATGGATTAACACTGACGAAACAGAGCAATCCGGTGAGTAACGCGCAGGGACAGGTGACGGCGACCTTAACCAGCACGGCGGCGGTGAAGGATGTGCAGGTATCGGCGAAAACGGCGGCGAA
>NZ_LOIC01000104.1:984-62511 GCF_001684335.1 Photorhabdus namnaonensis
GGCGGCGGCGAACCCGTCGTGGGTCGATGCTGATCAAAAGGTCAGCTTTGAGGAGCTGAGTCACAGTTATCGGGTCACCGGTGTGACGGTGGAAGTGGATAAAGACAAAGAACACTACAACAATGGCATTGACAGTTATACCTTCACGGCGACGGTGAAGGACGGGCACGGCAATCTGGTGGTGGGTAAACCGATCGACATTGACTGGCAGACAAATCCAACGGTTGACGGGTTAAAACTGACGAAACAGAACAATTCGGTGAGTAACGCGCAGGGACAGGTGACGGCGACCTTAACCAGTACAGTGGTAGCGATTGATGTACAAGTGTCTGCAAAGACGGCTACTCAGCAGACGCCAATGAATGCAGATAAAAAAGTCAGTTTTATCAGCCCTGATGAGCTTGCTTCTCTTACTGTTAGTCCAGATCACGTAACAGAAGGAGAAGGCGAGGGGCATACTTATACCTTTACTGCCACAGTAAAAGATTTTTCCGGGCAGGCGAAAAGTGGTGTTGCGGTGGCTTGGAGTGCAACAAATAGTAAGGGAGTTACCATTACTGATAAAAACTTGGTTACTCAGGTAGTGGGTGATGGTAAAACAGATGATGATGGGAAAGCGCAATATCAGATATATAGCAAAAGTGGCGGGTTTGTTGCTGTTATGGTAACGGCCAAAGTGAATGATTCATCTGTTGGTTCTAAGAATAAAATGGTAGAAATTAAGGCTAATGAGCAGGATGTTGCTAACTTCTTTATATTGGATTATCACTATAAAGATGGAGAATCGCTCGGGCGTTCAGTACCAAAGGAAAGAATGAACTTTGGCTGGCAAGAAATGAAGTTTAAACCTGAGTATTTGCCTGGAAAATTACATATAGATGGTTATTCTGGAGTATATGATTCAAGTAATAAGAGCGTAGTTGATGTTGAGGCGTTACAAGGTGATTTTCAAGTTAAAAAAGCAGGAACGGCTACATTAACTACGACGTTTACACACCCAGAATCTGGTCGGTATTTAAAATATGTTATTCCCGATGTGAAAATTGACCACTTTGTAATTGTTGATTTTAACCCGACAGGGCCGGGGGTTGGTTACGCTTACTCGAAGGATCGTATTGACACGATTCAACCTTTACCTAGTTGTACAAGAGGAAATAGGATAAAGGAGAGAGATCTTGGTAGTTCAATTGATTATCTGGTTAAGAATTTGAATTTGGATCTTATTCAAAAAGGTTTATTAGGAGATCCTCAGCATGAGCTAAATATTGTCGGAGTAACAATGGGAGGGTTGTATGTAGAAAGTAAAGAAAGTAAAGAAAGTAAAGAAAGTATTCAGGCTCATTTGTTGAATAAGCAAGATTCATACACAAAGGCTTATGTGGTTTTATGTGAGAAGTAGGGAGGGAATAATAGGTAGTAAGCATTATTGTGGAAGAGCATTATCTTGATAGAAAATTAGGCGTTTGTTACTTATTGGTGTTTAACTTTAATATATTGACACTTACAGCAGATATTGTCTCGGGAATAACGGTTTTAGAAGCGTGCCCAGTTGTCATCACTGTGACTTATAGTGAGAACGTAGTCATGCTATCTTCTCGTTATTTTAACAAATTCAGTCACTAATGAGCCACCACAGAGGTTTCTCGTACATTAGCTATAGCTAGAATTTTTAGTCACCAAGGCCATTTAGAACTTGGACAGTGAGGCAAAATCAATTATTTAATTGTTCACTGAAATCAATATAGATGATATTATTAATATAAGTGTTTACGCTGATGGTATTGTGTGATAGGAGTTAGATTAAGTATTTATTACTATTGATACTCATAAATTAATCAGGGAAGATGCGAAAGTTAGAGTAAGTGTTATTCAGCTTGGTCAGGTGCTTTTTTGATATGTGGACTCATATGCTGATGGTTTCTGACTTAGTTTTTTGAATATGGGGAGGAAGCACTGTATGTCATTTTATGATATATTTTGGATAGGGAATACATTGCTATTACAGTAATGGCTAAAGTAAATAGTTTATTTATGTGACAAACAGGAAGGCGATAATAGGTAGTCAGCATCATTGTAGAAGAACATTATTTTAATAGAAATTAGGTGTTTGTTACTTGTTGGTGTTTAACTTTAATATGAGGTTTAATATGTCGACACTTACAGCAGATATAATTTCAGGAATAACGGTTTTAGAGGAGTGCCCGGTTGTTATCACGGTGACTTATTCAGGCGATGATACTCACAAAGTAACGGATTCGACTGACATAGCGTACGATAACCCGAAAAATACCAGTTTTGATGAGATCCCTCGTATTTCAAGAGATGTTGAGAAAAATACCTGTACTGCGAAATTTGTTGTTACTGCTAATTCCGGAGCCAATGATTTCACCATAACATTTTCAATGGATAAGGCTACGGACCCCGATGCTAAATTGGAAATTGCATTTCATCCTATTGATAAAAATGGTTTTTCATATGCAGCATTTGAACCTATCATTATTGGCGATTCGTTGATAAAAGATTTATCTCCGGCAGCGGATAATGAGAAACCTTCACCATTCAATGGTAGCCTGCTTATTAATCTCTATGCGTTGAGTAAAACAAATGATCCGTTACCTTATTTTCAAATTCCTCTGGTAACGGATAAGCCAGTGCGTATTTTTGGGTATGATGGAAAACAAATTACGGCAGAAATATTGCCTTTTGTTCGGGGATTCAATAGAAGTAAATATTATATTAATACGAATGAAAACGGTTTTGTTGCTTTAAGGGTTTTCCCCAGTCAGAAAGATAAGAGTAACTATACGGTTGATATGTTTACGGAATTATCTGATTTTTCAAAGAGATCTTCATCAAATATTCTGTTTATTACAAAAGACATTAATTCAACGTTGGCAACGCCAGATATTGAAGAGCTGAATGGTGATAAATTAATGCCATCAACAGGAGATAGCAGTACAAACTTTCATGTGATTATTCCATTTTATGAAAGTGCTAAACTGAGAGATAGAATTTTCTTAATGATTAGAGAAGATAATAATGAAACGCCAAGTGCGTCTGCTGTCATTACTGATCTGAATCAGTTGAATAATCCGTTTATTTTAGTTCCATATGCCAGTGTTCCAAATATTGGTGGTAATGAGTTGTACTATTATATGGCTGATACAACGGGAAATATAACTATGTCATCTGTCCTCTATTTTGATTTAACGAGGTCAGTACCAAATGTACCACCAGAGGTTCAGCGTATATTAGCGAGACCTAGAATTTTTAATCATAGACGACAGGAGGAATTTTGGTGGCCAGCAAAGATTAATCTTGACGGTATCTTAGGAGGGGGGTTGGATGCCCATATTGCTGTGGGTAAAAACAGTGGAATAGAGGTAAATAATGTCATTAATGTACGTATTTACGTCAATGGTATTGTAAATGAGAATCCATTTTCGAAACTTTATGTTGTTAATCCTCATACGGTAACTGCCGAAGAAGTAGCGGCAGGAGAGACTATTATTCCGCTTGGTCAGTCGCCTTTTAGTAATATAGACTCACACCGTGATGGTACGCCAGGCTCGGTTTATATCACTTACAGTGTAGGCCGAAAAGAATCTAAGGTTTGGCTTGGATACATTGATACTGTTCCGTAGACTCATGTTGTGATGATACGCTAGGCTCAGTTTATATTACTTACAGTGTAGATCAAAAGGAATCTAATATTTGGTTTGGATACATTGGTTGGACAATAAATTTAATCAATTGAGCTTTTACCTGTTTATTGGAAAATGCGTAAGCATTTTCCGTTTTCCCAGACATATTTCTTATTGATGAACTGGCGATTTCTTTATTACTGAGCTATAATATTTTCTTAAGCATCTTTATTTTCAACCAGTGAATCATGGAATTAATGGGGGTAGTATGAATAATACCCAGCATGTTGAAAAGTTATTTAATAACTACCGGAATCTTAACTTGTAACTATATAGGGTATACTTGGATATAAAGCCTATATTATGAGTGGTGGTTACGTTAACGGCTAAAGTAAATAATTTATTTATGTGACAAATAGGAAGGAGATAATAGGTAGTAAGCATCATTGTGGAAGAGCATTATTTTGATAGAAATTAGGTGTTTGTTACTTGTTGGTGTTTAACTTTAATATGAGGTTTAATATGTCGACACTTAAAGCAGATATAATTTCAGGAATAACGGTTTTAGAGGAGTGCCCAGTTGTTATCACGGTGACTTATTCAGGTGATGATACTCATAAAGTAACGGAATCGACAGACATAGTGTACAATAACTCGGAAAATACCCGTTTTGATGAGATCCCTCGTATTTCAAGAGATATCGAGAATAATACCTGTACTGCAAAATTTGTTGTTACTGCTGCTTCTGGAGCTGGTGATTTCACCATAACATTTTTAATGGATAAGGCTACGGACCCTGATGTTAAATTGGAGAGAGCATTTCATGCTATTGATAAAAATGGTTTTTCACATGCAGCGTTTGAACCTATCATTATTGGCGATTCGTTGATAAAAGACTTATCTCCGGCAGCGGATAATGAGAAACCTTCTGAATTTAATGGCTGCCTGCTTATTAATCTATATGCGTTGAGTAAAACAAATGATCTGTTACCCTATTTTCAAATTCCTCTGGTAACGGATAAGTCAGTGCGTATTTTTGGATATGATGGAAAACAAATTACGGCAGAAATATTGCCTTTTGTTCGAGGGTTCAATAGAAATAGATACTATATTAATACGGATAAAAACGGTTTTGTTGCTTTAAGGGTTTTCCCCAGTCAGAAAGAGAAGAGTAGCTATGCGGTTGATATGTTCACAGAATTGCCGGATTTCTCAAAGAGATCTTTATCAAATATTCTGTTTATTACAGAAGACATTGTTCCAACGCTGGCAACGCCAGATATTGAAGAACTGAATGGTAATAAATTAGCACCATCGGTAGGGAGTAGCAGTACAGGTTTTCATGTGAGTATCCCATATTATGAAGGTGTTAGACTGCAAGATAGAATTTTCTTAATGATCAGAGAAGATAATTACGAAACGCCAAGTGTATCTGCTGTCATTACTGATTTGCATCAGTTGAATAATCCATTTATTTTAGTTCCATATGCCAGCGTTCCAAATATTGGCGGTAATGAATTATATTATTATAAGGCTGATGCAACGGGAAATATAACTATGTCATCTGCCCTCTATTTTAATTTAACGAGGTCAGCGCCAAATGTACCACCAGAGATTAATCGTACATTAGCTGCACCCATAATTTTTAGTCATATGCTACAGTTGGATTTTGGCTGGCCAGCGAGGATCAATCTTGAAGATATCTTAGGAGGAGGGTTGGATGCCCATATTGCTGTGGGTCAAGACAATGGAATAGAGGTAAATGATGTCATTAATGTACGTATTTATGTTAATGGTATTGTCAATGAGAATCCATTTTCGAAACTTTATTCTGTTAAGCCTTATACGGTAACTGCTGACGAAGTGGCGGCTGGAGAGGCTATTATTCCGCTTGGTCAGGCACCTTTTACTAATGTGAACTCGTATCGTGATGGTAGGCCAGGTTCGGTTTATATCACTTATAGCGTAGGTCAAAAAGAATCTAAGATTTGGTTTGGATACATTGATACTGTTCCACCTGGACAATAAATTTAACTGATTGAGCTTTTTCTTATTTGTGAACTGGCGATTTCTTTATTGCATACTATAATGTTTTATTAATCGTTGTTATTTTATTTTCAACCAAGGAATCATGGAGCTAATGGTGACAGTATGAATAATGGTCAACATGGTGAAAAGTGATTTAACAATTACCGTAATTTTAACCCCAGATATATTGTAACTATATAGGGTATATTTGGATATAAAGCTTATGTTTCGAGTAGAGATTTATTGTTATTACATTAACGGCTAAAGTAAATAATTTATTTATGTGACAAACAGGAAGGAGGTAATAGATAGTAAGCATCGTTGTATAAACGCATTATTTTGACAGAAAATTAAGTGTTTGTTACTGATTGGTGTTTAACTTTAATATGAGGTCTAATATGTCGACACTTACAACAGATATCGTTTCAGGAATAACGGTTTTAGAGGAGTGTCCAGTTGTTATCACTGTGACTTATTCAGGCGATGATACTCATAAAGTAACGGAAACGACTGATATAGTGTATAGTACCCCAGAAAATATCCGTTTTGATAAGACTCCTCGTATTTCAAGAGATATAGAAAATAATACTTGCGCTGCGAAATTTGTTGTTACTGCTAATTCTGGTGCCAATGATTTCACCATAACATTTTCAATGGATAAGGTTACGGACACCGATGCTAAATTGGAGAGAGTATTTCATTTTATTGATAAGAATGATTTTTCACATGCAGCATTTGAACCCATAATCATTGGTGATTCGTTGATAAAAGACTTATCTCCGGCAAAAGATAATGAGGAGCCTTCTGAGTTTAATGGCAGCCTCCTTATTAATCTATATGCGTTGAGTAAAACGAATGAGCCGTTACCCTATTTTCAAATTCCTCTGGTAACAGATAGGATAGTGCGTATTTTTGGGTATGATGGAGAACAAATTACGGAAGAAATATCTCCTTTTATTCGAAAATTAAGTATTAATAAATATTATATTAATACAGATAAAAACGGTTTTGTTGCTTTAAGGGTTTTCCCCAGTCAGAAAGGGAAGGGGAACTATGCGGTTGATATGTTCACAGAATTGCCGGATTTTTCAAAGAAATCTTCATCAAATATTCTGTTTATTACAAAAGACATTGCTCCGACGCTTATAACGCCAGATATTGAAGAGCTAAATGGTGATAAATTAACGCCATTAGTAGGAAATAGCAGCACAGGTTTTCATGTGAGTATCCCATTTTATAAAGGTGCTGGACCGAAAGACACAGTTTTCTTAATGCTCAGAGAGGATAATGACGAAACGCCAAGTGCGTCTGCCGTAATTACTGATCTGAATCAGTTGAATAATCCGTTTATTTTAGTTCCATATGCCAGTGTTCCAAATATTGGTGGTAATGAGTTATACTATTATATAGCTGATACAACGGGAAATATAGCTATGTCATCTGCCCTCTATTTTAATCTAACGAGGTCAGCACCAAATGTACCACCAGAGATTAAGCGTACATTAGCTGCACCTAGAATTTTTAGTCATATACTACAGTTGGAATTCGGCTGGCCAGCTTGGATCAATCTTAACGATATATTAGGCGGAGGATTAGATGCCTATATTGCTGTGGATAAAAAAAGTGGAATAGAGGTAAATAATATTATCAATATACGTGTTTATGTTAATGGTATTATAAATGATAATCCATCTTCGAAACTTTATTCTGTTGAACCTCATACGGTAACTGCCGAAGAAGTGGCGGTTGGAGAGACTATTATTCCGCTTGGTCAGGCGCCTTTTACTAATATAGACTCATATCGTGATGGTACGCCAGGCTCAGTTTATATCACTTACAGCGTAGGCAGAAAAGAATCTAAGATTTGGTTTGGATACATTGATACTGTTCCGTAGACTCATATCGTGGTGATGTGCCAAGCTTAGTTTATATTATTTACAGTGTAGGTCAAAAGGAATCTAAGATCTGGTTTGGACATATTGATATTGTTCCACCTGGACAATAGATTTGGTTGATTGAGCTTTTACCTGTTTATTGGGAAATGCGTAAACATTTTCCATTTTGCCGAACATATTTCTTATTTGTGAACTGGCGATTTCTTTATTACCGAGCTATAATGTTTTATTAGGCGTTGTCATTTTATCTTCAACAATAAATCATGGAACTAATGGTGGCAGTATGAATAATGGTCAACATGGTGAAAAGTGATTTAACAATTACCGTAATTTTAACCCCAGATATATTGTAACTATATAGGGTATATTTGGATATAAAGCTTATGTTTCGAGTAGAGATTTATTGTTATTACATTAACGGCTAAAGTAAATAATTTATTTATGTGACAAACAGGAAGGAGGTAATAGATAGTAAGCATCGTTGTATAAACGCATTATTTTGATAGAAAATTAAATGTTTGTTACTTATAGGTGTTTAACTTTAATATGAGGTTTAATATGTCAATACTTACAGCAGATATCGTTTCAGGAATAACGGTTTTAGAAGAGTGCCCAGTTGTTATCACTGTGACTTATTCAGGTGATAAGACTCATAAAGTAACGGAAACGACTGATATAGTGTACAGTCATCCAGAAAATACCCGTTTTGATGAGACCCCTCGTATTTCAAGGGATGTCAAGAATAATATCTGCACTGCAAAATTTGTTGTTACTGCCAATTCTGGTGCCGGTGATTTCACCATAGTATTTTCAATGGATAATACTACGGACCCGAATGCTAAATTGGAAATTGCGTTTCATCCTATTGATAAAAATGGTTTTTCACATGCAGCGTTTGAGCCTATCATTATTGGCGATTCGTTGATAAAAGATTTATCTCCGGCAGCAGATGATGAGGAGCCTTCTGAATTTAATGGCAGCCTCCTTATTAATATCTATGCGTTGAGTGAAAAAAATGAGCCGTTACCCTATTTTCAAATCCCTCTGGTAATTGATAATTTAGTGCGTATTTTTGGGTATGATGGAGAAAATATTACGGAAGAAATATTGCCTCTTGTTCTAAATTACGATAATAATAAATACTATATTAATACCGATAAAAATGGTTTTGTTGCTTTAAAGATTTTCCCCAGTAAGAAGGAGAATGGTAATTATACAGTTGATATGTTCACAGAATTGCCGGATTTTTCAAAGAAACCTTTATCAAATATTCTTTTTATTATAGAGGACATTGATCCAACACTTGCGGTACCAGATATTGCAGAACTGGATGGTAATAAATTAACTCCATCAATAGGAAATAGCAGTACAGGTTTTCATGTGAGTATCCCATTTTATGAAGGTTTTAGCCCGAAAGATAGAATTTTCTTAATGATCAGAGAAGATAATGCCGAAACGCCAAGTGTGTCTACTGTCATTAATGATCTGAATCAGTTGGATAATTCGTTTATTTTAGTTCCATATGCTAATATTCAAAATATTGGTGGTAATGAGTTATATTATTATATGGCTGATGCAATGGGAAATATCACTATGTCATCTGCCCTCTATTTTGATTTAACGAGTTCAGTACCGAATGAACCACCAGAGATTAGGCGTATATTAGCGAGACCTAGAATTTTTAATCATAAACGACAGGAGGAGTTTGGTTGGCCAGGTAAGATTAATCTTGAATATATTTTAGGTGGAGGGTTGGATGCTCATATTGCTGTGGGTAAAAACAACGGAATAGAGGTAAATAGTGTTATCAATATACGTATTTACGTTAATGGTATTGTAAATGAGAATCCATCCTCAAAGATTTATTCTATTGCTCCTCATACGGTAACTGATGACGAAGTAAAGGCTGGAGAGACTATTATTCTGCTTGGTCAGACGCCTTTTACTAATGTAGATTCGTATAGTGATGGTACGCTAGGCTCGGTTTATATCACTTACAGCGTAGGTAAAAAAGAATCTAAGATTTGGTTTGGACAGATTGATACTGTTCCCCCTAGGAAATAAATTTAACTGATTGAGATTTTATCTGTTTATGGAAAATGCGTAAGCGTTTTCCATTTTCCAAGACATGTTGCTTATTTGTGAACTGGTGATTTATTTATTACCGAGCTATAATATTTTATTAAATGTTTTATTTTATTTTCAATAATAAATTATGGAGTTAATGGATGCAGTATGAATAATGCTATGCATGGCGAAAAGTGATTTAACAATTACCCTAATTTTGACCAAAAAATAGGGTGACTATATAGGGTATACTTGGATATGTAGCTTCTACACTGAGTGATGGATTTATTGTTATTACAGTAACGGCTAAAGTAAATAATTTATTTATGTGAGAAGTAGGAAGGAGGTAATAAGTAGTAAGCATCGTTGTGGGAGCGCATTATTTTTATAAAAATTAGACACTTATTGCTTATTAATGTTTAACTTTGATATGAGGTTTAATATGTCGACACTTACAGCAGATATTGTTTCAGGAATAACGGTTTTAGAAGAGTGCCCAGTTGTCATTACGGTGACTTATTCAGGTGATGAGTTACATAAAGTAACGGAAATGACTGATATAGTGTACAGTGACCAGCAAGATGTCAGTTTTGATGAGACTCCTCGTATTTCAAGGGATATCAAGAAGAATACCTGTACTGCAAAATTTGTTGTTACTGCTAATGACGGTGCCAGTGATTTCACCATAGAATTTTCAATGGATAATACTACGGACCCCAATGCTAAATTAGAGATAGCATTTCATCCTATTGATAAAAATGGTTTTTCGCATGCAGCGTTTGAACCTGTGATTATTGGCGATTCGCTGGTAAAAGACTTATTTCCGGCAGCGGATGATGAGCAACCTTCTGAGTTTAACGGCAGCCTCCTTGTTAATATATATGCACTGAGTAAAACAGATGATCCGTTACCTTATTTTCAAATTCCTCTGGTAACTGATAAGCTAGTGCGTATTTTTGAAGATGGTAGGGGTCAACTTACAACAGAAATATTGCCTTTTATTAGAGGATTCAATAGAAATAAATATTACATTAATACGGATAGTAGAGGTTTTGCTGCCTTAAGAATTTTCCCCAGTAGAGGGGAGGGTAGTAACTACACAGTCAATATGTTTACAGAGTTGCAGGATTTTTTAAGGAAATATTCATCAAATATTCTGTTTATTACAGAAGACATTGCTCCAACGCTTGAAATGCCAGATATTGAAGAGTTGGATGGTGATAGTTTAACACCATCAGTAGGAAATAGCAGTACAGGTTTTCATGTAAGTATCCCATTTTATGAAAGTGTTAAACCGAGAGATAGAATTTTCTTAATGATCAGAGAAGATAATGATGAAACGCCAAGTGTGTCTACTGTCATTACTGATCTGAATCAGTTGGATAGTCCGTTTATTTCAGTTCCATATGCCAGTGTTCCAAATACTGGCGATAATGAATTATATTATTATAGGGCTGATACAACGGGAAATATAACTATGTCATCTGCCCTCTATTTTAATTTAACGAGGTCAGTACCAAATCAACCACCAGAGATCAGGCGTACATTAGCGGCAGCTAGAATTTTCACTCATAAAGATCAGGCCGAACTTAAACAGAGAGGTAAGATCAATCTTGTAAAAATTTTAGGGGGAGGGCTAGATGCGCGTATTGCTGTGGGTAGAAAAAATGGAATAGATGTGGATAGTATTATCAATGTACGTATTTACGTTAATGGTATTGTCAATCATAGTCCATCTTCAAAAATTTATTCTCTTGAACCGCATATGGTAACTGCCGATGAAATGGCGGCAGGAGAGGTTATTATCCCGCTTGGTCAGGCACCTTTTACGGGTGTAGACTCATATCGTGATGGGCCAGGATTAGTTTATGTCACTTACAGTGTAAGAATAAAGAACTCCAAGATTTGGTTTGGACTCATTGATACGGTTCCTCCTGGACAGTAGATTTAACTGATTGAGCTTTTATTTGTTTATTGGAAAATGCATAAGCGTTTTCCATTTTACCGGCCATGTTTCTTATTTGTAAACTAGCGATTTTTTATTGTGGGTTATTTTTAACCAATGAATCATGGAGTTAATGGTGACAGTATGAATAATGGCAAACATGGTGAAAAATGATCTAACAATTACCGTCATTTTAACCCCAAATATATTATGACTATATGGGGTATACTTGGATATAAGGCTTATGCTTCGAGTAGGGATTTATTGTTATTACAGCAACAGCTAAAGTAAATAATTTATTTATGTGAGAAGTAAAAAGGAGATAATAGGTAGTCAGCATCGTTGTGGATGCGCGTTATTGGTGTTTTTTACTTATTGGTGTTTAACTTTAATATGAGGTTTAATATGTCGACACTGACAGCAGATATCGTTTCAGGAATAACGGTTTTAGAAGCGTGCCCAGTTGTTATCACTGTGACTTATTCAGGTGACGATACACATAAAGTAACGGAAACGACTGACATAGTATGTAGTCACCCAGAAAATACCAGTTTTGATTGTAATCACAGTATTTCAAGGGATACCAAGAAAAATACCTGCACTGCAAAATTTGTTGTTACGGCTCATTCTGGTGCCAGTGATTTCACCATAATATTTTCAATAAATAAGGCTACGGACCCTGATGCTAAATTGGAGATTACATTTCATCCTATTGATGAAAATGGTTTTTCACACGCAGGGTTTACCCCTATAATTATTGGCGATTCGTGGGTAAAAGATTTTTCTCCGGCGGCAGATAATGAGCGACCTTCATCATTCAATGGCAGCCTGCTCATTAATATATATGCGTTGAATAAGACAAATGATCCGCTTCCCTATTTTCAAATTCCTCTGGTAACGGATAAGCCAGTACGTATTTTTGCGGATGATGGAGAACAACTTACGACAGAAATATCGCCTTTTATTAGTGAAAAAGATAATTATCAATATTATATTAATACAGATAGTAATGGTTTTGTTGCCTTAAGAGTTTTCCCTAAGAAATCTGAGGGAAGTTACTCGGTGAGCATGTTCACAAAACTGCCATCTTTTTTGAAAAACGCTTCATCAAGCATTTTGATGATTACCGAAGATATTGCTCCAACGCTTCCAGCGCCAGATATTGAAGGATTGGATGGTGATAAATTAACACCACCGCCAGGAAATAGCAGTACAGATTTTGATGTGACTATCCCATTTTATGCAGGTGCGGAACCACTGGATCAAATTTTCTTAATAATTAGAGAAGGTGATAAAGAAACAAAAATCCGGTCTGCGGTAATCACTGAGTTGTGCCAGTTGGATAATTCGTTTATTTCAGTTCCGTATGCTAATATTCCAAATGCTGGCGATAATGAATTATATTATTATGTAACTAGCAAAATGGGGAAAACAACGATGTCATCTGCCCACTATTTTAATTTGACAGAGGCAATCCCGAATGTGCCACCTGAGATTGAGCGTATATTATCTGTACCCAGAATTTTTACTCACCAATGTCATTTAGAACTTGAACAACAAGGCAAAATCAATTATCTAATTATTCAAGGGGGAGGATTGGATGTGCATATTGCTGTGGGTAAAAATTATGGAATAGAGGTAAATAGAGTTATCAAGGTACATGTTTACGTTAACGGTACTGTAAATGGGCATCCATCTTCAAAGATTTATTCTCTTGATCCTCATACGGTAACTGCCGACGAAGAGGCGGCTGGGGAGGTTATTATTCCTCTTGGTCAGGCACCTTTTACTGATGTAGATTCATATCGTGATGGTACGTTAGGCTCGGTTTATATCACTTACAGTGTCGGCATAAAGGACTCTGAGGTTTGGTATGGACGCATTGATACGGTTCCACCTGGATACTAAATTTAGCTAATTGAGTTTTTATTTATGTGAGAAGCAGGAAGAAGGTAATAGGTAGTCAGCATTGTTGTGTAAATGCATTATTGGTGTTTAACTTTAATATGAGGTTTAATATGTCGACATTGACAGCAGATATCGTTTCAGGAATAACGGTTTTAGAAGAATGCCCAGTTGTCATTACTGTGACTTATTCAGGTGATGACACCCATAAAGTAACGGAAACGACTGATATAGTATGCAGTTACCCACAAGATCGTAATTTTGGTGAGATTCCTCGTATTTCAAGAGATGTTGAGAAAAATATCTGTACTGCAAAATTTGTTGTTGCCGCTGATTCTGGCGCTAGTGATTTCACCATAACATTTTCAATGGATAAGGCTACGGACCCTGATGCTAAATTGGAGATTGCGTTTCATTCTATTGATGAAAATGGTTTTTCATACGAAGGGTTTACCCCTATAATTATTGGAGATTCGTGGGTAAAAGATTTATCTCCGGCAGCAGATAATGAGCGACCTTCATCATTCAATGGCAGTCTGCTCATTAATATGTATGCGTTGAATGAGACAAATGATCCACTTCCCTATTTTCAAATTCCTCTGGTAACTGATAGGGCAGTACGTATTTTTGGATATGATGGAGAAGGAATTACGGTAGAAATATTACCTTTTATGAGTGAAAAAGATAATTGTCAATATTATATTAATACGGATAGTCATGGTTTTGTTGCTTTAAAAATTTTCCCTAAGAAATCTGAGGGGAGTTATTCGGTGAATATGTTGACAAAATTGCCATATGTTTTAAAAAACGCTTCATCAAGCATTTTGATGATTACAGAGAATATTCACCCAACGCTTCCGGCGCCAAATATTGCAGAATTGACTGGTGATAAATTAACACCACCGCCAGGAAATAGGATCACAAGTTTTAATGTGATTATCCCATTCTATGAATCTGCTAAATCACTGGATCAAATCTTCTTAATAATTAGAGAAGGTGATAAGGAAACAAAAAGCCAGTCTGCGGTAATCACTGAGTTGTGCCAGTTGGATAAGCCGTTTATTTTAGTTCCGTATGCCAGTATTCCAAGTGTTGGCGATAATCAGTTATATTATTATGTAACTGATAAGACGGGGAAAACAACTAAGTCATCTGTCCGCTATTTTAATTTGACAAAGGCAGTACCGAATGTGCCACCTGAAATTGAGCGTACATTAGCGGTACCCAGAATTTTCACTCATAAAGATCAGGAGGAACTTGGGCAGAAAGTCAGAATCAATCTTGAAACTATTTTAGGCGGGGGACTGGATGCTCATATTGTTGTGGGTAAAAATCATGGAATAGTGGTAAATAGTGTTATCAAGGTACATGTTTACGTTAACGGCATTGTAAATGAGAATCCATTTTCGAAACTTTATTCTCTTGATCCTCATATGGTAACTGCCGACGAAGTGGCGGCTGGGGAGGCGATTATTCAGCTTGGTCAAGCGCCTTTTACTAATGTAGATTCGTATAGTGATGGTGCGCCAGGAGCAGTTTATATCACTTATAATGTAGGCATGAAATATAGTGAAAACACAAAGGACTCTAAGATTTGGTATGGACGCATTGATACGGTTCTTCCCGGACAGTAAATTTAACCGATTGAGCTTTAATATTTTATTAAGCGTTATCATTTTATTTTCAATTAATAAATCATGGAGTTAATGGTGACAATATGAATAACGGCATATCAAGTGTGATTATCACAGAAAACGCGGCGATAAGTGATTTAACCGATTACCCTAATCTTAATCCCAAAAATATTGTGACTGTATATGGTCTACCTGGGCATAAATTCTATGCTACGACATCTATTGGTGCTTCTATTGTCGACGATAACATTAACGTGGATCAGATCATATTGACGTTAGATGAGACTGGAAAAGGACATTTTTATGTTCGTTCTCCGTTTGAACATAAAAATATTGAAAATAGCGAAGAGTTTTCGGCTTTTTTGATGATTGCTCCACAAAAGGATATTAATAAGGTAATATCTTTTCCGCTTATTTTTGGTAATTATCGTCAGTCTGATGAAGCTATAGTCTTTACCGCCTATAATTATACTACAGGCGCTCCGGCGGATGGGAAGACGCCTTGCTCGATATATCTTTTTATTGATCGTAAAAATAATGATGATATTAATCAAATCCGTGTAAGAGTGAATAATAATGCACTCATCGATGGTTATAATAAGAACTGGGCAGATATTCCATTAAAGGAGGATGGTAGTGCGACAGTGAATGTGACTAGCCATACAGTAGGTAAAGTTAGTGTTTGGCTAACAGTACCTGATTCAGATTCAGGGGATAAAGTCAATTTTGTTTTATCGTTCAGACCAATTCCAATGGGAGATGAAATATGATTACCAATCATGACAATACATTTATTCTTTTATCGTCGCCAAAATTGCCGCAAGCAGATAAAGATGGCTTGATTGATGTTTCTGTTCAACAGAATCAAGATTTAATTATCAAAGTACCCTATTATGAGGATATGGAAATCTGGGATGTGATCGTGGTCAGTGTTGGGGGAATTTTTTCTCGGCCCTATTATGTTCAGAATATTAATACTATTTTTTTCACTATAGCTATACCGTTCTCTGAAATACCGGATGGTTGCTATAATGTGACTTATACATCAGCCGATGATTTCGAGAATGAAAATTTCTCTAAACCGGCTGTTATTAAAATTATTAATTCTCCATCGATAAAATTATTACCATCAATTTACCCAGATTCAACATCTGGCGTTATTCACTATTCATCTCTTGTACAAGATCATGGGTTAAATGTGCATATCAGTTATCAGCATATGCGGAAAGGCGATAGCGTCATATTCCACTGGCGAGGACATAATTTTAATTATGAGCCAATTGAGAGGTCTGACTGGGATGCACAACCAATAACAGTCAGTGATGAGGATATTAAGCAGGGTTATGTTTCTTTAGTGGTGCCGGCGGAAAATGTGCTTTGTTTGGGGCAAGAGGGCGTGGGAACAGGGTATTATGAGGTTGGTAATAATAGTTCTGCTCCAGGTTCAGTGATATTGTCATTAATGGATATGTCATCTGCCATGATATCAATTAGTGAAGGCGCGCCGGTGGTATCTAATGAATATCCCAGAATAAACCCGAAAAATTTGGTTGCGGTTTATGGGCCGCCAGGAAAGAGATTATCGGCCAGTGTTGAATCAGGAAGTATTGTTGAAGGGGGTGGTGCAAAATATCAATTTGCCCCTGATAGTTTCGGGCTGGCTTATTTCCATTTGCAATCTGAGGAAACGGGGAGTTTTCGCTGTACTGTTTCTGCGGAGGATGGAACTATAACTCCGGGTGTAGGGCAGGCAATGTTTAGCGAGTGGAGAGATGGAGGCGGTGTTATCGAAGCTTATGCATTTACCTCTGGAGTACCTGCTGATGGCGTGAGTGTTTGTAGTGGTTATGTGATTGTGGACCGTACTGTCTATTCCGGTAAAAGATTACTTGTTCGTACTGATGGCTCCGCGATAATTTCAGGTTATGGTGATAATGAAAGGGAGTTGCAGGTTGCGATTAGTAAAGATGGTTGTACAACTTTCCATATAACTAATACCAAAGCAGAAAAAAATAATGTGATAATAAGTTTACCCGATAGTGATAAGTCGATTCAATTTTCTATTAATTTTAAACACTTTCCTTCTATTTAGCGTAAGGAATATTGTTAATTAGCATAATGTTATCAAATTGAAATTATTTCGTTTTTTAACTTTAAATCGTTGATGACATATATAAATATACATGACAGTGATAAATTAGGAGAATGAAATGGATGACGAACAAGCACCAAAAGAGGCTAAAACATTAAATTGGCTATCAAGTGAAAAAACGGAAACTATGGATAAACCGATAGATATCGGTGTAAGCGCAATCCAGGATGGTTATTTATTGCATGGGGTGAATGTAGTTTTCACGTTAGATAATCAATCTATGGTATTTAAAGAGAATAATGATCGTAAAATTATAAAAGGTACAGGAATACTGGGTAAGGTATCAGTTGAAATAATCTCTACTGATTCGACTCCGTGTCAAGGGAATGTGTATGCTTGCTTGGAAGATGATACTCAAATAGCAGCCCCTCCTCTTCAGGTCGAGTTTATTTCTATTCTTCAATCGGTGGCAGGGCTTAAGCTTGTCTTAAAAGAAAATAATGCATGGATTAATAGTACCGATGAGAATAAGGTAGTTGCAACGGTGTATGATCGGTTGGGTAATGGAGTTAAAAACCAAAAAATAACCTTCTATGCAGATAGCGGGGCAACAGTCGTTCCATCGTCGGGGATGACAGATAAAAATGGTAAGATAACGGCGTTAATACAATCTAATAGTGCTGGTGAAGTAACGCTAATGGCGCAAGTGGGAGATATTAAAAAGGCTGTAGCTATGTGTTTCACGGATAATCCATATCAGTTAAAGATTATAGAATCTCAGGTTGTGTTGTCTTCATTCTCAAACGCTATTATAGCTGGATATTTATATAAGAATGGCGTAGGTGAACCTAATGTAACTATATCAGTATCTCTGGGATCTTATCTGTTTTTGAGTAGTCAAGACAAACATATGACTACCGATATAAATGGCTATTTTAGCTTTAGAATTGCTACTATAGAGCGTATGCCTCCCATGAATGAATCTGTATCGGTGTATATAAGTTGTATTGATGGGCGGGTATATTCTCAAACATGGGTAGAGTTAACCCCAGAGCTATATTAGGCGTTGGATATTTGGGGATGCTGATTGATGGTTACACATTGAAAAATTAGACAAATCCCCTGTTTTTAGCCGTTATCATGCAGTGTGAAAATAAGATGATTTTTATTATCCCGGTAGGAATCATTGATTAAAAATATATAACTTGGGTGGAATTTCACAACTATCATTGTTATATATCAATATTTAGTTAAAAACCTGAACTTTTCTTTAAGTGAAGTTCAGGCTACTAACTCATTATTTCTTCATGTTATTTCTTACAATGATTAGGGCGTTGTTATTAAATCTCCTTTAGTTGTGATCGCGCCCGCAATGACCTTTTGTGAAATAGGGCTATACTATAAATAAGCTATATAGTTATAGAGAGTCAATTAACATTAGCTTTTGAATTTTCGGTTCTTAGTATTCACGGAGAGTGTGTATTCACGAAGAGTGTTGGAGGTAGCATATGAAACGTCAAAGTGCTTTCATAGTCGGTAATGTATTAATGGGCGTCGGTATGTTCACCATAGTGAGTAGCCTGGCTTATACATTACTGCCTCACATCTTCGGTTTTGGCTGGCCTGAGTTTTTATCTGAAGCGGCGCTATTGGGTGTTTTTATTGGCGCGCTTGTTTGGTTGGCTGGCGCCGGTGTGGGAGGCCGGGAAGGTGTGGCAGATCGTTACTGGTGGTTAAGAAACTATGATGAGCGTTATCGTCGTGGTGATCATCGGTTTCCATAACAAAAATAGAGTTAGTCATAGTTTGTGCTAATGGAAAGGTATGATTATTCCAGATAAGCAAAAAACCCGTTGAAGCTTTTATACAACGGGTTTTTTCTTTAAAAGCGATATTATGAGTACAACTTATTTATTAGTGCTCAAACATCGCAGAAATTGACTCTTCATTACTGATACGCCGGATCGCTTCAGCTAACATACCGGACAAAGTGAGAGTACGAACTTTATTGAGCGCCTTAATCTCAGCAGACAATGGAATGGTGTCACAGACAACTACTTCATCAATCACCGAATTTTTAATGTTGTCTACCGCATTGCCGGAGAAAATCGGGTGAGTGGCATAGGCAAATACCCGTTTCGCTCCGCGTTCTTTCAATGCTTCTGCCGCTTTGCATAAGGTGCCGCCGGTATCGATCATGTCGTCAACCAGCACGCAGTCGCGGCCGGCGACATCACCGATAATATGCATCACCTGAGAAACGTTAGCGCGTGGCCGACGTTTATCGATGATGGCCATATCGGTGTCATTCAGCAATTTAGCGATAGCGCGTGCGCGGACAACCCCGCCAATATCCGGGGAAACAACGATAGGGTTTTCCAACTCTTTCTGTAACATATCTTCCAGCAGAATTGGGCTGCCAAATACGTTATCAACCGGAACATCGAAGAATCCTTGGATCTGCTCAGCATGCAGGTCAACGGTCAGTACGCGGTCTACACCAACGCTGGAGAGGAAATCCGCGACAACTTTGGCGGTAATTGGCACACGGGCTGAACGGACTCGACGGTCCTGACGAGCATAACCGAAATAAGGGATTACTGCGGTAATACGTCCTGCGGAAGCACGACGCAGCGCATCAACCATAACGACTAATTCCATTAGATTGTCGTTAGTCGGTGCACAAGTGGACTGGATGATGAAAATATCACCACCACGCACATTTTCATTAACTTGCACGCTGACTTCACCATCGCTGAAACGGCCGACAGCCGCGTCTCCAAGGTTGGTGTACAGGCGGTTGGCAACACGTTGTGCTAGTTCAGGAATAGCGTTACCAGCAAAAAGCTTCATATCGGGCACGAGAAAGACCTCAGGCTTGCGTCCAGAGAGATATTGTTGACCAATGTAAATAACAAATATTTATTCATTGGTTCAATAACACGGGTATCCCAGAGCGAAAACTGTGCAAAGGTGAATTGTTAACGCCACGCGCAACAAAACCCTGCAACCACTCAGGGGCTTGATTTAACACCTTACGGGCCGATGCTTCTGATTCAAACTCGCCGAATACACAGGCACCGGTTCCGGTCAGGCGTGACGGCGCGTATTCTAGCAGCCATGAAAGAAGCTGTTCAACCTTACGAAAACGTTTTCTTACAAGAGATTCACAATCATTTAGGTACGGAGCCTTTAATAATGCGGCCAGAGGGCGAATTGGCGTATCACGTTTTAATTCTGGATCTGTGAAGACGCGCAGAGTTGAGATTTCAATACCGGGATGCGCAACCAGATACCACTTTTCTGCCGGCTCTGCCATATGCAGAATTTCACCAATACCTTCTGCAAATGCGGCGTGTCCTTTGATAAAGACCGGCACATCAGCGCCAAGACCCACGCCAAGGGTTGCCAGTGTTTCGTCTGTGAAACCGGTTTGCCAGTGATAATTCAGCGCAATGAGTAAGGTAGCGGCATTAGATGAACCTCCGCCTAATCCACCGCCCATTGGCAGACGTTTGTTGATCTGGATATCAGCGCCTTTATGAGCAATCCCGGTATGATGTTTATCGCTGTAGGATTGCAATAGACGCGCGGCGCGAACGATCAGGTTGTTATCGTGTTCCACCCCCTCTACCGGCGTGAGTAAACGGATTTCATTGTCCTGACGAGGGATAATGGTAATTTCATCACCATAATCAAGAAATTGAAATAGCGTTTGCAACTGGTGGTAACCATCAGCGCGACGACCGGTGATATAGAGAAATAGGTTAAGTTTTGCCGGCGAAGGCCAGGTTAATGTCATTATTTTGTCGTCCAGTTATCCATTTTCAGTTTGATGCGACGATCACCCTGAATCAGTTCCAGGCGATTGGGAAGGGCGGGGGTTGTTGAGGTATCGTAGGATTGATAATTAACCTGCCATGTCGCGCCATGTTGCTGATAATTGACGGTTTTCAATAGATGGTTGGCATCAAGTTTAAAGTTTTTGGCATCACCGGGGAGACCTGTTATCCAATGCCGCAGATTATCTAGTGGAATATCCATATTGGTGAGTTGATAAATGATCTCTTCGGGGTTATCACTAAAATATTTTTTACCTTGGCTATCAGTTAATTGAGTCATGTCTGGCTGAACGATCAGCTCTAATTCAGTGCTGCCTAGCGGGTTAGTCAGTAATAAACGGTAGCGTTCAGGATGATATTGTCGCCAGAAAAAGCGGGCATAAACTTTTTTCTCATTAGACAGATAGGCAAAAGAGCCACGTGTTTGATATTGATTTAATTGCTGTAGCTGTTGGGTACGTGTTCGCCATTGGGGAGAATCTGCCGAACCGGTTCCGCCAGGTTGCGTTAATGTACAGGCGGTCAACAATAGACAAGAGAGCGGCAATAGACGGAATAGTGATAATTTTTGTATTGGTTTTGTCGGCACTGATTTTATCGACATTGGTTTTATAGGCATTGATTTCATCGGCAATCTCTGTTTAATAACGTGAAAACTTTTACGTCACTTAATAATGAAGAATGAACTATTAATCCAGTTAAATTTCAAAAAAATGTTCTGAATAATGATATCAGACACTGCTGATCGTCTTTTATTGATCTGAGGTATCAAGTAGAATGCACAGTTTATAAGAGTCCTTATTAAGGGTGATGATTTCATCAAATAGAATGTTTTTTACGATGAACTGTCTCTCTGCTGATAACTCAATGAAGTTGATATGACTTTGTTAGCACTTGGTATTAACCATAAAACGGCTCCTGTATCCCTGCGTGAACGGGTGACTTTTTCTCCGGGTACTATTGGGGAAGCGCTTGATAACCTTCTCCAGCATCCCCTGGTGAAAGGGGGGGTTGTATTGTCAACGTGTAATCGTACCGAGCTTTATCTCAGCGTAGAACAGCAAGATAATCTGTATGAGCAGTTAATTGACTGGTTGTGTGGATATCATCAGCTAAATCCCAGAGATCTAAGATCCAGTATTTACTGGCATTGTGATAATGAAGCTGTCAGCCACTTGATGAGAGTGGCGAGTGGGCTGGACTCGTTGGTGCTGGGAGAACCTCAGATTCTTGGGCAAGTGAAGAAAGCATTTGCCCAGTCGCAGCACAGCCGCTCTTTATCGAGTGAACTGGAGCGACTGTTTCAGAAATCATTTTCTGTCGCTAAGCGCATAAGAACGGAAACAGAGATTGGTTCGAACGCAGTTTCTGTGGCGTTTGCTGCTTGTACCCTGGCGCGGCAGATTTTTGAATCACTTTCTGAACTAAATATTTTGTTGGTCGGCGCCGGAGAAACGATTGAACTGGCGGCTCGTCATTTGAAAGAGCATCGTGTGCGCCATATGATGATTGCTAACAGGACGAAAGAGAAGGCACAAGTGTTGGCTGATGAAGTTCAGGCGGAAGTGATCACTTTGCCTGAAATCGACACACGTTTAGCAGAAGCTGATATTGTTATCAGCTCGACTGCCAGTCCTTTGCCTATTATTGGTAAAGGGATGGTTGAACGTGCATTAAAGTTACGTCGTAACCAACCGATGTTGCTCATTGACATCGCGGTTCCCCGTGATATAGAGCCTGACGTGGAAAAATTGAATAACGTCTATCTCTACAGTGTTGATGATTTACAAGCGATTATTCAGCAGAATCTCGCGCAGCGCAAAGCGGCGGCGGTTCAGGCTGAATGTATTGTTCAGCAGGAAAGCCGTTATTTTATGGACTGGTTGCGTTCGCAGAGCGCAGTAAATTCAATCCGTGAGTATCGTAATCAGGCAGAACGAGCGCGGGCTGAAATGACAGCTAAGGCACTGGCTGCTATCAATCAGGGAGCTGATGTAGAACAGGCGGTTAATCAATTGACTCATCAATTGGTGAACCGTCTGATACATGCTCCTACCAAATCACTCCAGCAAGCAGCCAGTAATGGTGAGCTGGAGCGCCTTAATTTATTACGTGACAGCCTGGGGCTGGAACATAATTAACCATATCTCGGAATAGGGTCTAAAACCAAGAATGAAGCCTTCTATTGTTGCTAAATTGGAAGCATTGCAAGAACGTCACGAAGAAGTTTTGGCTCATCTCGGTGATGCCGATGTGATTGCTGATCAGGAACGTTTTCGTGCTTTGTCGCGGGAATATGCTCAACTGACTGATGTGACGAGCTGTTTTAAGGTTTGGCGTGCTGTTCAGGATGATCTTAAAGCAGCCGAAATCATGCTTGATGACCCTGAAATGCGGGAAATGGCACAGGAAGAGATCAGGGACGCCAAGGTTCGTAATGAAGAGTTAGAACAACAACTACAATTATTGCTGTTGCCAAAAGATCCTGATGATGAGCGTAACTGTTTTCTTGAAGTACGTGCGGGAACCGGTGGTGATGAAGCGGCTATTTTCGCCGGGGATCTGTTTCGTATGTACAGCCGTTATGCGGAATCCCATCGTTGGAAAGTTGAAGTTATCAGTGCTAATGATGGTGAGCATGGTGGGTATAAGGAAATTATCGCTAAAGTTTCCGGCGAGCAGGTTTATGGTCACTTAAAATTTGAATCGGGTGGTCATCGTGTTCAGCGTGTGCCGGAAACCGAATCGCAAGGGCGCATTCACACGTCTGCTTGTACCGTCGCGGTTTTGCCGGAGGTCCCGGAAACGGAGTTGCCCGATATCAGCCCAGGTGATTTACGTATTGATACGTTTCGTTCCTCCGGGGCAGGCGGTCAGCACGTCAATACCACAGATTCCGCTATTCGTATCACTCATATTCCAACCGGTATTGTGGTTGAGTGTCAGGATGAGCGCTCTCAGCATAAAAACAAAGCGAAAGCGATGTCCGTATTGGCCGCGCGTATTCATGCGGCGGAAGTTCGTAAGCGTCAAGAGGCCGAGGCGTCTGAGCGCCGTAACTTGTTAGGCTCCGGTGACCGTTCAGATCGCAACCGCACTTACAATTTTCCCCAAGGGCGAGTGACGGATCACCGTATTAACTTGACGTTATACCGCCTTGATGAAGTGATGGAAGGCAAATTGGATATGCTTGTTCAGCCAATCGTTAATGAATATCAGGCTGATCTCTTATCGGCTTTGTCAGAGCAAGATTGATGGATTATCAATCTTGGCTTAAACAAGCCGCAATACAGTTATCGGCAAGTGACAGTCCTAAACGAGACGCGGAAATTTTGTTGGGGTTTGTCACTCGCCATGCCCGGACTTACCTATTGGCGTTTGGTGAAACGCAGCTAGCTTCGGCGCAGTTCAGCCAGCTTGAGGCTTTACTCGCTCGCCGGGTGAAAGGTGAACCTATTGCCTACATCACCGGTGAGCGTGAATTCTGGTCATTGCCATTAAATGTCTCTCCCGCCACGTTAATCCCGCGTCCTGACACTGAATGTCTGGTGGAAAAGGCGCTTGAACGGTTATCGTCGACGCCTTGCCGCATTTTGGATTTGGGAACGGGAACCGGCGCAATTGCACTGGCGATCGCTAGTGAGCGTCCTGATTGCCGGATTACCGGGGTTGATATCAATCCTGATGCGGTCATGTTGGCGCAGGGCAATGCTGAAAAACTCAAAATACAAAATGTGGATTTTTGGGTAAGCGATTGGTTCTCTTCGTTGAATAATCAACAGTTTGGTATGATTGTCAGTAATCCGCCTTACATAGATGAAACCGATCCACATCTGTCTCAGGGTGATGTTCGGTTCGAGCCGGATAGTGCGTTAATTGCGGCAAAACAGGGAATTGCTGATCTGAATACCATTATTGATCTGTCTCGCCATTTTTTGTCGCCTGGTGGATGGTTGTTATTGGAACATGGTTGGAAACAGGGAAATGTTGTAAGAAGCCTGTTTTCTGAGAGTGGTTATCAGCAGGTGGCTACTTTTCAGGATTATGGCGGTAATGAGCGAATAACACTGGGTCAGTGGAAAAGTGATGAAAGCCATAGCTGATTATGAATTTAATGATGCATCGTTAAGTAGCGGTATCCTGTTAATTTCCAGAACCTTGCGTGCTGATTTTCCTCAGCGTTCAGTGGAAATGCAGCTTCAAGCATTGATTGATGAGGCCAGACGTGAAATATCTCCGCAGCTAAATATAGAAGAACGACTGGAAAAATTACTGAGGCTTTTTTATCAAAGCTGGAAATTCGGCGGCGCCAGTGGTGTTTATTGCCTGTCAGATACATTATGGCTGGATAAAGTATTGCAAACCCGCCGAGGTTCCTCTGTTGTTTTAGGGGCAATTCTTATTCATATTGCTCAGGCTTTAGAACTGCCGTTTATGCCGGTTATTTTTCCGACGCAGTTGATTTTGCGTGTTGATTATCCAGATAACACGGCGAAGTTTATTAATCCAATCAATGGGGAAGCGCTAACTGAACGTGTGCTTGATGTATGGCTTAAAGGTAATATTAGCCAGACAGTGGAATTAGCAGCAGATGATTTGCAAGGAGCTGATAACGCCAGCATTATACGTAAAATGCTGGATACGATAAAAGTCGCATTAATGGACGAAGGACAAATGGAATTGGCGCTGAGGACGAGTGAAGCTGTGCTGATGTTTGATCCCGATGACCCCTATGAAATACGTGATAGAGGGCTGATTTATGCGGAACTTGACTGTAATCATATTGCGATTTCTGATTTAAATTATTTTGTGGAGAACTGCCCGGAAGACCCGGTGGCGGAAATGATCAGAATGCAAATATACGCTATTAAGCAGCAAGGCATTGTTTTACACTAAAATATTGTTTTGTATTGAAATACTGCTTTGCATTGAGATATTGTTTTGCACTGATTTATTTCATTAATTTATTGGTCCTTAACGGAAGGTATAAGTATGCAACAGAAAGTGGTTCATATTGGTGATATCAAGGTCGCTAATGATCTACCGTTTGTTCTCTTTGGTGGTATGAATGTCCTTGAGTCACGGGATTTGGCCATGAGTATTTGTGAGCACTATGTCACAGTGACACAAAAATTGGGCATTCCTTATGTTTTCAAAGCCTCCTTTGATAAGGCAAACCGATCATCAATTCACTCTTACCGTGGTCCCGGTCTGGAAGAGGGAATGAAGATTTTTCAGGAGTTGAAACAGACTTTTGGTGTGAAAATTATCACTGACGTGCATGAACCGGCACAGGCGCAGCCGGTGGCGGAAGTGGTTGATGTCATCCAACTGCCGGCATTCCTGGCGCGTCAGACTGATTTGGTTGAGGCAATGGCGCGTACCGGCGCGGTGATTAATGTTAAAAAACCCCAATTTATTAGCCCAGGTCAGATGGGGAATATTGTGGAAAAATTCAAAGAAGGCGGCAACGATCAAGTGATCTTATGTGACCGTGGCAGCAACTTTGGTTATGACAATTTGGTGGTGGATATGCTGGGCTTCAATGTTATGGCTCAGGCAACGGGGGGGCATCCGGTAATTTTTGATGTCACTCATTCACTGCAATGCCGCGATCCATTTGGCGCTGCGTCTGGTGGTCGTCGCGCTCAGGTTGCTGAACTGGCGCGTGCGGGAATGGCGGTCGGTATTGCCGGCTTGTTCCTTGAAGCTCATCCTGATCCAAAGAATGCGATGTGTGATGGTCCATCAGCATTGCCGTTGGCAAAACTTGAGCCATTCTTGAACCAGATGAAAGCCATTGATGACGTGGTGAAAAGCTTCCCTCAACTGGATACCGATAAATAAAATGGCTTTTTGATGTCATGACATCAAATGATGACGAGATTTTGTGATAAATAAATTAATGGCGCTGGTTTACACAGCGCCATTAATTTATAGGGAAAAAAGTATTGGAAAAAGAGTTAGCAAGTTTTTGTCTGGTAATTTCAGCTATCCATTTTGCCATTGAAATTTAACTCTGCCATTGCTCGTGGCAATGTCGCATGGAAACTAAGGTGATTTTCAACCAATGGTATCCTGGCTCTGGCCAGTGTTTTTAAAGGCTGAAATGGAATATCACAAACAGCAATATATTTATCCTTACCCACTTCATCGATAAAGCGTTGGAAAGCGTGCATCCCACCGGCATCCAGCACGGGAACGGCATCCCATTGCATAAGGATCGTCTGATAACGGGTACTTTCTTCCTTTAATTCTGTAAATATACGTTCAGCGGCGGCAAAGAATAGCGGGCCATTGATACGGACAACCAGCAGACCTTTATCGACATTTGTTTGCGGCAATTGACTGATGCGAGTCATATTGGCTATTCGGCGCATAAACAGCAGTGAAGCTAATACGATACCGATCGTAATGGCAATAATCATATCAAACAGAACTGTGAGCGACATGCAAAGTACCAGCACAATAATGTCATCCTTTGGCGCACGGCGCATGAGGTCGATAACTTTATGTATTTCGCTCATATTCCAGGCGACCATGAGCAACAGGGCGGACATGGCGGCCAGAGGAAGATAGGAGAGCATGGGGGCCAATGCCAGTAAAGTCAATAATACGAGCAGAGAATGAACAATGGCTGAAATCGGCGATGTCGCGCCGGCTCTGATGTTGGCGGCTGAACGGGCGATTGCGGCGGTAGCCGTAATGCCGCCGAAAAATGGTACGACTATATTTCCTAATCCTTGACCAATCAATTCACTGTTTGAGTGATGCTTTTTACCGGTCATACCATCCAAAACCACAGCGCAAAGCAGTGATTCAATAGCGCCTAACATTGCCATTGAGAAGGCGGCGGGTAATAGGGCTGAAATTGTCGCCCAATTTATATCAATTTGAGGTGAACCCATATCAGGTAAATGCCACGGTAAAACAAATTGCGGCAGGATGGGGGGAATGCCTTGCCCTTGAGTACCATCATTCAAAATATAACTAAACTCGGAACCAATAGTAGCAACATGTTGATCGAATAAGTTCATGATCCCCATCACGGCGGTTCCTGCAATGAGAGCGGGAAGATGCCCGGGTAATTTCAGCCCAAGCTTAGGCCAATAAATCAGAATGGCGAGTGTCGTCAAGCCAATCAGCGTATCACTCAAATACAGCGTTGGCAGCGCTTGAAACAGAGCCGCAACCTTATTGATATAATTCTCTGGCATATGTTCCAATTGCAGGCCGAAAAAATCTTTTACTTGCATGGTTGCGATAGTAATCGCGATTCCAGAAGTAAAACCGAGTGTGACAGGGAGGGGAATATATTCGATCAATTTACCAAAGCGGGCTAATCCCATCACCAACAAAATAATGCCTGACATTAATGTTGCAATGAGCAAACCGCTCAGGCCAAATTGTTGAGAGACTGGGTAAAGAATGACAACGAAAGCGGCGGTAGGGCCGGAAACACTATAGCGTGAGCCGCCGGTTATCGCGATTATCATCCCGGCGATAGCGGCGGTGTAAAGCCCATATTGTGGCGCGACGCCACTCCCGATTGCTAGCGCCATAGCGAGCGGAATGGCGATAATACCGACAGTAATACCGGCGATAATATCTTTAGTTAAACGAGTAAAAGAGTAAGGTTCTTTCCAACAAGCATCAATTACAGCACTAAACGGCCGTATACCGTTCATTCTACGAGTTTTCATCTGTGCATAAACCAAAAATATAGAGGGAAAAAGCAATAAGGTTGTTACAACCAAATTGCAAACTGAATTGTAAAAATAGTGCTTTTAGTTCAACGCGATAGCGCTATAGATCAAAATTAATGTTAATAGCTTAACGTCAGGAAAGTGAAAAGTAAAAGGGAGAATAATGTTCTTATTACCATAAAATAGGCTGAAACCGATTCTATTAAGTATCTATTCTTATTGGTAAATATTATTGAATTAACTTCATAAAGAATTTAATTAATATTTTTAAACTTGAAGCTATATGTTTGTTCTATTAATCATAAAATTATAATGTTTTATCTTTATAATAAATTAACAGAATTAATTGCAGTTTTTAATTGTTATTGTTAGGAAATTAAATAATTAATTATGCATTCACCACATATATTGATTATGACTGGATTAAATTAGACATATTGGATATTTTTACGCATGATGGTTTTCATTTAATTTTTGGGTGTAATTTAACCAATGCTTTGATATCGCTTAAATATTAGATTAATAATTTGACAGGCTTAAGAACTCCTCCTATTATTTAGGGTGACTTATAGAATTAGATGGATTAAATGCGTTTAAAATAGGTAAGCTAAAAATATATGTGTTAAAAGTATATGTGTTAAAAGCATATAAGGTAAAAATGTTTTTTTGTTTAGATGATATTTATTCTGAATGCTTTATTTAAAGTAGGGATTACTGTTGGAAAATATCTTTTAGATAAGGTGGGAATATTTAAATGCATAAATATAACAGCAAGATACTTATTATTGGCTCATCAAGTGAAATAGGGAGTGCAATTTTCCGGCATGCGGTTGCGAGCGGTTATGAAGTATTAGGTACCTCACGTAGACCGCAGAATGAAGAAATTCATTTAGATGTTATGTCGGATAACAGTGTTAGAGAAGCCATTAGCATGGCAATTGACAAGATGAAATGTATTGACGCGGTTATCTATACGCCGGCAATGTCATTGGATGGTTTATTGCATGCTCAGGATATTGAGGGTTGGCATGATGTTTTTAATGTCAACTTGTTTGGCGCAGCAAGAGTAGCAAAATATTTGCTGCCACATTTTATGAAGAATCGTAATGGCGTGATACAATTTATATCTTCTACAGCGAGTTTACGTGGGGAAACAGGCGCCACCGCTTATTCTTGTTCGAAAGCAGCCATGAATGCATTGGTAAAAAATATCTCTAATGACTATGGTCGTTTTAATGTTAGGGCTTACACTGTCATGCCGGGATATGTTGACGGTGGTATGTTGCGGCATATTTCTCCGGAAAAGAAGATGGAATTCGCCAGAAGCACCGCATTAAAACGAATAGCAGATGTTGATGAAATTGCCCGTTTTTGTGTGGGGACATTGAGTACATCAACCTATATCACAGGAACATCTCTTTGCATTGATGGGGGATTAGGTGGTTAATTGTTGCTGACAGTTAATCAGAGTACGTTTTGCGATGTATGTATGGGGTGAGTGTAGCCAATAAAGAGGCAACTTGAAAGATAATGGGTATATACCCTATGGATTTCAAGATGCATCGCGACGGCAAGGGAGTGAATCCCCGGGAGCATAGCAAACTATGTGACCGGGGTGAGCGAGTGCAGCCAACAAAGAGGCAACTTGAAAGATGACGGGTATAGGCGTCATTGGGGATATAATATGGATAATATTGATATGGTTAATGAAGAATTAGCAAGTATTTTAGTGAATGTCGCTGAGTTAGACTCCGATTTTAAAATAACTTCGAATAAATTGTTGAAAAGTGATCTCGGCATTGACTCATTAAAACTAATTGATGTCATTTTGTCAGTTGAGCGAACCTTTGGCAAAGAGATTTCTGAAGATGCGCTTGCCCGTATTCAAACTGTAGGTGAGTTATGGGAGGAAATAAAAAATAACCTGCAATGATCGGGTTGACTTAACCAATAATTAAAAACTCTCTATTTTTCAAATAATAAGTTGAGGGAAAATGTTGACTTTTAACGTGGAAAATTTAGCTATTTATCCGAATATATTTCGGAGTGAGAGAGAGGGGGAATTTTCTCTTCCCGCTGATATTTCTGAATTTGTAAGCAATAAAGGTGATCGTTTTCGTGACGACTTTAGCCGCGTTTGTACCTACTTGGCTAATCAGTTTATTGCAGAAGATAGACATGCAGAAAATGAATCGGTGATTGTGGGGACAGAATACGGCAACCTTGAAGCAATGCTTCGTTTTCAACGGCAGGTCATGAACAATGATAAAACGGTATCGGCTCAACAATTCCCTTATGCTACCACCAGTTCAGCTTCAACCTTTATTAACATTGATAAGAAGGTGACGGGAGGAAACTGTACATTAAACGCGGGCAGTAAAACCCCGGTAATGGTATTCATGCAAGCATTGCTTAATTTGAATAATAGATCAGCAGGCGCCAGCTACCTCTTTTGCGGTGATGTTTATTGCACAGAAGCACTTGATGATATACGAAAGAAAATCAGCAATCAGAAGTCAGTATCTTCTGGTGTGATGTGTGCGACGCTATTGAGTGGAAAACAATTTGCGGCGGATTTTTTCTTCGGGTTGACAGTGGGAGAGATAAAAAGACGGTGTGATGCTTTATCACCGAATACCAAGATATTTATATACAATACGTTGGAGCGGAATGACGCATTAATTCATGTTGTTAAAGATAGTAATGTAATTGAATATCAAGAATATAACAGCGCTTTTTTGTTTCATGAGTTTATGGGGGTGATTAAGCACAGTAAACAAGGAGACGCGGTTGTGTTTATTGAAATCGATAACATGAATGCTTCAGGCGTAAGGGTTATATACAATGATGATTAATCGTATTAACCATGTTTTTTCACCTCAAGATGAAATATTCAAATATCATTTTCCCGGTAATCCTATTGTTCCGGGGATCTTGCCAGTCGCCGCTTTTTGTAAAGAGATGGCTGATACATCTGCCGATTTTATTAGTTTAAGAAATCTATTTTTTCATCAATTTATACGTCCTGATGAAAATATCCAATACCGCCAAGAGGAAAATAAGATTTCTGCAATGGTATCGGAACAACACTGTTTTTCTTTTCTCCTGAATTATACTGGCAAAGATGCAAGAGGTGAAAGTAAGAAAATTTTTTACGCCTCTTCTCTATTATCACCCTCATTGCGTGAACCCGAATTTTGGTTTTTACCGAATATAGTCTATGTTAATGATGGATTAAGCAGAGCGAATTGCAGCCTGGATATGAAATCATTGCGCGATGAGGCTGCTTATTTGCAAAAATATCATTATTCTCCTTTGATTATTCTGGTCGAGGCAATGGGAAATTTAGCATTAATTTTGCAGCGTCAACAACAGAATATTTCAACAGCAGGCGATTATGTTTTTGCCAAATTTGGTGAATTGGCCTTCGATCCTGATATCGAACATATTAACTCTCCTGTGTTTATTGAGACTAAAGTCACTCGATTTGGCTCAATAATGTGTTGGGATGCCAGGGCATATCGTGAAGGGGAAAAATTACTTTGGATAACTGACGCAGTATCAATTAAGAAGAAGGAGAACGATGTTGGATAAAATATATGTTACAGGTCTTGGCGTCGTTACTCCAATTGGTATAGACGTCGAAAGTTATTGGAAAAATTTATGTGCCGGCGAGTCAAATTTTACTCGATTGGAACCGATTTATCCTTCTTTGAAACCAAATTTTATCGCTGGAAGAATTTCGGCTGAACGGCGTCTGGATATAAAAGCCAGAGCGCCGAAATGTACTGGTCCACAGGTCCCTGATTCTTCTCTGTATGCTGTCGATGCCGCACTTCAAGCGATAGCGGACGCAGGATTACAGCCAGGGTGTGCTGAATTGCGCAATGCCTTGGTGTGTGTGGGTAATAATGAGGCTGAGGCGGATATTCTTGATCAATTAGTTGAAGGTATCCCGGTAAATTGGCATTCGAATATCTATTCGAGTCACGCCGTTTCCGATAATGTCGCTCGTGCGATTGGTTCATTCGGGCCTTCCATGACGATACATAATACTTGTGCGTCAGCAAATATTGCGCTTGAAACAGCATTACGCATGATGAATGCCGGTATTGTCTCAACATCCGTCATTGGAGGCGGAGACGCTTTTTCAAAAAAGGTGTGGTCAGGTTTTTACATGCTTAATGCATTAGGTGCGGAACAGTGCCGTCCATTTTCGAAATTAAGGCGCTTTATTACGATATCTGAGGGCGCCGCTTTTTTGGTGTTGCAGAATAGAAAACACGTTGGTGAATATCAATCTCCTTATGCTGAATTGATCTCTACTGCCAGTAATAATGACGCATTACATCCGACCAATCCTGATATTAACAGTGTCACTCAATGCCATAAAAAATTATTAGATTCGGCAGGGGTGGAAGCCAAAGATATAGGTGGCATATATGCACACGGTACAGGGACTAAGGCTAATGACGCTGTAGAAGCATCGATATTCTCTGAATATTTCCCGAATTCAGCGGTTTCAGCAATTAAAGGCACTATCGGACATATGATGGCGACGGCGGGAGCAATTGGCGCAGTCAGTGCTTGTTTATCTTTGAGAGATCAAATTATGCCGCCGACAAATATCTTACCAGAGGATTTTGAATATCAATTTAATTTAATCACTCGTCAAATGGAAATGAAGAATAATTTAAAATATATACAAAATAATGCGTTTGGTTTTGGTGGTAATAATGCCATTACTCTATTTGGCAAGGTGACTTGATTCTTCGTAATGCAAAATGGGCTATTAGTATAAAGCAGTGCATAGTTTAATTTTTATGAAAGAAAAATATACCCTCAACAAAGAGGCAACTTGAAAGATGACGGGTATAACAATTTGGAGGTGAAGAAAATGATTATATTAGGTATCAGCGGCCTTCCCAATTCTCAACATTTTATGCGAGAAAATTACCCAGGCGTAGGTAAATTAGACGAGCGTATTTGTCAGGGAGTCGATAGTGCGGCCTGTGTGATGGTTAATGGAAAAATTGTCGCCGCGGCTGCGGAAGAGCGATTTACCGGAGAAAAAGGAACAGGCCGGTTTCCTGCTAATGCCATTAACTATTGTTTGGCGGAAGCGGGTCTTACGCAAGATGATATACAGGTTATTGCCCACGGTTTTAATTATGATAATTATCGCCGTTTTTTCATGTCGAATCAGAAAATGTTTGAAGAGGCTTTTAGTGGAAAAACGGTGATTAATGCATTGGCCTCAGAGGGGTGGCAGAATATTGAATCACGTTTTCAGGGGGTAGATCACCATCTGGCTCATGCGGCGTCAGCCTTTTATCCCAGTGGCTTCCCGTCTGCGCTATGCGTTATTTCAGACGGTATGGGCGAAATAGAATCCCTAAGTGTTTATCTTGCTAAAGACCAGCAATTCCAGAAATTATACAGTCAGCCAATTAGCTCTTCATTAGGAATATTTTATTCTATCTGTACTCGGTTCCTTGGTTTTGTATTTAATAGTGATGAATATAAAGTCATGGGACTTGCTGCGTATGGTAATCCTGAGCGATACCGCGATATCTTCAATAAATTGGCTCAATTCGATGCAGAGAGTGGAACGATACAGATAAATTGGTTACCGCAAGCATTTGACAATTCGGAATATGGTTTTCCCGGTGCAATGGCACAACTGAGCGATATGTTTGGTTTGACGATGAGAAATGAAGATGACCCTCTGCTGGATGTTCATCAGGATTTTGCCGCCGGATTACAGGAGAAATTTACACTGTTGCTGAAACAGTTAGTGACCTATTGGCTGCGAAAAACGGGTGAAACATCACTCTGCCTTGCTGGAGGATCGTTCTTAAACTGCAAAGCAAACCAAGCCCTTTGTCAGCTTGATGGTGTAGAAAACGTCTTTGTTCAACCGGCGTCGGGTGATGATGGTTCGGCCTTGGGCGCCGCGCTTTTTGTGGCTGGTGGATACCACAATGGCGCGGATTCTTGCTTTAATCCTTATCTCGGCCCTCGTTTCTCTACCGATGAAGTCCGTAATGTATTATTCCGGCATGGCGGCAATGCGGGCATGAAATGGCGTTATTTGGGGCTGAATGATGATTATTTTGCCTCTGCGGCTCAAGATATCGCGGAAGATAAAATCATTGCCTGGTTCCATGATCGAATGGAATTTGGCCCAAGGGCGCTTGGCAACCGTTCAATTTTAGCTCTGCCGGCAGGTGAAAAAATAAAGGATAGAATTAATAGCACCGTGAAATTCCGTGAGGCTTTCCGTCCATTTGCCCCGGCAATTTTGGATGAGGATTGCGACACTATTTTTGAGACCCGCAATTTAACGCCAACTCGATATATGCTTTGCACCGCCAAAGTAAAACCAGAAATGATGAAGCCGGTGTCAGGTATTGTCCATGCTGATGGAACGGCGCGTATTCAGCTTGTTGAACGTGCTATTAACACAACTTTTTGGCGATTATTGAAAGCGGTACAGAAAATAACCGGTTATGGCTGTCTGGTGAATACTTCATTTAACGTTAGGGGGCAGCCGCTTATTATGTCACCGGAGGTTGCAGTAGAGACATTTTTGAAAACCTCACTGGATAAGCTTTATATTGAGGGGTTTGTCGTATGGAAAGAATAACCTTGATGGCGTCCTGATTGAGATGTCAGTTAATTGATTTTGGCATCAAATGTGTTTCTTTATCATTTTAGGAAAATATCTGGAGATGATATTTGATGATATAGAAACACATCCTTTTGCAAAACAGAGATTATCTACTGGGCAGCATAATGTAACTATCGATCAGCAAAGGTAATATAAAAATATGATAAAAGAACTTCAACAGCGTAAGCTGCTATCAATCGTGCAATCACAGAATGGTCTTATCGGGTACCGGTTTTCTAATAGTTTATATGCTGCTGCTGAACTCCTTGATAAGGCGCTTTTACAAGTTTTAAGTAAGGGAATATCTGTTACTTCACACACATGTACCACATTGTTACCTCGATCCACGTTAGAGCGTATCAGTTTCTTTGATAAATTGCCTAGCAATCCATTGCATGTCTATCCCCATTTAACTCACGATGCCATGAGTGAAAATAGCGGGGATGCATGGGTATTGAGCCCATCGACTTGTTATCATACCTTTGCTCATTTGGCAGAGAGTACTCATGATTGGGAACTGAAATATTTTACGGCTAAAGGGCAATGTCATCGATATGAACCGGCTAAAGATGAGCCTACCCGTATGGGGAATTTTACCATGCGTGAATTAATATTGGTGGGGCTACAGGAAAAAGTAGAAACACATTGTGAAATAATATTTGGGCAAGCTGTTAAATTCTTACGATTACTGTTTCCTTCTCTTGCGGTAGAAAAAGCCAGTGATGTATTTTATGGAGAGCATTCTAAAGTGACTCGTAAAGTACAGTTATCAATGGGCGTCAAGTGTGAAATACTTATTCCTTGGTTTGATAAATACAACGTTAGCGTTGGTTCACGAAATTTACACCGAGATTTATTTACCACCAACTTCAATATTGTCAGTCGTGCCAGTGATAATTCTATGCATTCTGCTTGTATTGCGTTTGGGATGGAGAGATTACTTTTGGCGCTGTTAGCACATACTTTGAATTATGAACCTGAGTTACTCATCGAAAATATAGCACAAGCAGCCGAAGTAATATTAAAGGAAAAATAACAGTGATTACATGGCGTAATATATCTGGTCTGCCATTCATAAGTTAGTCCATTGTACCGAGGTAATAAAATACTCATGGAAAATGTGATGGATAAATCATATGCAAATGTCGCGATAAATAATGTCGCAATAAATTGTTTTACCGGTAGCCTGACAAGATTACTTAATCTACAGGGTAAAGAAATTTTTGAGGCGGAGATCTTTGAAGCTGGCAATGGTTATTTATTTCGTAGTGGTTATGATGCATTAAATATGCCTGAATATACTTGTTCGATTGAAACTGTTGGGCTAACTGGCACAGCGAATTTGGGCGCAGATATAGTTTTACTACCGATAGATTACGCCCATTGGGGTCGCCAATTATATGAATTATTACGTCACAGGAAAGGCGTCGTTGCTTGGGTTAATTCGGCGCATTTATCTTATTCTGAGGCTTACGCCAATAAACCAGAATATCTCCATGCCGTGCTGATTAGCGCTATTGCAGATGATTATTCACAAGTGCGTATCTTCGATTCTTTAGTAGTTGATCGGGAATCCTATGCTTGTGAGGCATGGATGTCATCTGAACAATTCTATTTAGCGCTTTCTGATAAAGTGCCCAATGAAACTTATGATCATATGGGTAATTTTTATATTGTTGATTCACTGAAAGATCAGGAAGATATGCCGGTAAGGGAATTACTGACGCGTCAGGCCGAATTATTTAATACCTTGCCTGAATATTATGACGCATTGAAAAATTATGGCAAATTATGTCTGAACGCGTTTCAGCAAGCAGAGGAAGAAGCTTGCCGGGCGGCTAAAAGATTGTTTGATCATATTAGCGTATTGTATGTGATCCCTAATTTGAATCTGTTAAAACACTCTTTAATCAGAGCTGATATTGCGCCTTCTCTGATTGAACAGTGCACGGAATTGATTGATCACTGGAAAGCTTTGTCTATTTTAGCGTTGAAATTTGAAGCCACATTATCACCGCAAGTATTGGAAAAAATAGCAGGGCGTTTTGATCATATTGAGCAAATAACTAACATGATGTGGGAAGAGTTATATCGGTATAAAGGTTAAGTTTGAATCTCTTATGTCGGTGTTAGGAGATGCTGTTAATTAATAATTACGTTGAATAAGTGATGGGGATTTGGTAACGATATATCAACGTACTATCATGATATGGAATTGATATACATTACTTTGACATGGTTCGGAGAACACACTATGCACAATACTCAAGGAAAAACCCCAGCCAGTTTCCTGATCCGTTTACGTAATAAGGATACGCCCACTGAGATCAGCGCCGGAACGCTTGATGAACTGGTTAAAGTCACTGGTATGAGTAAAACTGAGATCGCACACCTTGCTTTGCGCAACTTTGCAGACCGGTACCTATCGCACTATCAGGCTAATAATTTGCATGAGTATTATCACGCATAGAAGAATAGTGACTCTTTTAATTTAAACTTTTCATTAACAAATCTTGTTGATATGAAAATTTTCCTTTGCTATTTTAACAAGTATTAAAGCTGAGGTAGATATTATATTGACGATCCGTTCAGTCACATTAACAGATTTGAGTAGAAAATTCAGAATGTTATCATATTCTGACGAAAGTTACAGGTCAGGTGTCCCGTAATCAGAATCTGATTTTCTGTATATTTTATTACTTACATCGTCGTAACATAAAAATATAAAAAAACAAGTATTGGTACGACCAGTTTGCAAGATGATTAAACAATAACTTAAGTTGAAATAACCCCATTAAATGGATGGCAAATATGAGTAAAAAAATTTCATTCATTATTAACGGCCAAGTCGAAATCTTTCCCGAAAGTGATGATTCAGTGCAATCCATTAATTTTGGTGATAATAGTGTTTACCTGCCAATATTGAATAATTCTCAAGTGAAAAACATTATTGATTATAATGAAAATAATGAATTACGGTTGCATAACATTATCACTTTTCTCTATACGGTAGGACAAAGATGGAAAAATGAAGAATATTCAAGACGCAGGACATACATTCGCGACCTAAAAAAATATATGGGATATTCAGAAGCAATGGCCAAGTTAGAAGCTAACTGGATAGCTATGATCTTGTGCTCTAAAGGCGGTCTTTATGATGTTGTAAACAATGAACTAGGTTCTCGTCATATTATGGATGAGTGGATACCTCAGGATGAAAGTTATATTAAGGCTTTTCCGAAAGGTAAGTCTGTACATTTACTAGCAGGTAATGTCCCATTATCTGGGATTATGTCTATATTGCGCGCCATTTTAACCAAGAATCAATGCATTATAAAAACCTCGTCAGCAGATCCTTTTACAGCCAGTGCATTAGCGTTGAGTTTTATCGATGTGGACCCTAATCATCCAATAACGCGCTCTTTGTCTGTTGTATATTGGCAACATCAAGGTGATACATCACTCGCGAAAGAGATTATGCAACATGCGGACGTTATTGTTGCTTGGGGAGGGGAAGAGGCAATTAATTGGGCTGTAGAGCATGCGCCACCCTATATTGATGTGATTAAATTTGGGCATAAGAAGAGTTTTTGCATTATTGATAATCCTGATAATTTGACGTCTGCCGCGACAGGTGCGGCTCATGATGTCTGTTTTTACGATCAACAAGCTTGTTTTTCTGCCCAAAACATATATTACATGGGAAATCATTATGAAGAATTTAAGCTAGCGTTGGTAGAAAAACTTAATCTATATGCTCATATATTACCAAACGCCAAAAAAGATTTTGATGAAAAAGCGGCTTATACCTTAGTTCAAAAAGAAAGCTTGTTTGCTGGATTAAAAGTAGAGGCTGGTGCTCATCAGCGCTGGATGATTATTGAATCGAACGCGGGGGTGGAACTTAATCAACCACTTGGCAGGTGTGTGTATCTTCATCATGTCGATAATATTGAGCAAATATTACCTTATGTTCAAAAAAATAAGACGCAAACCGTCTCTATTTTTCCCTGGGAGTCATCATTTAAATATCGAGATGCATTAGCATTAAAAGGTGCGGAAAGAATTGTAGAAACAGGAATGAGTAACATATTTCGAGTTGGCGGCTCTCATGACGGAATGAGGCCATTACAACGATTAGTGACATATATTTCTCATGAAAGACCTGCTAACTATACGGCTAAGGATGTTGCGGTTGAAATAGAACAGACTCGATTCCTGGAAGAAGATAAGTTCCTTGTGTTTGTCCCTTAATAGGTAAAAAAGTATGGAAAATGAAGCCAGATATAAAACCATCGACCATGTGATTTGCGTTGAAGGAAATAAAAAAATTCATGTCTGGGAAACGTTGCCAGAAGAAAATAGCCCAAAGAGAAAGAATACCATTATTATTGCGTCTGGTTTTGCCCGAAGGATGGATCATTTTGCTGGTCTGGCGGAATATTTATCGCGGAATGGATTTCATGTGATCCGCTATGATTCGCTTCACCATGTTGGATTGAGTTCAGGGACAATTGATGAATTTACCATGTCTATAGGAAAACAGAGCCTGCTAGCCGTGGTTGATTGGTTAAATACACGAAAAATAACTCACCGTGGTATTTTGGCTTCCAGCTTATCCGCGAGGATAGTTTACGCAAGCCTATCTGAAATCAATGTTTCGTTTTTAATCACTGCGGTCGGAGTTGTTAACTTACGATATACTCTCGAAAGAGCGTTAGGGTTTGATTATCTCAGTTTACCTATTGATGAATTGCCGAATAATCTGGATTTTGAAGGCCATAAATTGGGTGCTGAAGTCTTTGCGAGAGATTGCCTTGATTTTGGTTGGGAGGATTTAACTTCTACAGTCAATAGCATGAGGTCTCTGGATATACCGTTTATTGCTTTTACTGCAAATAATGACAATTGGGTAAAGCAAGATGAAGTCATCACATTGTTATCAAATATTCGTAATAATCGATGCAAGATATATTCTCTGCTAGGAAGCTCACATGATTTGGGTGAGAACTTAGTAGTCTTGCGTAATTTTTATCAATCGGTTACGAAAGCTGCTATTGCGATGGATAATGGTAGTTTGGATATTGATATTAATATCACTGAACCATCATTTGAACATTTAACTATTGCAACAGTCAATGAACGCCGAATGAAAATTGAGATTGAGAATCAAACGATTTCGCTATCTTAACGCTATCGCTCGGATAGAAATATAAGGATTCCCTATGAAATTTGGCAATTTTTTACTTACCTACCAACCGCCCCAATTTTCTCAAACAGAGGTAATGCAGCGTTTGGTTAAATTAGGCCGCGTCTCTGAGGAGTGCGGTTTTGATACTGTCTGGTTACTTGAGCATCATTTCACGGAGTTTGGTTTGCTGGGTAACCCTTATGTCGCTGCTGCGCATTTACTGGGTGCAACCAAAAAATTGAATGTAGGGACTGCGGCTATTGTTCTTCCTACAGCCCATCCAGTACGTCAACTTGAAGATGTGAATTTATTGGATCAAATGTCAAAAGGGCGATTCAGGTTTGGTATTTGTCGGGGGCTTTACAACAAAGACTTTCGTGTATTTGGCGTAGATATGGATAACACTCGCGCCTTAACGGAGTGCTGGTATGGGTTGATAAAGAACGGAATGACGGAAGGATATGTAGAAGCTGACAATGAACATATCAAGTTCCATAAGGTAAAAGTAAACCCGACCGCATATAGTAAAAGTGGAGCGCCTGTTTATGTGGTGGCTGAATCAGCCTCGACCACTGAATGGGCCGCTCGACACGGTTTGCCGATGATCTTAAGTTGGATCATAAATACTAACGAAAAGATAGCTCAAATGGAGCTTTATAATGAGGTGGCTCAAGAACATGGGCACGATATTCATAATATCGACCATTGTTTATCATATATAACATCTGTAGATCATGACTCAATTAAAGCGAAAGAAATTTGCCGGAATTTCCTGGGGCATTGGTATGATTCTTATGTGAATGCCACGACCATTTTTGACGATTCAGATAAAACAAAAGGTTATGATTTCAATAAGGGGCAGTGGCGTGACTTTGTATTAAAAGGACATAAAGATACTAACCGCCGCATTGATTACAGTTATGAAATTAATCCTGTAGGAACCCCGAAGGAGTGCATTGACATCATCCAAACAGACATTGACGCCACGGGAATATCAAATATTTGTTGTGGGTTTGAAGCTAATGGAACAGTAGACGAAATTATTGCTTCCATGAAGCTTTTCCAGTCTGATGTCATGCCGTTTCTTAAAGAAAAACAACGTTCGCTATTATAATTAGCTAAGGAAAATAAAATGAAATTTGGATTGTTCTTCCTTAACTTCATCAATTCAACAACTGTTCAAGAGCAAAGTTTAGCTCGCATGCAGGAAATAACCGAATATGTTGATAAGTTGAATTTTAAACAGATTTTGGTATATGAAAATCATTTTTCAGCTAATGGTATTGTCGGTGCTCCTTTAACTGTTTCTGGTTTTTTACTCGGTCTGACAGAAAAAATTAAAATTGGCTCATTGAATCATATCATTACAACTCATCACCCTGTCCGAATAGCGGAGGAAGCTGGCTTATTAGATCAGTTGAGTGAAGGGAGATTTGTTTTAGGATTTAGTGATTGCGAAAAGAAAGATGAAATGCATTTTTTTAATCGCCCAGATAAATATCAACAGCAATTATTTGAAGAGTGTTATGAAATTATTAACGATGCTTTAACAACGGGTTATTGTAATCCAGATAACGACTTTTATAGTTTTCCTAAAATATCAGTCAACCCCCATGCTTATACGCCAGGCGGGCCTAAGCAATATGTAACAGCAACGAGTCATCATGTTGTTGAATGGGCGGCCAAAAAAGGCATTCCTCTCATCTTTAAGTGGGATGATTCTAATGATATTAGACATGAATATGCTGAGAGGTATAAAGCCATTGCTGATAAACATGGTGTTGACTTATCAGAGATAGACCATCAGTTAATGATCTTGGTTAACTATAACGAAGATAGTCAGAAAGCCAAAGAGGAGACACGTGCATTTATCCGTGATTATGTTCTTGAAATGCATCCGAATGAAAATTTGGAAAAGAAACTTGAAGAAATAATTACAGAAAACGCTATCGGAGATTATACGGAATGTATAACCGCGGCTAAGTTGGCAATTGAAAAGTGCGGAGCAAAAGATGTATTGCTATCCTTTGAACCAATCAGTGACTTGATGCGCCAAAAAGAGGTAATCGATATTGTGGATGATAATATTAAGAAGTATCACATGGAATAATAAGTACTATATGGAATAATAAGTACTATATGGAATAATAAGTACTACATGGAATAAATAGTATGACAGAAGTGCTGCCATACTTTCTAATATTATCTGGAGAGGTGAAACAGGTATGACTTCATATGTTGATAAACAAGAAATCACAGCAAGCTCAGAAATTGATGATTTGATTTTTTCGAGCGATCCGTTGGCTTGGTCTTATGATGAACAAGAAAAAATCAGAAACAAACTTGTGCTTGATGCGTTTCGTCATCACTACAAACATTGTCGAGAATATCGTCACTACTGTCAGGCACACAAAGTCGATGACAATATTATGGACATTGATGACATACCTGTATTCCCAACATCAGTTTTTAAGTTTACTCGCTTATTAACGTCTCATGAAAACGAGATTGAAAGTTGGTTTACCAGTAGCGGCACGAATGGTTTAAAAAGTCAGGTAGCACGTGACAGATTAAGTATTGAGAGACTTTTAGGCTCTGTGAGTTATGGCATGAAATATGTTGGTAGTTGGTTTGATCACCAAATGGAGTTGGTCAACTTGGGACCTGATAGATTTAATGCTCATAACATTTGGTTTAAATATGTTATGAGCTTGGTGGAGTTGCTATATCCTACGACATTCACCGTAACAGAAGAGCGAGTAGATTTTGTTAAAACATTGAATAATCTTGAGCGAATAAAAGATCAAGGGAAAGATATTTGTCTTATCGGTTCGCCATATTTTATTTATTTGCTCTGTCATTATATGAAAGATAAAAATATCTTGTTTTCTGGAGATAAGAACCTTTATATCATAACGGGGGGCGGCTGGAAAAATTACGAAAAAGAATCCCTGAAACGCGATGACTTTAATCATCTTTTATTCGATACTTTCAGCCTCAGTGATATTAATCAAATCCGCGATATATTTAATCAAGTTGAACTCAACACTTGTTTCTTTGAAGATGAGATGCAACGTAAACATGTTCCGCCGTGGGTATATGCGCGAGCGCTTGATCCTGAAACGTTGAAACCTGTACCTGATGGAACGCCGGGTTTGATGAGTTATATGGATGCGTCATCAACGAGTTATCCCGCGTTTATTGTCACCGATGATGTCGGGATAATTAGCAGAGAATATGGTAACTATCCCGGCGTGGTCGTTGAAATTTTACGTCGTGTCAATACGAGGGCGCAAAAGGGGTGTGCTTTAAGTTTAACTGAAGCGTTTGGTAGTTAAAGTATGGTATCGAGAAACATTAGCTTAATATAGCTCTCATTGTTATTATTGCTCAAAGCAAAAGGAGATAATATGGAAAAATTGGCAGTTATGCTTGCATTGGGAATGGTGAGCTTTGGTGCAATGGCAGTTGATGGGTATAAAGATGCAAAGTTTGGCATGACAGAAGAAGAATTTCTTTCGAAGAGATTATGTGATTTTGAAAAATTTGAGGGAAGCCCTCAAATAAAAGAAGTATCACTTTATTCATGTTCTGACTTTTCGTTTGCTAATAAAAAGCAGGAAGCAATGGCATTTTTTTTAAATGGAAAATTTAAAAGATTAGAGATTGATATTGGCCGCCTCGTGAAGCCAGTAAGCAAATCGTTAGAGAAAAAGTATGGAAATGAATCATCGTATCCATCAAAAGAAGAGTTTGAAAATGCGCTAAAATACAATGGAACTATGTCTATAGGTTATGATAATAATACGGTATTAGTTGATATACATATAATGTGTAGCAAAGAAGGCATAGAAACCAGTCGACTGATTTATACGAGTCCAGATGTTCATACGATCCCAGATCTCGAGAATAAAATTCAGGAATTAAGGGGATCAAAGGAATTCCAAGAGTTACTGGAACTAGATCGTGAAAAACTGGATGAAGATGTTTGAGGCGACAATAGCCACCTTCGGGTGGTTTTTTATATCTGTTTCGTCCCAACATTTGATAGCTAATGTCCTTTGCCCAATGCTTGCGAGATAAATATACAGTCGTTTTGTCGAACTCTGTTTAGGGTTCTCGGTCCTTCTTGTATCGGGGGTATATGCAAGCAAAAAAGCCTAGGTGGTAAACCTGAGCTCAGGTTGTTGACTTTTAGGTATGAGATAAATGGATAGGTTTAAATAACGGTGTCAGTTTGGAGATATCAACAGTCTTTTCTGCTTTATCGAGGCTATAAGTTTCTTGCAGTTTTAGCCACAATCGTGGAGAGCTACCAAGCACTTTTGACAGTTTTATTGCCATCTCTGGCGTGACTGCTGCTTTACACGACACTAGACGTTGAGCCGTAGACGGGGCAACATTCAATGCTCGCGCTAGATCACGAATTCCTAAACCTAATTCTTCCAAAGAGTCAGCAATAATTTCGCCTGGGTGAGGTGGGTTAAACATTTTCATTAGTGATAATCCTCGTAGTTAACGATGTACGTATCACTATCGATAAATTCGAATGTCACACGCCAATTTCCTGAAATAGTAATTGTAATGTCCATATAAGTAAAAAACCTAGGTATTTAACCTGAGTTTCTTTTTAAATTTGGAGGAGAGGGATGGATTCGCTGCGCTCACCCTGCGGGCCGCCGTTGGCGGTCCAAAACGGCAAGCCGTTTTGTCGAACCCTAGTCGAGGGTTCTCGACCCTCCCTGCGTCGGAGGTATATGCAAGTAAAAAAGCCCAAGTGGTAAACCTGAGCTTTCTTTCGAATTTGGCGGTGAGGGAGGGATTCGAACCCTCGATACGTTTTCACGTATACACACTTTCCAGGCGTGCTCCTTCAGCCTCTCGGACACCTCACCATCTTTTTTTCATCCCAGCTACTTTGTTTAACATCGTCGCTGCAACGGGGCGCTACTATAGGGAAAACCGTTACAAGCGTCAACACTCTTCTGATACTTTTCTTTGGTTTTTTGATTGGTTAGCTAAATAAGAATCAATTCGATGAATTCATACCCACTAACACCACTAAAATGGACAAATACAAGTTCCCCGATAAGAAAAAAATGAATTCGTTAACTACTTAACATTCTCAAAATTTTCGTAATGACGATTAACAAAGGGACTTGCAACCTACACCCAATCATCAGATAACCTGTATGAAAATGTAAGATGAGGATAAATAATCGTGGATATTATCTTTTACCACCCTTTTTTTGATGCTGCTCAGTGGATTCAAGGTATGCAGCAACGACTGCCCAATATCAATGTCCGTCAATGGAAACGCGGCGATAATAAGCATGCGGATTATGCAATGGTTTGGGCGCCTCCCTATGAGATGTTGGCTAATCGCTCCGAATTGAAGGGGATTTTTACTTTAGGTGCAGGAGTAGAGGCCATTTTGAAGCAGGAGCAACAAAGACCAGGGATGTTGCCCGCCGGTGTGCCACTGATGCGGCTTGAAGATGCGGGTATGGGGCGGCAAATGCAAGAGTATGCGGTAGCAATGGTTTTACATTATTTGCGGCGCATGGATGAGTATAAGTTGCAACAAGGGCAGAGGATGTGGAAACAACTCGTGCCCCATGATCGCGAAGATTTTGTCGTCGGTGTGTTGGGCGCCGGTATTCTGGGACGCAGTGTTGCGGAGACGTTAGTTGAGCTTGGCTTTACTGTGCGTTGCTGGAGCCGTACTCCAAAACAGGTTAACAATATAGTTAGTTTTCACGGTGAAGATCAATTAGGCGATTTTCTTTCCGGGAGTAAGGTGCTTATCAATTTGCTGCCCGATACACCAAAAACCCGTGGTATTCTGAATTTATCGCTGTTTAGCCAACTAAAACCAAAGTCATATCTGATTAATATCGCACGAGGCGCCCATTTAGTAGAACATGATCTGTTGGTGGCGATTGATAAAGGTTATATCGCCGGGGCTGCATTGGATGTGTTTGTTGAGGAACCACTACCAGAGATGCACCCGTTCTGGACTCATCCTCGTATAACGGTGACGCCACATATTTCGGCTATTACTATTCCCAATATTGCTATGGATACGATTAGTGAAAATATTCGGCGAATTGAAAAGGGAGAATCACCAACCGGTGTGGTGGATATAGAACTAGGATATTAATAACGTCTCTTTACAGTAGGGGCGGCTATTAGAGACAATAATGGCGAAATTGCTATTTATTTGGAAACTGAGATGAATGAATTTTCAATAGTCTGCCGTATTTTAGGAACTTTATTTAATCGTCAACCGCAAGACCCGATTCTGAAACCACTGCTGACGATGATTGTCGAAGGTAAATTGAAGCAATCATGGCCACTGGAACAAGATGCGTTGTTGGATCGTTTGCAACAAAATTGTGATCTATCAGCAATGCAAGCTGATTATGTGGCACTGTTTTATGGCGATGATGCCAGTGTACCAAGCCGCCGTTCTGACTATATCGGGGAGAGTGAAAACGATATTCGTCAGTTTCTGATTGAACGAGGAATGCCGTTGTCAGATGGGCCAGTCGATCAGTTTGGTTCTCTGCTATTAAGTGCTTCATGGCTGGAGGATCAGGCGGCAGAAGATGAGGTTCAGGGGCAGATTGAGCTGTTTGATGAGTATCTTCTGCCGTGGTGTGGGCAATTTCTGGGGAAAGTGGAAGCCCATGCCACAACCGGTTTCTACCGGACATTAGCCATGATTACTCGTGAGGCGCTACAGGCGTTGAGAGAAGAGCTGGATTCTTAGTTTTAAAATGATAAAAAGGCAAATAATTTGGAATTATTTGCCTTTTTGCTAGTGCGCTGGAAATTATTTATCGGTCAGCGTAATAACTAATTTGCCCGGTTTAACTTCTAACCTTTCTGCTAATGTTTTAGCGGCGGCTTCTGCTTTGCTGTGGTCCGGTTTTAATACATAAACCGGGTGAGTATCAAAGAAAGCGCTGAGTGATTTATTCAGATAAGGAACTAATGCGTTAATCAGTTTTTCCATTTTTTCCTGTGTGATTTGGTAATCAACGATTTCCAACTCTTTCAGAAAAATAGCCCCCTTTTCCTGCTCAAAAACAGGTTGTGCTTTCAGGATGAGTTTCATGTCAGCCTGAGCCGGGCCAAGCAGGGAAGTAATATTTACGTTTGCGCGGCCGGTTAACGCTATTTTGTCTGGTTCTGTCCGGCCAATTTGGCTGGATAGCTCTGTCAATTCAATATCCGCGTTAGCAATACCGTGTAATTCAATCTGCTTCTGGTAATGGATGTGTTTTGCCAGATAACCATTAATTAGCTCTTCGCTGATACTGACGCCTTTGAATTGATCGCAACCACTGATTAACCCCGCTAGCAGTAATACTGCCCCCAAGAAAAATTTTCTCATATCAACTCCTTATATTTTGGAGGGCAGATTTTACCTCATTAATTGCCACTCAGCATGGCAGATTCAATTTTACGTTGGTTGAATTGACGATGCAGAGCATACAACGTTATCAAGCCAATAATCCCAAGCAGGAACCAAGGCAATTGCGGCATATGCAGCGCATGGCCGGTATCATATAACCAACCACCGCCGGTATAACCCAAGGCGCCGCCCAATGCCAGGCCAAGACGGCTAAATCCCATATAACTGCCGCGCGCGCGCGGATCAGCCAGTGAAGCGCTTAATGTTTCGCGGGCAGGTTCAGCGGTGACGGTACCGAGATAGAACAGGCAAATAAGGCCAAACAAGGTATTTATTTCACCAATCAAACCGACTGGAAACATACTCAGGCTCATCAGGAAAAGCCCGGCCATTAGACGCTGTTCTAGCCGGAATCGTTTTTCACTCCAGCGGGCGAGCGGATACAGCAAAGTGAGCGATAGGGTTGCTTCAATCGCGTACATCCATTTCACTGCGGCAGGTGTTCCGGCGATTTCATTGACAATAATCGGAAACATCAGCATCACTTGGACAGACAGCATAAAGTAGCCGGTCAACGTTAAGACATAAGTGAAGAAGCGGCGATCTTTAATAACGCGCTGCATCCCTTCCCAGATGGGCGTGCGGGTAGTCGAAATTCGGTAGGCAGGGAGGAATAATGCATTCCAGATGGCTGCCAGAACGAAAACACCGGCACCTGTCCAACAGACAAGTTGGAAATCGTATTGCAACAGCCAGCTACCAATCAGTGCGCCGATAACCGCACCGGCGCTGTCTTGCATCAACAGCAGCGAGAAGAAACGGCCACGCTCGTGCGGTCGAGTCAGTTTGATGACCAGCGCGGTCCGGGGAGGATCAAATAAGGTCCCCCCCAGTGCGGATAATATGCAGGCAAGCCACAGTATCCACGGTTCGGTGGCTAAGGCGATTAAAGCAAAACCAAGAGCGCGTAATAGCATGCCGGTAACGATCATCGGCTTCGCGCCGAAACGGTCTGCAATTGCGCCGCCGAAAATGCCTAAACCTTGTTGTACAAACTGGCGTAAACCAAGCGCAAAACCGACGACCAGCGCGGCCCAGCCCAGTTGCTCAACAAAATGTATTGATATTAAAGGAAATACGACGAAGAAACCCAGAACGACCAATAAGTTATCGAATAACAGGAAGTACTTACCCAGGCTACGTGCTTGTGAAACCAGTGACATTGCTCACCATTGGAGTAGTAAGATAGAGAGGACAATACAGTTCCTTTATATTCTGTACTTAATTTGATCATTAGGATAGTGAGTTATGGATAATATTTTTTTATCGCAAAAGTAATGGTTGGAAGCTGTTTTTTACAGATAAATCGCTTAAATTTTTAACGGATAAATTAATATATACCCTATGGATTTCAAGATGCATCGCGACGGCAAGGGAACGAATCCCCGGGAGCATAGGAAACTATGTGACCGGGGTGAGTGAGTGCAGCCAACAAAGAGGCAACTTGAAAGATGACGGGTATAGTTAGGGAGAAATAATGTTTGGTTATAGTTCCACTTTACCGAAAGTTCGTCTGATCACGGAACGAATGGTGGTACGTTTGGTGTACGAGCGGGATGCTTATCGTTTGGCTGAGTATTATTCAGAAAATCACGAATTTCTTAAACCTTGGGAACCGACCAGAGATAGAAGTCATTGTCAGCCTTCCGGTTGGATAAACCGATTGAATTTAATCATAGAGATGCAAAGACAGAGTGCGGCTTTTCATTTTCTGCTACTTGATCCAAATGAAAATGAAGTTATTGGCGTTGCCAATTTCAGTAATATTCTGCGTGGGGCTTTTCATGCCTGTTATTTGGGATATTCGCTTGGTGAAAAGTGGCAAGGAAAAGGGATGATGTACGAAGCTTTACAACCAGCTATCCGTTATATGCAACGTCAACAGGGGATGCATCGGATTATGGCTAATTATATGCCGGATAATCATCGTAGTGGGAAATTGTTGGAACGATTGGGTTTTGAACGTGAAGGTTATGCCAAGAAATACCTGATGATTAATGGAGTTTGGCAAGATCACGTATTAACCGCATTGACAGATGACAAATGGAGTGGAAAAAGTTGATTATTAAGCTGTACTGTCACCAAATAAAGTAAATTAAATTAGTAATGATGAATTAAACCATCGTTGAAAATCTGCCTTCCTCACACCTTATTTTGACCCTTTTTTAAGGACTGATTTTAATTTATTGATTTTTAATGGAATATTATTTCTCTTGTAAAAAAGGGTTTTTTCGTTGTTTTATTAAAATATGCTTTAATCGTCAGTAGGTTGAAGTTAATATGTAACAGTTCACTGCCGTACAGGCAGCTTAGAAACAAGAGTTTTATCCTGAGTAAGCTTTAATGAGTTGACTTATTTGACGCACTGACTTCGGTTGGTGCGTTTTTTGAAGTGGCTATTTGAGCTTTCTGTAGTAAGGCTAGTTGCAAGTCGCCATCATCTAGGCCAAATACGATGTTACATTGGCAGCTTATAAAAGTTAATGAATTCTAGTGCATAGGCGTGAATTTATGTATACCTGACGCTTTTGTTAACAAAGTGAATGATTAACCTTGGTAGATTCGCATAATAAGTGCAACATCGTTACTCTGGAAGTAAATATGTCCGTATTCCTTTGAATAATTCATTGGATATTTTATTATTGGCTAATTGTTTTGGAAATAATTTGAATGTTTTTTTAATCCATAAAAATAGGTATTATCCTAATTGGCCTATTTAATAAGAATAACAATCTAATTGAAAAAAATAGATAAAAAAGAGTGAGTGAAAATAAATATTCATATAATTTGAGTCCGTACATAATTTTATGTTAAATAATAATTTATTGATTTTAAAGGAATATTGTTTCTCTTAAAACAGGTTTTTTTATTGTTTTATCGATATGTTTTAACCGTCAGTAGGTTAAAGTTAATATCTAATCGTCCACTGTTGGATAGGTAGCTTAGCAAGCTGGATTAAGATGGTGTGGCTTGGTGGTTTTTTGCACTAATACAGGCAACTTAAAAAGCACCGGCAGTTTACAAGTATCTCAGTCGTGTATAATCCATTTTCCATTTTTGCACTGTCATACAGACAGTTCAGAAATCAACTAACATGATTTTGAGATAAATACGATGAATTTATTGAAATCACTGGCTGCGGTTAGCTCTATGACCATGTTCTCTCGGGTTTTGGGCTTTATCCGAGATGCCATTATTGCCCGCATATTTGGGGCAGGTGTTGCAGCGGACGCTTTTTTTGTCGCATTTAAACTGCCTAATTTACTGCGTCGTATTTTTGCCGAAGGCGCCTTTTCTCAAGCATTTGTGCCTATTTTGGCAGAATATAAGAACCAACAAGGTGATGAAGCGACTCGGACGTTTATTGCTTATGTTTCCGGTATGTTGACGTTAATTCTGGCCATTGTTACTGTGTTGGGGATTTTAAGCGCGCCTTGGGTGATTTATGTTACTGCGCCCGGTTTTACCGATACCGCCGATAAATTTACGCTGACAACAAATCTGTTAAGAATTACCTTTCCTTATATTTTTCTGATATCACTGGCCTCATTGGCAGGTGCGATATTAAATACCTGGAATCGATTTTCTGTTCCTGCCTTCGCTCCGACGTTACTTAATATCAGCATGATTGTGTTTGCGTTATTTGTCGCCCCTTATTGTAATCCGCCGGTGATGGCGTTGGGTTGGGCGGTGGTTGTCGGAGGAATTTTGCAACTGTTATATCAGCTTCCTCATTTAAAAAAGATTGGCATGCTGGTATTACCGCGTATTTCTTTCCGTGACAGCGGCGTATGGCGGGTTATGCGGCAGATGGGACCCGCAATTCTTGGGGTTTCAGTCGGCCAGATTTCATTAATTATTAATACGATTTTCGCCTCATTTTTGGTGTCCGGTTCTGTCTCTTGGATGTATTACGCTGACCGTTTAATGGAATTACCTTCTGGTGTATTGGGTGTTGCGCTTGGGACAATTCTTTTGCCTTCACTGGCGAAAAGTTTTTCTAGCGGAAATCATGAGGAGTACACCAAATTAATGGATTGGGGGCTGAGGCTCTGTTTTTTGTTAGCACTGCCTTGTGCTGTTGCTTTAGGTATGCTGGCAGAACCTTTAATCGTTTCTCTGTTTCAATACGGTAATTTTACGGCATTTGATGCAGTAATGACCCAAAAAGCGTTAATTGCTTACTGCTTTGGATTGATGGGGCTAATTATTGTTAAGGTGCTGGCGCCGGGTTTTTATTCTCGTCGAGATATTAAAACCCCGGTGAAAATTGCGATTGCTACTTTGGTTCTGACTCAACTAATGAATCTTGCCTTTGTTGGTCCACTAAAACATGCAGGGCTGGCTCTGTCTATCGGTTTGGCATCTTGTTTCAATGCCAGTCTGCTTTACTGGCAATTACGTAAGAAAAATATTTTTAAGCCGTTAGCGGGTTGGGGGGTGTTCTTATTTAAACTGGTGGTGGCAATTGCAGTGATGATTGCTGTATTGGCGGTTACTTTGTGGCTGATGCCAGCATGGGATCAGGGAAATATGGCTATGCGCCTGTTGCGATTAATGGTGGTGGTTATCGCCGGGGCAGGCAGCTATTTTGCTGCGCTGATATTGATGGGTTTTCGGCTAAAAGATTTTGCCCACCGCGGGTTTCAATAAATTGAGATATCCCGGTAATTATTATGAGATCAAGCTGCGCTTGAATTTTCTGAAGTTACCGGGATATCAGCTAAGTTACTTTACCATATTCCTATTTTTTCGATTTAAAACTATTAATGTTCTCAAATTTAAATTTATGCTTGAATCCGTTTCATGAATAAAAATAAATTTTTTAATATCTTATTGTTGTAAATATTTATAAGTTATTGATGGATAATAGTTATAATAACTTCGTTTAATAATATTTTAATGAAAAATTAATTATGCGTGTTAGATCGTGTTTTTTTACAAATAAATATAAAGAATGTTGGGACTAAGCAGTTTGCCGGCTACTATGATGGATCGGCTGACTTTGACAGATTTAATTGGGAGAGAATAATTTATGTGGTTTGAAAAATTAAGTCATATACAATCAGATAAAACGGATCATATCTTATTTTGTTTTCCTTATGCGGGTGGCTCGGCAGAAGTTTTTCGTAGCCTAAGTAACTGTTTAGCAAAGAATATATTAGTATATGCATTGCAATTACCGGGTTGCGGCAGCCGTTTTGATGAAGCATTAAGTCGAGATGTGGAAAATATTTTGCAAGCAGTACATGAAGAAATGAAGCGTCTGATTAATGGTAAGCAATTTTCTTTATTTGGGCACAGCAACGGCGGCTTATTTGCTTATGAATTAGCTAACCGATTAAACAATGAGAATCAGTCTCCAGCAAACGTATTTATTTCTGCGGAAGCGGCTCCACATATTACCAGTTTTAAAGAAGATCCGTTTAATTTGTCCGATACTCAATTGAGCGAGTTATTGGTAAGATATGGTGGAACTCATGATGAGATCATTAGTGATGAAGATTTGAAGGCGGTGTTCTTTCCTGTTATTCGTAATGATTTCTCGATCAATTACCATATGAAACGTTACTTGCTGCCAAAGCAAAGTGTATCAGAACTCGTTTTGATTTATGGGCGACAGGATAAAACGATGTCAAAAGAGGATATATTGGCGTGGGAAAATTATACTTGTGGTGGGATTGATATTCACTTTGTGGATTCTGATCATTTCTTTATCCGGCATATACCAAAAGTGGTTGCAAATATCATCCATGCAAGAATTGAATTAAGTACCAAGCGGGAACGTACTGCTGTGTTATCGGCCAAAGTCTAATTAATTGGCGTGATAAGGCAATATATATACCCGATCACGCCAATTTTCAGAAAACAGCGATTATCCTGTTACATCCGTTCTACCGTCTCAATGCCCAACGTATTCAGACCTTGTTTCAATGTTTTCGCGGTCAGGAGCGCCAGTTTCAGGCGGCTTTGACGCAACTCTTCACTTTCAGCATTGAGGATCTGGCAGTGTTCATAGAAGCCAGAGAACAGACCGGCTAGATCGTACAGGTAAGCACACATAACATGTGGCGTACCTTCACGGGCGACGGTGGTGATGGTCTCTTCAAATTGTAACAAACGGGTGGCTAATGCTTGTTCACGCTCTTCATTGAGGATAACGGGTAATGTCAGGCTGCTTTCATCAATTTCCGCACGCTTGAAGATGGAGGCGACACGGGTGTAGGCATATTGCATATAAGGTGCGGTATTGCCTTCAAAAGCGAGCATATTATCCCAATCGAAGATGTAATCTGTGGTACGACTTTTGGAGAGATCGGCATATTTCACGGCGCCGATACCGACAGCTTCAACCACTTTTTTCAGTTCATCTTCTGGCATATCCGGGTTCTTTTCACGGATAAGGGTATTGGCACGTTCAATGGCTTCGTCCAATAGATCGGTCAATCTGACCGTACCGCCGGCGCGAGTTTTAAATGGCTTGCCATCTTTACCTAACATCATGCCGAACATATGGTGTTCCAGCGATACGGATTCTGGCACATAACCCGCTTTACGAACGATGGTCCAGGCTTGCATCAAATGCTGATGTTGACGGGAATCGATGTAGTAAAGAACGCGGTCAGCGTGCAGGGTTTCATGACGGTATTTCGCACAGGCGATATCTGTTGTGGTGTAAAGATAACCACCGTCTTTCTTTTGGATAATAACGCCCATCGGTTCACCTTCTTTGTTTTTATATTCATCAAGGTAAACCACGGTTGCGCCATCGCTTTCGACTGCCAGCCCTTGCTGTTGCAGATCAGCGACAATACTGGGCAGCAGATCGTTGTACAGACTTTCACCCATGACAGAATCTTTAGTCAGCGTGACATTCAGACGATCATAGGTTTGTTGATTTTGGGCCATCGTGATATCCACTAGCTTGCGCCACATGGTTCGGCAATATTCATCACCGCCTTGCAGCTTCACCACATAGCCACGGGCGCGGATGGCAAACTCTTCGTCTTCATCGTAATTCTTTTTCGCTTCGCGATAGAAAGCTTCCAGATCGGATAATGCCATATCGCTGGCATTTTCATTTTGCACTTTTTCCAGATAGGCAATCAGCATACCAAACTGGGTTCCCCAGTCACCCACATGGTTAGCGCGGATAACCTTATGACCGAGGAATTCAAGTGTACGGACGGCAGCATCACCAATAATAGTGGAGCGTAGATGACCAACGTGCATCTGTTTCGCTACATTGGGGGCGGAATAATCGACAACAATAGTTTGTGATTCGGCTGGAGTAACGCCCAGTTTCTCATCTTTCAGGGCAGTTTCGATATTCGCTGCAATCCACGCTTGATCAAGGAAAATATTGATAAAGCCGGGGCCGGCGATTTCAACTTTACTGGCGATACCTTGCAGATCTAGCAGGCTAACAACTTTTTCTGCCAGTTGTCGGGGGGGCATACCCACTTTTTTCGCCGCGGCCATCACTCCATTGGCCTGATAATCGCCAAACTGCGCTTTCGCGGATTGGCGGATGTGAGCTTCGCTGTCGGCTGGAGCACCTGCTGCAATCAGCGCCTGGCTGACTTTTTCTGAAAGAATCGCCTGAATATTCACCTGGTTACCTTAAATGACGAACAAGAAATAGGTATATTGTAGCAAACAATATCCTTTGCAAAATGGTTCATAAGAAAAAACGGCGGGTTTTATACCATATTCAACACATGACATACCACTTTACTGTTGCTTTGCGCCAAGTTGCGAAGAGAAAAAATGCGTTTCCTCGAAAAATCATGATCGTGACTATAATGCCGTAATAAATATACGGCATAAGAGAAGGAACGGTCATGGAAGTATGGCAAATGAACGAACAGGAAAACCAGAGGCTTTTTTAGGTTTGGCTACGATATTAAAAATGACTGCGCCACGTACAGGTACTTGGTCTAAATTAGCCAACAGTTCTATCTGATAAGTATCTTGCTTTAAGACATAATCTTCGCCCAACAAGGCATTATTCTTTCTAAAGTCTTTAGCGGCGTCGGTATCAAATGTTTCATGTCCAATGGCTTTAACATGACGCTCCTCAAATAAAAATTTAAGGGCATCTACTCCCCACCCAGGTATTTGGTTATTGCCTGAATCATCTTTATTGTCCATTTTCTCCTGGGATGGCCAGCGTTTACTCCAATCCGTTCTGAGCGCAACGAAAGTACCTGCCTCAATAACGCCATATTCTTCTTCAAATTTAAGAATATCTTCTTTAGAGAGTGAAAAGTTAGGGTCCTGTTTTGCTCTTTCTGATTGATCAAGCACGATTAAAGGTAAAACCAATTCTTTTAATTCCAGTTCATCAACATAACGGGTATTCGGAACAAAATGACAGGGAGCATCAATGTGAGTCCCATATTGGCCGGGAAAAGAAAATTTCTGAACAAAAAAGCCATCTTTATAATCAAAAAGTGTTTTAAATTCTGCTGAATCAAGCATAAAAAAATGTGGAGAATCTTTATCGAAGCTATGCGTCAAGTCGACCCATTTTTTTGATTTCAGCAAAGTGAGTGCTTGTAAAATGTTATTTGACATAAAAAACCTCATTTTTGATAATTTATTGATGTTATTTTTACCACTATTACATGATTAATGCTGTAAGATTTATTGCCGTAAATAGTGATGTACCTCATGTTTTATTCACTTTTATTGTTCCAGTAATGAACATACGAAATAAAGGCATGTTTGTGTTAGGCTCGTCGGGTACGAGTACATCAGATTATTTTTTTATAAACGGAAAATTATAAAGAAATAATATATTTGATTTTTACATTAGTTAAAATTCAAAATCAAATATAATAAAAAAATATATATTATATGTTTTTGGGGCATTGTTCTTAATGTGACTTATTTCTATCTTATTGTTATTTAATGTTTTTTATTTTAAATGAATTTCATTGATTAAAATTGAAAATCTTTTGCAAATTATTTGTTGAAATTTTTAATAAAAAAGAAATTAATATCGTTTATGATTTAATGAATCCCGAAAAGCTCATCAGCATTGATCTAAAAAGGAACGACTATGCTTTGGAAGAATACTTCTAACCAATTTGGTCATTTATCTGTCCTGCTACACTGGCTGGTTGCCTTGGTTGTGTACGGCATGTTTGCGCTAGGGCTGTGGATGGTGACATTGGGGTATTACGATACGTGGTATCACAAAGCGCCTGAAATTCATAAAAGTATCGGAATAGTGCTGCTGATAGTGATGGTTGTACGTGTTATCTGGCGTTTTGTTTCTCCACCACCAAAACCATTAGCCAGTTATAGCCGCTTAATCAGAGTCAGTGCTGTTTTAATGCATATTTTGTTGTATATCTTACTGTTTAGCATTTTGATTAGTGGTTATTTAATTTCGACTGCTGATGGACAGTCAATAGCTGTCTTTGACTGGTTTACTGTGCCAGCCACATTAACGGGTCAGGGCGAACAGGCAGATACTGCCGGTATGATTCATCTTTACCTTGCCTGGGCGGTAGTAATTTTATCGCTATTACATGCTGTCGCGGCATTAAAACACCATTTTATTGATCGTGATGCAACCTTAAAGCGGATGCTAGGTTTCCGTCCTGAATAATACAAAAGACGATTATGGAGAAGAATATGTTGAAGAAGACATTACTTGGTCTGACTGCGGGCGCATTGTTACTAAATGCAGGTTCGGCATTAGCTGCCGATTATAAAGTTGATATACCAGGCCAGCACGCCTTTATTCAATTCCGTATTCAGCATTTGGGATATAGCTGGCTATATGGAACATTTAAAGATTTTGATGGTTCTTTCACATTTGATGAGAAAAACCCGGCTGCGGATAAAGTTGATGTGACGATCAAAATAGCCAGCTTGGACACTAACCACGCTGAACGTGATAAGCACTTGCGTGGTAAAGATTTCTTTAATACGGATAAATATCCTGAAGCAAAATTCACCTCAACCGCAGTGAAAAAAGAGGGGAGTAAATATATTGTCACAGGTGATCTGACTTTAAATGGTGTGACAAAGCCAGTAGTGCTGAATGCAGAACTACTGGGTGAAGGTAAAGATCCGTGGGGTGGTTACCGCGCAGGTTTTGACGCTTACGGTAAAATCAAACTGAAAGACTTTAATTTCCAAAAAGATTTAGGGCCTAAATCACAGGAAGCGGAATTACTGATCTCTATCGAAGGCGTCCGGGAAAAGTAATACGCTGATTACTTAACGCAGTAGTGTAATTTATTAAAGGCTACGCATTGCGTGGCCTGTTTTATTGATAGGCAAAACCTTCTTTCCAGTTGATCTCACAGGTGATACTGTTGTTATATACAGTTTTAATGCAATTGATTGTACGTGGTTTTGAGTAGATAAGATCTCATTGCAGCTACATTAACCGAATAAAATATCAATATTGTGTTTTGTTTGGTGCATACATAGTGTTATCAGATTGATACAAGTATCACTTGCAAGTAAACTTAGTATAGAGGCTGAGTGTTTATTAGTCGTTATGGTTAAATTATGTCTTAATAATACAGAGGGTAAGGAGAGGGGGTTATGTCATCATTTACAAAACTGATAGATAAGGCATATGTTTCTCCTGATAAAATTATTAGAGGAACTGCCAAATTGATAAAACCTGAAAGCGCTGCCACTGAAGACTGCTCTCAGAGGTTGCTGATTAGAAATGACGGCACTGTCATGATTAACAGAAAGAATAGTGATGTGATAGCGGCTTTTGAACATAATATAAAAGCGTTATCAAAGAGAAAATAACTATTATGTGGCCTGTTTTTATTACCTTTGTTTTGATCTGTGGCTATAAATATATTGATAGCGACATACCATCAAAAATTGAGTTACAAAAAGCGCAAGGGTGGAATGCTTACTTTCAAGTAGCTTTAAAAGGCGGCGAGTTTTTAATCGCTGGCTTTGTCATGGCTGTATTTATTGATGTTCTATTGTATTTAGCAATGTATATTATGAATGTACCTGCATATTTGGGCGCAAAATACACTCAGTTTACATTTGCTACAGACTTGAATGGACTTAGATACGCCACTGCGAGCTTTTTCTCATGGATTGTAGTTATATCTACGGTTCTTATGAGTATAAGCCAAGCTTCAATCGCTAAAAACAGATCAGAAAACTATGCATACCGGATTAAAGCCATTAGGAATAATGCGAAAAAAGATTCTGTAAATGAATTATTACTAGAATCCTTGGAGTGCGGTCTTCTTGTTATGGTTACTCTCAAATCTCGAAAGGTGTATGTTGGAATGGTTGATGAAGCGAATTTTTACAATTTCCATACCCATTCAGATGCAATGGTATCAATTATACCATTTATAAGTGGATACCGTGATAAAGACAGCTTATCTTTTATGGTCGAGCATAATTATACGGATATTTATAGTAGAAAAGAGATAACATTAAACTCTGAACCATTATCAGTATATCAATTCCGACATATATTACCGATAGACCAAATAGAATCTTTTTCTTTATTTGATGTAGATACCTATATATCGTTTGAAGAAGAATATAGTAAGCATCCATTTGTAGAAAACAGTAATAATAATGATGAGGCTGCTGTTTAATGCGGCCTTTTTCTTATCTGCCAAGTGAAATGATGTGATTTTTCACTTGGCATGATATCAATAAAAATGTTTATTACTTTATTGGTAATGCATATTCACGCGGTTTTTATATTATTTCCTTTAGAGGGGAATACCGAGATTCTATTATGACATCGACTTGAAATTCACCTGAGTTATCACCAAAAGTACCCGGTACGTCATTGAATAAAAGTATTAATTCTCCATCTACAGGAACTGTTTTATGAAGTACTCCGTCGCCAATTACAAACTTCTTGTTGGCGATCTTAGCGACGAGAGATATTGGTGTGGGTTGTGGATACTTAGGTAAAGGGCCATCAGGTGATGATACTTCAATATTACCAAGACCATATTGCACCCATCCATGTGCAACAACAGAGATTGTATCTCCTTGTTTGAGAATAAGTCCTGTGGGTTTACCGTTTGCAGCGTTAGCTGGAACACTTCCTGACCAATTATACATAGTATTACCTCTGAAATTATGTTTTATAGAAATAGTTTTGTCAAAGATGTTTACATATTTGACTGAATGAAAATTTATATTTTTATGTTCGAATGAACAATGAAAAATATCATATATTGTGACCTGCCTTAATAACAATAATAATTTTTAAAACAATGATTAATTTAATATTATAATTATTTTTTTACTTCTGTTTTTTATGGAATCTTAATTTCATTCTGGAAAATAATTTATGGTTATTTTTGACTTGAATTATTGTAACGAATGATTGGAATAAAAGAGAATAATTCCATTTTTAATTTCTTGATTTAATTATGTCAGAAAACCAGAATTGCCCTTAATTTTCATTCCGTGCGGAAATTGTGTAAAATGGTTACAGTAAATTATTGATAGATAGTGTTTCTTGTATGGAGCGGTTATTTATTACTATAAAGTGGGCGTTTCATACATCAGATTGCTGTTGATTTATAAAAAAGGTATATAGGACAATCTGAATGAATCAGAGAAGGTAGCTATTAATCGATAGGATGACTTTCACGGCTATTGAATTATTAAGACATTTCTATTCTTAATAGGAAATCGATTAACATTGGGATAAAATAAGTAGGGTAAGATGGTTAATATATCCGGCAATTAAATTCTCCATTATATTTATAATAACTTAATCCTTTATTGAATTTGTAACAAAGTGTTACAAATTTCTACTTTTTGTAAATGAAAAAAATAGAAATTATTTCTTGCTATTTGATGATAATTTAATAATCATGACCGAATCTCCTTCATCAAAGTAACATGAAGGAAATTTTAACTCCTGTTCCCTTATTCAAGGGATTAATTGATAGGAATACATTATCTGTCTTCCTGTCATTCAACTCGCTATTACTCACGGCATAAGCGGTGATTTTTGTCGATGGTAATAGGATTTTTGTTGCCTTAATTCTTGGGTAAAGAGCTCAATCAGTTCCATTTTCTGGCAGGAGATTTATGTTGAAAAATATCATACGACATGGTGACAAAACCTCTCACGGTGGTTCGGTGTTAGCCGGTGATGAGCGTTTTCAGGTTTTGGGCAAAGGGGTAGCGCGGATTAACGATCCGGTGTCCTGTCCAATGTGTGGCGGACATCAATCCATTGCGGAAGGAACTTCGTCCGTAGTCGGAACTAATCAACAAGGGCTTGCACTGGAAGGTATGAAAACCTCTTGTGGAGCTGTCTTGATCGCTTCGCAAACATTTTCCCAGATAAAAACCTTATAGGACAGTGTGTTATGAATAAAAAACAGTCTCTATTCCTACAAGAATTGCAATATATACGGCAATTGGCGC
>NZ_LOIC01000104.1:62521-65893 GCF_001684335.1 Photorhabdus namnaonensis
CCGCAAAAGAAAATCCGCATCTGGCAGATTTTTTATCCGAAGGCGCCGGTGATCCGGATATTGAGCGAGTGATGCAGGGCTTTGCGTTGTCAGCCTCCCGTATTCGCGAAAAGATTGAGGATGAATTTCCCGAACTCACATCAGGGATGATGGCATGGGTTTGGCCCTATGCCATGTGCCCGGTCCCGCCCACCAGTATCGTTCAATTTTCACCCACCGGGAAACATCACCTGGCCGCGCTGACGCTACCCGAAGGGACGCTGGTTTCTGCCGGGGAAGGCGAAGAGGAAATCCGTTTTGAAACCTGCTGCCCTCTGCACATCGAACCACTGGCGGTGATTGACCGGCAACTGAACGCAACTCCAGAGTACAGTGAGATAACGCTAACACTGCAATGTTCGGAGAATACCTCAGAGTGGCGCAGCCAACCGCTGCATTTCTTTCTGGGCAGCGATCGTCTGCAAGCCGCTGAATTAGCCTTATGGCTTGACTTTCATCTGTGTGATGTCTTTTTGCGAACACAGGATCAAACCATCAGTCTTGATGACAGTTACCCTGTGCCGGCATTGTGGGGAACCGCGCGGCAAGTCGCTATCCTTCCCGCGCAGAAAACCACGCCATACTCTATCTTGCAACTGATGACAGAGTACTATTATCTGCCCCATGTACATGATTTTGTGACGATTGATATCAAGAAAGATCGTCGATTGGTAAAGTTGAACGCAGACCGGACATTCGAGCTGATTTTTCGGTTTGATGGTCATCTGATGCTAAACGATATTTCCCAAACCTTTCTGTTGGATTGCGTGCCGGTAAGACATCTGGAGCCGATGAGTGCGAAGATCTCGGTAAACAGTGAAGCCAACCATTATCAAATCCCATTGGATTCGACTAAGCAACTGTTCAAACTGAACCACGTTTACACATCAACTGAGCCGGAGCAGGAGCGCGGGCAACCCTACCGCTATCTGCCTATCAAAGAGTTTATTCCAACCGCCCATTTTCTGCCGGACGCCGAGTTTCTTTACTATTATCAGCTTAGGACGGAACGCGATATTTTGCAGCGAACCCTGCAACATCTTCACTTCTTTGATTGCAATGGCAAACCAGCGGATAACCTGCCGCCACAATCCATTCTTTGTCAATTTACCGGTTATCGGACACAAGCCGCTAATCTGGGTATCGGTGCTATCAATCAACTGGGGGAAAATGCCTCGGGGCTGCAAGTCAGCAATATCACCCCGGTTTCTGCCTGCCACCCACCAATAACGGAGGATAAGGAAGATAGATCGAACTGGAAAATCATCTCTTTCCTTTCCATGTCACCCTGGATGGCTTTTCACACTGATTCGTTAAAAGACCTTATCAGGCTATTCGATTTCTCCTACGACCAGTCATTAAGCAAACGTATCCAGGAACATATCGACGGTATCGTTCGACTGGACAACATCCTAATAGATCGTCTGGACAAAGGGGTTCCAGTGCGGGGCCATCAACTCGTCCTGACATTGAACCCGGATTGTTACGCCAGTCAGGGGGAGATGCATCAGTTCAGTCTGGTGGTGTCACGCCTGATGACGCTTTTCATCAGCATGAGGGCTTTTGTGATGATGAAGGTTATTGACGGTCAGACGGGAGAAATCCTGTGGGATTTTCACCACATGATGTTCGGGCTGCGTGCCTATCTGTAATAGTAAACAAAGGAAACAACACTGATGAGTACATTAGATCCGCGAGAATGCTTCGATTGTAGGCTGTTGAAACACTGGGTGGAATTTCAGTTGGTGGATGAACAGGGGAAGCCGCTGGTTAATATGCCTTATAGCCTGATAAGCAAGGGGCTACCGAATTATGTGCGTAAAGGGAAGACGGATGGTTTCGGGGTGCTCAGGGAAGAAGATCTGTCAGCTCATCCCGTGACATTGTATATCCACGCCCAATCGTTGGCCGATGAGATGGAACAGCGCCCCTTGCGGGAAAAACGGGGGGAAGAATTTTCGGTGGTGAAGCCAAAAGCGGAAGCCGAAGGCTATCAATATCGTTATGTGACTATCGGGCAGATCAGTGATGGGTTGCCGGTGATTAAAGATTGGAATGATCCCAAAAAAATTCCACCTCCCTATCATTTCCCAGATCCGGAACCCAAAGGGCTTTATTCCCGTCCGCTCAACTGTCGGCATGTTCTGGAGGTATGTCCATTTCGGGCTTGGGTTTTACTGCTACATCATCAGAAGGAGTATTCCATTGTGAATGCTTATAACCAGTGCTTGATGAGCGTACTGGCTTATGCTGATGGGGATGTCGATGTTGAAGGTTCTGTGAAACACTTTTTTAACCGGCAAATGGTGGATGTTTCAAAATTGCCCTATAAAGTGGAAGCATTGTCGGCAACGCCTGTCGTTTACGATGTGCCGTTTAGTAAACGTTATGCCCGGGTGGAGTTTGTTGATTCACAAGCGGGAAGCAACAAGCAAGGTGATACCAAACTGTTTTATGTTGCCAGTGAGAAAGATGTGATTGTTAGTTGGCGGGGAACCGCTAGCCTGGATAATTATCTGACTGATGCCACTTTCCAGCCATTGGCTTTAAGTTGCGATGATGACAAAGCATTATGCAGCGAGTTTATTCATCATGGTAAAGTGCATAAAGGGTTTTGGGAGGCATTTAATCTGGGGGGGAGGTTAATCATTCCCAGTGATAAAGCTAAAGCTAAAACTAAAACAGTATTCCGAGATATCACCAATTTGGTTATAAACAAACGATTATTTATTTGCGGCCATAGTCTGGGAGGCGCGCTGGCATTATTGCATAGCGCACAACTGAAAGAACATAATCCTTGTCTCTACAGTTACGGGATGCCGAGAACATTAACCCGTAGTGTGGTAGAGGAATTATCTTCTATTATCCACTATCGTCATGTTAATGAAGATGATGTCATCCCTGCTGTGCCATTTGAGCAGGATATGGATAATGTTTTTTTCAATTATTGGGCGCCGGCGGGGTATGACTGGGCAGTGATGAAGCTGTTGTCGCCGTCACCGGTTATTCAGGCAATTAAACAGGCGACAGCCAGTAAAGAAATTTATCTGCATCACGGTAAAGTTGTCCATTTTTTTCAAGCCAACAGTTGCCCGGAATGGCTGATTTCCGCCCGGAATGCCTCTCTTATAACGGGTGTTGCTGAAAAAATATTGGATAACACCACAAAACTCTACTTAATTCCTGAATTAAATCAGGAGACAGAAAAGGATTTTTCGCTGGCCGGTGAGCGGCAAAACGCGTTATTTAATCAGCTCAGTCAACAAGAAAAAGACAAACTGTTTGTTGAAAACAGAAGTGCTGATTTGGAAGGCGGATTCGGTTTCTCTAACC
>NZ_LOIC01000104.1:65903-67743 GCF_001684335.1 Photorhabdus namnaonensis
TAGTCAGCGTCAATTTAAGGCGAAAATGGACAGTTATAAGATGCTTATCCCTGACAATGTTTACTACCGAAATCTCTATTTTCTGGATATGGATAAGCAGTTAATAAAATCACTGACGGTCAGCCAGCAGGAAGAACAGGGAGAACTGGCCTTACAGCACTACTGTGATAAACAGGAACTGTCCGTATGAAAATATTGAAGATAACGCTGTCCTTATTATTTCTCTATTTTATTTACTGGGCGTTTGGCGACACCCTTCTTGGCAGGCTTTTTCCTTTTTCACCTGACGGGAAGAAACAGTTGATTACGGTGGAGGGTGTCGTGCCGAAATATACAAAACCGTATGTATCTGCGCAATATATCTCAAAAGACTGCCTTAAATATCAGTTTGATGCAGGTATGTCGCCTTATCAAGTGCCGACCTATTATGGGTTGGATTTGGATGTAAAAGCTGATCCGCAAACCGGTTACTTTCAGGCGAGATTGCCTTTCAATGGCGGGGGATGGTGTAAATGGAAAATCAATCAAGCGTTTGTGGCGGTGGGTTATACCGATGTTAGTCATCTGGTGAAAGATGCTGAACTCTCTTCGGGAACAGGATTAGCCGCCTTTATCAATGATGCTGCCCGGACAAATATTAGCGAAATCCCTGCATCGAATACGATTGATTTTAACCCGGTTATTTACCCTGTTTTAGAAATGGTTGAAGGATTTCCGAAAAGTGTATCCTTACAAGGTAAAGTTGAATTGTATCCTTTTAGGTTAAAGTTAACCCCGGGAGCCAAATGGAAAATTATTTTTAAACCTAAACTGGATGAAACTAAAATGCCGAAGGTTATAGTAACTAAGAAAGGTGAATGGGTTGAATACCCCAGTGGGCACATTGAAATCAATACCCAAATGGTAGATACCCGTTACATAAAGTAACGTTCTATAAGGTTGTGTCACCAGTTTATCTAAATGCCAACATGAGAATACTGTTATTAAAAGGAACTGTCCGTATGAAAATATTGAAGATAACGCTGTCCTTATTATTTCTCTATTTTATTTACTGGGCGTTTGGCGACACCTTTTTTGGCAGGCTTTTTCCTTTTTCGCCTGACGAGAAGAAACAGTTGATTACGGTGGAAGGTGTCGTGCCGAAATACACAAAACCGTATGTGTCTGCGCAATATATCTCAAAAGACTGCCTTAGATATCAGCTTGATGCAGGTATGTCGCCTTATCAAGTGCCGACTTATTATAAATTACGTCTGGATGTGAAGTCAGATCCACAAACTGGTTACTTTCAGGCAAAATTACCTTTCAATGGTGGAGGATGGTGTAAATGGAAAATCAATCGAGCTTCTGTGGCAGTGGGGTATACCGATGTTAGCCATCTGGTGAAAGATGCCGAACTCTCTTCGGGAACAGGATTAACCGCCTTTATCAACGACGCCGCACGAACAAATTATTCTGAAGCCTCTGAGACTCGTGCATTGAATACGATAAATTTCAGCCCGGTTATTTACCCTGTTTTGAACGTGGTTGAGGGATATCCAAACAGCATTTCCTTACAAGGCAAGGTAAATTCGTTTCCGTTTAGACTGAAATTAATTCCAGGAGCGGAATGGAAAATCACCTTCAAGCCTAAACTGGATGAAACCAAAATGCCAAAGGTCATAGTAACCAGGAAAAGTGAATGGGTTGAATATCCTGACGGGCACATTGAAATCAATACCCGAATGATAGATACCCGTTACATAAAGTAATGTTCTATAAGGTTGTGTCACCAGTTTATCTAAATGCCAACATGAGAATACTGTTATTAAAAGGAACTATCTGTGTGAAAATATTGAAG
>NZ_LOIC01000104.1:67753-68971 GCF_001684335.1 Photorhabdus namnaonensis
GCCTGACGGGAAGAAACAGTTGATTACGGTGGAAGGTGTCGTGCCGAAATACACAAAACCGTATGTGTCTGCGCAATATATCTCAAAAGACTGCCTTAGATATCAGCTTGATGCAGGTATGTCGCCTTATCAAGTGCCGACTTATTATGAATTGGATTTGAATGTAAAAGCTGATCCACAAACCGGTTACTTTCAGGCGAAATTACCTTTTAATGGCGGAGGATGGTGTAAATGGAAAATCAATCAAGCTTCTGTGGCAGTGGGGTATACCGATGTTAGTCATCTGGTGAAAGATGCTGTGCCGTATACGGGAACCGGTTTAACCGCATTTATTAATGATGCTGCCCAGACGAATATTAGTGAAACTGCGGCACTAAATACTATTAATTTTAGCCCCATTATCTATCCTGTTTTGGAAATGGTTGAAGGATTTCCTAAAAGCGTATATTTACAAGGTGAAGTATCAAAAATGCGCTCCTTTCGACTGAAATTAACTCCAGGAATGGAATGGAAAATTACCTTTAAACCAAAGTTGGATGAAACCAAAATGGCGAAAGTCACAGTGATTAAAGGGAAAGAATGGGTTGAATATCCCGGTGGTAAGATAGATTACGGCGATCGAGAAGTCGATTTTCGGTTCATGTACATGAATATGAAATAACGCCGTAGGCATTGAGGAAAATTTACCATGATAAATATCAAGCAATTTACTCATTTACTTAAACATCAACATCAGAAATAAGGAGTCCATATGAACGATGGATTACACTTTCTTTGTCATATTACCGATTTGCCGGAGAAAACTTTTGCGGTAGCTGAATTTTCTTTACAGGAGGAGTTATCCGAATTATTTACCCTATCCTTAACGCTGGTCAGTAAACGGGCTGATATTGATCTGGAATCACTGTTATTACAATCGGTGAAATTCCGGGTGATTTTCAACGATGTTGAGCAACGTCAGGTTAGCGGCATTATCTCACAGGCTATACGGGGGGATACGCATGCGCATCGTACCATTTATCACCTCACCGTCCAGCCCGCGCTCTGGCGGATGAATTTGAATCAGGACAGCCGGATTTATCATCGGCAAAGCGTGCCGGAAATTCTCACCAGTTTGCTGAAAAAACATTGCATCCTGTTCGATTGCCAACTGGATGAGTTTCATTACACACGGGAGTATGTGACGCAAAAACGGGAGTCCGATTATGCCTTCTTTGC
>NZ_LOIC01000105.1 GCF_001684335.1 Photorhabdus namnaonensis
CATCCTTGCCTATAGTGACGCCGGATAGATTTAAGCAAGCCCAAAATTCATCAAAATGAGTGTTGCAAAAACGAGGGTGACCATAGATAATGATTTTATGCCAGACCAAAGACCAGATATTGGCCGAATATACCTTGCGCGGTATTCAAAAGCCAATTGGCGTTTCGGATTACGAGTTAACCTGTACATTGCCAGGGGACTTAAAATCCAGCTTACCAAGCATCGAGGATGCAGGAAGCAGAACTCAGTCATTATGGGGAGTAACCAATATACTGCTGAGGAAATGTTATAGCCGTTGGCCTCATATTAGAGGCCATCTTTCTGCAATATGTTACCTATCGCGCAGAAAGGCTGTAGAAAGGTTATCATGCAACTTGTGACTTTTAGACAATACCTCACAAAAAGCGTGTTCAATTGCCTCTTCTGAATCTAACAGATAGAGTGCCTTATCATCGTACTGACACCAGAACCCATCTGTACACATAATTATTACCTCGCCAGGAATACGTCTGTCGATCTTATAGCAGAAATGATGAGTACTGTCTTTTGACACAAATTGCGTGACGCGGTTTCTCAGCGGATGCGTTCTTAATGTCTCAGCAGGGGATTTTCCCCATTCAACACACCGTTGGGCCAGCGTATGGTCAACAGTACGCTTCTGCATTGAAGGCCAGTAAATGCGAGTATCACCAAGCGACATATAGCGATAATACTCTTGATCGGAAACGATAATGGCAATACTTGCCTTACCAGGATAACCGTCACGCGCATTGAGAATGCGGTTGATTTCATAGCAGATGCTATCACTGTCCAGTCGGGCATACTGAATAGTTGCAAACTGCTCACCAAGATAGTCAACATAATGGGGGAAACTTCCGCAATAACTGAAACCGTCTATCATGATTGATACTGAATGTGTGTCAGTACGGAAATAAAAGAAACGATCCAGTTGCTCTCTCCTATTCCCTTTGTCGCTCAGTGCTAAACACTTAGTCAGCATATCTCCCATCCTGTGGTATGCTCCCAAGGTAACGCACGATAAAATAGCCTGATCCGCTCATAGGCTGTGTCGAATTCTGGCAACATCCCTTCGATCTCAGCAGTCAACGTTTGATACTCACGCTCGGAATGTTGTTTGATATCTGCACGATCTAATGTTGCAGGGTTCACGACGCCTGGTTCAAGGCGACCGACCGATTTGTACAGTAATGAAGTTAATATCGACAACATTTCAACTTCGTCAAGTTCAACGTTGTTAAATAAATAGTTCAAATCATAAATGTCTTGTCGGCGAGAGCGGTTGCGCGGTACTTGTTGGATGATAGAACGGATTTTTTCTGCGATGAGGTCAGTAAGGCTGTAGGCACAGATTTCATTCTCATCCGTCAAGGTGATGTGATCAACATGCAAACTGTCTTCATTCAGGCTGTAATCAATCTTAATCGTGTTAGGACACTGTTTTTCACGTAGCCGTTTCATTTCCCCGCAACTTGTGTTTCTGGCGTATCCAATTTTTAAGTTGAACGAGGGGAACGTGGCTTTCTCATATTGGTTTTTGGGTTGAATCACAACGGCTTGAACCGCACAAGTGACCTGATAGGGAAGCTCTCCGGAAACGATAAGCAGTGATTCATTGAGCTCTGCGAGAAACTCTTCCTGGTCAATATCAGCCAATTTCATTGCCGTAGAAAAATCAATATCCTCAGTAAAACGGCTACTTTGATAACGGATCCCTAGTAGCAACCCACCTTTCATGATCATCTTGGGTTTAAGATAGTCGCTGGACGCAATGGCCTGAAGAACGATATGGACTGCCTGTCGAAAAGTGATCCTATCCTTCGGTGCTTCTGCAACCCACTGCTCAATTGAGTATTCCATATGCCACTTTTTCTGTTCTAAAGATTGAGAGATATGCACCAGACTTCTGAGTACACCTCTTTGTACGGCTGCGAGGCCACTAATTTCCGGCTTCCACCACGTTGAACCGACCGCTTCCAAGTGTCTATCGTTCGGTGTTTAAGGTGACAAACGTCTTCCAGAATATAGCCCGCTCTGGCTTTATCAATGGAGTTTCCATCCTTCTCAACGGTTTTTACAATTAAAGGCAGATATTCTTTTGCATACTCTTCAAACACCTCCATCACATGCATAAAACCGCCACACATTTCAGGCTTTTTGAGCATATCAAGAAAGGTCTCACCAATATTAGTCACCCTTATCCCCCCTGAACCATAGAGCTCTCGCTTCATCACGAAGTTTTTCTTATTATGAATGAGCAACTCCTTGCCATCGATCTTCCCTACGGATGACACTTTCTTCGGCAGCAAAGGATGAATATCACTGATACCTGGAAACTCTTGAGCGAGTTGTTCATTCAGCAATTTTTTGGCCTGTGCTTGAGAAGATTGGACTAAATGCACGATATGAGGAATACGATCCGTTATGCCATGCCATTCCATTGCCGTCAAATAGGCCAAATAGGAGTAAGGAGTGATACTACAGGCAATCTGCTGTGCGCTCGCCTGATCCTTGTTACTGATTTGGTAAACCACGCCCTCAATCACAGGAGAAAGAATTCCTTGAGTCTTTAAGTCACTCAGTGTGATATCCAGGACTCTGCTATCCGGCTCTGGAGCTGATATCTTCCCAATCCGTACACCCTCAAATGATTTATCACGGTATAAGGTGTAGATAAACCTGTTGAACTCATGTAATCCGATCGCTGGGTTATCATACTTGTTGAGTAATGTTCGCCGCAGAGCTTCCCGGAGAGGAATAGTTTCATTCATCATGTAACGCTACCTATGTATAAGTCCTAAGGACTTATACATAGGTATGCGTAAAAAGTCAAATAGTTATTTTCCTTGATGCTCATCTAATTTCATGAAATTATGGATAATATTAAATATCTTGACAAATAAGTTGGTATTTATACAATGACGTCCTTAGGACGTCATTGTATAAATACTAATATGATATTTTTAATACTGTCGGGTTGTCAATGCTAGCCCGCAGAACGGAGCAACAGTAAATCCTTAAACCACTTACTAGCAAATATTTGCTTGGATAAAGAAGAAAATTATGGAAGGTAAATTACAATCTCTTTTCCTACGCCTGAAAAATAAGAACAGATGGAACATAACGTGGAGAGATCATATTCAATCTACCATCTGACTAATCGTGCAGACTTGATTGATATATCTTACTCATTCTTATTAGTCATTGAATAATTTATTCTAAAAACAATTCCAACTCCCTTTTAAAAGTTCGTCAATCTAATGTAAGTCCACTGGATAGAAATGCTAAATTTACGCACCAGATCATCTTAGTCATTAAGCTCATTGAAAATCTCATAGTCGAGTACACTGATTTTCCAAACCAATCCTATGGGAATACCCAAAAATCCACATCATACCGCTTTTACCTCAAAGATATTTCTTAAAAGTACTCATCATCACGGTAATAGCAAGCCCTAATAGGAGAGCTGCGGGTAACAATAATAAATTGGGATACACAGCCGATGGCCAGGAGAGATATAACAGACAGGGTACACAAAACGCCGGTTTCACAAACCATTTGGCATGATGATAAACAAAACTCGACTCATAAGCGGCTCCATAACGCCGTAGGTCACGTCGGCTTAGTCCTTCAACTACAGCAACGCCTATAACTATCACAAACAATGGCAAAGACAATACCAGGATAGTGAGCCGGATAATAAAGGTTATCGTTACATACACTGTTGCCAGCAGGTACTTCCGCAAACTTTCCGCCAGCCATACACTCCAATCGCTCAACTCTCTCACCATTTCATGGTAGCTCCGAGCTTGTACTGTATGCTGTTGATTAATCCAGTCCAGTGTACACTGTCTACAAGCACCCACTGATAACCCCATTTTAACCCGATATTGAGCGTAGTAGCCGGCTCTGATAACAGTAAGCTGCGGGTAAACTCTTTAGACAACCAACCGCTTTCCGTGATCATAACTTGCTGGCTGTGTCTCTCTCCCTGTTCCGTCCAGAAAAAGGCGATCCCAAAATATTCAATCACCAGACTGAAAAACAACGAAGCCAGCAACAAGCCAATAAGCATCCACGGAAAATCCCACAAAACCGTTTTTAATGGTCCTGACTTTTTCGATGGTGTCTGCGGCGACTCAGTTTTCGCTTGTGCCATTATCTACCATCTCCATATCAGAGTCATCAGTCAACACAGCAGTTTTTAACACCGCATCCAGGTCAACTTGTCTATCATCTGGCATTGCGCTACCCGACCACCAGGATTCACTGGTACGGTAATGTTTACGCATATCATCAGCGATTTTTTGCAGACTTGCCGGCATCAGGTCATCATCATCGGCTGCCGGCAGCGGCATCCGAATCTTCCATAACCGTCCCCCTTCAAGCAGAGCAAATGCCTGACCTTTCGGCAAATTAATCACCTCGGCAGGGGTAATTAACGGCGTTCTGATCGTGCTAACCCGGTCCTGAGTGTTAGAGGTAAAGTGACTCCCCTGCTCCGGACTGGAGATATCAGTAATCCCGGAGACCAAAGTTTTAGTGTACACTTCCACCTCTGGCAACTGGCGGGTTAGCAGCTCAGCAGTGTTATTTTCCCTAACACGCAACATAACTAAGGTATTAAAATTTCCTGTTACCTGTGCCGCTTTAGCACTGCTGCCAATGCGTGCTTCAATATCAGACAAGGTCTGAGTGTAAGCGGTTACCTCTATCCCGGCACCGCCCCCCTTGTTAATCAGCGGAATAAATTCATCGCCCATCAGCTCATTGAATTCATCACAATGTAAGCTAATGGGGAGTTTTCTCGTTTTACTTTCTGGCAAACCGTCATCCAGACCAAATTTGTAGATATGGCCAGCAACGGAAACCAAGTCTGCGAACATGGAATTGCCTACTGCCGAAGCCACTTCTGCATCCGATAAAGCGTCCAGCCCCACATAGACGATACCTTTCTTACGTATCACTTGTTGCCAGTCAAAGATGGGACGCGGATCATTCATATCCGTGTAATCTGGTGCCAACAGCGCGGCTATTTTCCCGTGGTCAGTTTTTCCAGTAATGGCAACAGGGACGCCACAATTTTGTCAAAATAGGTGCGATCATAGCGAACCGCACTGCGCAACCCGTCCAGTATCGGATCATAGAGTTTTTTCCCCACTTCTGAGCTTAATGCCATTTCAATCGCCCAGATTTTCACTGCATTCGCCTGCCCCTGCATATTGCGTGGCAAATCGTCTTCTGTCAGCAGACCCAGACTTTTCTCTACCTGCTCCCATAACACAGGCTGGCATTGCCTGATAATTTTTTCAGCATAAGTTTCATACAGTTCCCCAATATTGGTGACATAACGTAATATCAGGGTGTAATCCGGTCGCTGCCCCAGTGCCACCAAAGCACGAGTAACGATATTGACAAAACGCCAGGCAAACTCACGAAAAGCGGCACTGTTACCCGCCCCACTCAATTGTCCTGCTATACGAGAAGCGACTTCTGAAACCCGCCCAAAACGGCCAACAGCATTGTAACGGGCACTAATATCCGGCCAGCCCAGATGAAACACATGGAACTCATCTTCCCGCCCGACACGATGCGCTTCCGCCCACATGCGTTTGAGCAGGTCTGCATCCCCTTTCGGATCAAACACAATCGTGATATTACCCCGCCGGATATCCTGCGTGATGAGTAACTCTGCCAGCCGGGTCTTACCAACACGGGTTGTACCGAGGACCAACATGTGGCCAACCCGCTCACGCAAATCCATTGACACATTGACTTCATCCGGTTCAATGCCATGCAATGCTGGATTGCCTCCTACTGGCGGCAGTGGCCTCACCGGGTTCCACGGAGAATCACGTTGCGTCAGACGACATAAAGAGGGCAATGGGTACTCAAACCGCTGCTCAAATTCCCTCGCTAATTGATAATACCGGGAAGGTTGAACATAACGTTCGACTTCCGGGCGCAGAGTATCCAGAAATCGTTGCGTATGTTTTTGTTGCCAAAGAAACCCTTTCCCCAGAAACAATCTCTGATGGCTGACGGGCACCTGGTGACTGGCCATCACATAACGGGGCAATCGCCGGATATGACGCCGGTAACGCAGGACCCGCAGCCCTTGCCGAAACCGGATACCGGACAACACCCCAAAACCCACCGCTGTGACATCACTAACCGACGGTGACAGCCCCACAGCCCAGGGGGCTGAGAGACAAATCCCCGCGGCTACCGCTGCAACCACAGCCGTATTCAGTTCTACCGCCGGACGCAACAGGGTTTCAATCACATAGCGATCACTCATCAATCACATGACCGTTGAAAATGTGAAGGACACAGCCAGTCTCGTTTCCCTGCCAGCAAATCAAGCAGGCGCTGACCACTGATAAGCTGAATACGTGGATACGATTTCAGTAATGTTCGGCTTGTAGGGCTGATGCGACCGGTATGAATAAAAAAGCCATCACATTGCTCTTTAATCAGCAACGTACCAAATGCCTGAATATGACGGGCTGCAATAAACTGGCTGTAACGTTTGGCCTGAATCAGATAACGCTGCCTGGCGATAAACACCTGGCCGTGCAAACCATCATCACCGCTGTAACGACAGTTGCGGATGACGGGCAGCCCCTGACGCTCGAATGCCAACAACAATAATTCTTCAAAAACATACGGGTTGATTTTGCGTAAATATCTCAGGCGTTGTGCATCTCCCGCTAACTGAGGTAACCGATCCAGAATACGGGCAGCCTGTGTCCGGTAGTGACGATGACGCCATGACCGGGCTGATAATGAAGGCAAGTTGAGCCACAGCACCACAATCGTCAGCAACAGCCCCAGTAGCAGTAACCATGCTGGACAGCCCTGCTGCCACACGGTGTCTAATACCAGATGACGAGGCCACATCAGCGCACCTGCTGAGTTAAACCGGTATCGGTTATCAACACTGGGTAATGCCGCAAGTTCAGCCGCCGGGCTAAATCACTGCCGGAAGCGGGAGCCAATACTAATCCCTCTGCAAGCTGACGCAGTTCATCCAGTTGTGTTTTATCCCGCACACTGACCAGCAACCCCACCGCCTGCTTTTTCCGAAGACCAATCAAATTTTTCTTCAACCACTGTTTTGACCGGGCATCATCCCCAATCATGAACAACTCCCCCATTCCCGGCAATTGCAACGGACGAGCGTCAACAGGTCCGGGAGACAATTCCGGCGTTTCCACCGGTAACATGCCCCCTTCGGTTAAATCTGGCGGGGCCGCCTCCGTATTTGAAGAAGTCGTCGGTTCATTGTCCTGAGCGTTAATGGCCTCAAAATACGCTGCTGTAGATTGTCCACCTAAATCAGCCACAATAGTCAGTGCAGCCTGAGAGCAGGGCGTCAATATCATCATCATTAAAAATAAACGGCAGCGATAACGGATTAACATCTTCTTTATTTTTCCTTCGGTTCAATCCAGGTCTGTGTCGTATTAGCCACAGCAATATTGGTGGACAAAACAAGATATCGGGTTTCTAGCGTACTCAGTTTACGTGCGACGATTTTCCGATACTTACTCGCAGGCTGACCGCCAGCGGGATGGTGATAACAGCCTGCCGCATTCAACCAACTACCCGGATTGGATTGATAACAGGTTTTCAGAATACGGGCTGCCGCATGAAGATTAGTATAGGGGTCCAAGGCATCCCAATAAGAACGAAAATAATGGCCGTTCCAGCCTAAATTCACTTGAGTAATCCCCACATCAATACGTTTGAGCGGTACGCTACGCATAAATCCCTGCAACGCCTGCCAGACCGCCTGCCGGGTTGCATAACGATAACTTTTTCCAGCCACATTGAGCGTCCACGGCCAGGGGCGTTCATGTTTCTCCTGTGGCAAACGTTTTGCCGACTCTGCCAGTGCCAACGCATAAAGCATTTCAGCGGGTACGCCATGAACCCGCGCAATCTGCTGGTACCCAGGCGGAACGACCTGTTTTACCGCAGCGGCCATACCTTCTGTCATCCAAAAGAGACTTCCCGCCACAGCGAGACTCAAAATGCCACCACACGCCATCCGTCATTCTCACGTTGTAGTACGACCGGCATTTTCCCCTGACCAAATTGTCGCCAGCGTCCTTTGTCATGATTAAGCGTGATTTTTCGGCTACCGACTTTTTCTGATGGAATATGATGTTTACCTGCCCAGGTACGTAAAACATCATCGTTGCCTTCACTATCTACCAGGTAAATATCCACCTCACGATCAGCTGACAAGACAGCAGCCAGCCGGGCATCACAAGCCACGCAATCCTCTTTCACAAATAACGCCAGTCTCCCTTGATTACCCTGTGCGATTCCGTCCCCCTTCCCTAAATTAACCGGCAAAATATTCGGCGCCAGACGCTTCCAGGCCGCATCCACCGCCCGCTGGAACGCCAACTCTTTTTCAGTACGGACATATTCCTGTTTGACCCACAATTCTGCATAACGTTGACGCGCTTGTACTGTTTCTGCCTCAATACCCAATGCACTCAACGGATCGAGTCCAGGAGACTGAATGCCCCGTTGTCCCTGCATCAATTGCTGATAACGCTGAAACTCTGCTTCCGTCAGCCCCCACATTTGCGCCTGAATACGGTGGTTTTCAGCCTGCGTGACCTGTTGCTGAGTCGCTTTCATTCCCGTCTCTGTCTGTTCAGAGATAGCAACCTGTGCCGCCGAAGCTGACAGAGACATAACAACGCCAATCAGCACCACCCCCTTCCTCTGGCTGAAAAAATCTTTTCTCATCATTACCCTCCATTGACTGACAGGGTTTGACGGTGCCCTTGTACCTGGAACAAAGCCTGATGATCGGAGATACTGACCAACGTCCATTCAAATGCGCTTTCACCCGGAGTCAATAAGCGCATTTGAGATATTTGGGAATGAGGATCTGTGTCTCGTGGAATAATAACGGCATAAACTTGTTCTCCCCGACGTTCAATACCAGAAAGCATGAAAGGAGCCACTATCCGTTTCTTCGCTCGAAGAACTTCCCGATCAGGTGTGCCCGCTTTTTTACCAAAGTACTTTTCCTGCTGAGATTTCCACGTGATTAATGCGTCAACGCGCATTTCTTGCTGTTTCACGGTATTTTTCAATACACTTCCTGCTTCGGTAAGATCCTGATGCGCACGGCTTAAATCAGTCACTGACCGTACCAGCGATTTCTGTTGGTCGTTGACGGATCCCTGTTGCGCTATCAATGCCTGATGAAACCGGTCATTTTGCATTTGCCAGTCCTGACGGGAGACAAAGCCGGTATCCGCTTTATCAAACCGTTCGTGCAGCTTTTGCACCTCATCAGGCAAATGCCGGAATGATCCATTTCGCATCAATGACTGAAATTCCACTAACTGATGATGTTGCTGCCGTACCACGAATGCCAGCAACGCTATGCTGACAATAACAAGCAATATTGACAGATACCCCAGACATTTTTTTAACAACAATCTAGGTTGGGTCTTTTGAGAAACCGCTTGCTGAAAGCTATCAATTTCAGCTTCAGACGTCGGCGACAGAGGAGGGATTTCAGTTGTCATACACAACATCCTTGTTTGTTTTATTTAGCGCTGTGCCTGGCGTACTTTTAGTATTATCGGGTTGCTTGACAAAAATGTGACTTATTCAGACAGTGATTAGAGTCTAATCATATGATTACCCGATATAAGGAAGCATACTGTGCAAAACCAGAGAGGATGACGATAAAAAACTCAATATGAAAAAATGAAAATTACACTCCAATATAGAGAGCATAAAAATCTATGGTCACCCTCGTTTTTGCAACACTCATTTTGATGAATTTTGGGCTTGCTTAAATCTATCCGGCGTCACTATAGGC